>DATAVX010000111.1:0-187065 GCA_036267535.1 Steroidobacteraceae bacterium
CGGCCGCTGGAAGGCCTGTTGGCCGGTACGGAGAATGTCAAGAGCGTGAGGTCAACCTCCAGCCAGGGTCTGTCCGCGATTCAAGTGGTATTCGATCGCGGCGGAGATCCGTATCGGCAACGTCAGGTCGTTACCGAACGCTTGGCTGAGTTCGCGGGCACATTGCCGCCGGGTGTCGGCGCTCCTCTACTCTCGCCCTTGAGTTCCTCGATGGAGTACCTGGTGCACTTCGGCTACACCAGCGATGTGCTTTCTCCGGTTGAGTTGCGCGACGTCGTGCAGTGGATCGTCAAGCCGCAGATTCTGGCGGTGCCCGGCGTGGCTCAGGCGCAGATCTTCGGCGGCGAGGTGCACGAACGTCAGATCGAAATCGATCCTGCGAAACTGGCCGCGAGCGGGTTCACTCTCGAGGATGTCCTGGCGACTGCAAAGCGCGCGACCGCGTTGATTGGAGGCGGGTACCTGGAAACGCCTGCGCAACGCATCGTGATCCAGGCGCAGGCGCCCGGCGCGACCATCGACGCGCTCGCGGGCGCGCTGTTGGGTACGCGCGAGGGGGCGCCCGTGCGCCTGGACGAGGTAGCGTCGGTGCGCGAGGGCTCACAGCCGCGCTTCGGCGACGCCCTGATCGCCGGCAAGCCAGGCATCCTCATTGAAACCTCGACGCAATTTGGCGCAAATACGCTCGACGTCACGCGCGCGCTCGAGGCACGCCTCGATGCACTTGCGCCGGCGCTGGCAAAGCAGGGCATTCGGTACCATCCGGCGCTGCTGCGCCCTGCGAGTTTCATCGAAAGCGCCATCGAGAAACTACGCAACTCCCTATTGATAGGCGCGACTCTCGTGGTGGCGCTGTTGTTGATCACGCTGCGCGACTGGCGGGGCGCGCTGGTGTCTTTCAGCGCGATCCCCCTCGCACTGCTGACCACTGTCTGGATTCTCGAAGCCTTGGGAATGAGTCTGAACACCATGACGCTGGGTGGTCTGGTCGTCGCGCTGGGCGTCGTGGTCGACGATGCCGTCATCGACGTCGAGAACATATTGCGCCGCCGGCGGACAGCTGCGCGCGATGTGGACATCAATGAATTGTTCATCGGCGCTTCGCTTGAAGTCCGACGGCCGGTGTTCTATGCGACGGCGGCGGTCGCGGTGGCGTTCCTGCCGATATTGATGATGTCGGGACTACAGGGCGCATTCTTTCGTCCGCTGTCGATCGCCTTCCTGCTGGCCGTCGGCCTGTCCCTGCTCGTCGCAATGAGCGCGACGCCGGCCCTATGCGTGCTGGTCATGGCGAAGCAACACCCCAAGTCGGAGGCGCGCTTTCTGCAGCACCTCAAGCGCTGGCAGTTGGGCGCGATTACCTGGCTGAACGCACGTCCGCGCGCTCTCGTGTCCATTATGCTCGTCAGCGGTCTGGCAGGAATCATCTGTTTGCCCCTGTTGGGCGCGCGCCTGCTACCCGATTTTCGCGAGAATTATCTGATCGCCCATGCCTCTCTGCGGCCCGGAATTTCGCTGGCCGAAACCACTCGGATCGGCGAACGAATTTCCAAGAGACTCATTGCCGTTCCGGGCATCAAGAGCATCGCCGAGCAGATCGGCCGGGCGGAGAATGGACAGGATCCCGATGCGCCCAACAAGAGCGAATTCGAAGTGCAGATTGACCCCCAGCAAGGGCATCGCGCGTCGGAGATTGATGCCGATATCCGCGCCGTGTTTGCGGATTTCCCGAACCAACTGGTGGAGATCTATTCTGTGCTTGCCGAACGCATCGGCGAAACCCTCGCGGGTGAGTCGGCGCCCTTTTCCGTCAGCGTCATCGGCTCGGACCTCGACGCCGACGATCGCGTCGGCGCGCAAATCGTCGACGCATTGCGCAGCCTGCCCGATACGGCCAACGCGCGTCTCACTGTCCCGTCGCGCGAAGTGGAGCTGCACCTGGAATTGCTTCCCCGGCAACTGGCGATTCATGGGCTGCTGGCTGCGGATGTCCTGCAATCCGTCAACGCCGCTTTTCACGGCACTGTCGCCGCCGAGCTGAACCAGGCGGATCGCAGCGTGCCGGTGACAGTGCGCATTGCGCACGACCGCGCGGACCCTAACACCGCGGGAGCGCTGCTGCTGCGCGGGCGCGACGGCGCACTGACGCCGCTATCCGCGGTGGCGCGAATCAGCATGCCGTTGGCGCGAAGCGTCATAGATCATCAGGACGGCTTGCGCCGACAGGTGGTTGTGGCGTCCTCCAAGGGCGCCGACCAGGCGGGTTACGCACAGCGGGCACGCAAATCCATCGGCGCACAAGTTCATCTGCCGGCGGGCGTATTTCTACTTTTCGGCGGGGCGGCGGAGGCGCATGCGGCAGCCCGAAACGAGTTGCTGTTGCATTCGGCCGCCGCGTTCGTGCTCATTGTCCTGTTGCTGGCCCTGGCGTTTGGCGATACGCGCCATGTGATGCTGGTGCTGCTGTCGCTGCCCAGCACCCTCATCGGCGGCGTCATTGCTGTGGCGGTGACCGGCGGTACGCTGACTCTGGGCGCCATGGTCGGCTTCGTGGCCTTGTTCGGCATGGCTGCGCGCAACACCATTCTGTTGGTGTCGCATTACGATCATCTGGTGCGTGCCGAGGCTCAAACTTGGAATGCAAGCACCGCGGCGCGCGGGGCCGAGGAACGGCTGACGCCGGTGCTGCTCACCGCATTGCTGACGGGACTTGCGCTTCTCCCGGTGGCACTGCAGTTGCATCAACCCGGACATGAAATTGAAGGGCCGATGGCGGTGGTAATACTCGGCGGCTTGGTCTCCTCTACGCTAGTCAGCCTATTGCTCATTCCGCCGCTGGCGGCGCGCTGGCTCCGGCCGCAAAGATATGATGAGGTTGGGTAACTTTCCATATGAGGATCAGAAGATCATGAAAATCGACACAGCGATCATTTTTGGTTTGGCGGCGTTGGCTTCCGGCTACGCTTGGGCGGCAGCGCCGGTCCTTCATGCGACCAAGACGGTGGTCATCGAAGCTTCGGCGTACAAAGTGTGGCATACGGCGAATGACTTCAACGCCTTGAATACCTGGCATCCGGGTGTGGCCTCGGATCAAATCCTCGAGGGCACCAATAATACGGTTGGGGCGGTTCGTTTGCTCAATTTAAAAGGGGGTGGGACGGTCAAGGAGAAGCTGCTTGGGTACGATGCCGCCGCGCACTCGTTCAAGTACGCGATTCTCGAGAGTGTGCTGCCGCTCAGCGACTATACATCGACGTTTGTCGTGAAATCGCTGGGCAAGAGCAAGTCCGAAGTCACCTGGGCGGGCCGATTCAAGCGCAAGGACATCAGTGATCACCCCGGCGACAAGGAAAACGACAAAGCCGCCATTGATACGGCGAACGCCATTTACCAGGGCGGCTTGGACAATTTAAAGAAAATCGTCGAGGCGAAATAACAGCGTTGCCGCAAATCAGTGCGGGCTGCGCGGCATGGCGATGCCGGACAGCCCGCGTTTGCACGGCTCCCGGCTCTGACGGGATGACCGCCATTCTCAACCGATGGGTCGTAACGAAAGGCAGTTGGCGTATCGGGCGCGTTTGGATGGCGGTTCGAGCGGGGGCGTGATGCGGTTGCAGAGCCTATTATCGATCACTCCGGCTGCCGCCCTGGTGGTCTGCTCGACCGCATGGGCAGCCGATGATGCGAAGGATTCGCCGCCGCTACAGCAGATCGTGGTCATCAGCTCGGCGCCGGTGCCGGGCTTGAACATCGACGCCGACAAGATTCCCGGCAATACGCAGAGCCTCAATGCCGCCGACCTAAACCAGGACGGGGCGGCCAGCATCATCAATGGACTCGCGAATCATCTGGGCAGCGTCAGCATCAACGATACGCTCGCCGATCCTTTTCAGCCCGACATTCTCTATCGGGGCTTCGAAGCCTCGCCGGTACTGGGAACGCCGCAGGGCCTGGCGGTTTATCAGAATGGCGTGCGCATCAACGAAGCCTTCGGCGACACCGTCGACTGGGACTTATTCCCTGATATCGCGATTGGCCGCGTCGACATCGTCAGTTCCAACCCTCTGTATGGGCTGAACGCGTTGGGCGGCGCACTGTCTGTGACCATGAAGAACGGCTTTACATTTCAAGGCGTCGACGCCGGTGTGTCGGGCGGCTCATTCAATCAGCGTCAAGGTTCGGCGGAATACGGGATGAACAGCGGCGCTTTCGGATTCTATGGTGCCGCGCGAATCCTGGATCAAGATGGCTGGCGGCTGTTTGCACATGATCTCGTACGCCAGTACTACATGGACGTGAGCTATCACGAAGGCCGTGTCACGCTGGATTTGAGCTACGCCCGCGCTGACAACCAGCTGTCCGGCCAAGGCGCCGCGCCGATTCAGTCGCTCGAGATAAATTCCGCGGATGTATTCACCGGCCCGCAAAACAATATCAATAGGTTGAACTTCATCACCCTGAACGCGGCGTTTGCGCTGACCGATACGTTTTCCGCGCAGGCCATACTCTACTCGCGCAACTTCCGGCAAACAGTTGCCAACGGCGATAGTTCGCAATACACCGGGTGCCTCCAAATCAGTGCCTTATGTCAGGCGGACGGGCTGACCGCGCTCACTGACGCCGCCGGGGCGCTGCTCCCGGACATCACCGACGGCGGCGCGAACATCATCGGCCAGAATGATTTCGAAAGGATCAGTACCGACGGCTTGGGCGGATCCTTGCAATTGACCAGCAATCACACGCTTCTCGGGCAGGCCAATGCATTTGCCGTGGGGGCCACCTTCGACACGGCTCGGACCCATTTCGTCTCAGGCACGCAGGTCGGTATTCTCAGTTCGGAACTCACCGTCCTGCCCTCCGATCTGGCGTTATTCACGCCGGAAAACAGCGTCGATTCAGCGGGGGAGCCGGTTGCCTCCACGCCGGTCGGCCTGAACACGGACAGCAAGTATTATGGCATCTACATAACCGATACCTTCGATGTCACATCGCAGCTTGCGGTCACGGCAAGCGCCCGATACAACAGCGCGAAGGTCGAGTTGGTTGACCAGCTCGGCGCCAACTTGAATGGCGGCAACCGGTTTACGCATCTCAATCCTGCCATCGGGGCGAGCTTTAAATTGCTGCCAAACGTCACGGTGTTCGGCGGGCTTGCGACCAACAACCGCACGCCGACGGCCAGTGAGATCGAGTGTTCAAATCCGCAGCAACCCTGCCTGCTGCCTTCCAGTCTTGCCAGCGATCCACCCAACTTGAAACAAGTCGTCGCGAAAAGCACGGAGCTCGGATTCAGGGGACATCTGGCGCCCGGATCAAGCGGCGGAATTCTCAACTGGAATGCAAGCGTATTTCGGACCAATTCCGAGGATGACATCTATGCTATCTCCACTTCGATCAGCACCGGCTTCTTCCAGAATATCGGTTCCACCCGGCGCCAAGGATTCGAAACGGGGCTGACCTATCATGCCCGCCAATGGTCGGCGTATGCGCAGTACAGCTATGTCGACGCCACATTCCGCTCGCCGCTGCTGCTCAATTCCCCGTCGAATCCCTTCCAAAACGATGACGGTGACATTCAGGTTCTGCCCGGCGATCACCTGCCGCTCATTCCAAAGAACCGACTCAAGATGGGCGGGGATTACTCGATGACGCCCGATTGGTCGGTAGGCGCGTCCTTTACGTTTGTGAGCAATTCCTTTTACAAGGGGGACGAATCAAACCAAAACCCGCAGCTTCCGGGCTTCCATGTATTTAGCTTGCGCACCTCTTATAAGGCCGCCAAGCAAGTCGAACTGTTTGCCAATGTGCAAAACCTATTCGACCAACGCTACTCAACTTTGGGCCTTTTTGGGAATCCCACCGGCGTCAATGCGCCGGGCGTACCCGTCGGCGCGGAATCCAATGGTCCCGGTGTCGACAATCGCTTTCAAAGTCCGGGTATGCCGCGTGCCTATTTTGGCGGAGTGAGGTTCTCATTTTGACGACGTGGCACGCAGTCTCGGATTGGACTGCGTTGTCGTGACTCAAGGTACAACGCGAGACGGACCCCAATCTTTCCATTCATAGCGGGGAATCTGAACCCATTCGCCAGCTTTTATGACCGAGCAGCACCAGATATTCCTCGATACCGGAAATTCGCCGGGTTGCCCGGGCGAGCCCCCGAGGACTACACTTGCCGACTGGCAGGACGCGGTGGCTGCGACTCTGAAGCAAAATCGCATCGATTTGCACCATGGGCGGGGACGTCACACCCAAATAGGCCTGGGCAACTGAGCCAGCGGGTGCATGCAGGGAGTCTTCATGAATACTAGCCGCTTTCCGGCAGCCGCGTTTCTGGCCGTGGTAGCCTCTGTTGTCCTATTCGCATTCTCCGGCTTCGCTCCATCCCTGGCTCAAGGCCGCGTTAGCGTCGCCACGGTCACGGTCTGCAATGAGGGGCAGATTGATCTCAACGTCGTCATCGGCACCGAGGTTGCGCTCCAATTCTTCGCCCACAACCTTGACGTCGTGGCGTGGGTGAGCATCAAACCCGGAACGTGCCGTACGGTCTATCATGGCGTCGGCGACTCCGAGTCAGGCGAAGGAGTCCATCGCTCCTATATGGGATTCGGCTTTTACAACTCTCAGAACCAGCTCATCGCCGGTCATGCCTCGCGCCTCCCCGACTTTGGCACCTGGACCTTCGGAACCCCAATACTCGCCGCCGCCGCCGATAGCTTCTGCGTTCGCGGTACCGCCACCAACTATAGAATTGCCGAACATGCCGTGCTCGACTGCGCCACCTTCCGCACCGGCGACAGCGATACCGGCGGATACACCTCCTTCCCCACCACGCTCGAGATTCTGCCTCATCCTGTGTGGTGTTCTGAGCGGCCGTACATCTGCTACTTCGGCGATTATTATTTGGACGTCACCGCCACCCCCGACAGCCCGGAGATACGGATCAAGGGTCGAATCGGCAAGGACCAGCAACCGGATCAATCCTCCGGACCAGGATTAGGCACTCAGATCATGCAGCAACTCGCAAAAGCTGCAGCGGAGGAGGGCCAAAGACTCGCTCAGGAAAAAGCTGACGCCGCCGTGCGAGCGAAGGCCCAGGCCGAAGCCAGCGTCCGAGGCAACGTCTGTGTCCCCGACGACCTGCTCGCGGAGTGGAGAAATCCGCCTCCGGGCAGCAAGATGGAGGCCTTGCAGCGCCAGCTCAAGGCGTCCCTTCGCGAACGCGCCAGGTTATCCGGCTACGATCAATCCAAGTGGATGACGGTCGATTCCAGCATCTACTCCACCTGGAACCCCACCGGCCCATTCCGAGGCGTGGTCACAGCCACCGAGGGCGGCAGCTGCTCCGTAGGACAGCGCGAGTTCCTCGCATTGGCCCCCTGAGCGCAAGACAGCGCCTCCTCAAAGCTGCAATTGCCAGCGCTGGCCTTCTGGCAGCCCTGCGCTTTCCCACCCGCCGTCATGCTGCGTACGAGGAGTACGTGGGAACATCGATTCGCGGCAGTGGATCGATTCCGGAACGATCGCTCGGCTTTTCGTCGCCTAGCGTAGCTGACGTTCTCGGTTCGGAAGTCCAAGGGCAGTTAACAGTGCGTTGTCGAGTTCTCGCAATTTGTCGGAAGCCAATTCGCCGACGTAGTCCGTCAATCGGAATTTTTCTAGGCTCATCAGTCCATCGCACTGAATCGCGCTTTCGCGTTTGAGACCTTCGGCGGTGTTAACCGAAACCTGGGTGGGCAGTCCGTTCCAGTGCGTGAATATAGGAGCGCAGATGACGGTGGAATAGCTTGAATCGATAAGTGGTTGGCGGCTGACGACGACGAAAACGCGAGCCGGTTTTGGGTCACCGGGAGGTCGACGCACCCGGTAGAGCTCGCCGCGTCTCATTCGTCCGCCGAATTCACCTGAAAGGTGAGCGCATCGCTCATCTCGGAATTGAGCTGTGCCGCGTGCCGGTTGATCGCTGCGGTCTCTCGAGCACCTTTCCGCGCCTGAGCTCGCCGGTCAACGAATTCCCGCAGGATTTGCTCGATATATGCCGAACGCGACGTCTTCGGGCCGGCGAGCTTGTCGATACTTGCCACAAGGTCCTCGGACAGGGTCAGCGATGTTTTGGATTTCATCCTACATTTATACTACCAAAGTAGGATAACGGCAAGATACCACACGCGACTCGGCCCACGAGGCGACACTGAACAGCAGGACAGGCCGCTCGTTACGGCGACTCGAGCGTGAGGCGTGACGGGTGGCCGTAATCAGGGCGATCGCAATGCGAAGTTGACCGGCACGACAGCAAGCGCTTCGATTGGCACTCCGTTCTCCTCCGCAGGCAGATTGTGCAAGTTCACGGCATAACTCACGGCTGCCCGATCGAGCAGCTCAAATCCCGAAGAGCCCAGCACGAAACCCACACGCGCGCACCCCGTCGCTTGGACGATGAGGCCGACACGGACAATTCCATACTGGCGATTGCGCCGCGCTTCTTCGGGGTAAGTGAGTTTGGGTTGCGGCTGACTGTAGTCCAAAGACGGTGCTGCCTTCCCGGAAGATCGAGCGGCAACAGCCGTGCAGATCATCACTGGCGTAATCGGATAGAGCCCGTGAAAATCCGAATTCTTAGCCTTACCCTCGAGTTCATTGATATCGCGCTGCTGCGCGTGGGTGCGGACTACTTCCAGCTGTGTCCAGGTACCGCCGATCGCGTCAATGAAGAGGCCATGGCGCACCTGCAGCTTTAGCGTTCTCTCCAGCGACGCGATGTTCGCAGCGTAGTGCGGCTCGACAGCGTTTTCCTGCAGCATGGAGAGGTATGGTGCCCAGTTGCGCGGATGCAGGACGACATCCTGCCAGTAATCGCCGATGGCTTTGCATTGGAGGCCCATGAGCTCAAGCCGGTGATATAGGGCCTGTCGTCCATTCTTGGCAGATTTTAAGTTCTGGCCCTCGAGTGTGGTGGAAAGTGCCGCAAAATTTGCCTCGATATCGGCCTGATCGGTGTCGTTAAGACAATAGGATTGCCAATCATCAGCGAATGTTCGCCCCCGCTCATCCATGACCTTGGTAGGCAGCATCGCCGGGACGTTCTCCCGAAGCTTAAGGAGTGCCTGGCGCATCGCGTCGAGTATCGACAAAGACGCGCGCAGTTGTGCCTCAGTCATGTTCTCCGAGTCCGAGAGCGGCGAGGCCGGCTGCGACGATTTCTCTTCATCGGCCCACACGCTTCGCACTGTCCATGCGACGCAGATCACGGCAATCGCCGCCCATGGGCTTATCGTCCTTGACGTCATGCAATCTACTCTAACTCAACGCCCCCAGTTGCGGCAGTCGCTGGGTTAGAATCACAATCACGCTGGATTACCGCTCCGCTGGGTTTAACAAAAGGTGGCTCAATGTGGTTTGTTGGCTGCGGACTCGCCCTCGTGGCCATCGCCAGTTTGGCCCACGCCCAATCCACTTGGGATCCCGATGCTAAACCGGCGGCTACCCCTCAGCTGATTCAGTCAGCCTTGCAGCGAGGCATGAATCCGGCTCTTTCCAAAGCGGCCGGAAAAGTCGATTACGCCAGCTGCCTGTTGGGAGTCTGGTACAACGCCAAGGGAATAATTCTCGTCGAGCAGATTATAAAGAGCAGCGGCCATCCCGAGATTGACCAGGCATGTCTCGCGACGGCGATTGGTCAGCCGCTGACTGTGCCGGTGCCGCTCGATCCCGGCAATGGCGGCTGGACCCGACTCCCGATCGTGTGGAACTTTGGCAAACGGACGACGGACAATAGAGCACAGCCGATGGAAGCAGATCCGGCGATACCGATTCTACGGCAAGGCGATGCGATGCATATGACAGCCCCTTACTACCCCGAGGCAGCGGTCGCTGCGCGTGCGCACGGCATATGCAAACTGCATGTCGCCGTTTCAGAAGCTGGTGATGTGGACGCACTGGAGATCACTCAGTCAACCGGTTCGGTAGACTTGGATCAAGCGTGCTTGGACGCCATATACGGCGCGCCGTTTTTACCCGCGCGCCGGGAGGGCAAATTCGTGAGCGCCAGCACCGACGTTGTCTTGGACTGGCGTTTGCTGGAAGTGGCTTCCCCAGCGAATCAACTAGCCCGGTAGTGATGCTAGTCGGCATAGCCGCCTGGGCCAATTACTGGTCGCCTAGCAGATTGCCGGGTTTCGTGATTTTAGTAAGATTAAGGGCGTACCAATCAGGGGCACCGTGCCTGCGGCAGTTCCATCGGAACCCCAAAGTTGCGGTCCGCTTTGCGCATTTTCCGACTGGAATATGGCCCTGTCGCCAACGCGGGTAACCAGTAAATTATTGATTTGGCTGGATACCATGGGACGGATAACGCGGCGCTTTGCGCAGGGTTCTTTGATTTCAGTTCGTTTCAGATACCCCAAAAAAACACCCCTTCGAGAGGGCGGCTGCAGTGTTGATTGTCGATCCCGTGCCACCCGCAATGACGGCAGGGTGATCCGGCTTCGCCATCTCAACTGTCGCAATGTGATGGGTTCCCAACTGAGCACTTCCAGGACCGATGCTTGATCTATCCGCCATCGGGCTCACCAGGCCCTGCTATTGCAACGAAGATACAGCAGCGCACTCTGTCGGCGAGAGATGCTCGATTGCGGCTCGTCCACCAGAATCCGCCGACCGGCCGGGGATAATGCCCCAACACGATCAAGTCGATCTTCAACTGCTCGGCGAATGTCACGATGACGTCGCTCCTATCGCCCGATGCGAGCGAGCCTTTGGCTGACAGGCCGCGCGCACGCAGCCATTCGAGTGACTCATCAAGAAGTTTACGGTCTTCTTGTGCTTCATCAATCAAGCATGCGTGGCCGGAAGCACCGGCCATTACCGCGGCGCTCGGGCTTTCAGCTTGCTTGATGGATAAAACATGGACTTCGGAGTTGAGTAGGATCGCAAGTTCGGCGCCGCGCCGCAGCGCGCGCCGCCCGGCCGCTGTGCCGTCGTAGCATAAGAGCACGCGCTTAAACATCGGCACGCTCAATCAGGATTGGCAGGTCGATTTCCGAGCCGTTGTCAGCCGCCGGTGGCAGCAAACGCTTCATCGGTGCCTTGCTTGCGCAGCAAATCCGCCATATCCAAGTATTCGCGCCAACGTTTAATGAGACCAGCGGCATCGAGTTCAAAGACGGCCACCAATTGATGCGGGCAGGGCCTACCGCGAATGATTGCGAAGTCGGACCGTTCCTGCATCACCATCGAGTCGCTCGACAAAACATTGATGATGTTGCATTTGTTGCTGCTGGCGAAGCGCATTTGACGATGAATCTCGCGTCGCAATGCGTCCCGGCCTCGTATGGTCGGACCGCCGGGCATCCAAAGCTGCCATTCGGCATCTTCGGCCATCATCGACAAGATCTTCTCCACATCCGGCTTCTTGTCGGAGGTCCCGTCACCCCACGCAGCGCAGAATTCCTCGAGGTATTTTTCCTGTACCAGTCCCATCTCCTGTCTCCCCAATCAAGCCTGGACTTTGGCCCTCGCGGCCAGCATTTTGCGCGTAACGCTGATGAAGGGCACCGTGCAGCTCATACCGCCATCGACACGATAGAGAGCGCCGTTAACGAAGCGCGATTCATCGGAGGCAAGAAACACAGCTAAGGCCGCCATGTCGTCGGGAAGCCCGAGACGCGGCGAGTTCAATACCTCCATGAAGCCCGCGTCCATTTCGGGAGTTGACCAAGCCATCTTGGAGGGCGTCTGCGTGGGACCCGGCAATATGGCATTGCTTCGAATGCCTCGCTTGCCGAAGGTCGCGGCAATTGCTTGAACGAACCAATTGAGGGTCGCTTTCGATGCACCATAGCTGTAAGAGGTGACGTCGCCGCCCAGCGAACTCCCCGACGATGTAAAAATAATAGAGCCGCCACCTCTCTCCAACATATGCGGAATGGCATGCTTGCTGGCGAGCACGCCGCCAACCACATTGACCCGTAGCGTTGCGTAGAGCACTTTCGGATCGTAATTCAGCAGATCTCGATCACGCATGGACGGGTCGGGGTTGGTCATCAACGCATTGTTAAATAGCGCATCGATTCGGCCAAATTTCTGCATGGTGGTATCGATCATTTGACGCAGCTGATCTTCTTCACCGACATCGACCGTGAGCGCGATGGCTTGGCCTCCGGCGCGGACAATTCCATGGGCAACTTCTTCAGCGGACGCTGCCTTGATGTCCGTCACGACAACCACAGCGCCTTCTCTGCCGAACATTTCGGCGCTGGCGCGGCCGATGCCGCTACCCGCGCCGGTTATGATGCAGATCTTCTCCTGCAGCCGATTCATTTACGAAGCGGGAGTTTGGCACGACCAATTGGCCGCGTCATTTACAGCTCCTTCCTTATCAGCGAGCGACGAATTGAACTTCGCGACCTGCGGAAACGGGCAGAGCAGGAAATCCCGCGGGCTGCCTGCAGCCGGGGGTACGAGGACTCCTGAAACGGTCCCGGTTTTCGGATCAGCGAATAGTTTGCGCGTGCGATCGCCCCGATGCGCTACGACTGCGGCGGGTGGCTGCGCCTTCTCGACCCAGTTGATCATTGCTTCGAGCAATTGGTCCGGAGCGTCCTCGGGACCCGTGCCGCCGCCGCAGTGCGCTGTACCAGGCAGGAAATACAACTTAGCGAATTTGTCCAGCCGTTCAACGCCGCCGACGGACTTGGCGGCGTCCCGATAATAGCCCCTCAGTTCCGTGTCGATGCAGCAAGGGTCGCTCACGCCGTTCCACATGATGACCTTGCCGCCGCTCTTGCTCAAACCTTGGAGGTTCGCGCTGTAGGGAGCACCAAAGCCGATGCGATCCGTCGCCTTCCACCAGGCGTCGAGCTGCTTCTGGTCATGGAAATTGAACTCTTTCAACACATCGTAGTGGGGTCCGAAGAATACCTTGGCCAAAGAGCTGGCAATGACGTAGCCGGAGGAAGCCTTCTGCATGTTCGCCATCGACGTGTCGTCCGACCAGGGGGGAGGGCTGGGGCCGAGGAAGGTCGACCAGACGGCAATATTGGAGACCGGGTAACCGGGCTTGATGGGCTTGCCATCGGGTCCGATCGGTCCGCCGACAATCGCCTCCACCGTCTTCAGTTCCGGTCCGGTCAAGCATTCCGGCCCGTCCGCGGCGGGACACTTGAATTGTTTGAAATCGACGTGACAAGCGGTGTGGTCCCAGATGATTCCGTCTTTGGCACCATCGAGTGCGTCGCACTGGGCGGTCACTTTGCGATCGAGCATCTGCAATTTGGCCGGCGACACCCATGCGCCGGGTTCTCGATTCGCCTGCTGAGCGTTGTAGATGAAGGCCAACATGGTCGCATCGCTTCGGCCGCCGGGCGCGCCAAGCAACACGCCATCGAAATCTTCCGGATGCCGTTCGATGGACATCGTCGCCATGCGGCCGCCGCCCGAGCAGCCCGAGAAGTAGCGGTGCAGCGCGGCGGCCTTGTAATAGCCCTTCGTGATCTTTTGCGTTGCGACCGCGGTGACATGCGCGCCGCGATCAATGTGATCTTCCGCCTTTGCCGGATCCACCAGGAAGCCCCAATTCAGCATGTCCCCTTGGTGGCCCGTGTCCGTACCTGCCACCGCAAAGCCTTTAACGAGCGGATTTCCCGCAGGTATTTGCGAATCGCTGGGGACATATCCTGCCGCTCCGCCCAGGCCGATGAAATAATAACGGCCGGTCCAGCCGGAGTCCGGCAGCTGGAGACGAAAGTTGACTGTGTTGGGTCCGGGATGGTTTGTGATGATCGAGCCATCGATCTTGCAATGAGGCACAGGTGTCGCGGTTGGATCTGCGGACTTGATCGTCGTGCCTTTAGGTGCGAGAGCTTGAATGGCCGCGACGCTGCATGGCGACGGTGGCGCAGCCATCGAAGGTGAGCCGCATAACAGCAAAGCAGCGGCGGCTAGCAACCCGCCCGCGCGTGCATAGTTAAACATTTTGTCGCTCATAGTAACTCCCTAACGCTGCCGAATGATTCCGCTGCATGCTACTGCTGATGCGCTGCGGAAAATAGACGCCTCAATTAGTGGGGAGCGGTCGAATCGCTTCGCAAGGCGTAATCAAGTAAGGTAGCTAGGCAACCTCGGCGGGTTTAGTCCTTTCCGGGCGGGAGTTGGAGTTTCTGAAAAGTGGCGACGACGATCGCCGCGGAGGCTTCGGATATGCAGATCCGCTTCGACTGGTCGAAGATCTACGACGATTTGGTCTCGCAAAGCACGCGGCCACGAAAAAACGCATTCGCTGCTGCGTGGCAGCTCGAGAACGACATATTCTATGAAGGCACGACTGCAGGAGCGGTATTTGCCGATCAGGCCGCCTTGATCGACCGCTACGGGTTCAGCCGCGGGACGCTTCGCGAAGCTGTAAGACTGCTCGAGGATCGCCAGATTGCGCGAATGCGACGCGGACCCCGAGGCGGGCTCGTCATTATGCCGATCTCCGGCGATTCAGTTGCCGCGGCGGCAGCGGACTACTTCCGCGATATCGGCGTCACCGCGCAGCAAGTGCAGCAAGCCCGCGCCGCCCTGGATATCGTGACCGCATATCGTCAATCTGTCGCTGAGGGCACAGCGGCGCTCGCAGCTTTCACCCGAGAATTCCGCGGCAAGCTCAGCGACGGGCCCGGGGCGGGGCTACTGGGCAACGGCGTCACGGGATTTCGTTCTCCGGTGCGGCGTGTCGCTGCTGACAGTGTGACTGGACTGTTTTCAGCAGCCTTGAGCGCCTTTGAAAGTGGAATAACTCGGGGTGATACGCAAGATAGATCTGCCGGCCTCGTCGGTGGCAGTCGAGCGCACGCACTTGCACGCGCGTTGGCGCAACAACTACCGCGCGCAGAGGGCGATGGGTCGCTGCGGGTGAGCACTGAGGACCAGTTGTGCGAGCGCTATAGGGTAGGCAAGGAAGTGGTGCGCCAGGCCATCCGTGTGCTGGAGAGCCGCGGTCTGATCGATTGCAAGCGTGGCCGTACTCACGGCGTACAATCGAGGCCAATCGACGCTGCAGCGTGCGTGGAGCTGGTGGTGGCGTTTTTTTCTGCGGCGCATTTAAAATTAAGGGATTTCCTGCCCATCGCCAGCATTATCTCGCGTGTAGTTAGAATGGTTGTGGCAGCTGAATCGACCCGGGTCCAGCGTCAGGATTTACTCCGGCGCCTGGACTCCGCGGCAAACTGGCGCGATGCGCCTACGCTGGTAACGGCGCAACTGCAAGCAGAGTGGTCGTGCCTTGCGAATCCTATTTTGATTTTCATGGAAAAGTGCTCAACGGCTTACTATGCTCGTGCAAGTTCTTCGGTCTGGAGGAGCTTCGACGGCGCTGAGCTGCATGGACTCAAGCAGCAACTCACTTACATGGAGGCCATCGCGCGCGGCCGCCTCATTGAGGCCGACAGCACGGTCGAGCGGCTTTGCCGGCAGGTCTCGGCGCTGCGCGGGCTGGAGCCATCCGGCATACAGGTCTCGGCGGTTCGAGCATAGAATCGCTGCGCGGCTTTCTCCGCAGCATTGCGGTTCTCCAAGAACGTCTCAGACAGTTGGTCAGTTCCTAAATGAGGCGGCTATTTTCCTCGACGCCGAGGCCTCATCATCGCAAGCCGTTGCCCGACGGCGGGCTGGTTGAGTTCAAGGAGACTTGCGATGAGTGATGCCAAGACTGCGGCAGGTGAATCGTCGATCGAGGTGGCTTCCTACGCCGTTACGGATAAGTATTTCGGCAAGCCGTACATTGACCGCGATGAGCCTCGAGAGCAGCCCATTCCGCATCGGCATATGCATGGTGGATTTGAGGGAACAGACACGCGCTTTTCCTTCTATTTTCCGCCGAAAGAGGACTATAAGGGCCGCATGTTCCAGCCGCTCGAAGGTGCACACGCGGGACATGAAGACGCCTTTGCCGGTCCCATGGGACAAATGCTCGGGGGCTTGCAAATGATCGGCCAGCGGCTCGGCGGATACATGGTGGAGTCGAATTCCGGCCATATTGGTGATGACATCGATAAGCGCGCCGGCGACGACCCGACACTGTACGGCTATCGCGCGAGCATCGAAGCGGCACGGTTCTCGAAGCACGTGGCCGCACAGGTCTACGGCAAAGCTCCGAAATATTCCTATGTGTGGGGCGGCAGCGGCGGCGGGCGGCGATCACCTGCATGCCTCGAATACGGTGCCGACGTGTATGCGGGCGCGCTGCCGTTCATGGGCGGCGGAAACATTGAGCCACATGGAACCAAATCGCGGGTACGAAGCGAGCAGCCCGTGTGTTTCGGTTCCATGTTCAATGTTCAGCGCCTTTTAACTCGAGCGGGGAAGCTCGAAAGCGTCATCGACGCCACTCAACCGGGCGGCAGCCGTAACCCCTTCGAGGGGCTCACCAATCACGAGCGCGAGGAACTCGCCAATCTGTACCGGTTGGGATATCCGCGGGGCGATGAATTCATGATCGCGAATCCCATGGGGCAGATCTGGTTGTGGACATCGATTGCAGATATGTTGCTGGAAGAGGACGGCGACTATTTCAAGAATTTCTGGACGCGTCCGGGATATGTAGGGCATGACTCTCCGCAACACGTCCGCGATGATCTTATTGATGTCACCTTGCCGGTCAGCCGGGTGGTACGCGCTAGCGACCTGCTGCAAGATCCCGCGTTCTCGGGCCCAGAATATGCCGCGGTACGCACCCTCGCAGGGCTCATGGCCGCGGCCAGCAATCGCTACGACTTGCCGATCGCCATCGAAGTGAAGGGGGTAGGCGAGGGCTATCGGCAGGGCGCTGGTGTCCGCATCGCATCCGGTAAAGCAGCCGGCAGGCAGCTGTACACCATGAACACCTGCGGCGATCTTTTCTTTTGCGATGGCCGGCGCGAGTCAAACATTCTCCGTTTTACGGATGTCGCAATCGGCGACCAGGTACATATCAACAATCGCCACTTCCTGGCATTCTGTTATTCCTATCGCCATCACATCTCATCCGATCCGGTGTTCGATTTTTTGCGTCTGAATGGCACGCCGATCTATCCGCAGCATGGATTGCCGTTGCAATCGCCGCTAATGGGAGTCCCGTATTGCGGTCAGTTTGAGGGCAAGCTGTTGTGGGTGCATCACACTCACGACTCGTCATTGTGGCCCCCGCAAGGCGTGATCTACGAGGAAGCGACCATTCGTGCTCAAGGTCCGCAGCGAGCGAAAGAGCGTTTTTGCCTGAGATGGACCGAAAACGCCGAACACATCAGTCCGTCATTTCTGCCGCCTTCGGCTAGGCGAGCGACGGCGACCTGGCTCATCGATTACATGCCCATAATTGAACAGAGTCTGCTGGATCTGTGCGACTGGGCTGAGAAAGGGATGGTCCCTGCAGGCACGAATTATAAATTCGCTGATGGCGCAGTCACCTTACCGGCGAGCGCCAGCGAGCGCGGCGGCATACAGCCCGTCGTGTCGGTGACAATCAACGGATCGCAACGCGCGGACGTGAAAGTCAACGATCCGATCACGCTCGAACTGGAAGCGGCGGCGCCTCCCGCCGGGGGAAGCTTTATCGCCGTCGAATGGAGTTTGGACGGCAGCGGCGCATTCGTAGCGGAACCTGGGATGACAGGTAGGGCAAAAACTCTCAAACTGTCAAAGACTCATCGATACAGCAAGCCCGGGGTTTACTTCGCGACTGCGCGGGTCACCTCGCATCGTGACGGCGATGTCAGCGCGCAGCACCGGCGATTGGTGAATGTCGCGTCCGCACGAGTGGTGGTCAAGTAACACACCGCTGCGGGTAAAGACTCATCCGTCCTTGGACAGTGCCCGTTGCCGAGCGGGCCTCGCAAGCCCGCGCCTGCAATAGGCCTCTATCCGGTCGCGTTTGCCGAGAAGCGCTCGCGAATGCTCGAATAAGCTCATATACAAAATATCGACGGCGGTGAAGCGCTCGCCAAGCATGAAGGGACCGCCGCCTAGCGTCTCTTCGATGTTTCGCATCATTGCCAAGTAGAGTCGCGACATTGCGTCGTCGGACTGTAAAACCCGTGTCCCTTTCATATAGAAAAGCGGTTCGGTCAGACCGACTTGATAGAAAAGCCAGGTCACATAACGTGCCCGCAAAGGGTCATGAAGTGGCACTCCAACCGTGGAATTGGGATACAAATCGGTCAAATAGAGCGTAATCGCACCGGTCTCTGTGATCAGTGCGCCATCATGCACAAGCGCCGGTGTGTAGCCGTGCGGATGCGGGTTTTTGGGATCGGCTTTCGATCCGTCTCGTTGCGGCAAGTTCACGGTTTCCAGTCGATATTCCGCCTGTAGCTCCTCCAGCAGCCAAACGATTCGGGAAGAAGGTGAGCGAGGGGCATGGAACAAAGTCAGCATGAGTGTTCCTCAAATCACTATTGCACAGTTTAATGGAATGTGTATAACATTGGCCGACAACAAGCGCACTCGATGCGCACGACGAATTCAGCTGTGACTACCGAAAAAGGGGGAGAGGTCGCATGCAGCAACCGAAATTTCTGGCCGGCCGGCGCTTTAGGAACCGGACGCATTTTGCCCGGCCCTTGGCCGTCATCTGTCTTGTCACACCGGCTTGGGCATTCGCGCAACTGGCAGATACCGGCCAGACTCCCTCGGCCGGAGGGTTGGACGAGGTTGTCGTCACGGCTCGCAGAGTTTCGGAAAACGTGCAAGATGTGCCCATTTCCATTGTCAGCCTGAACAGCACGCAGCTGAATTACCAGGGCGTGAACACTGCCAACGATCTTGCACGTGTGGCGCCAGGCTTGAGCATCATGAACACGGCGGCGAATACCGGCGCTGTTACTTATTCGATCCGTGGGCAGGGCTCGACATTCGGCTCTGGACCCGGCGTTATTCCCTATTTCGATGAAGTGGCCAATTTCAGCCAGGCGATCTTCGATGTCGCGGACGTGCAGGTGTTGAAAGGACCGCAAGGCACGTTGTTTGGCAGAAACACATCGGGTGGCGCAGTGCTGTTCACGCCGCAGATGCCGACAAATACCTTCAATGGCTACGCGGACGTTCGCGCCGGCAACTTCGGCCGCGCCGATGCGGAGTTTGGCGTCGGTGGTCCCATCATCGGTGATCAACTGACCTTCCGCTTGGCGGGACAAAGCCTCAACCGAGCCGGATATACCACGGATGTCGGCAACGGCATAAAGCTCGATAACCAAAACGAACAAAACATTCGCGGCATCCTGAAATTCAAGCCGAACGATAGCTTCGACAATACCCTGCTCGTTCAATGGTCGCAGCAGGACGAAAACGGCAATAGCGCGCCGCTCACGACAATCGCGCCCGGACCTCTCGCGCCTCTTCTAGCGCCGCAACTCGCGATGCAGCAGGCCCTGGGCATCCGCGATGTCCTTGGCGAGTTCCCCTATGCGACCGCGTTCGCGAAGACTTACGGTGCAATCGACACGGCGAACGTGAAAATCAACGATACGTTCGCGTTGAAGAATATCGTTAGTTATTTACACACGACAAGCGAGCGCGCCTGGGATCTGGATGCGACCAATCTTCCGCTTCTCGGCGTGCTCAATCCTACAGCGACCAACGAGCAATGGACGGAAGAGTTGCAGGCGCGCGTGACCGCCGGCCCGCTGACGGGTACGGTCGGCTACTATTTCGAGCATGTGGCATCTCCGTTCCAAATCGGTTTCGTCGAGGTTTCTCCGATCCTGTTTGCTGCCGTACCGATTCCCGGCGGGGTGACAGCCGAGGTCGTCGGCGAGGGCAGTACCAGCAAGAGCCGCGCGCCCTATGCGCAGTTCGACTACAAAATACTGCCGCAGCTGACATTGACCGGCGGCGTGCGCTATTCCACGGACGATATTTCCGCCGTGCCGACGGGCAGTGCGTTCATTAATTTCCCGCCGCTGCCGGCAATTGGCGCTCTGCCTTTCGCCTTCACGCCTGGGCAGGAGCACACTTTCAATGCAGTGACCTGGAATGCCGCCGTGGATTACGCCGTCGATCCGGACCTCAATCTTTATGGCCACGTGTCCAAGGGCTATAAGCAGGGCGGCTTCAACGGAACCGCGCCGCCGAGCCTGCAAGCCTATGAGCCTGAATTCGTCATCGACTACGAATTGGGAGCCAAGGGTCACAACGATTTCGGCAACGGTTGGAAGATTCGCTATAACGCCGATGCCTTCTACGATCACTACACGAATATCCAACGCGACGAAAATGTCACTCTGGCAGGCGGAGCGGTGGCGACGATTATTCAGAACGCAGCCGCCGGCTACATCACCGGCGCGGAATTCCAAGTCGCGATCGAGCCAAGCCAGTACTTTCAAGTGAGCGCGGCGTACACCTACCTGTATGCGAAATACACGAGTTTCAACGGAGGGCCGGGTGTCGGCGATGTGTCGCAGAGCAAGTTCCCAAATACTCCCACGAGCCAGTTCTCGCTTACTCCGATCGTGACGCTGCCTTTCCCACAGAGTTTCGGAGCCATAACGGCCCAGGGCACGGTATATGCGCAGAGCCGCTTTGCCACCGACGCATTCAATGTGCCGAATGGCAATCCGAGCGTGGATTTGGATGTGCCCGGGGCCAACGCTCCGGGCTTCACGCGGGTCGATTTGCGACTGCAATGGCAACACATCATGTCGAGCCCGGTCAGCGCTGGTCTGTACGCTTATAACGTCTTGGACAGAAGGTACATCACGGGTACGGATAACCAGCTCAACACGTTCGGTATCAGGTCAGCGGTGTATGCGCCGCCGCCCTTCTACGGCGTGGAACTGCGTTATGAATTCGGGCGGTAAAAGTTAAGGAATCACGGCGCTTCAGGGCGCCGGATATTTACGGCGTGCGAGCCCTAGGTTCGCAGTGCCGGCACTCTAGCGCCGGCGGTCAAGGTGGCGATCAAGCGCCGGATGCGAGCGGGCAGGGCGCGGCCGGTCTTGCCGCTCGGTGCCAGGTGTTCGCTAAGCACATAGCGAATGAGCAACTCACAAATAAGTTCCCGGTCGAGCTTGGCATCGAGTCGCTCATCCCAGGCGTCGAATACGGTCTGCAGCACGTCTTGGAACCTCACCACGGCGTCGTGAAAGAAGCGGTGAAAAAAGCCGAGTGCAAAGTCCGGCGATACGACGAGCAGTTGTCGTGCCTGCGTGTGTTCCAGATAGTTCTCCAGATGCTCGATAAAAGCATCGAAACGCTCGTCTGGGTCGGCAAAGGCAAGCGTCGCCTGGACCAGCCCACGATGGAAGCCCTCACGCTTGTGACGGACAAGCGCATCGAGCAGCTCATCTTGAGCGGAAAAGTAGCGATAAAATGTACCGCGGGAGATGCCGGCTGCCTTGCATACTGCGAGGATGGCTACGCGATGCACACCCGACCGCAGGACTACATTCTCTGCAGCGGTGAGTATTGCGGCAATTGTGGCTTCGGAACGGCGGCTTCGTCTGCGGCGGCGCGACGGATGGGAGGTCGGCGCCGGTGCCGCGGCTCGCTGACGCGACTCACGAGCGACTGTCGTCGGCTTCGATGTCTCCCCTGTGGGCTTGGATTTGACTCGCTTTTTCGTAACAGGTGCTTTCATCGAATCCCTACTTCCATGCGCCCGGCCGGCCAGTCTCCCGCTGAAATCCTGCAGCACTTTGTGGTCCATGTCCAGCAACCCACTGCGCGGGATTAGTTTGTTATAACTAACATTTTCTCGATTCGTGTTCAGTTTAACGTGATTTTGGGATATGGTGCGGCAAATCCGGAAAGCCGGATCAAAAAGGGCAAATTGCGCATGTCAGAAATTGCGGGCCGGGTCGCTGTGGTAACGGGCGCATCGTCGGGCATCGGCGCGGCAATCGTCCGGACCTTGAGCGACGCTGGGGCAAGCATCGTAATGACCGCACGCCGTCGCGGGCGGCTGGAGGAACTCGCAGCCAGCCTGCCGCGCCGATCCGCCATTCTGGATGCCGACATTACCGCCGCCGACACTCCGGCCAAATTGCTGGAACTGGCGCAAGAAAAATTCGGCCGCGCAGATATTTTGGTAAATAACGCTGGAATCATTGCCGCCGGCAGCATTGACACGGTCGACCTTGAGGCGTTGGCGCAGATGACCCGCGTCAATTTCGATGCGGTCGTGCGTGCATCCTATGTATTCGCACGCGCATTCAAGTCGCAGGGGTCTGGGACGATCGTCAATGTGTCGAGTATTGGCGCCTACTTGATATCGAGGCGTATGGGGGTTTATGGTGCGCTGAAGCACGCACTGGAAGCATTCACGTCCTCGCTTCGAATCGAACTCGCAGGGGCTGGCGTGAAGGTCGGTACCATTGCGCCGGGAACCACCCGCACAGAAATTTTCGATCATACGCCGGCTTCCGGAGCGGGCTCTTCGTTGCCGCCCGGAACACCGCTGGAACCGGAGGACGTAGCCGCCGCCGTACTATTCATGATTGAGCAGCCGGCGCGCGCAAACATCGCACGCTTAGCTGTGTTCGCCGCGACGGACGCGTACTAGATGCACATCGATCTCAGCGCCAAGCGTGTCGTTGTCACCGGAGCATCGCGCGGCATTGGCGCCGCAATCGCCAAGGCCTTCGCGCGCGAGGGTGTGCGGCTTGCCATATGCGCGCGCAACCCAGAAGCAATCGGCGCGATCGGCAAGGAAGCCGAGCTGCTCGGTGCCAAATCCGTGATCAGTTCTACGGTCGATGTACGCGACACAGGGCAGGTGCGGGCGTGGATTGATAAGATCGCCGAGGACTGGGGCGGCGTCGATGTCCTGGTGAACAATGCCGGCCAGGGGAGAGGCGGCAACATCGATACCCTGAAGCCTGAAGAGATTCTCGAGCATGCGAATGGTTTGCAGGTGGCCCACTTTCGATGCGCGCAAGCCGCCGTCCCACATATGCGCCGGCAGCGCTGGGGGCGAATCATCAATATCAATGCGCTAGCGGGCGTCATTCCGACGCCGGACGGCATTCCATCCGTCAGCAATCGCGCTGCTGGAATCGCGATGTCGCGCTCGCTCGGCATGGCGCTTGCAAAGGACAACATTCTCGTCAATTCGCTGAACATGGGTTGGATCGATACCGGACAATGGGATCGGCATTATCGGGAAATGAGTCCGACGATTTCGCGGGATGAATTCCTGCGAATGGCAACCAAGGTGGTGCCGCTAGGCCGATTCGGCAAGCCGGAGGATGTCGTGGGAATGGTGCTTTTTCTATGCAGCGAGTTGGCCAGCTTCATTACCGCGGCGTCGATTGACGTCTCCGGCGGGCTGCAAGGTCAGATCGCCTACTATCCGACCTTGAAACGCGAATTGCAGGAGCTTGGAATTGCACGCGAGAAGGCGCAGGGCGGCAACTGAACAAATGTGAATCGTGGCGATGACATCGCCTCGCTCGGGCGCCTCAACTGCGCACGAGCAGGAGACTTCCGCCCAATGGACCGCCGCCCGCCGCAGCTACCGAGACCGAGTGAGGCGCGATCTGACGCTCTCCTGCTCGCCCCCAAAGCTGTAGACAGGCCTCATGTACATAGCCGAGACCGTGAGTGCGTCCGCCGGATAGTTGGCCGCCGTTTGTATTTAGCGGCAAGCGCCCGTCACGCGCGATGCGAGTGCCGCCTTCGACAAAAATACCGCTTTCCCCGCGTGGGCACAGGCCCAGTCCTTCCAGCCAGATCATCGTGAGAATCGAAAAGCCGTCATAGAGTTGGGCGCTACCTACATCTTTCGGTTTCAAATCTGTGCGTGACCACATCATGCGGCCGACATCGAAGGCAGCATTCTCCGTCAGCGAGATTTGGTCCCAGGACCAGGGTTGATGCAATGCCGCGCCTACCGCCTCAAGACGGATAGGCGCTTGTCGACAATCTCGCGCGGCATCGACGCGGGAAAGTATCAGCGCAGTCGACGCATCACAGTGCACGTCGCAGTCGAAGAGGCGCAACGGCGTGGAGATCATTTTCGAAGCGAAGTAGTCGTCCATCGTCATGGGCGAACGGTACAGTGCCTTGGGATTGAGCTCCGCGTTGCGGCGGCAGGTGAGTGCAATCTGTGCGAGCTGCTCTGGACGAGTCCCATAGTCATGGAAGTGACGCTGTGCATACATCGCCATGAAGCTGACCGCCGAAATCACATTGTAAGGCGTGTACCACTGCCAAAAGTAGCTGCTATCGCGTCCCACGGTTTTGGCCGTGAGAGCGCTCACACTTTTATCGCGCGCGCGCGCACTCGACTCCGTGATGGTGCGAAATACAAGGACATGGCGACACAATCCGGCGGCGATTGCCATCGCGCCATTGATCACACCGGCGAGGGGACCCGGGCCCTCATAACCGCCCCCGTACCAGTTGACCTCAAGACCGAGCGCGCTCAGGAGAGCATTGGGACCCACAGGCGAAAAACCGTTGCCGTTGTTATTGTCGCCGGGCCAGCAGGCGATTCCATCGATGTCCTCGCGCGTCAAGCCGGCATCGGCAATCGCCTCGAGACCGGCATCGAGGCTCAGCCGCATGGCTGACTTCAGCGAGGGACGTCCCACTTCCGATTGGCCGACGCCCGTGATCGCGACATCTTTTTCGAAGAGCCGATCAAACATCGGCGGACCGCTCGAACATCGGGATCCAGATATCTTCGACTTGCGAGAAAGTTACTTTCACAGGCATGTCGATCGCCACGGCATCGGGGTCACAACCCACGATGTTGGAAAGAAGTCGTAAATCGGGCTGTTCGACCAATTCGACAATGGCCACTACGTAGGGTTGGGTCAGTTCCACGGTCCAGGGGTGGCGGTTGATGGTAAACGTCGCCACCCGGCCACGTCCGGAAACGGGGCGCGGCGCCACATCAAAACTCGTGCAGTTCGGACAGATGGGATTGGGTGGATGAAAGAAACGCCCGCACGGGCCGCAGAAGTAGATTTGCAGCAGACCGCGGGCTCCGCCTTGCCAAAACGGCGCCGTATCGGGCGCCAGCGCCGGAAGTTTGCGGGTCACGGTCTATGGCGCCCGAAAGAGGGGTATTCGCACGGTGAATTTTGGCTGGCGTCGCACGTCCCGCGAGTTTAGCAGTTGCTGCCCAGAAGACGGGACTGGGTCCGCCGGGGGCAGTTGCAAATGAACTTGTACATCTATCCAATAACTGTCTAACATTAGGGGGAGTCTGGCTGGCTATTCGTAGGAGCACAACCGATGTTGACGCAAAGAAGTCCGGTGCTATCGGACAACACCAAGGTTGCGGATCTCATCTCTCCAAACACCCGCGAGGTACAGATGCGGGCGCTCTCTGATCCAGAAATCTATGAGCTGGAGATGGAGCGTATCTTCGGCAAGGTTTGGCTACTGCTCGGCCATGAGTCTGAAATTCCTCAGCCGGGCGATTTCGTCGTCCGCGACATGGGCTCGGATTCGGTGATTGTTTCCCGGGACGCGGAAGGCACGGTCAATGTTCTCCTCAATGTATGTTCGCATCGCGGCATGCGAGTCAGCACCCTCGATTGCGGGCGCACGCAGATTCATAAATGTCCCTATCACGGCTGGGCGTTTCGCCCGAACGGCGATTTCATTGGCTCTCCGGTTGCGCACGAGTGCATGCACGGCAAGATCATGTCGAAGGAGGAACTAGGCCTTAAGAGGGCACGCGTGACCCTGTACGGCGGTCTGATTTTCGCAACTTGGAATATCAATGGTCCTTCCTTCGAGGAGTTCCTGGGTGACGCGAAGTGGTACTACGACATGCTGTTTTGCCGCACGGACCGGGGTATGGAAGTCCTTGGGCCGCCGCAACGCTTCATCGTCAGGGCCAATTGGAAGACGGCAGGAGAACAATCGGCCGCCGACGGCTTTCATACACTGACCCTGCATCGCTGGCTGGGTGAAGTGGGCGGGTATGCAAAAAAAGCCGAGGGCGAGGCGGGCGCGGATCTCAGCCCGGAAATGTACGGGGTGGAAGTCAGCTCGCCTCACGGTCACGCACTGCGTTGCATCGACCTCGGACGCAAGATCCGGCGTCTGGCCGGCATGGACCCCGATCAATTGAGCGTCGATCAGAAACTGAACGCGCTGCCGCCTGCGGGGATGACCAAGGACATGGTGGGCCAGTTGGCGAAAAACCTGAGCCCCGATCAGCTGAAAGTCATGGCGTGGATGCCTCCTCAGGTGGGCGGCATGTTCCCGAACGTGCTGTTCGGTTTTGTTTACATTCCGCAGAGCGACGGTTCGATCGTCGGCTCGATGACTCTGCATGCCTACATTCCTCGGGGTCCGGACAAACTGGAGTTCGTAAACTGGATTTTCGCGGAGAAAGATGCGCCGCCGGAACTGCGCGAGAAGATGCTTAAGCAGACGATCCAGCTCTTTGGCACCTCCGGCATGATCGAGCAGGACGACTCGGACACCTGGCCGCACATGACGCTGTCGGCCAAGGGTGCGATGGGCCGCAGACAGACCATGAAGTATCAGGCGGTTTTCGAAACTCAGGCGCCCAAAGGCTGGCCCGGCCCCGGAATCGTCAATGAAGGATTCACCAAGGATGATACTCAGTGGCATTGGTGGCTTTACTGGCGTGAATTGATGACCGCCGAAGGCTGAAGTACTGGAATTGGCTGGGGGAAGTTCTGAAATGGAAGCCAAAGCAATAACGCCGATCATTCCTGAAGCGGCGCCGGCGCCGAAGAGTGAACGGCTGCCGGTCGGATCCGCACTTTACAACCAGATTGTCGAGTTTTTGTACGAGGAAGCGGCGCTGCTAGATCAGATCCGGCTGCAGGAGTGGGGCGCGCGGCTTGCACCCGATCTCATCTATACGGCACCGCTGCGGGAAACGCGGCCGATGGATCAGCAGAACTCGAGCTTCGTGCGCACGGTCCAGCACTTCCACGACGACTGGCGCTCGGTTATGGGGCGCATCATGCGCTTAACGGGCACCAAAAGCGCCTGGGCTGAGGATCCTCCCTCGCGAACGCGGCGCTTGGTCACCAATGTGATGGCCGCGAAAACTGCGAAGGCCGATGAATTTTCCGTCACCAGCTATCTTCTGGTGACCCGCAGCCGCTTCAATTCGCCAGAATACGATCTGATCAGCGCGGAGCGCCGCGACATCCTGCGGCAGGACGGCGATTCCTTCAAACTGGCGCGCCGCGAAATCATCGTCGACCAGGCAGTCATTGGCACGCCTAATTTCGCAATCTTTTTGTAGGCTCAGCGGCCTTCAGGCCAGTTCATTGAAAGACAGCCATGGGCGGTCAGCGACGCATGGTTCAGCGGCCGCCGCAGTGAAGTCCACAATCGAGCCGACAATGCGAAATCCTTGCGCCGCCCGTTCAGGTTGCTGCACGAAGCAGCGCCCCGTGGGTTCTGCGTGCAGTTGCACGTCGAGGTTTTTGGCGCGGCCGAGCGAGATCAGCGCACAACGGCGCAATATCAGGGCCGCTTCGGCTTCATCCGGCTCGAGGTTCGACAGCGCCCAGGCCGCCATGCCTGCGCGCAATGAGATACCGTTGTAGGGGCTCGGCGCGGCGATGGTCGTATCGCGCAACTCCCAAGCGAGCAAGCGTCTGCCATCCCTATCGAGTGTGGCCACCGTGCGTCCTTCGACACGCCGGGATACCTCTATGTCGAACCAACGCTCTGCGATAGAGCGGGCCGCCGCCGCGATGGCTAGCCCGGAAAGCTCCATCAAATGCGTACATTGCTGCGAGGCATCCGTCATGCGCATCACCGAATGAGCCAGACCGTTGAGCCCGGCACCGCGCAAGCGCGACAGCTGGCCGGCGGCGAGCGGGCAGGTGGTGTAGGGATGGCGAACCGCAAAACCTTCGAGCGCTTGAATCCGCCGCTCTGAGTGCACGAGACGAACCCGAAAGTGATGAAAATCATCCTCGAGGGAGGCGCGCACTTCGCCGGCTTCGCAGTCGCCCGTCGATGCGACGCCGATCCGGCGGCGGAATGAATGCATAGGCAGTGCCCACTAGTTAGAGGCGCAGGAAAGTTTACAATACCGCGACAACTGTTCAAGTGAAGGCCAGTCGGGAGAATTATGGGACTTTTGCACAACAAAGTCGGCCTGATCACCGGCGCCGGCGGGGGCATCGGCCGTGGGGTGGCCCGTCGCTTTGCGCGCGAAGGCGCTACGGTGATCATTGCCGAGATCGACCCCCGGTCTGGCGCTGCGGTGGCCGCGGAATGCAAGGAGCTCGGTGCAGAGTCGCTGTTCATCAAGACCGACGTCATGGATAAAGCCAGCCTCGAATCAGCCATCCACGGAGCCGTGGAGCGCTTTGGCGGCCTGGATATCCTGGTTAACAACGCATTCGTGCCCACGCCCAACGTGCGTTTGGAAGAGAAAACCGATGCGATGCTGGAAAGCACGCTCAAATCGGTGATCTGGGCGACATGGTGGGGGATGAAGGCCGCGCAGCCCCACATGATCAAGCGCGGAGGTGGCGCCATCGTTAATTTCTACTCCATCGACGTGGATATTGGCGCGTGGCTGCATGCCGACTACAACACCGCGAAAGCCGCGATCCTCGGCATAACCCGCAGCGCGGCGGCCGAGTGGGGGCGATTCAATATCCGGGTCAATGCCATCGCCCCAACGGCAATGGGGGCGACTTTCCATAAGCTATGCGCGGAAAATCCCGGTTTTGCGGAGAGAGCGGCGGCCATGCGTCCCTTGGGCCGTTGCGGCGAGCCGGAAGATGACATCGGCCCTGCGGTGGTGTTCCTGGCCAGCGACATGTCGCGCTACATGACCGGCGAACAGATTCATGTCGACGGAGGGTTGCATTTGCCTGGCTACAACTCCCGGCCCGCAGGCGTGCCGGTCAAGGAATACTGAGGTTGGGGAAGCCATTTTGGGTCTAATATTGAACACAATTGAAAATACTGCTTCATTTTGCGATGATCCCGACGGACTTTTAGGGGAAAGGCCATCGGCTCAAGCGGCGAGCCGAACATTCGAGGTTCCAAATACTATGCTCATCGATCTTCACGCCCACGCGCCTCATCCGGGCTACTACAATCAACATCCCCACTGGGGACCCTTTTTCGAACAGGGAAGCGATGGCGACATCCGTCTGCGTGTCGGCCATTGGATATTGGGCTTAGGTTCTCCTGAACGAAAGGCAGCAGTCAGATCCGGCAAAGGTCTCAAACTCGAAGAATATCTGGCGAGGTGGGCCGACCCCAAAGTTCGCTTGGCGGGAATGGACGCGGCGGGTCAGAACGCGCAGGTCGTGTCGGTGCCATCGCATTGCTACATGTACTGGACCGAACCCGAATATGCCGTGCCGTACGCTCGCAAAGTGAACGATGTGCTGGCCGAATACTGTGCCGGGGCACCCGACCGGCTGATGTTCTGGGCGCACGCGCCGATGAACGTGCCCGTCGAGGCCGCCAAGGAGCTGCGTCGCGCCTGCGGACAGCTGGGTGCGAAAGGGTTGGTGGCCGGCGGCGCAAATTTTGGCGGCTACGAATTCGATTCTCCTGAGATGTATCCGGTATGGGAAGCGTTGTGCGATCTCGACCTGCCGATGTTCATTCACGGCTATAACCAATCGGTGACCTGGGGTCAGAAGGCCAACGACGATCGTTATGAAACAACCGCTATCGTCGGAATGCAGTACGACGAAACGCGCTGTTTCTGGAATCTCGTCTGCGGCGGCGTGCTCGACCGGTTTCCCACGCTCAAAATCTACATCACGCATGGCGGCGGCTATGTGCCGTACCAGTTGGGACGGCTTGCACAAACCAACAAGAACCTTGACGTGGTTCACAACAAGAAGCCGCTGCTCGAATACCTCGGTAACTTCTGGTTCGATGTCGAATTGCACGAGCCGAGAATGCGGCAGGCATTGGTCGATATCATTGGCGCCGATCACATGGTTTACGGCAGCAACTTCGGCGGCAGCGACGCAGTTCGGCACGACCTGACCGATGGTTTGAAGCTCTCCGATGAGGACCTGCAAAAAATCCGCTGGAAGAACGCCTGCGGATTGTTGCATCTGGATCCGGCCAGGCTCGGTGTTCCGAACGTCATTCCGAAGGCGGCGATTGCTTGAAGCTCGCTCGCTGCAAGGAGGGCGAGGCTGTGTTTTGGGGCTTGGTAGATGCCACGTCAGGTACTGTGCGCCCGATCGACGGGCCGTTCGACCTCTGGGCGCCGCGGATCACGGCGGGAGAGGGCTTGGGCGCATTGGAGCTCAACGCGACGGCGAGGCCGCTGTCAGCGGTCCGGCTGCTGCCGCCAATTGAAAAATCGAAGCGCGTGGTGGTCGCGGGCGCGAATTACGCCAAACACTTGGCTGGAGATTTCGGCTTGAAATCGCATCATCAGCCCATTGCTTTTCTGAAGGCTTACGGGGCACTGATCGGCGCTTGCGACGAACTCCGATATCCGCCGCTCACCAGCGAGCTGGACTATGAGGTCGAGCTGGTCGCGGTCATCGGTACCGGGGCGGTGGATAGGAAGGAGCCGTTGCGCAGCGTCTTAGGATACACGGTCGGAAACGACGTGAGCGCGCGCGATCTGCAGCGCAGCGGGCCCCCGGGAGTCGGCATGGATCTGTTTGCCGCCAAGAGCCAAGACAAGACCACCGGCTTGGGTCCCTGGATCGTGACTCGCGATGAATTTCCCGCCGGGAGTCCGAAATTGCGCATGACCTTGAAGGTCAATGGCGAAACGCGGCAGGACGGTTCGACCGAAGAAATGACCTGGGATGTGGCGGAGCTGGTGCGCTTCGTGGAAGAGCGTTCGAGCTTCGAGTGCGGCGATGTTCTGTTCACCGGCACGCCCGCCGGCACCGCCCATGCTACCGGCCGATTCTTGGTGAGCGGCGACGTGGTCGAGGCGACCATCGAAGGCATCGGGGCGCTGCGCAATGTCGTCGGCCGAAAGACGCCGCACTGATCGCATGCCGGCCGCGCGGCGCAAATGAGCCTGCCTGGTATCCGAAATTGAGACCGCGCTCGGCTAGCCTGCGCACGGGCCTAAAAGCACTGCGCACGGAGAAATAAATGGGAGAGTTCAAGGACGCGCTCAAAGGCAAAGTCGCATTCATCAGCGGCGGCGCCGGCGCCATAGGCTCGGCGACCGCGCGACGCTTGGCCACGGACGGCGTCCGCGTGGTGATCGGCGATCTAGCCCAATCCAATGTACAGGATGTAGCGCGCTCCTTTCAGGACGAAGGACTTGATGTCGTCGCACAGGAATTGGATATCGAGCAGGAAGCGAGCATTCGCACAGCCATCGAGTCGATCGCCCGAGACTTTGGGCGGCTCGACATCCTAGATAACAATGCCGCGCTCAAGGGACTGAAGGACGACCGCGGCGTCTTGGGTATGTCAACGGAACTCTGGGACCGCGTCATGACGGTCAATGCGCGCGGCACCATGCTTATGTGCAAATATGCCCTGCCCGTGATGATCGCGGGTGGAGGCGGATCAATTATCAATATCAGTTCCGGCACATCCGTTGCGGGAGATCAATATGCCACGGCGTACGCGGTGTCCAAAGGGGCGATCAACACGCTCACCTACTATGTGGCCGCACAGCACGGGTCTCAGGGCATCCGCTGCAACGGTTTGATCGTGGGCTCTGTGGTGACGCCGGCCATGCAACGCGTATTGCCAGAGGCGATGCGTGAGATCCTGCGCGCCCACAAATTGGCCGGTCGGTTGGGCCAACCACAAGACATCGCTGAGTTGGTCGCATTTCTCGCATCGGATCGCTCGGCTTGGATTACCGGGCAGCTCTGGTCTATCGACGGCGGATTCTTTGCGCACATTCCGACGATGCCGCAATTCGCTCAATTGCAGAAGGAATCCCCGTCGAAGTAATTTACGGGCGTCGCGATGCGAAGTCGAAGAGATCGGCCATCGATGGATTGTGCGCGAGCATGCCGCCATCCGCGATGTAGATCTGGCCGTTGATATAACGAGATTCTCTCGAGGCGAGGAAGCACACCAGCGCGGCGATGTCTTCGGGCTTGCCGATCTCGGGTACCAATAGGTGCCGCTTCATGACGTCGATGACCTGCGCCGCCGCCCCGCGCGTGCCCGGCGTCAGCACCAGCCCCGGCGCGACGGCATTGCAACGGATGCCGCGTTGGCCATAATGCGTCGCGATTTGGCGGGTCAGGCCAATGATTGCCGCCTTGGAAACCGAGTACGCCATGCGCGTAATGTCGCCGGCAAAGCCGCCGGTCGAGGCCGTGTTGACGATGGCGCCCGCTCCTTGCGACAGCATGACGGGCAACGCGTACTTGCAGCCCGCCAAATAGCCGCGCACGTTTACCGCCATGACCTCATCCCAGGTGGCAAAGGTAATGTCGATGGGATTCCGATCCCGCGCATGCACCTCCGGCGATGAGATGGCGGCGTTGTTGTGCAGCACATCCAGACGCCCGAAACGCTGCGCCGTGCTGGCGATGAGCTTCTCGACGGATCCAACATCCGCAGCATCGAATTGATAGCCGACCGCCCGCTGGCCAAGTTCGGCGGCCAAGGCATTTGCTCGCTCGCCATTGACGTCGGCAACGACCGTAGTCGCGCCTTCGGCGATCAACCGGCGGCAGGTTGCCTCGCCGATTCCCGAAGCACCGCCTGTGACGATCGCGACCTGACCCAGGAAACGGTTGGGGTGGGGTGGGTGTTCTGAGCCTGATTCTACTGCTGTCATGAAATCGATTGTGACGAGAAGCGAACCGCCGGCGCAAGTATCCCGTGACACTTTTCGTCATTTTGTGCATTATGCTTTGCACACTCACTAGACCGAGGCATCGCCACTCGGCGAGCTTAAGCGTTTGAATACCATTACCAGCACGCCTTCAGCCGTCGGTGGAACCACCGCCCGCGTTGACCTCGCCGAGTTCAGACGCGGCTGGCACATCTTGATTCTTGCCGGGCTTGGCGTAGCGACCTGCGTCACTGCGACGGTGCTGTACGGTTTCGGCGTCCTGGTCATCCCATTGCAGAAAGCGTTCGGGCTCGCGCGCCCTGATTTGCAGTTATCCATCACTTGCTTGTTCTTGGGGGCCGGCGTCGCCTGCCACCTCGCCGGCGTGCTCAATCAACGTTACGGCATGCGAATGGTGACGACGCTGTCGCTGCTGGCATTGGCGCTGGGATATCTTGCGTTGACGCTATTTCGCGGCACGCTCTGGCAGCTGTATGTGGGCTTTTTCTTGCTGGCATTCGCGGGGGTCGGCACGTTGCAGGTGACGTGGTCTCACTTGGTCAATGAGTGGTTCGAGCGCAATCGCGGGCTCGCACTGGCGATTGTATTGTCCGGCACGGGGCTCTCCGCTTCGGTGTTGCCGCCGCTGCTCACCTGGGCGATTGCGCGTTGGGATTGGCGCGCCGGGTTCATCGCCATGGCCACGCCCACGCTGCTGCTCACGTTGCCGCTCACCTTGGTGTGGATGCGCAGCCCGGGCCGCCTCGCGGCTGCTCGTACCGCTGAGGCGGTTCTTTCGGGCGAGAGTTGGGCGAACGCGATACGCGGCCTAAAGTTTTGGACGCTAACCTTCGCCTTGACGCTGGCGGTGAGCGCCGTGCTGGGACTGCTGACCAGCGTTATTCCTTTGCTGCGCGATAAGGGTTTTGATGCCGCCACGGCCAGCGGCATCTTCAGTAGCTTCGGGGTGTCGCTGGTTGCCGGGCGGGTCCTCGTCGGCTATCTGCTGGATCGACTGTGGCCGGCGGGAATCTCCGCGGCTGCGCTGGCCTTGCCGGCAGCCGGTTGTTTCATGCTGATTGCCGTGCATGGCAATGTTCCCGCGCTCGTTGCTGCGTGTGCATTGATCGGTATCGGCACCGGCGCGGAATTCGATATTTCGGCTTATCTGTTGGCGCGATATTTCGGCATGCGCGATTTCGCAAGGTTGTACGGCTTGTTACTGGGCATCGTTACCTTCTCCTCGGCACTCGCTCCGGCGTTGTTCGGCGTGCTCTATCGGCACAGCGGCTCTTACGAGTCGATGCTCGAGGTGGCGGTCGCTTGCTTCATCGTAGGACCCGCGCTACTCCTGACGCTCGGCCCTGTCCCCAAGTGGGCTTCAAGGGCCGAACCGTAAGAATTCAAGCACTCGCCGGCAGCGATCGTTGCTGGATAAAGTAGCGCACCTTCAGCCGGCCCGAATCGAATCGGAATAATCGCAGGAACCCGAGCAGTCCGTCTTCGCACCAGGTGAGCCGATGCGCAGATGGGGCGCCATCCCCTCAATCCCATATCACCGGCAAGGAACTCGTGCCGCGCAGCATGGCGCCTTCGATCTTCGGTTTTGGTTTGGCCGGATCCAGCCGCACATTCGGAAACAGATCGAGAACGGCATTGATCGCGCATTGCAACTCGATTTTCGCGACGAACTGACCGATGCACATGTGGGGACCGAAGCCGAAGCCGAATGACGGCTTTTGGCGCCGGTCGATATCGAAGGTATCGGCCTTCTCGAATACCGACTCGTCGCGGTTCGCGGATGCAACCAGGCATTGCACAAAGGCGCCTTGCGGAATCTTTATCCCGCCGATTTCAGTGTCCCGCGCCGCCTCACGAACCTTGAAGGTGGAAACCGGCTCGAAGCGCACCGTCTCATCGATGAGCTTTGGCACGAGGGTCCGGTCGGCGCGCACGCGGGCTAGCAGCGCTTCATCGCCCAACAACAGCGTCATGACGCAGCTGAAACTGCGCGTGGTCGTTTCCGTGGCCGCGGGCAGCAGGGAGCGAACGAATGTGACCACTTCGTGATCATCGAGCTTGCGGCCCTCATATTCGGCGCGAATCAGGCGACTGACCAGATCATCGCCGCCGGCACCTTGAGCACGCCGCTCGATGACGAAGGTCTTGATCGAATCGTACAATCCCTTCAACGCAAGTCCCGCTTCGCGGCGTGCATCTGCGAGCTTGGCCGGGTCGATCTGATTGGCGGCAAGAATCGCGAGACCCCAGGCGGCGTACTGGCGATACATCACCGGATCCTCAGGGAAGCCCATGACGCCGTAAATGACGCGGATCGGGAAATCAAGCGCGAATTGCATCAGATCGGCCCGCCGGGCGGCGACCATGGGTTGAAGAAATTCCTCCCGCATGATGAGATCGATTTTTGGCCGCCACTTGTTGACGGTTGCCGGCATGAACGCCGGCTGCAGCAGGGCGCGCACGTTCTTGTGCATATCTCCGTCCATTGCCAGGATGATGAGTCCATCGAATACCGCACCGAGGCCTTCGGCGATGAAGCCATTGGTATAATTATCGGCATCCCTCAGCACGTTCATGATGTCGTGATACCGAAACAGTGCCACCGTTGGCCGTGATGCCGCTTTGATGCCGGCGTTGGTGGGCACGCCAAAGCGGGCGATAAAGTTGCCCTCATACACGGGTTTCGTGTGACGAAACTCGCGGCATAAGGCGTAGATGTCTTCGCCGGAACCTTTGTAGGTGTTGGATACGTTGGAGTAAACGGCTTCGAGTCTGTTTTCGACGGATTCGTTCATGAAGGTTCTCAATGGTTGTAGGCGGCATCACCCGCAATCTCGATGAAAATGTGGACAGTTGGCGTTGGGATCGAGTGCGCGGTCGCGGATCCGGCTACAGGGCAGTTTGCGCATCTGCGGCGGCGAACATTCTGTTGATGTCCCCCGAAGTCACCGGTTTATCGGGATCGCGCACCGGCGCTTCCCCGCCGAGTCCGAGAGCCGGCTCGATGCTCACATGCGTCGCTTGGGCGCGCAGCGCGCCGACCGTGCAGTTCTCGCGGCCGAGCGTCGCGAACGGATCGTATGAGAATTCGCGCATGGCGTTCAAATGCGTGATTTTATTGATCACCTCATCGCTCAGATTCTTGGAGTGTTGGTGGAATACGTCCGCCGAGGTCGGCCACGTGCAATCGGAGTGCGGGTAATCGCACTCCCAGCAGACTTTGTCGACATTGATCGAGTTCAAATTCTTCAGCCCGAATTCATCCTCGATGAAACAGGTGATGAAGTGTTCATTGAAGAAATCGCTGGGCAGCCGATCCCCGAAGTTCGTCATCGTCCACGCATGATGATGCCGATAGGTGAAGTTGGCCCGTTCCAAGAGGTAGGGAATCCAACCAATGCCGCCCTCGGACAATGCCAGCCGCAAGCCCGGATATTTCTTCCACATCGGCGCCCACAGCCAGTCGGCAGCCGAATTCGCGATCGAAATCGGCATGGTCGTGATCCAGGCGTCGATGGGTGTCTCGGGAGAGGCGTGCGGCGCCTTGGTGCCGGTGCCGATGTGCGCGCAGATCACGACATTGTTGTCGGTGCACGCTTGCCACAGCGGATCCCAATGAGCGTTGTGAATCGACGGATAATTGTGAACCGTTGGATTATCAGACAGGGTGACCGCATGCACCCCTTGCTTCGCCATGCGGGTGACTTCGGCAGCCGCGGCCGCCATGTCCCACCATGGTACGATCATGATCGGTATGAAACGGCCGGGTGCAGCGTTGCACCAATCTTGCAGGTGCCAGTCGTTGTACGCCTGTATGACGGCGAGCGAAACCTCGCGGTCAGGCACGCTTTGAAAGCGCTGGCCCGCAAATCCCGGGAAGGTGGGGAAGCAGATCGAACCCAATACGCCGTTGACATTCATGTCGTCGACCCGGGCCTTGATGTCCCAGGTGCCGCGGCGCATGTGTTCATAGGACAGCGGTTCCATGCCGTATTCTTCCTTTGGCCTACCGACCACTGAATTGAGGCCCATGTAGCCGGTGGCACGATCCTCGAACACCCAGATGTCGCGGCCCTTGCGCTGCTGTACCATGGGTTCACGGCCCTTGAATCGGCTGGGCATGTGGCGGGCAAAGGCATTGGGGGGCTCGATCACGTGATCGTCCACGCTAACGAGAATCAGATCGTTAAGTTTCATCAGATCTCCAATGGAAGGACGGCGATGCGCGTGTCGCCCGGAGTGATTGATCTTTCGCCCGATTATAGATCAATAAAATGTACAGTTTCCAAGGTTCTGTTCAGAATGTTGCGCCGCGGGCTCTATGCTGTTGTCATCCCGGCCTGTCTGGGACGCTAAAAACGCGTACCCGCCAGGTAGGCCGCGCCTCTGCCAAATCGTGACAGAATTGGCGATTGTGTGCATACTTTGCGCAAATGTTGGTAAGAAGGGGGCGCAATGGCTGAGCTGAATGCTGTTTCGCGGGGCGCGTTGCGTGCCTTCGCAGACCGGGAACGCTGCTGCGGCTATGGAATCTGCATGCAACTGTGTCCAGAGGTCTTCAAGGCCGATGAAAACGGCCTGGTTTACCTCGACAGCGACATAGTCCCCGCCGGACTCGAGGGCGAGGCCACTGAGGCCGCCGCGAGTTGTCCCGCCCAAGCACTGCGCGTTGCTGTTGATCCCCAGTAACCCAAGGCCAGCGAAACGTGGAAATCAACGGCATCGGCTACTTAGGGTTCGAGACCACCAAGCTCGATGAGTGGCGAACCTACGGCCCCGAGGTGATGGGGTTTCATGTGAACAAGGTGGAGTCGGATCCGGCCTCGCTCTATTTCAAGCTTGACGATCGCCGCCATCGCTTCGCATTTCATCCTGGAAAAATCGATCGCCTGGCTTATATCGGCTGGGAGGCGCGCGGCCGCCTCGAATATCTCGCGGGCGTCGAGAAACTCAAGGCTGCCGGCATAGCGCTCGTGGTCGGCGATGCGGCGCTCTGTCAGTTGCGCGGCGTCAAGGAATTGATTCGATTCCGCGATCCTGTGGGCTACCAGCACGAGCTGTTCTACGCGCAGAAGTGGTCGCCGCGCTCCTTCGTCCCAGGCAGGCCGCACGGTGGATTTCTGTGCGGACAGCGAGGCATGGGGCATGTGGTGGTCATGACTCCCGAGTACCCGCCGGAACTGGAACGCTTTCTCATCGACGTGATGGGATTCAGCTGGTACGGCTCCGGCGCGGGAAAAGGCAAGACGGGATTCTTCCGCGCCAAGCTCAACGTTTTTTCGAGCCATGATATCGCCTACGGTCACGCGCCCGGCCGAATGGGCGTCCAGCATGTCGGTCTCTTCGTGAAATCTGTGCGCGATGTCGGCGAGACTTATGATCTCGTCAAAAAGCGCAATCTGCCGCTGATGATGAAGCTGGGGCAGCATACGCAAGACCCGCACATGTCTTTTTATCACTTCAATCCATCGGGCTTCGCGTTCGAATGCATCGTCGAACTCGAGCCCTGGCATCCTGATGGGTTCGAATTGAATCCAGAATCCTTAAGCACCTGGGGACATGAGCTCGTCGGACCTATCTTGGGGCCGAGCGTGCGCACGCCTGATGAAGTTCTCGATGCCGAATACCTCGCGTCCAAGAAAAGCCGCGGCTGATTCGCAGGTCCGCAGGCGTGTCGCGCCTGCCGCACCATGAGCGAAGCGCAGGCGACTGTCGGTCCGCAGCGGCGGCCGGCTTCCTACCCAAACGTCTCGTATGCCTGGTATGTCGTCGCCGTGCTGTTTACGGCCACCTTGTTATCGCAGCTCGACCGTCAGTTACCCGCGCTGTTGGTCCGGCCGCTGAAACAGGAGTTTGCACTATCCGACACAGCGTTCAGCCTGCTGCAAGGCTATGGCTTCGCAGTCTTTTATACGCTGGCCGGATTGCCTCTGGGACGCTTTGTCGACAAAGGCAGCCGCCGCAACCTGGTCATCGCCGGCCTGTTGTTCTGGAGCATTGCCACGGCCTTGTTCGCGTTCGCGCACAGCTACACCCATCTGATGCTGGCGCGTGTGGGTGTCGGAATCGGCGAAGCAGTCCTCGCACCTGCCGCCTACTCGCTCATCGCGGATTACATCGAGCCGAGTCGGCGGGGGCGCGCGTTGGCCGCCTACTATGTGTCGCTCGCGATCGGGTCAGGCGCGTCGCTGCTGCTCGGCGGCTGGCTGCTGAAAGCGATACCTCACGCCGGCGTGCAAATTGCCGGGTTGGGAGTTTTATCGAGCTGGCGCGCCGCATTTCTTTTCGCCGCAGCACCGGCCATCCCGCTCGCACTGCTGATGGTCCTCTCGTTGCGCGAGCCGAAACGGCACGAGTTGACGGATGCTACAACCTCCGCATCGGCACCGTCGATCCGGGAATTCACGCGCTATCTGCGCCAGCACAGCGCGACATTCCTGCGCGTGCTGACCTATCCCACGCTGCTCGCGATCATCGGTTACGGCACGCTGGCGTGGGCGCCGGCGCAATTTGATCGACGATTTGGAATCCCATCGTCGCGATCCGGCATCGTCATCGGCATTCTGGTCGCGACGGCCGGTGCGATCGGCACGCTGCTAAGCGGATATTTGAGCGATTACTTCAGTCGCCTTCGGGTGCACGCCGCGAGGCTGCGCGTGGCTTTCATCGGCGCGCTGCTGCTGCCGGCGCCCGCGGTGCTATGGCCGTTATCGGGCACTCCCGAGCTTGCATATGCGCTGCTGTTTTTGACCGTGTTCTCCTTGAGCATCGCGCAGTCGGCCGCGCCCGCGGTTATTCAGTCGGTCGTGCCGAATCGGATGCGCGGGCTGGCGATCGCAACCTATTTGCTGCTGGCGGGTCTCTTGGGAATCGGCCTCGGTCCCACGTTGGCGGCGTTGCTGACCGACTACGTTTTCAAAGACAGCAGCGCGTTGCGCTACTCACTCGCGATCAGCGCGGCGCCCACGGCGCTGCTGGCGCTCTGGCTCATTGGCTCAGGTTTAAAGCCTTACGAGGCGAGCATCCTGGGCCTGCGATCGAACGCGACAGGAGACGAGAAGTGCTAGCGCTCGGAGCGCCCGAGACCTGGTCGGTGGGGCAGCGGGATACCGTGATCGATGCCCTGGGTCGGGCCGTGGCGCGGCATCCGGACCGCATACTCCTCGACGTCGGCGGCGAGTTCTTCAGCTACGGCGATATCGACCGTCTGTCAACGCGCCTCGCGAACTCATTGCGAAAGTTGGGAGTGTGCCCGTCCGATACCGTGATCACGATGCTCGACAACAATGTCGATGCCATCGTGAGCTGGCTCGCGACCAACAAGCTGCGTGCGGTCAGCGTGCCGATCAATACGGCGTTGCGCGGCGAATTCCTGCGGCATCAAATCGTCGACGCCGGCGCGAAACTCATCATCTGCGAAGCGGATTATCTCCCGCGCGTTCAGACACTCATCGGCGAACTGCCGGCGGTGAAGACAGTCCTGTATCGAGGCGCGACCGCGGACCTCAGTAGCGTGGCGGCCGGTGTCCGGATTGCGCCCCTCGATGAGGCTCGCGGCAATGATGATACGGCGCTGAGCGATAAGCCAAACCCTGAGGACTTGGCGTGTCTCATCTATACCGCCGGCACGACCGGTCCGTCGAAAGGCTGCATGCTCAGCTACAATTTCATGTGCAATCTGGCGCGACTGCAACTGCGCGCGGGCCCCGCGAACGAAAGCGATATCACGATCACGCCGCTGCCGCTGTTTCACATGAACGCCGTATGCGTGGGAGTGCTGTCCAATATTTTGGTCGGCGCGCGGGTCGTGATCCTGCCGCGCTTCTCAGTGTCGAACTTCTGGCCGGAAGTTCAGCGCTCGGGCGCAACCATCGCATCCATTTTGGGCGGCATGGGCGCGCTGCTGGCGCAAGCTGCCGACAGCGATGCCATGAAGCGCTGCTTTGGCCAGATTCATACGGTGCGCGGCAATCCTTTCACGGAAAGCACCAAGAAGATCTGGCGCGAGCGCTTCGGTGCGCGTCAAGTGGGCGGCAACGGTTACGGATTGACCGAAGCCTGTGTCGTCACTTCGTTGCCCGCGGGGGAATACGCAGCGCCCGGCTCATCGGGCAAACGCATTCCCGACTTCGACGTTCGCATCGTCGATGACCTGGATCGCGAGTTGGCCGCGAATGTGGCGGGCGAGATCGTGGTGCGGCCGTTGCGCCCGGACATCATGTTCCAGGGATACTGGCGGCGGCCCGAAGAAACGCTGCGCTTGATGCGCAATCTATGGTTTCACACCGGCGATATCGGCAAGTTCGACGATCAGGGGTTCTTCTACTTCATCGATCGCAAGAAGGATTATCTGCGGCGGCGCGGAGAAAACATCTCGAGCTTCGAGATGGAGTCGGCATTCGCCCAGCATCCGGATGTCGCGGAAGTGGCGGTGCACGCCGTACCCGCAGCCGCGGGCGAGGACGACGTCAAGGTGACCGCGGTGCGCCAACCGGAGTCGAAGCTGAGCGCGGAAGCGTTGTTTCGTTGGGCGATGGGCAAGGTTCCGTACTATGCCTTGCCGCGCTACATCGAGTTTCGGGAATCGTTGCCCAAGAATCCGCAAGGTAGGGTGCTCAAGTACGAGCTGCGGGCACAGGGCAAGACCGCGGCGACCTGGGATTTGGAAGAGACCGATATCAAAATCGAAAAACGCTAGCGAATGCGCAGAGACGTTCGCGGGCCAACCAAGGTGAAGGAATGAGTGAAAGCAACGAAACGATTGTCATCGCAGGCGCGGGTCTGATGGGAACGGGCATTGCGCACGCATTCGCCTCATCGGGCTTTGCGACCGTGCTGGTGGACACCAATGCCGCCGCACTGGCGCGGGCGCAAAATGAGGTCACGGAAATTTTGGCCACGGGTGTGAAGCTCGGTAAACTCGCGGCGGCCGATGCCGACGCGGCGGCCAAGCGCCTGTCCGTCAGCACCGATTTAGTCGCGTCGTGCCGCGGGGCCGTCTTGCTGGTCGAGACGGTCTCGGAGCAGCTGGCTGTGAAAAAAACCGTGATCGCGCAGGCGCAGCCGGTGTTGGCAGCCGATGCGCTCATTGCCAGCAATACATCGGCGCTCAGCGTGACCGAGATCGCCACCGCGGTGCCCTGTGCGGACCGTGTGATCGGCATGCATTTCTTCAATCCCGTCCACAAAATGAAGCTCATCGAACTGGTGATGGGATTGGACACCTCCGAGGCGACGATCGCGAAAGCGCGCGAGTACGCAGAAAAGATCGGCAAGACCTCGATTGTGGTGAACGAGACGCCAGGGCTCACCACCAGCCGCATGTCAGCCATGCTCGGCAACGAAGCGATGTACATGTTGCTCGAAGGCACCGCCAGCGCCGAGGACATCGATACGGCACTGCGCTTGGGGCTGAATCATCCGATGGGTCCCCTGGAACTCGGCGACATGACCGGTTGGGATACGCGCCTCGCGGTGCTCAAGTACCTGCATCAAACGCTGGGCGAACGGTTTCGGCCGTGCCCGCTGATCATCAAGATGGTGGCTTCGGGACGCATCGGCCGCAAGGCAGGTCGAGGCGTGTACGTCTATGAAGGCGGAAAAAAGCTGCCGGGCTCAGGACTGAGGGCGCACGCGCTATGACCGGGGTCGTGGTGGTCGCGGCCGTGCGCACTCCGATTGGGCGATTCCGCGGCAGTCTTGCGGATGTCCGCGCGGATCACATGGGTGCGCATCTCATCCAGGAATTGGTGAATCGCGCGGGCGTGTCTGCGGATCAGATCGAAGATGTCATTTTCGGCTGCGTCACCCAGGTGGGCGAGCAAAGCGCCAACATCGCGCGTACCGCCGTTCTCGGCGCCGGATGGCCGGTGACGATTCCCGGTATGACCATCGATCGCAAGTGCGGCTCTGCCGAGGCGGCCGTGCACGTGGCAGTCGGTTCGATCGCCGCGGGAGCGGCCGACATTGTCATTGCGGGTGGCGCTGAAAACATGTCGCGCGTGCCGATGGGCGGTAACCGCGATGTTCACGGCAAGCCTTTTGGTTGGCTGGCGTCGCAGAAGTTCGACCTGACCAGCCAAGGGGAGGCGGCTGAACGCATCATCGACACCTGGGGTTTCTCGAGACGTCAGCTCGACGAGTATGCCGTTGAAAGCCACCGCCGCGCGGCCGCCGCGGCCGATGGTGGTTTCTTCGACAAGGAGATCGTGCCGGTTCCGGTCGCCACCTTGAGCGAAAATCGCGAGAGTTCGGCCCCCGCATTTGCGGTGGATGAAACCATACGCCGCGGTACCAGCGAGGAGAAACTCGCCACGCTGAAAACCAGTTTCCGGCCGGATGGGCGGATCACCGCGGGCAACGCATCGCAGATCTCCGATGGCGCGGCAGCGGTCCTGCTCATGTCCGAAAGCGCGGCGCAGCGGCTCGGCGTGAAACCGCGCGCACGCATTCGCGCCCTGACGACGGTGGGGTCGGATCCCACGCTGATGCTGACGGGACCGATCGCGGCCACGGAGAAAGTATTGCAGCGCGCAGGGCTCGCCAAGAGCGATATCGACCTTTACGAGGTGAATGAGGCTTTTGCCTGTGTGCCGTTGATGTGGATGAAGGAACTGGGCATCGGCAGCGATCGGCTCAATGTCAATGGCGGCGCCATTGCGCTGGGTCATCCGCTCGGTGCCAGCGGCGCAAGAATCATGACGACGCTGTTGCACGAACTCGAGCGCCGCCAAGCGCGTTTCGGCCTGCAGGCGATCTGCTGCGCGGGCGGCATGGGAACAGCCACCATTTTGGAGCGTTTGGACTAGCAGCGAGGTCGCAGTATGGCGAGATTGGTTCCGGTTGCCCTGGACGCGCTCGCGCCCCCGCTCGCTGCGATGGTGGAGAGAGGGCGCCGCAATCGCATGCTGAGTTCGACGATCCCGGTACAGATTTGGGCGCATAGACCCAACGTTGCGGCAGCCTGGCTGAGTGCGCTCGAGGAAATGCATTTGCGCAGCTGTTTACCGGAACGCCTGCGCGAATTGGTGAGACTGCGCATAGCCGCGATTACGACCTGCCAGGCATGCCTGGTGGCGCGCAAGTCCGACTCCGTAACGGAAGAGGATCTGGCCTGCCTCTCGTCCGATCATCCGCGCTTCAGCGACGCGGAGCGTGCTGCCTTGCGCTACGCCGAGTTGTTCGCCGGAGACTATTTCGCGATTGACGAAACGTTATTCGAAGCGCTTGCCGAGCATTTCAGCACCGAGCAGATCGTCGAGTTGAATCTCTATAGCGCGCTGATGCTGGCCGGCGGCCGCATGACCTATGTGCAGCGCGGCTATGACGAGGCATTGGCCGCGCCTACAACGAGCGACCGATGATCTCCTTCATGATCTCTGAAGTTCCGCCGTAGATTCTGGCGACCCGGGCATCGACCCATGCGCGCGACACTTTGTATTCGCTCATGAAGCCGTAGCCGCCGTGCAATTGCAGGAACTCATCGAGCAATCGGCCCTGCATTTCTGAACCCACGAGTTTGGCCATGGCCGCGGTTTCGGGTGTCAACTGACCCTGCATCACGAGCGTCAGACACTGATCGACGAACGCGCGCAGCATGGTGAACTGCGCCTTGGCGTCCGCGAGCTTGAAACGCGTGTTCTGATAGTCGAACACCGGCTTGCCGAATGCGTGACGCGACTTGGTATAGGCAATGGTTTCCTCGAGCAGCGTCTCGATCGATTGTGCAGCGCGAATCGCGATGATCAGCCGTTCCCAAGCCAACTGGTGCGACAAATAGCGGAAGCCTTCGTTCTCGGCGCCCAAGCGGTTGCCGACGGGAACGCGGACGTCGTCGAAGAACAACTCCGACGTATCCTGGCCTTTGAGGCCGATTTTCGGCAGCAAGCGGCCCTTCCTGAAGCCCGCACGATCGGCCTCGACGCCGATCAAGGTCAACTCCTTGGCGGCAGGGTCGAGCTTGACCGCGGTGACCGCCAGGCCGGCATTGCCGCCGTTGGTGATGAAGGTTTTCTGGCCGGAGATGACATACTCATCGCCGTCGCGATGTGCGCGTGTCCGCATCGAGCGCAGGTCGCTGCCGGTGTTCGGCTCGCTCATTGCGATGACGGCGATCAGCTCGCCGCGCGTCATGGGTGGCAGCCACCGCTGTTTCTGTTCCTCGCTGCCGTACGCGAGGATGTAATTCGCAACGATCTCGGAATGCGTGGTGAAGCCCACCGCGGTGGCGTTGGCGCGTGCCAGTTCTTCGATCAGGACTGCCGAATGGCCATAGTCGCCGCCCGCGCCGCCGTATTCTTGCGGCACGCTGACGCATAGCAGTCCCTCATGACCGGCCTTGCGCCACAGGGCGGTCGGCACGATCCCGTCGTCTTCCCACTGCGCCAGGTGCGGGACAATTTCGCGCTCGACGAAGCGCTGCACCTGGTCTCGGAATTGATGGTGGTCGTCGCGAAACACAGGACGCATGGATATGCCTCTTAGCCTGCCGGGGGACGCTTGTCGAGAAAGGCACGCACGGCCTCGTGATGTTCCTCGGTGTGGTGGGCGAGGGCTTGGAAGCCCGCTGAAAGCTCCAGCAGGGTGTCGAGCCGAACGTGCTGGCCTTCGCGCAGCAGCCGCTTCGTGAGGCGCAGCGCATGCGCCGGGTTGGCAGCGATTTTGCGTGCCAAAGCTTGCGCTTCGCCGAGCAGTGCAGCGTCGGATGTCACTTGCACGACCAGTCCCCAGTCGAGCGCCTTGGCGGCGTCGATGGCATCGCCGGTATAGGCCATCAGGCTGGCGCGAGGCAGTCCAATGGCACGGGGCAATAGCCACGCGCCGCCATCGCCGGGCACGATCCCCAGGCGCACGAAGCTCTCGGCAAAGGTCGCGCTCTGCGCCGCCAATCGGATGTCGCACATGCAGGCCAAATCGAGGCCGGCGCCAATGGCCGCGCCGTTCACCGCCGCAATGATGGGAATTTCCAGCTCATACAGGGCCAAGGGAATGCGTTGAATGCCATCGCGGTAGTTGTTGCGCAACCCGTAGGGCGAGCCGGCAAACATCCCGGCCCGATCCCTCATGTCCTTGATATTGCCGCCTGCGCAGAAAGCCTTGCCCGCTCCCGTCAATATCATGGCTTTGACGGAAGTATCGCGGCGAAGATCGCCGCACAGGTCGACGAACTCCTGCATCTGCTCTGGATCCGTGAGCGCATTGCGGCTCTCGGGGCGATTCATTCGCACCGTGACAACATCGCCTTCGCGTTCCATCGATAGAAACCTGGTCATGTATGGATCTCCCTGGCCGCCGGAATCGGAATCAGTGTCGCCGTTTGCGTCAGCGTGGGCCATAGCGCGCGCGCTCCGGACTCACACACTGCTCGACCCAGGCGCTGCGACCAATAGGCTTGCGACCCATACTCTGCGCGCCACGCCCAGAGGCGGCGAGTCTTCAGATGCAGAGTGTGTTCATCCGTAAAGCCAATGGCGCCGTGCACCGCGTGTGCGGTCGAGGCGCCGATGCTGGCTGCTTCGCCGACGCAAATTTTGGCGGCCATGATGGGCAACGCCGCGATGTCGGCTGTGGATTCGGCAAACGCGGCCTCCGCCGCGATCAGACTGCAGGCGGTATGTTCGGCCAGCACGGCAATCTGCTGTTGGATGACCTGGAAGTGGCCGATGGGTTTGCCGAATTGAACCCGCTCCGTTGCATAGGCAGTGGTCATCTGCAGGATAGACTGGAGTGCGCCGGCCATTTGCGCGGAGCGAATCATGGCGCCGCACAGCAGGAGGAATGCGTGCGTCGCATCGTCGGGCAACGGCGCGACGGCGACCGGACGGGCACGGTCGAAGGTGACGGTATCACGCGGTTCACCGGCGAGATTGCAGCCACGCTCTATGCTGACGGCGCTCGCCGTATCGAGCACGACGAGGCGTGCGGGTTCGGCCGCGACCGCGACAATGCGCTTCAGATCTCGGCCCCAGGGTATCTTCTCCAGTCGCCCGCTGTATTGTCCGTTCGAATCCGTCAATTGCGACAGCGCAGCGATGGCCGCCGGCCTTTTGGCGGGTGCAACGCCGGCCCGAGCCATCAGCCAATTGGCGAGCAGTGTGTCGGCGAAGGGCGCAGGCACCGCATGGGCGCCGGCGGCACGAATCAACGTAAAGGTGTCCTCCCAGGATGCACCTGAGCCGCCGAAAAGCTCAGGTACGGCGGCGCAAGTCACTTCAGCGTCTTCCAGGGTCGTCCACAATGCGTCGGGCCACGCGCCCGCGGCACATTCGCGAAAAAGCGCGGGGGTCACGTGATCGACGAGGATGCGCTCTATGGTGGTTTCGAAGATCTCGCGCATCAGCGAAGCTCCAAACTGCGCGCGATGATGCCTCGCAGAATCTCCCGCGTTCCACCCCGCAACGAAAAAGAGGGGGACAGCTGTGTCAGATGAGCGAGCACCTTGGCGTGGTCACTTCCACCGGAAGAGGGTTCCGTCGCGTCTATGGCCTGGGCGATTTCCGGGATTTCCTGTTCGAGCGTCACTCCCAAGTCCTTGACGCAGGCAGCAGCCACGGCCGGATTTTCGCCGGCCTGCAATTGTGCCGTCACGGCGATCGACATGTTGCGCAGTGCGAACAGGCGCGCCGTTACCCGGCCAAGTTCGCATGCCTGCAGTGCATCGGGAGATTTCCCGACCCGCTCGAGAAGTGTATTCACCAGCGCCATGCAGCTCAAGATCCGCTCCGGTCCGCTACGTTCGTAGGCCAATTCCGCGGTCACCTGCGACCAGCCTTCACCCTCGGCACCGACCAAGTCCTCCTCTGCAAGTTCGACGTTTTCGAACAGAACCTCGTTGAAATGTTCATCGCCGGTCAGATCGCGAATCGGGCGCACGCTGATGCCGGGGCGCTTCAGATCGACAATGAACTGCGACATGCCACCGTGACGCTCGGTCGTTTTATCCTGCGTGCGGGCCAGCGTGATCATGAAGTGCGACCGGTGTGCATTGGTCGTCCAGACTTTGCGGCCGTTCAGCACCCATCCGTTCGGGCCGCGCCTTGCGCGTGTGCTGATGGAGGCAAGATCCGAACCGGACCCCGGTTCGCTCATGCCGATGCAAAAATAGCTTTCGCCGCGGCAAATGCCGGGCAGGAAATGCTGCCTTTGTGCCTCGGTGCCATAGCGCAGCAACATCGGTGCGCTTTGTCGATCCGCAATCCAATGCGCGGACACCGGCGCACCGGCCGCCAGCAGTTCTTCACTCACCACATAACGGGCAAAGGCGCTCGCTTCTCGGCCGCCATACCGCTTGGGCAACGTCATCCCGATCCAGCCACGCTCTCCCAGGCGACGGCTGAATTCTGCATCGAAACCCATCCAGGAATCGGCGCGCCGTACCGCGGGCAGGTCGATGAGTGCATCACTCAGAAATGCGCGGATCTCCTGCCGCAGGTCTTCCGCCTCAGGGGGAATTCGGCTGTAATGCAATAGCGGCATCATTGTCGGGTACGCCAGTCCTGCGGGGCGATTTCCTCAGGATCGAAGTCGAACTCGACATCGACGCCGTTGGGATCCGTGAAAAAAAGTTGCCACATGCGAAAGGGAGCGGGAGTCCGTATGAGCCGGTGAGGAATGGCGTGCTGATCCAATAATTCGGTCGTGGTCAGCAATCCGTGGGCGCGATACGCCATGTGATCGAGGACACCGCGGCGGGGATTGGGCATGCTGGCTACCTCGATGACATGAAGAATAGGTTTATCCGAGGCGTAAAGCCACGCGCCCGGCACGCCAAACGGTGGCCTGTCGCCGGCTCGCAGGCCGAACATCGCGTAGAAAGCGAGTGTCTCGGCTAACCGATCCGTGACAATCGTAAAATGATCCATGCGCTCTATTTGCATTGCGAATTCCGGCTTTTTCCCCTGAAAAGCGCAGTCGCCATCGTTCGGTGAGGGGTCCTAAAATACCTTAGACTGTACAGAAATGGAATTTCTGTCTTGAATTGACCCCAGACCTTGCGGCACTATAGCTCGTGCAGCTTGGTGAGCGCGCGCCATACCGCTTCCATACAACATAAAGCAGCGCGGCCGAGGGGAGTATGTTCGAACTGTTGCTGTCGGCGGATATGATGGTGTCGGATCCTGACGCCATGGCTGAGTTGTTGGTCGAGCGGCTCGGAATATACAAGCATCCGCGCTGGCGCCAGGCATTCGACAATCACCCTTACATTGCGCATTTCCTGCGCGTGCACAAATCCCTGGCGTTGGCGCCGACGCGAGTCGAGCCGCAGGGACACTTGGATTTGCCCAATCCAGGCGATCCCTTGTTCCACGACTTCTTGGAAAGCCTGCGCGCATTTCAGGGCACGCATCGCCCAATTTTGACGCATTCGATCGTCGTGGTGACGCCCACCGAGCAGCTTGGGACTTTGATCGAGAGGCTGGTAAGGCGCCGGCAGCCATTCCGCTTGGCGCAGCGAACCAAGGAAATGACCTTCGACCGATTGTGGGTCGGTGCAACGCCGGAGCGCCCGACCTATCAACCCAGTGTGGACGGCGGCCTTTGCATCGAGGTGATGCCGCTCGAGCCGCTGCAGTTGCCGGCTGAGACCTTCGCCGTTCCGCCGCCGACGTTGCCCGATGCCCGTCCCGGTGAAATGATTCGCGTGACTGCTCGCGGCTTTCTGGTGCGGGATCTCGACGATACCTTGAGCCGCTGTTCCCTCAACTTGGACTGGGAGCCCTCGGGACCCGTGGAGGCCCTGCAGGGCGAGGGCTACCGGCGGGCGCGAATGTCTTTCCGCTTACCGCATAGCGCCTCTCTCGATGTGATCGAGCCCACGCGCTGGAACAGCCTTGCGGGGCTGTACCTGCACAACTGGGGACCGGGGCCGTACTACATCCGAATCGCCGTAAATAATTTGGCCGCCAAGGCTGAAGATCTCAAGGCGCGCAATACACGCTTCACCTGGCTGCCGGAGTCGGAGGCCGTCTGCGGACGGCCTTTGATTCGCATCGAACCCAGCTGCCTCGATGGACAGATTTTCGAATTCGAAGAACTGCAATGACCCGGATGCAGGCCGCCCCGTGAGATTGGTGACCTTCGTCGCGACGGGGGTGGAGCAGCGCCTCGGAGCGCTCATCGACGGCGATACAGCGGTGATCGATTTGCAAAGTGCAAACATCGCGGCAGATGGGAATGCACGGCCGGAATTGGCCAGCGTGCTGTCGCTCATCGAGGGCGGCGAGGCCGCGCTCGACTTCGCTCGATCACTGCAGGAGCGCGCCCCCGCGCCCGCCCGGCTGAATCGCACGCAGGTCAAACTTCATGCGCCGATACAACCGCCGCCGCAGATGCGCGATTGCCTGACCTTTGAGCTGCACCTGCGCCAGTGCTTCGATTCAGCACGACGATTTCGCGCACGCCGCTCGCCGGATCCGGAGGCGGCCATTCGCGCGATGGACACGAGCGCGGACGATCGGGTTATCGAGACGTTCAATCGTCAGCCGATTTACTACAAGGCCAATCGTTTCGCCGTCATCGGCGCGGATCAGGACGTCATTTGGCCGAGCTACAGCAAGGCGCTGGACTTCGAGCTGGAGTTCGGTTGCTACATCGGACAGAAAACCAAAGATGTGGGGCGTGACGCCGCACGCAATCACATAGTCGGCTACACCATATTCAATGACATCAGCGCGCGCGATGCACAAGCCCTGGAGATGCCTGGGCTTCTGGGCCCGGCAAAAAGCAAGGATTTCGATACGGCAAATGTGATGGGGCCGTGCCTGGTGACGGCCGATGAAATTGAGGATCCCTACAACCTGACCATGATCGCGCGAGTCAATGGCGAGGAGTGGGGCAGGGGCAACTCGCGCGACATGCGATGGAAATTCGAAGACATCATCGAGCATGTCTCACGCTCCGAAACACTCTATCCCGGAGAGTTCCTAGGATCCGGCACCGTGGGCAACGGCTGTGGTTTCGAGCAGATGAGATACCTGAAGCCGGACGATGTAATCGAGCTTGAAGTCGAGCAGATCGGCGTGTTGCGAAGCCATGTCCGGCGTCCCGACGTGCCGAGTGGCGGCCGGAGTGAATCATGAAAGCTGCAATTCTTGCTGAGCGGGGCGCGCTACCCAGCCCCTCGGAGTTTCACGAGCCGACGGCGCAGCCCGGGTCGGTTTTGATCGACGTCGACACGGCGGGCCTCGGCGGCTGGGACACCTTGGGTGCCTACCGGTTGGGTGTGCAATATCCTTGCGTGATTCGAGGAGAAGGCGTCGGCCGGCGAGTCGGAGACGGGCGACGTGTGTATTTTGGCGAACGGTCGGTTGCGCCGTTCGGCGCTTGGGCCGAGCGCACTATCGTGCCCGCCGCCGAAGTTTGGGAAGTACCCGACGACGTCGATGATAGGACAGCGATCACTCTGGGGATCGCGGCAACCGGTGCCATCGTCCCCTTGCAACAAGCGAACATAAAAAGCGGCGAGAATGTTTTGATTCTGGGTGCCACCGGCACGCTCGGACGCATCGCCCTGCAGCTGGCACGCCGCTTTGGCGCGGGGTACATCGTGGGTGCGTCGCGTTCCAAGAGCGCGCTTGGCAAGCTCAAGCAGCGCGGTCTCGCCGATGAAATAGTGGTCTTGGGAGAAGTCGACGATGTCGCGGCATTGAAAGCCGCCTCGAAAGAGGGCTTCGATGTGGTGTTGGATCTGGTATGCGGCCAGCCGCTGCTCAATGCGCTCAAGGCGACGCGCTGGCAGGCTCGTATCATGACGATCGGCACCGGAGCGGGGCGGCAGATCAATCTCGACATGGCCGACCTATTGTTTCGCACGCTATCGGTCGTCGGTACGGGACAGCGGCCTGCGCAAGATCGCGAGGCAATCTGGCGAGGGCTGCTGGAGCTGAATCGCCAAAAGAAGTTCGAAGTCGAGTACGTGGAGTATCCGCTCTCGAAGGTCAGCGAGGCGTGGCAGGCCCAGCAAAAGGGTGTGCACGCCAAGATCATCTCGGCGATGCGATGAAGATCGCGCGCATCGAGGATCGCGAAGGCCAGCGCTGCTGGGCGACGCTCGATGAAGAGGCACAGTCGCTGCGGCGAATCGGCGCACCATTCGGCGAGTGGGCACCGACGCTCCACGAGCGTGGACCCGACGCGCTGAAACTTGCGACCCGGGCGGAAGCGTTGTCGGATGTGCGCTTGCTTGCCCCGGTGGATGAGCGCGCGCGAATTTTCGGCGTGGGGCTCAACTACCTTTCCCATCTGACGCGGCTCGGGCGCACCAAGCCTCCGCCGCACACGATCGGATACATCAAGCCGCAGTCGGCGATCGTGGGGCCGGACGAAAAAATCGCATATCCGGCCGTAACGAGTCAGCTGGATTTTGAGATCGAGTTGGTGGCTGTCGTGGCGCGTCCGCTAGGTGAGGAGACGCAGGCCTCCGCCTGCCTCCTGGGCTACACAATCGGCAATGACATCAGTGCGCGCGATGCCGGCAAGAAGCTGGGCGTGCTCGATGTATTCACGCAAAAGGCGCTGGATCGAACGGCACCGATCGGTCCTTGGATCACCACGCTGGATGAATTCGGCGGTGCGGGACAGCCGAACATCGAAATGGTACTTCGTGTCAATGGCGAAGTGCGCCAGCGGGACAACACGGCCTCCATGCTGTTTCCAATCGACGAGATCTTGAATTTCGTCGATGCGCGCATTGCCCTCAAAACCGGGGACCTCATTTTTACCGGTTCGACCTCGGGCGTGGGGCTCGAGGACGGCCGCTTCTTGCAGCCCGGCGATTTGCTGGAAGGCTCTATCGAGCGGATTGGAGTGCTCAGCAACCGAATCGACGAAAGGCGTCAGCTCTCCTCGGCGCGAAGCGCCGGCCGGCTGGGAATCCAGGTTTCTTGAAGGTTGATTCAATATTATTAAGTTAGACAGTATCTACAAAAATGTTCCGCCTTCGCGAGCCGCGCGCTGCTTGGCGACAATGGAGGCCGATCATGATTACAAGAAAGGGCTGCAAGCTTGCACTTATCGCACTGGCCATGGCAGCCGGTATTTCGCTGTCGCAAGCACAACCTCAAGGTGAAGCTCGTATGACTGCTACGCTTATTCCCGGTAAGCCCGTGCTGTCGCTGGGGAGCTTCGATCTCTCCACCCTGCATTACGTGGTGGAGGAATATTCGTTCTCCGGGTCGGCAGTCTCCTACCAGGCGGTCGGAGCGCAAGGCGTCGAGGGACGGTGGGCGGTGAAAAGCGATCAGCGCGCGCCTTTTACGACCCGGCTGGTCGTTGTCCGGCCCGCAGACGCGGCGAATTTCAACGGGACGGTTGTCGTTGAATGGCTCAACGTCAGTGCCGGAACGGACGTCACGCCTGACTGGAGCTACACGCATCGCGAACTGATCAGACAGGGCTACGCCTACGTGGCCGTGTCAGCTCAGAAAGTCGGCATCGATGGCGGCGGCATGGTCATCGCGATTCCCGGCATGATGCCACTCAAGAAGGCGGATCCCGTGCGCTACGCTGCGCTGAATCATCCGGGGGATGCCTTCTCCTATGACATCTACACGCAGGCGGCAAGAGCCGTTCACAACGCACACGATACGCACATCCTCGGCCCACTCAAGCCGAAGCACGTGCTGGCGACCGGTGAATCTCAGTCCGCCGGATTTCTCACCACCTACGTGGATGCGATCGAACCGATTGCCAACGCGTTCGACGGCTTTCTCATTCACTCACGATTTGGATCCGGGGCGCCGCTCGAAGGCAACTACATGCCGAATGCCAGTGCTACGGCCGTAAAGCCCGTCCGCGTCGATGGTCTGCAAATCCGCGACGACCTGAAAAAACCCGTGCTCGTCTTCATCACTGAAACCGATCTGATGTTTCCGGGCGGCTACCTCTCGGCGCGGCAGCCCGATAATGATCATTTGAGAGTTTGGGAGGTCCCGGGGACGGCACACGGCGATCTCTATGTGCTCGCCGTTTCTGGCCTTGACTCAGGTTCCGCGCCGATCGAGATGCTGGCGAAGGCCTTTACGCCGACCAATAACGTCATGGGCATGACGCTGCCGCAGCCCATCAACGCCGCTCCCCAACACCACTACATCATGCAAGCAGCGCTGGCGTCGCTCAATCGATGGATCGTTTCCAAGGAAGCACCGGCGCACGGCCACCGTCTCAACGTGAATACATCGGGCGCCCCGCTATTGGTGCTGGATGAGAACGGCAATGCCACGGGCGGGATCCGCTCACCCTGGGTCGATGTCCCCACTTCGCGATTGTCCGGGCTCGTAGCGGGCCTGGGCCGAATGCCGCGGGGGTTGTCCGACTTGCTGGGTACGACCGAACCGTTTCATGCAGACGTGCTGGCCAGGCTGTATCCCGGCGGCAAGACGGAATATCTCGGAAAATTCAGCGCCTCGCTGAAGTCCGCGATCGACGCGGGTTTCATTCTCCCGGCAGATGAAGCGGAGATCAAAGCGCTCGCCGCTCAAAGCTTCCCTACGGGGCCTTGAGAGTCATGCTGCAGAAATACGACTACGTCATCGTGGGCGCCGGCTCGGCCGGCTGTGTGCTCGCCAATCGATTGTCCGAGGATCGATCCGCATCGGTGCTTTTGATCGAGAGCGGACCGCCTGACAGCAGTCCGTTGATCGCAATGCCGCGAGGCATCGGCAAGCTGCTCGCGGCCGGAAATCCCCATGTGTGGGATTACCAAGTCGCGCCGCGCGTCGGCCTTCCGGAGGAGCTATGGTTGAAGGGGCGAGCTTTGGGCGGATCGAGTTCCATCAACGGCATGGTCTATGTTCGTGGCGCGCCGGCAGACTACGATAATTGGGAGGCGCTCGGTTGCGCAGGCTGGGGGTGGCGACAAATGGGGCCGCTGTTCGTCGCCCTGGAAGATCACGAACTCGGTGCCGGAGAATGGCGCGGAACCGGCGGCCCGCTCAAGATCTCCGTGCATCCGCAAGGCAATCCGCTATGCGAAGCGGTACTGAATGCGGCGGTTGAAGCCGGTACGCCCCGCGTGCGCGATATCAACGAAGCCAACACGCAGGGACCGGGCGGCATGGGTTATCAACCCGTAAACACCCATAAGGGAAAGCGCTTCAGCGCGGTGCGAGCCTTTCTCGCTCCCGCGCTGGGTCGCCCGAATCTCGAGGTGCTCACCGGCACCGATGTGCTGCGGATCGATTTTCAACATCGACGCGCCAGCAGCATCACCGTGAAGGACAGCACCGGAACGCGTTCCATTCCTGTCGCGGGTGAACTCATCCTGGCCGCCGGTGCGATCGAATCGCCCAAGCTCTTGCAAATGTCCGGCGTCGGTCCGGGAACGCACTTGCAGAGCCTAGGAATCCCTGTCGTGGTCGATGCACCGTCGATCGGCGCAAATCTTCGCGAGCATCGCTACCTCGCCATGCAGTACCGCGTCACGAGCGGCAGTCTCAACAACCGCTTCAGTGGTGTGGGCCTGCTACGCTCTATGTTGGATTATACCCTGCGCTCCAAGGGTCCGCTGACGCACTCCGCTCACGAGGTGGGTGGTTTCGTCAGGACACGACCGGAGCTCGATCGCCCCGACGCTCAGATTGGCTTGGGGCTGTACTCCATGCATGGCTCGGGCAGCGAGGTCAATATCGACTCAAATCCGGGCATCACCATCGGCGGCTACTTCATGCGGCCGGAAAGTCAGGGATCGATTAGGATTCAGTCGCAGGATCCTGCCACGCGACCCTACATCGATGCGAATCATCTTGCGGCGGACATCGATCGGCGCTCGGCCATTTCCCTGTTTCGTTGGATTCGGAACCTCGCCGCGCAGCCGGCGCTGGCGCCGTGGCTGGTCTCGGCCACCACCCCGGCCGGCGACATTCAGTCTGATGAACAAATCATCGACGCGTTCCTGACATCCGGAAATACCGCTTATCACGTCTGCGGCACGATACGCATGGGCAGCGACTCTGCCGCGCCGCTCGATCCGCAACTCAGGTTGCGCGGCGTTGACAATGTGCGGGTCGCCGATACCTCCATCATGCCCACTATCAGCTCCGGCAATACCAACGCACCGGCGATGGTGATCGGACTTCGCGCAGCGCAATTGATTTTGGCCGCGCGCACCGCCGCGGCGCGCGCGGCCTAATAAGAGGACAACCATGCAGGCCATTCCGTATACCCATCTAAAACATCTCTTTATCGACGGACGCTGGGAGAAGGTCAGCAACGTTGAAGCGGTACTCAATCCCTCCACCGAGACGGAAATCGGATTTTCGCCAGTCGGAGATGTTGCTGCCGCCGGTGCAGCGATTCAAGCCGCACGCACGGCTTTCGACCGTGGGCCCTGGCCGAAGCTCGCCATGTCCGAGCGCGCGGCTATTTTAAAGCGGTTGCATGCCGCGCTCGATGCCAAGCGCGGGGAGATCGCTCAACTCATCATTGCGGAAGTCGGCTGCGCGCGAGGAATCACTCACGCGATGCAGGTCGGCGCGCCACTGAGCCACTTTGCCAGCGCGCTCAACTTTTCGGCGCAGGATGATCGCCGATACCTCCCGCTCGAAGCGACGCCAAATATGATGAATCCTGCGGGGCCACGGATTCTTGGAGGCGGCGTGACTGTGCGGGAGCCGGTGGGTGTCGTTGCCGGTATCACCGGCTACAATTTCCCGTTTCTGCTGAACCTGTCGAAAATCGTACCCGTGCTGCTTGCGGGCAACACCTTGGTGCTCAAGCCTTCGCCGTTCACTCCTTACTCGGCATTGCTGTTCGGCGAGTTCGCCGAGGAGATCGGCTTGCCGAAAGGGGTTCTCAATATTGTCACGGGAGGTAACGAGGTCGGTTCGCTGCTAAGTTCGCATCCCGATGTCGACATGGTGAGTTTCACCGGTTCCGAAGCGGTCGGCATTGCCATCATGCAGCAGGCTGCCCCGACGTTGAAGCGGGTGCATTTGGAACTCGGCGGAAAGTCAGCGTTGATTGTCAGGGCAGATGCGGACATTCAACAAGCCGCGGTCGGTGCCGTCGCAGGCCTTTCGGTCAATTGCGGGCAAGGTTGCGCGCTGCTGACTCGATTCATTGTGCACAACTCCATACGCAAGCAATTCGTTGCAATGGCCGCGGGCGTCGCAGCACAGTGGAAAGTTGGCGATCCGTCCGATCCCACGGTGCTCATGGGGCCGCTCATTCGCGAGTCGCAGCGTGCCAAGGTTGAGCGGCTTGTGGCGAAGGCGCGCGAGGAGGGTGCGAAGCTGGTGGTCGGGGGCGGCCGGCCAGCTCATTTGCCGAAGGGATTTTTCACCGACATCACATTGTTCGATGATGTCGACAATCGCATGACCATTGCGCAGGAAGAGGTCTTTGGTCCGGTCGGCGTCACGATTGGTTTTGACAATGACGATGAGGCAATTGCGATCGCCAATGACTCTCGCTATGGATTGAATGGCGGTATATTGAGTGCGGATGCGGCGACAGCTTACGAGATGTCGCTGAAAATGCGCACCGGTAGCATCTATATCAATGGCGGTACCGGCAAGATGCCTTACGCGCCCATCGGCGGCTACAAGCGCTCCGGGATAGGCCGGGAATATGGTCCCGACTGGCTCAAGGAATTTACACAAGAGAAATCGATCTTCTATCCCGTAGGGCGCTGAATTGCGCGGCGTGTCAGGCATCATCGCCGCCGTTTTTGCAACCGCCGGCTCATGCCTGCGACGATCGCGGTGTTACCTTCCGTTGCCGTCGTCATGAAAGTAGACTAGTGAGACATAAGATTAATAAAAGTACATAATAATATGATTTTATTTTATTTATTGAGCTCCACGGGACGGATTATTCGCGCTGCGCGCTCACCCTTCGGGTCGCCGTCGCAAGGCCTCCGGCGCTCAACTTGGCCTGCGGCCAAGTTGTCGAACCGGCTTTTTGTCCGTCGGCGGTTCGAATTGCGGCCGATAACGATTCGGTTGCCAAAGATCGGTATTTGGGCCAAAAAAAAATTTGGCTCCCCGGGACGGATTCGAACCGCCGACCAACGGATTAACAGTCCGTCGCTCTACCACTGAGCTACCGGGGAATCGGAAGAGGCGCGGATTGTCGGGAAGCCGCGCATTTAAGTCAAGAAACCAACCCCCGGCGTCAGGCGCGCTTCGCAACAGGCGGGGAGAGGGCGAGTGCAATGCGGCTTAAGGCATCCTTGAGCGTGTTCATGCTGCAGGCAAAGGAGATACGCATATGGTTGGGTGCCCCGAACCCTGAGCCGGGAACCACCGCGACTCCGGCATTCGCCAACAAGAATTCAGCAAATTCATTGTCGTCCTTAAGACTCAAGGTGCGCATAGCGCCTTCGACATTCGCAAAAGCATAGAAGGTGCCGGCGCCCGGCAGGCAGGAAATGCCCGGAATGGCATTCAGGCCGTCGACAACGAAATCATGCCGAGCCTTGAAGGCCTCGTTCATTTCCGCGACGCAGCTCTGATCGGCGTTGAGGGCGACCGCCGATGCTCGCTGGGAGATGCTCGAGGCGTTGGATGTGGATTGACCCTGAACCGTGGACATCGCCGCGATGACCTCCCTCGGACCGCCGCAGTAACCGATTCTCCAGCCGGTCATCGCGTACGCTTTGGACACCCCATTGATGGTGAGGGTGCGGTCGTAGAGTTGAGGGTTCGCTTGGGCGAAGCTGGTAAAGGGCTCGGCCGCCCAGTAGATGTGCTCGTACATCTCGTCGGAGGCGATCACGATCTGCGGATGCTTGACGAGAACCTGTCCGATCGCTTGCAGCTCGGCTTTCGTATACGCGGCCCCGGTCGGGTTGTTGGGACTATTGATGATGAACAGCTTGGTGCGCGGCGTGATGGCCGCCGCCAGCTGCGCCGCCGTGATCTTGTAGCCCTGGGAGGAGCCCGCATAGATGCTCACGGGGACGCCATCCGCCAGGAGGGCCATATCGGGGTAGGACACCCAGTAGGGCGCCGGGATTACGCATTCATCGCCCGGATCCAAGAGTGCCGAGCAAGCATTGAAACAGGTCTGCTTGGCTCCCGATGAGACCAGAATTTGGCTGCGTTCATAGTTGAGCGCATTATCGCGCTTGAACTTGGCAATGATCGCGTCCTTCAATTCGGCGGTGCCGTCCACTGCCGTGTAGCGGGTAAGGCCCTTGCGAATCGCGTCGACGCCCGCATCTGAGATATGCGCAGGAGTGTCGAAATCCGGCTCACCCGCCGCCAATCCGATGATGTCCTTGCCCTCCGCTTTGAGCTTCGCGGCTCGGGCGGTCATGGCGAGGGTCGGGGAGGGCTTAACCTTTTGAACGCGCTTGGAAAGGGAAACGGGCAAGGGCGGGATTCCTATGTTAAATGGGGCGCTTTTCAGTGTACGAAAAAACACCACCCCGCGCCAGGCGCGCCAGGCTGGGTCGGTGTGACATATGGCCTACAAAACCGCGCGCGAGTGCACTGCAGGATGCTACCAATCCCTTGTAACCCGGCAACGTGAGAGAATGTGCAGAGATGACGTTTGAACTATTCTCGGATTATCCGCCCGCGGGGGATCAGCCGCAGGCAATAGAAAAACTGGTCGACGGTTTGACCAGCGGTCTTGCGCACCAAACCCTTTTGGGCGTGACCGGATCCGGCAAGACCTTCACCATTGCCAATGTGATCAAGCAGGTGCAGCGCCCGACGCTGGTGCTGGCTCATAACAAAACCCTTGCGGCTCAGCTGTACGGTGAGTTCAAGATCTTCTTTCCGAAGAACGCGGTGGAGTATTTCGTCTCCTACTACGATTACTACCAGCCCGAGGCCTACGTGCCGGCATCCGATACCTTTATCGAAAAGGATGCTTCGATCAACGAGCACATCGAACAGATGCGCTTATCGGCAACCAAGGCGCTGCTGGAACGGCCCGATTCCATCATCGTCGCCACCGTCTCGGCAATTTACGGATTAGGCGATCCAAACGCCTACTTGAGCATGGTGCTGCACATGTCGCGGGGCGACATTCTCGATCAGCGCAAGCTGCTGCGCCGTCTGGCGGACATGCAGTACACGCGCAATGAAATCGACCTGCAGCAGGGCACCTATCGCGTGCGCGGCGATGTGATCGACATCTTCCCCGCGGAGTCCGAGCGCGAAGCGGTGCGCGTGGAGTTGTTTGACGATCGGGTCGAGAGTTTGAGCTACTTCGATCCCTTGACCGGCGAAGTGATGCGCAAGACGCCGCGGCTGACGATTTATCCCTCGTCCCACTACGTGACGCCGAAGGAGCGGGTGCAATCCGCGGTCGATCAGATCCGCGATGAGCTGCGAACCCGTCTTCTGGAGCTCAATGCCGCGGGCAAGCTGGTGGAAGCGCAGCGGCTGCAACAACGCACCTTATTCGACTTGGAAATGATGCATGAGGTCGGCTACTGCGCCGGCATCGAAAACTACTCGCGCTACTTGTCGGGACGCGCGTCGGGTGAGCCGCCGCCTTGTTTGTTCGACTATCTGCCGAAAGATGCGCTGATGGTGATCGATGAGAGCCATCAGACCATCCCGCAGCTCGGCGCGATGTACAAGGGCGACCGGTCGCGCAAGGAGACCCTGGTCGAGTACGGATTCAGGCTGCCTTCGGCGCTCGATAATCGGCCCTTGAGATTTGAGGAGTTCGAGCACCTGGCGCCGCAGGCCATCTACGTGTCGGCGACGCCTGCAGCCTACGAGAAGCGCGTCTCGGCGCAGGTCATCGAACAAGTCGTGCGGCCGACGGGACTCACCGATCCGCCCGTGGAGATTCGTCCGGTTCGTGCCCAGGTGGATGACCTGCTGTCGGAGATCCGCATCCGGGCCCAGGCGAATGAACGGGTGTTGGTCACCACCCTCACCAAGCGCATGGCCGAGGATCTGACCGAGTATCTGAATGAACATGGCGTCAAGGTTCGCTACCTGCACGCGGACATCGAGACCGTCGAGCGCTCGGAGATCATTCGCGATCTGCGTTTGGGCAAGTTCGATGTGATCGTCGGCATCAATTTGCTGCGCGAAGGTCTGGACATGCCGGAGGTGTCCTTGGTGGCCATTCTGGATGCCGACAAGGAAGGATTTCTACGCTCGGAAGGGTCGCTGATCCAGACCATCGGCCGGGCGGCTCGCAACATTCAAGGCAAGGCTATTTTGTACGCGGATGTGCGCACCGGCTCGATCGATCGCGCCATCGCCGAGACCGACCGCCGCCGCAACAAGCAGATTCAATACAATGCGGAGCACGGTATTACGCCGCGCAGCATCATCAAGGCGGTTGCCGACGTGATGGAGGGGGCGCGCGACGTTCAGGGAGGCGAACGCTACGGATCCGGCGCCGACGTAGCGTTGTTGGCTCCCGAACAGGCCGTCAAGCGCATCAAAAAGCTCGAAGCAGAAATGACGAGATTGGCGCGCAACCTTGAGTTCGAGCAGGCCGCGCGCGTGCGCGATGAGATACAAAAGCTGCGGGCTTCGGCATTTGGTTTGCCGAGCACGCGGGCGGGGTAGGCACTTATGGCAGTGGAAAACGGTCAGCCGCAAGAACTGGACCTCGATAAAACCGACAGGCTGCCGATTCTTGAAGGAGTGATCTTCGACGCCGATGTCGCCGATGATGCGGTCCGCATGGACCGGCCGCCGGTTGCCTCCGGCGCGAGCCTGGTATCGAGCAGCCTGCAAAACGACTTTGTTCGCCCTTCATCGATCGATTTGCCCTCGCTGGCGGAGAGCCTGCGCTCGGTGGAAGAACGCATTGCGCGCCAGAATGCGGAATACGATTCTTTGGCCCGCTCCTACGAGCGCGCCCGCGACGCTGAGGGAGTGGCCGGTGCTCGAGCCAACACCCTCGAAAAGGAATTGGCCACGGCCCGCGCCGCGCTCGATCTGGAGCACGCCCGCGCGCGGGATCTGGAAAAATCCGCAGCGGAGAACAGTGCCGCGCTGGAGGCGGCGCGGTTTCGCGCCGAGGCGGCGTCGCAAGAATCGGAGCGCCATCAGGCCGAGTCGCGGACCTTGCGCGAGTCGCTCGCCGCCCGCGATGCCACCATCGTTCAGGTGCTGCATTCTCTGGGCGAGCGCGATGCGCAACTCTCCGCATTGCAGACAGAACATGCCAAGGTGGTGCCTGCACTGGAGGCGCGCTCCAAGAGCGGCGCGCAACTCCAGGAGGAGTTGTCGGCGGCGCGTGCGCAGCTGAGTTCTGCGACGGCGGAGCTCAAGGGCAGCCAGCAGCAAGGCGCATTGCTCAGTGCGCAGCTGAAGCGCAGTGAATCTGATATCCAAGCGATTCGATCAGAGCTGGCGGTAGCGAAAACTCAGGCAAGCTCCCATTTGGAACTGCTTCGCTCTCGAGATTGGCGCAGCGGCTTCGAGCAGAATCTGTTTCGCGACATGGACGCCCGGGTGGGCGCCGCCGACGCGGCTCGTGATGCGCTAAACCTCGAGCGCGACCGGATGCGGGACCAGCTGGCGGCCTTGGAAGCCTCCGCAGCGGCGCAGGCGGCGACGATCGAGCAGCTGCAAAGCGCCGCGGCGGCGCAGACCAGTTCTTCCGCGCTACAAGCTAAAGAGCTCGAACGGGCAGAGCAGCAGCGCCTCGAGTGGAACTCCAAGCTTTCGGCGGCTGAAGCCGACGGGTCGCATCTTCGCAGCGAACTCGCCGCGCGGGAGCAAGCGCTCGTCGAATCCCAGGCGGCGCTGGAAGACAACGTGCAGCGCCTTGCCGCGATGCAGGCCGAGCACGCGGCAAGCGTGGCGGAACTCGAAGCGGATGCGGAAACCCATGACCAGGAAATGACGGTGCTCATGGCGCACCTGAAAGAAGCGCGGCGGCCGATCGAGGTAATCGAGGCTGATGTGAAACGGCTGCAGGATGAGCTGACGCTGAAGAGTCTCGCCATCGATGAGCTGACGGCGGAAGGCGATAAATTGCGGGGCGCGCTGGAACGCACCCGCGGCCAGCTCGAGGAGCGCGAGTTCCTCATTCGGCGTTTGGAACGCAGCGAAAGCAACAATGCCAATGTGTTGGGCCGGATCCAGACCAGCATGGAGCGGCTCGGATCGGCGGTCGGTCCGGGAGCGAGTGGAGCGGCGTCTGCCGAATGGTTGCCGGAGTTGGTCCGCATCGACGGCGACAGAAGCATCAGTCATGTTTTGGGCCGCCGTACCCGTATCGGGCGGGCGGCGGGCTGCGAGCTGCATATCGATTCTTCATCCGTCAGCCGCCACCATGCCCTTATCCTGGCAGGGACGCGCGAAGCCATCGTCGAGGACCTCAACAGCACCAATGGCGTGATCTTGAACGGCCGCAAGGTAACGCGGCAGGTCTTGAACGACGGAGACATCCTCACGCTCGGCGATATTCAATTTCGGTTCGTGGCAAAACCCATTGCTCAGCCCCCGAAAGCGTGATTTTTAGCGCATCTGGGGTCTTTCCCTTTATTGCCGTCGACGAATCCGGTATCTTTCGCGGCCTTGCGTTGCGCGCTTAGCTCAGCGGTAGAGCATCACCTTGACATGGTGGGGGTCAGTGGTTCGATCCCACTAGCGCGCACCATCCCTTTTCGGAAGGGGTGCCGGCCCCCTTTGCTAAGATGCCTTTATGCCAGCGATTACTCTTCCCGACGGTAGCCAAAAACATTTCGACCAGCCGGTCTCGGTGGCCGATGTGGCGGCGAGCATTGGGCCCGGCCTTGCAAAAGCCGCGCTCGCCGGCAAGGTCAACGGCAAGCTGGTCGATACCTCGGCAGCGATCGAACAAGATGCGACCTTGAGTATCGTGACCGACAAGGACCCGGAGGGGTTGGAGATCATTCGGCATTCCACCGCGCATCTATTGGCGAATGCCGTTCAAGAACTGTTCCCCGATGCCCAGGTCACCATTGGTCCGGTGATCGAGAACGGCTTCTACTACGATTTCGCCTACAAGCGGCCATTCTCCACCGAAGACTTGGGCAAGATCGAAAAACGCATGGCCGAGATTTCCGCCAAGGATTTGAAAGTGCATCGCCGCGTGCTGCCGCGCGACGAAGCGGTGGCGCATTTCAAGAAAATCGGCGAGCTCTACAAAGCGCAGATCATCGCGGCCATCCCACCCGGGGAGCCGATCAGCCTGTATGGCCAAGGAAATTGGGAGGATCTGTGCCGCGGCCCGCACGTCCCCAGCACCGGCAAGCTCAAGGCCTTCAAATTGATGAAGGTGGCCGGCGCCTATTGGCGCGGCGATTCGCGCAATGAAATGCTGCAGCGGATTTACGGCACCGCGTGGCCGAACGAAAAGCAGTTGAAGGAATATCTGACCCGTTTGGAGGAAGCCGAGAAGCGGGACCATCGGCGCATCGGCAAGGAACTCGACTTGTTTCATTTGCAGGAAGAGGCGCCGGGCGCGGTGTTCTGGCACCCGAAGGGTTGGGCGCTGTTCCAGCAATTGATTTCATACATGCGTCAGCGCCAAACCGAGGCAGGTTACCAAGAGGTCAATACGCCGCAGGTAATGGACCGCGAGCTGTGGGTCAAGTCGGGGCACATAGAGACCTTCGGCGAGAACATGTTCTTCACGCAGACGCCCGACGATCGGGTGTTTGCCTTGAAGCCCATGAACTGCCCGGGTCACATCCAGGTCTTCAAGCAAGGATTGCGCAGCTATCGTGAGTTGCCGCTGCGCTTCGCCGAGTTTGGCGCCGTAAATCGCTATGAACCTTCGGGGGCGCTGCACGGGCTGATGCGGGTGCGCTCGTTCACTCAGGATGACGCGCATGTATTTTGCACGCCGGAGCAAATCACCGCCGAATCGGTCAAGATCACCGATCTGATCTTGAGCATTTATCGGGATTTCGGCTTCACCGAGGTGCGCATCAAGTTCTCAGACCGCCCTGCAAAACGGGTCGGCGCGGATGAGATCTGGGATCAGGCGGAAGCTGCCTTGCGGCACGCCTCCTCGGCGGCGGGCATCGAAACCACCTTGAATCCGGGCGAGGGCGCCTTTTATGGACCGAAGCTCGAGTTCGTCTTGAGGGACGCCATCGGCCGCGATTGGCAGTGCGGCACCCTGCAGGTGGACTTCAATCTGCCGGGCCGCCTCGGCGCGACCTACATCGGCGAAGACAGCCAAAAGCACACTCCCGTGATGCTGCACCGGGCGATGTTCGGCTCGCTGGAGCGTTTTATAGGGATTTTGATCGAACACCATGCCGGCAAGCTGCCTGCCTGGCTGGCCCCGGTGCAGGCCGTGGTGATGGGAATTACCAACACCCAGGACAAATATTGCCTTGAAGTCGCGGAAAACCTGAAAAATCAGGGGCTTCGGGTCGAAACGGACTTGAGGTATGAGAAAGTAGGCTTTAAAATCCGCGAGCACACACTTAAACGTGTCCCTTTCCTTCTGGTCGCGGGTGAGCGGGAAGTTGAGGGACGCACCCTGGCCGTTCGCACGCGCGGTGGCAAAGATCTAGGTAGTTTGGAGCTCAATGAGCTCACTGCCTTGCTTTGCGACGAAGTCGCGAGCCGCGGCCGTCTTGTTTTGGAGGATCGTGTATCGCAACGTCGAAGCGGGTAAGGCGCAATGAAGAGATCTCCGCACCATCGGTGCGCGTGATCGCAGCCGATGGAAGCCAAGCAGGGGTAATGTCGCGCGCGGAAGCGCTGCAAATGGCCCTCTCGCAAACTCTGGACCTCGTCGAGGTCTCCCCGATGGCGGAGCCGCCGGTGGTACGGGTCATGGATTTCGGCAAGTTCTTGTTCGAACAAAACAAGAAGGCGCATGCGGCGAAGCGAAAGCAGAAGCAGATTCAAGTCAAGGAAGTAAAGTTTCGTCCCGGTACGGAGGAGGCGGACTACCAGGTCAAACTGCGTAGCATCATGCGCTTCCTGACCGAGGGTGATAAGGCCAAGGTAACCTTGCGTTACCGCGGCCGTGAGCTCGTGCATCAAGACATCGGCCGCCGGCTACTAGCGCGGATTTCTGAAGACCTCGCACCGTATTCGACGGTGGAACAGACTCCGTTGATGGAAGGCAAGCAGATGGTCATGGTGTTCGGGCCCAAAAAGAAGTGAGCGGCGAGCCTTAAAAAAGTTTGCCGTCCCGCCTGTAGCGGCGCATCGAGAATCGCAGGATTTTAGGCGCGCTTGTGAGCAGGGCTACAAATAGGAGTCGATCATGCCCAAGTTGAAAACTAAGCGGGCTGCGGCGAAGCGTTTTCGCAAAACAGCGAATGGCTTCAAGCGCGGTCAGTCCCACCGTCGTCATATCCTGACGAAAAAATCCAGCAAGCGGAAGCGCCAGCTGCGCCGCGAGATGCATGTCAGCGAATCTGACGTAAAGCGCATCAAGCAATGCTTGCCGAACACCTAGAGTCAGGAGAAAAACCATGGCACGAGTAAAACGCGGTGTCGTCGCAGGCCGGCGGCACAAGAAAATTCTCAAGAAAGCCAAGGGCTATTTCAACGCCCGGCGCAAAGTATTCCGCACGGCCAAGCAGGCGGTCATCAAGGCAGGCCAGTATGCCTATCGCGGCCGGCGCGAAAAGAAGCGCGAGTACCGCGCGCTCTGGATCACGCGTATCAACGCGGCGGCACGACTCTGCGGCATGAGCTACAGCACGCTCATCAATGGCCTCAACAAGTCGGGTCTTGCCATCGACCGCAAGGTGCTTGCGGACTTGGCGATGCATGACATGCCGGCCTTTACAGCGATTGCGGAAAAAGCCAAAGCCAGCCTCGCGGCTTGAGTCGTGGGCGCTGCGGAATCCCTGTCGGCGCTTGTGAACCAAGCGCTCGCCGATGTCGACGCGTCGAGCGACTTAGGCGCGCTCGACGCGGTGCGTGTGCGGCTGCTCGGTAAGAAGGGACTGCTGACCGAGCAGCTCAAAGGCTTGGGTGCCCTGTCGGCCGCCGAGCGTCCCGCCGCGGGCCAGCGCATCAACGATGCCAAGGCGGCGATCCACGCCGCGCTCGAGATGCACCGCATCCGTCTCGAACAGGCGGCGATGGAGCGCGAGCTGGCTAAAGGCACGATCGATGTCAGCTTGCCGGGCCGCGGTCAGGAGATGGGCAGCGTCCATCCGGTCACCCGCACTCGCTTGCGCATTGAGCAGATTTTCGGTCAAGCGGGATTCAAGGTGATTTCGGGGCCGGAAGTCGAAGACGACTTCCATAACTTCGAGGCCCTCAATATTCCAAAGAATCATCCCGCGCGCGCCATGCACGACACGTTCTACTTTCCGGACGGCCGGCTGCTGCGCACGCACACCTCGCCGGTGCAGATCCGAACCATGCGTGCACAGCAACCGCCGCTCGCCATCATTGCGCCCGGCCGGGTATATCGCATCGATTCCGACATGACGCACACGCCGATGTTTCACCAAGTCGAAGGCATGGTGATCGGCGAGGGGATCAGCTTCGCCAACCTGAAAGCCATGCTGCATGGTTTCGTCGAGCAGTTCTTCGAGCGGCCCCTAGGCATGCGTCTGCGGCCGTCGTACTTCCCGTTTACCGAGCCTTCGGCGGAAGCGGACATTGAATGCGTATTTTGCGATGGTCGCGGCTGCCGCGTTTGCAAGCACACCGGATGGCTGGAGATTCTGGGTTGCGGCATGATTCATCCCAATGTGCTCAACGCCGCCGGCATCGATGCCGAGATCTGGCAGGGCTATGCCTTCGGCATGGGAATCGATCGGGTCGCCATGCTGCGCTACGGCGTCGATGATCTGCGCCTGTTCTTCGAGAATGATCTGCAGTTCCTGAAACAATTTCCATGAACTTGGACCGCTCGACATGAAGGTTACCTATCGCTGGCTGCAGGAGTTCACACCGATCGCGGTATCGCCCGCGGAGTTGGCCGCGCAGCTCACCATGGCCGGACTTGAAGTTGAGTCCATGGCGCCGGTTGCGCCGCCCTTCTCAGGCGTGGTGGTCGGCGAAGTGGTCGAATCAGGCCGCCATCCGGACGCGGAAAAATTGTCGCTGTGTCAGGTGACCACCGACGGTAAGAATCGGCTGCAAATCGTCTGCGGCGCAAAAAATGTGCGCGCAGGCCTGAAGGTGGCCGTCGCGCAGGTGGGCGCGCAGCTGCCGAACGACGTCACCATCCGGCGCGCCACTTTGCGCGGTCAGGAGTCGAACGGCATGTTGTGTTCCGCGCGCGAGCTGGGCTTGGGCGAGGAGCATGATGGCATCATGGAGTTGGCGGCCTCGCTGCCGCTGAATCAAAATCTGCGCGACGCCTTGGGATTGGACGACACCGTGCTCGAGGTGAACGCGACACCGAATCGCGGCGACTGCATGAGCGTGTTCGGCATCGCCCGAGACTACGCCGCCGCCGGCGCGCGCCGCCATCTCAAATATGCGACGGCGCCGATTGCGGCGCGCCAAGAATCGGTATTTCCGGTATCGATCGAATCGGCTGCCTGCCCGTTGTTTGCCTCGCGTGTGATCCGCGGAGTGAAGCCGAACGCGCAAGCTCCCGCGTGGTTGCGCGAGCGCTTGCGTCGCGTCGGCATCAACGGCATTTCCGCCATCGTCGATGTAACCAACTATGTGATGACGGAATTGGGCCAGCCCATGCATGCATACGATGCGGCAAAGCTGTCCCAGGGCATCGTCGTGAGGATGGCCAAGCCCAAGGAGCGCATCAGGCTCTTGGATGACAAGGAATACGAACTCGATCCGGAATTCCTGGTGATCGCCGATTCAGGCGGCGCCGTCGGACTGGCCGGGATCATGGGGGGCAGGCCGACCGCCATCTCGGACTCCACGACAGACGTGTTGCTGGAGTCGGCGCACTTTACCCCCGACAGCATATCGGGCCGTGCTCGCCGCTTAGGGCTGTTCACGGATGCGGCGCAGCGCTTCGAGCGCGGCGTCGATCCAAATCTTGCGGCGATCGCCATCGAGCGTGCGACGGCATTGTTGCTCGAGTGCATTGGCGGCGTTCCCGGCCCCGTGCAACTCAGCAGGTTCGCGGGTGCGGCAGCGGACGAGAGTCACTGGGTGCCGCTGCGCCGCGAGCGTTTGACGCGATTGCTCGGCGCGTCCGTGCCCGACATGGAGGTGCACGCCGTTGCCGCTGCGATCAGTGAGCGAGTCGAAGCCATGTCCGGCGGATGGCGCGTTCTGAAGCCGGCATATCGTTTCGACATCCGCATCGAAGCGGATCTCATCGAGGAAGTCGCGCGCCTGAGAGGCTTCGATAAGATCGCCGAGATTCATGCGATCGCGCCGCAAATAGCGGGCGCCTCGAGCGAGGCGCGGGTACCCGGCGAGAGGCTGGTCACTGCGATGGCGGATCGCGGCTATCGTGAGATGATCAGCTACGCGTTCGTGGATCCCAGTTTGCAGCAACTGTTGTTTCCGGATACTCCCGGTCTCGTACTGGCGAACCCGATTTCCGCCGACCTCGCCGAGATGCGCGTGTCGCTGTGGCCGGGTCTCATTCACGCTTGCCGCGAAAATTTGCGCCGGCAGCAGCCGCGAGTACGGTTATTCGAAATGGGTAACAAGTTCGTGCAATCGCAACGGGCGCACGGCGCCGAGCTTTGCGAAATCGATACGCTGGCCGGGATTGCGACCGGTGCGCGGTGGCCGCAGCAATGGGGCGGCATCAGTGAGGCGGTGGACTTCTATGACGTGAAGGCGGACGTCGTCAATCTGCTGAGTCTCACCGGTGAAGCGGCGAGCGTGCGCTTTGTTCCCGACTCGCTGCCAATTTTGCGCCCGGGCCGCGCAGCGCGAATCTACCGCGGCACCACTGCCGTGGGCTGGCTGGGCGAGATGCATCCACAGATCGTGAAAGCGCTCAATTTGCCGGCCACTGCATTTTTATTTGAACTAGAAATAGATCCAGCTTTTATTGCTAAACAATTGAAATATCAAAGGATATCTAAATTCCCCAGTGTGCGAAGGGATTTGGCTGTTGTGGTGGACGAAAGCGTCCCTCTCGCAGTGTTGCGGGAAAATGTTACTGTTAGCGCATCCGGCCTATTGAGCGAGTTGAGGGTATTCGATGTCTATCGGGGCCCCAGCATAGAAACTGGACGAAAAAGTATCGCTTTAGGCTTGATTTTGCAGGACTCTTCCCGCACTCTTACCGATGTCGATGCAGATGCCGTGGTAACCGCAGTGGCTGCCCGGTTACGGGATGTACTCCGCGCCACAATAAGAGATCAATAAAACATGGCAGCCCTAACTAAGGCAGAAATGGCCGAGGCCCTGTTCGATCAATTGGGACTCAATAAGCGCGAGGCGCGCGAACTCGTCGATCTGTTTTTCGAGGAGATCCGTGCCGCGCTATCCTCCGGCGAGCAGGTAAAGCTCTCGGGTTTTGGGAATTTTGATCTTCGGGACAAGAATCGGCGCCCGGGCCGCAATCCGAAAACCGGCGAGGAAATTCCCATCAGCGCCCGTCGCGTTGTCACATTCCGTCCTGGTCAGAAATTGAAGGCGCGCGTCGAGGCATATGCTGGAACCAAGCAATAATAGCGATCTGCCGCCGATTCCCGGGAAGCGCTATTTCACCATCGGCGAGGTGAGCGATTTGTGCGGCGTCAAGCCGCATGTACTGCGTTATTGGGAACAGGAATTCCCGCAGCTGAAGCCTGTGAAGCGCCGCGGAAATCGCCGCTACTATCAGCGCCAAGACGTGCTCATTATTCGGCAAATTCGCAGCTTGCTGTATGAGCAGGGCTTCACGATCGGCGGAGCACGCAATCGCCTCACCGGCGATGACGCCCAGGTTGATCTGAACCAGAGTCAACAATTGATCCATCAAATGCGCCTCGAACTCGAGGAACTCATCAAGATCCTGCGTCGCTGATTTACCCGCGGTCCAAACTCTCGTTGCCCAATTGGGCTATCATTTAGGTTCTCGGTCGGGGCGTGGCGCAGCCTGGTAGCGCACTTGCATGGGGTGCAAGGGGTCGCAAGTTCGAATCTTGTCGCCCCGACCAATCTTTTCACGGGCGTTGCCCGCTCGCAGTCGGATCCCGCCCCGGGGACTGCGCAGCGCCGCCAATACTGTCATATTTTCCCGGTAAGGTTCTTGTCTCGACTCCACATGAGACTAAGAGTCATGGGCGGTATCGGCCTCCAAGCAGACGATCAGTTGAGCGCATTGGAAACGGAGTGGTGCGAGGCCCAGGATCGGACTCTGCAGGCTCGACGCCGTCACGCGGTTGTGACCAAACGCCTCAAAATTTATGCGCGGCTGTACGAAAGGTCGGGCGAGCGGCTGGAAATTTCAAAAATACTGGAGGCACGTCTATTAGCGAAGCTGGAGCAGCACCGAAGAGCGGGCGAGCCCTCGGAAAAACGCCCCTCGCCAGGAAAGCATTCGTAATATTTACAATGTCCCTCTGAATCGGTGGCGGGCATCTCAAAGAGATCTCGCAGCTGCGAAAACCACGTGCCATACGCTAGCATGTTGATCAGGACTCCCGAGATGGATTCAATAATTGTGCGCCAATGATCAGCCCTTGCATTCCCACCGTCCGGTTTTATCACAACCACCTATGGGCACGGTACAAGGGCCTCATATTCTCCGAGATCTATTCGCGGAGCCAAGCCACCGGGCTCGAAGTCGCCTTTGCGCACATTGCAGAGACTTCAGCGGCACGCCTGCCGTTTGGTGCGCCGGACCGCTCGTATCACCGGTATCCATTCAAGGTCTTTTTTTCCGAATGCTATGACAGGATCCCGTCCTACCGGTTGATCCTCGAGCTGGTCCGCGATTTGCTCAGGCATCGCAGCGATCTCGTGGTCATTCCTGGTTATCACCGCGTCGAGTACTGGGCGATGCTGGGTGCATGCATGCTACTGCGCCGCAAGCGCGCGGTATTCGTCGACTCGACCGCGTACGATCGTGAAAAAAATGCCTGGAAGGAACGGGCGAAGGCGGCATTTTTCCGCCGCTGCGACGGGTTTTTTTGCTACGGCAAAAGAAGCCGGGATTACGTTGAGAGTTATGGAGTCGACGCTAAGAAAATATTCGATCGTTGCCAAGCGGCCGCGCTTCCGCGCGACTATGATCCTGCCGCGATAGCCAGCTATCACGCATCAAAGGTATCCCACGCCGATGATGCGCCCAGGTTCATTTACATTGGCCGCTTGTCCCCGGAAAAAGGACTTTACGATTTATTCGAGGCATTCCGTCTCGTTTTGCCGGCGCTGCCGCTGGGGAAATTGCTCATCGTGGGTTCCGGACCGCTCGATGCGGAGTTGCGGGAACGCTGCAAACGTCTCGAGTTGGAATCGGCCGTAGAATTTTTGGGGACCAAAAATGCCGCGCAGATCGGACAGCTTTTGACAACCAGCACCGCAATGGTGCTGCCCAGTCATCGCGAGCCCTGGGGTTTGGTCGTGAATGAATCCCTCAGTTACGGCTGTCCCGTAGTGGTCAGCAGCAGCTGCGGGTGCGTGCCGGAACTGGTGCAGGAAGATCTAACAGGGTACTCATTCCCCGCAGGGGACGTCCTCGCGCTGCGAACGGCGATGCTGGCCGCAGCGCAATTATCGAAAGACCGCCCGTCGGTTTCAGCCCGGTGCATGGACCTGGCCGGCCGCTATACGCCCGGACGGGCGGCCGAGGAAATCCTGCGTGGTTGCGTTTATATCCTAAAAACACCACAATAAGTTGCGGTGCTGCCTTGTTGCGATCTCGCTTTGCAGGCCGGGATTCGCCTCAATTCCCTGCCGTCTCCAACGAGGGCCCTGACAAAAGTGAAGAATTTAGCGGGAATCCTCGGTCCAACCAATCCCAGCTGCGGCTTCGGCCGCAACCTCGGTACTTTGCAATAGAAAGCCAGTGAAGCGGGTTCTAACTTACGGCACGTTCGATCTGTTTCACGTCGGCCATATCAGGTTGTTGGAGCGGGCGAAGTCGCTGGGGGACTATCTGGTGGTGGGGCTTTCCACCGACGAATTCAATCTGACCAAGGGAAAAAAAAGCGTTTTCAGTTTTGCCGAGCGCTTTGCCATACTGAGCGCAATAAGGCACGTGGATAAGATTGTTCCAGAAAATAATTGGGAACAGAAAATGAGCGACGTAGTCGCCAACCAAATAAATGTATTCGTGATGGGCGATGATTGGGAAGGGAAGTTCGACTTTTTGACGCCGCACTGCGAAGTGGTTTATTTGCCGCGGACCGGCGGCATATCGACTACCTACATAAAATATCTCATCTCCGAGCAATGAGCGTCGGTCCCGCGGCCCTCAAAACGAGCTTTCGATGGGCGGCCGGGCAGCTATTTCGCCTGTTCGATTATCTCGTGCCGAAGGACAAGCGCATCGTGCTTGTCACGTTGCCGGACGGCGACGATCAGGGGGTTTCCTTGTGTCTGGCGCTAAAGAGCGCGCATTGGGACGGCGACATAGATTGGCTGGTGCACCAAGATCCCGAGTGCTTTCCGCAATGGCAGCAGAGGCGCGGCCTGGGGGGCGTGGCCATCCGCTTTCTGCCCCTGTATTCGCTTCGCGGCGTGTGGGCCTATTTTAAAGCGTCGCATGTTTTTTACACGCATGGCGCCCTTTTCAATTATGCGCCGCCAAAGCGCAAGCTGGTCGTTAACCTGTGGCACGGCATGCCGGTCAAGAAAATCTGGCGCGGTGTTCCGGGCTCACAATTGCCCCTGTCGACGTTTTTGATCAGCACTTCCCGCTTTTTTAGCGATGTCCTCATGCAGGCGAGCGGATTCGGTCCCGAACGATTGTTGACCACCGGCCTTCCGCGGAATGACTTCCTGACTTCGGAACGATCCGAATCAACGAGCGTCGTCGCCCGTTTGCGGGGAGACGCCGATCGGCTCATTGTTTTTCTGCCGACCTACCGCAGTTCCGCGCGCGGCTTTCTGACGGAAGATGGCACCGAGACTCATACCCTGCTCGGTCTCAATGCCGCCGATGCGCAGCGGCTGCATGCATGGCTGAGAAACAACCGCTGCAAATTGATCGTGAAGCCCCATCCGATGTCGATCAACGCGGGAAAGGCGTTCGAAGACGATGCGCAGTGGGCAATGATCGATGAGCAAGTTCTTTTCCGCGATGGGCTCGGACTCTACGAAGTATTGGCACAAGCGGATCTTCTGGTCACCGACGTTTCCTCGGTGTACGTGGACTTCCTGGTGACCGAAAAGCCGCAGATATTGTATTTTCCCGACATGGAGAAATACGAAAAAACGCGCGGCCTGCTGCTGCATCCGCTTACTGATTATGCTCCGGGGCCGATAACGCGTGATTTCAATGAGCTCGAGGCATCGCTGGATATGTGGATCTCGGGTGATGATGCGTGGCGGCAGCAGCGTACGCGGCTGAGGAATCTCATGGTGCCGAAAACGCCGCGTTCAGCGGCTGAGTCTCTATTGGCGGCACTGGGGATCGGCGGTCCGTAACCTGCTTGCGGGCAAGCTCATCACCGGGCGGCTGTCTGCCTTGCGAACAGCAGCTTGCGCACAAGGGCGCGAACCTCCCGGATGACTTCCGGGTCTATGGCGTAGGCGATCGCCGCGAAAACGCCGATTGCCGCGAGAGTGCGAAGCGCGGAAAAAAGCGCCGCATGGATGGCAGAACCCGCCACCGGCTGAGTTATCTGCAGCACCACCAGCGCGGCTGCGGGAAGCCAGAACGGAAGGAACGCGCGGCAGCCGAACAACACGATATCGGCTGTCCGCCCACCGAGCGTGCGCACCGCGAAGGAGAAATCCACCATACCGCTCCCCAAACGTTGCAGCGCAACTCCGATCGATGCGCCGCGCAAATCGCCAAAATGCGCTCCGATTAGCGCGGCCGCCATCATGGTGCCTGAATCCAGCATCAAGAGAGCCGTGCGCAGCCGCCATTTACCGAACGAATCAAGCGTCACCGCGCCGATGGGCGAAAGCATCCGCATCGGCAATGTAAATGCTATCGCGACCGCCGTCACGATCGCCATGTCCCATTTGCCACGCCACACGAAATGCATCAACCACGGCGCGAAACCGACCGCGCCGAGACACAACACGCTGCAGGCGAAATGGATGACGGAGCTGGCGCGCAAAAAGCCGCGCTTCAATGCCTGCATATCGTGCTTCATGGCGCTGAAAATCGGGAACAAGGCATTGCCGACGCCTTGAGCCAGCAATTGGCCGATGTTCGCGATCAGCTGGAAACCGAAATAGTAGTAGCCCAAAGACTCAGCGCTTATCACCCGCCCCAGCACGAAATAATCTCCCTGCTGTGCTAGTCCGGTAAGAAATGCAGAGACGATCAGCCACTTCGCCTGCGCTAAAATCACCAGGAATCTGCTCATCGACAAATCCAAGGAGGGGAGGCGAGTTGGCGTGACCGCTCGGTTGAGGATGTATCTCACCAGGGTTGAGACGACCAATCCGATTCCAATGCTGTAGTATCGCGCCCCCATAAACGCCGCGAGGAGTACTACCAAGACGTTTGCTGCGGTAACGAAAAAATCGATCGTGAATTGTGCGCGGAAGCGCAGATCGATGAGAAGACGCGCGAACTGGACCGAGATCAGCGAAGTAACGGGTACGGACAGCGAAGACAGGCCGATCACATAGAATAATTCCGGGTTGCGATAAAATTTACCGAAGATCAAACCCAGCAGCACCAAGACAGCGGCACCGGTCAAGCCCATATAGAGCGCAAAATCCGTGTAATCCTTGACCAATGCTTGGTACTTGTCCTGCTTTTGAATCAGTATTTTTGAGATGCCGGCGTTTTGCAGACCGGCGACAAAAGTCAGTGCCACGGAGACCACTGCAAATATGCTGTAATCGCGCGCGTCCAGAACGAAGCCGAGGACTATTTGCATTGCAAACAGCATCGCCTTGCAGAGCAGCACCGAGATCGACACCCAAATCATCCCGGAGGCAGCCGAGGCGCCGAACGACTTTGCTTTAATCATGCCGCTTGCAAGGCTCGAGCCTCATACCTCAAGCGCCGCCCGGACCTGGGCCTAGGGCTTCGCGGCGAAGAACGCGGCAATCCGCGTGCGCATATCGTTCGCAAGCGCGGGCACGTACGGTTCGTGCATCATGCTGATGTGCGTGCCGACGATTTCAACCACCTCGACCTGCCGCCCGAATTTCTTCCAGATCCGGCCGATTTGCGGCAAGTACAGCAATGGCTTGACCCTTGCTTCGTATACGACGACTTCGCCGGGATAGCTCTTGGGGGTATGCGCGAATAGAGCTTCAAACAATCGATTTACGAAGGACTTGTGGACCGGCGGGTATCGGGACACATCCATGATCCCTTCGATCGCGTAGCCGCCGCCGAATTTCTGCCCGCGCTTGAGTCCGATTGCACCCTTGCCGATGGCCGATGCGTTGTTGGAAATGCTCCAGAGCAATGAACGCAGGGTGCGATTTCGCATCAGGTCCGCATGACTGAGCCAACCCCGGAGGTTTCGCAGCATTTCAAGCCAGTAAAGAGGCTGCCAGCGCGACATGGCTGCACCCGTGTTTTCCGGGACACCGTCAATGACGAGGAGAGGTCCGACGTCGCGCCCGAGGGCGCGCAATTTCTCGGCCATCGCGAGTGCAATAACCGCCCCCACGCAATATCCGCCCAGCAAGATCGCGCCGGTGGGCTGAAACTTCGTCAACGCATTGGCGTAATAATCGGCGATGGATTCTACCGAACTGCCGAATTTCAGATCCGGCATCTGCTTCGGGGGTGCCTGGATACCATAGAAGCGAATGGTCGGCTCAAGATGGCGCGCCAAATCCAAAAAATCGGTGCCCGCGACCCCGGATGCAGAGTGAACGCAATAAAATGCCGGACGCGGCGTGGCACTATCCAATGCACAATCGTTGATCGGCACGATGGCGCGCTCGGAATTACGCGACGCGTGGGCGAATAGGGCATTCGTGTTGCGAGGCATGGCATTGCCCACCGGTACGCTCATGGAAGCGGGTGGCGCCGATCGAAGTTTTTAGTTGTAGACATACTTTGTCGCATGCACCAGCTGAGGAACGCGGTTTGCCTGCGCGCATTCCAGGCTGCTCACCGATGATAATAACACGCGTGTCGCGGCTCCTCGCTCGAGAGCCGGCATTTTCCGCTCCTCCTACGGCGTCAATTTATACTCCAACAAATTCTATACCAGCCTCGCCAGGTGGTGTAGGACGGACTGAAGTGCGCGGGGTGGTTTTCGCCGACAAGCCGTTGATCGTCTTCGTGGTAGCCTGTCCCACTATGCCAATTGAAGGCTCGATTACCGTCGGGACATCGGCGCCAAATCTCGCGTCGAACCCAATCCAGCCGGCTTGGATCCTGGAGGGTCAGCCTGTCGCGAGGGTTGAACTGTTGTCCAGCAGCGCCGACGGCACGGCCAGCACGTATTTTTGGGACTGTACCGCGGGCCGGTTTAACTGGTTTTATAGTTTCGACGAGACATTCCATATTCTGGAAGGCGCCGTGACCTTGAAATACCCCTCCGGCGCGTCCCATCGAGTGGTCGTGGGCGATACCGTTTTTTTCCCCGCGGGATCGAGCGCTGAGTGGACCGTCGATCGCTATGTCCGCAAATTGGCGTTCTGTCGAACCCCCGTCCCAGCGTATCTCACGCGGGCCCGGCAGTGGGCGCGCAGCCTCAAGCGTGTCTTGCGCGGCCCACCGGCCCAGGACGGGGGATCGGGACTGCTCTAAAGAGCGCAGATTCCCGATTTTGCCGCGCTTCCATTCCAGTAAGTGAGGTCTTGGACGCCGGACGGCAGGCCCCCGGCGCCATAAATCTGCACGCCCCCCTTGAAGGAGAACACATCTGTCCCGCTTCGCGTCAGCGTAAAGGTAGGGATGCCCGCCGCAGAGGGTACCTTGAAGGACACTATGCCCGCGGCAGCATTGTGGGTAAGCGTCTTGCCGCCGATGGTGATTTTCAGGACCGCGGGGCTGGTCAAAAAGGCGAGCAGCTCGATGTCGTTTTCGGCACTCCCCGTCACGATGGCGGCGCTTTTACTTTGCAAGGACGCCGGTGCCGCCGTGGCTTCTCGGCGGTAGAAATAATAGAGGACATCGTGCGTAATGCGGGGCTGTTGCCCGGTGAGGAACCAGGCGGAATAGTAACCTGTCAGGTTGTAGTAGCCCGTGCCGATCGTTCGCTGCAAGGTGGCATCGGTAAAAGGCGAAATCGCGCCGCTTTCCGAAAAGTCGTTCCAGGTCACCAATTGGATCCAATCCGAATCGCCCTGTATCGAGCCGAGCCAGGCGTCGCGATAAGCCGAGCTGTTGCCGGCCTCCCAATACACAAAGTTCTTGGGTCGGTATTGCTGCGGGTCGACCGGCGTCATGAAGATCTTGCCGTACGTGGAATGAACGATTTCCGCATCACCCTGCATCGAGCCCGCCGCCGAGGCGGTAGCCGTGCCCCAATCGGCAAATCCATACGAAAACGCCGCAAAGGCGTCGGCAGTGGTGCGCCATGAAAGGAATGTAGGTACGAACGCGACGTGGATGCCCTCGGCACTCAGCTTGCTCATCACGCCTTGCCACCAGCTAGCCGAATTTAGACCGGCGTCAAACGCTGAAACCACCAAGCGTCCGTCGCTCAGATGATAGGCGGCGGGGCTGCTCGCCACCGAGGCGATGATCTGCACGACGCTGTTCGTGTCGGAACCCAACGCGGTGAGATCCGGCATGATGATTATTTTGAAGCGCGAATCGACCGCATGCGCCGCAGCCAGCATCAGGTGCAACGCGCTGTTGGCGTCGGTGGCCTGGCTTACCGACATTGCATCGAAAGTAAAGCCGGTGATGCCGCGCGCAATTGCGCCGCGCACTTCGCCCTCCATATTGAGTTGCTCCCAATTGGCCTTGGTGCTGGCCGGCACACCGAGCGGTCTTTGGCGCAGGTAGCCCCCTTCCTTGGCCCACTTTCCTGATTCCCCGGCCTTGTTAAGGTACTGGACATTGTAGTAGTCGCCGGCGGAAGCCACGTTGTCGATCGAAACCGGAAACGGCGAAAAATAGTGCGCGAATATCTTTTTCGGTGAATTGAACACAACATCGGTCGAAGGCATCGAAGCTGGCAGGCAGGCATCGCCGTTGTTCGATGTCGAGAGGGGTTTCGATGCCGTTGCGGGCGGCGCCGGTGCGGGCGCGGGCGTTGGCGCAGGCGTTGGCGCCGTTGGGGTTGCCGCTGAAGTGCCGGCGGCCGTGGTGGTGTCATTCGAAGAACTGCCGCCTGAGCAGCCGCTGAGTCCTGAGACAACCAATAAAAAAGTCAGCTGACCCCATGCCGCAATAGCGCCAAATCTGTTTGCCATAGCCACCTGTTCCCATTTCGTTGTGATACACGCGGAACGTGAGCAGCTATCGCCTGAGTTCACGAATACGGTGCTTTTGCCGTTTCCGGAAACCCCGCTATCTGTTGCTCACAGACCGGAAGCTTTGCGTCGCCGGCTTGCACCGGTTATGCCCTTGTTCGAAAAGCAGTTAATCACGCGCGTAGCGGATGGGCACTGTGTCGTACTGCACAGACAGCCTCATAAATTTCATGCGCAAAACTGTGATGCGGTGAGCAGGAATTCCGCCTGCGAAACCGCCGCGGCCGGCGAGGTTCAAAGCAGCGTTTGGCGCTTTAAAAGCAGGGGTATTGGCCGTGCGCGCGCGGCTGCTTTCACGCCGCTGCGCCACGGCCTGGGTTTTGGTACCAAAAAAAACTCCGCAGTCAAGTATTCATTTTTGGCGCATCCGAAAACCTAAGGGATAAATGCTTGCACCGGCGTGCAATTGGAACCCATGTCGGTGATTGCAGACGGTTCGGCGCGGCGATGCACGGGATGAACGTATCGGTGTCAGACCACCGCTTACGTCCAGCTGGGCGGATGTCTGGCATCTTTATCTGCCTGTGTCTGGCGAACTAGCGCTTCGGGGATTGCAATGCCGCGGTTTTAGGGGCGACTGATGCGAATATTGATTTATAGCGCCAACTTTGCGCCTGAGCCTACTGGTATCGGCAAATATTCAGGCGATATGGCCTGCTGGCTGGCGGAGCGCGGCCATGATGTCCGCGTGGTGTGCGCGCCTCCCTACTATCCGATGTGGCGGATTGACGGAAAATATCGTTGGCCGCTGTATCGGCGCGAGCAATGGCGCGGCGTCGAGGTGTGGCGGGCGCCCCTTTGGGTTCCAAAGTCCCCGACCGGTCTCACTCGGTTATTGCATCTGCTGTCTTTCGCGCTCAGTTCGTTTCCGATCATGTTATGGCAAATTGCGTGGCGTCCGGATGTTGTCGTGACAGTGGCACCGGCGTTCATGTGTACGCCCGCCGGCCTCCTGACTGCTTGGCTGTGCCGAGCGAAGCGTTGGCTGCACCTTCAAGACTTCGAAGTGGATGTCGCCTTCGGGATGGGATTGTTGAAGAACAGATTCCTGCAAAGCGCAGCGCTGCGCATTGAGAGTTTCTTGCTGCGCCGATTCGACACCGTGTCGACAATATCGGCTAGAATGATGGATAGGCTGCGCAACAAGGGCGTGATGGCCCGCAAGACGCGCTATCTTCCAAATTGGGTGGAATTGTCCTGCATTACGCCCCCCAAAAACCCGGACTTTCGCAGGCATCTCGGGATTCCGGGACAGGCAACCGTGGTGCTGTTTTCCGGCACGCTTAGCCGCAAGCAGGGTCTCATGGTGATTCCCGAAGCCGCGAGACTTTTGAGCTCTCGCAGCGACATCGAGTTCGTCGTGTGCGGCGACGGGGTCATGAAGCGCGAGCTCGAATCTGCCGCTGCAGGATTGCGCAACATTCGATTCATACCCCTGCAGCCTTCCGGGCGCGTTTCCGACCTCCTCGGGATCGCAGATATCCATTTATTGCCGCAGAGTCCGGATGCAGCTGATCTAGTGCTTCCCTCGAAACTGTGCGGCATGCTCGCAAGCGGACGGCCGGTTATAGCAACATGTCGCGCCGAAACGGAAATTAGCGAGATAGTGTCGCAGTGCGGCCTGGTTGTGGCTCCCGAGAATGGCGCGGAACTTGCGTATGCCATCACCTCGCTTGCCGACGGCGATGATACAAGGATGTTGCTCGGCCGAAAGGCGCGGTCCTTGGCGGAAGCCAATTTCGAACGCGACGCCGTGCTGAGCACGATGTTTGCGCCGGCGGAATTGGAAAATGAACGCCAATTTGGCGCCATGCGCAACCAACCGGTGCCTCCCTAAGTGAATTGTTTTCTGATGTTGGATGATTCGCTTGCGTACAGCATCGATTAGAAGTAAAAAACTATGACAAAAGAGCGCGCACAGCCGTGAATCGATACCCCCGACGGCAAGCCGGATTTCACCGTTGGCTCAATTATTTAGCCTTCTCATTCGTGTGCGCGCTGGCGTTGGGCGCAACGGACGCCCGTGCGCAGCCTGAATATCTGCTGACTTCCGGCGATATCTTGAAGATCAGCGTCTTTAAGAATCCGGACCTAAGTCTCGATGTCCGCGTATCGGAGTCCGGCTCCATCGGTTACCCGCTGATCGGTTCCGTGCCTGTCAAGGGCCTGACGTTGGCGGCGGCCGAAAGCAGAATCGCACAAATGCTTCGAGATGGCGGATTCGTCGTCAACCCGCAGGTCAACATATTGCTGACGGAAGGTTTCGGAAATTTGGTGTCGGTCATAGGCGAGGTAAACAAATCCGGCAGGTATTCCGTGGATTCCGCCGGCGGCCACGTGTCGGGTATGCTCGCCGCGGCCGGCGGCGTGGCTCCGACCGGCGGCGAAATCGTGACGGTTTCCGGCAGCCGGAGCGGGAAGCCTTTTCGACGCGATGTCGACATCGTCAGGATGTCCTCTACCGGAAATCAGGCCGACGATATCGAACTGTATGGTGGCGACACACTCTATGTGAGCCGGGCACCGATGTTTTATATTTACGGGCAAGTGCAAAAACCGGGTCAATACCGTTTAGAGCGGGGCATGACCGTGATTCAGGCGCTCGCCACCGGAGGCGGCGTTACCGGTAAGGGCACGCAGCGCGGTATCGTTCGCCACCGCCGTGACCCCAATGGGAAGGTAAAGGAAGAAGGGGTTTCCTTGGATGATGACGTGCAGGACAAGGACGTCATCTACGTCAAGGAGAGCCTATTTTGAGCATGGCAGAAGAATTTCACGCACCTAGTTGCCGCCACGGAGGCTGCGCTTAACCATGAGCTTCAGTCAATTTCTGGTGATTTTGCGGGCGCGCTGGCTGATCGCCGCGGCGACATTTCTGGCGGTGGTGGTCCTGGTGGCGTTTGCCAGCATCATTTGGCCCAAACAGTACACGGGGATTGCCTCTATCGTTATCGACAGCAAAACCGATCCCGTCACAGGAGCGGGCGGCCCTCCTGCGGCCGAACAGGCGGCCGCGACCTACGTCAATACGCAAGCTGACATCATCGCCAGCGAACGCGTGGCGCAGCGCGTCGTGAGGAAGCTGAAGTTGGATCAACAGCCCGGGGCCAGGAAGCTATGGGCAAAAGGGCCAAATGACGACATCAGCGTCGCTATTGCCCATCTTCTGTTGGATAAGAAATTGGTGGTAGCGCCGGCGCATGACAGCCCGACCCATGCCAGCAATGTCATCGATATCTCCGTCAAATGGTCTGATCCGGTGACGGCCGCAGCGCTCGCCAACGCCTTCGCACAAACTGCCATTGAGACCAATATTGAACTAAAAGTCGAGCCTGCCAAGCAATATGCCAGCTGGTTCGATCAGCGATCGCGCGCGTTGCGCGCTGACCTGGAGGAAAAGCAAAAGCGCCTTTCCGATTTTCAAAGCAAGAACGGCATCGTCGCCACCGATGAAAAGCTAGACGTCGAGAACGCTCGCTTGGCCGAGCTCTCGACGGAATTGGTGACTATCCAGGGGCAGCGCCAAGACAGCCAATCGCGCCAGCATCAGGCAGGGTCCGACGTCTCGACCCTTCCCGAGGTATTGCAAAGCCCGGTAATTCAGTCGCTGAAGGCGGCCTTGTCGGTGGCGGAGGCTAAAAAGCCTGACATCGCCGCCCGGTTGGGGAAAAATCATCCGGATTATCAGGCCGTCGAGGGCGAAATTTCCAACTTGCGAAGCCGCATAGCCCAGGAGAGCGCGAACATTGCAGCCTCGCTCGGCAATACCACGCAGTCCAATCTGCGCCGGGAAAATGATGTGCGTCAGGCGCTCGAGGCACAAAAGAAGAAGGTATTGGACCTGAAGTATCAACATGACCAGGCGGGCATGTATCTGAATGACGTGAACGCGGCGCAGCGGGATTTGGACGAGGTGACGCAGCGGTTAGCGCAAAGCAACTTGGAAAGTCTGACTCAACAGACCAATGTGGTTCAGCTGACCACCGCCTCCGTGCCCGACGACCCTTCCAGCCCCAAGCTGATCATCAACTTGATCGTCGGGATATTCTTGGGCGGTGTCTTGGGAATCGCGGCCGCATTGGCTGCTGAGATGAGCAATCGGCGCATACGCGAAGACGCAGACATGGTCGACCTGCTGGGTGTGCCGCTGCTCGGGAAGATCGCGGTTGTGCTGGTGCGCGCCCACGACATGCGCGTGCCGAAGTCGGCACCCGCCCGGCTCGAACCGTCAGTAATTTAATTTTTTCAACGCACTCGAAAATAAACACGAAATGAACAAAATAGCCGACAGGCCGGTCAAGCGGCAGAATAGTCCACCGGATCGCGGCCGCGCTATCGGTGCCATACTCATCGAGCAGGGCCGGCTGAACTCCCAAGACGTGGAGGAGATCCAGCGATTCGCCAATTCACACGGCGTTCGATTTGGCGAAGCGGCGGTGCAGCTAAAACGCATCACCGAGCACGACATCGAATCGGCAATCGCCCAGCAATACAATTACCCGGTACTGGCACGAGGCGGCGAGAATGGGGTCGCCGATGATGTCATCGCGGCCTATATGCCGCAAAGCGAAGCGGTAGAGCCTTTGCGCGCCCTGCGCAGCCAGTTGATCCTTCGCTGGTTCAATAATGCCAATCGCAGAGTTCTTGCGGTAACCAGCGCCGAACGCGGCGAGGGGCGCAGTTGGCTCGCCGCCAATCTGGCAACCATGTTTGCCCAGCTCGGAGAGCGAACCCTGCTGATCGATGCGGACATGCGCCATCCGCGCCAGCATCGGATATTCAATATCGACAATTCGGTGGGATTGTCCGCGTTGTTGACGGGCCGCGCCGGCCGGGAAATTGCACGGCGCATCCATTCCCAGCTTCGTCTGTTCGTGCTGCCGGCGGGCATCATTCCGCCGAATCCCCAGGAATTGCTTGCCCGGCCCGTGTTCGACGTGATTCTCGACCACTTCGCTGCGCAATTCAGCCTGGTAATCTTGGATACGCCCGCGGTATCCGAGACGGCGGATGCGCAAATTCTGGCCGCCAATGCCGGCCATGCAGTCATGATGGCGCGGCGCAATCACACCCAGCAGGCAAACCTGGCGGCCGCGATGGAAATGCTCACCGATACCGGGGTAAACGTCATTGGCAGCGTTATCAATGAGCACTGAGCACTGAGCGCACATAGCTTTCACCGCTTGCTAGTCCAGGGGCAGCGACCCAGATTTAGCCGACCATGCAAACCAAAGCACGTATACATCTTCTCAGCGTAAAGCTCCTGTTGGGGCTTTTCGTCGTGCTGATCGAGCTCATCTTCATCAATAGTCTGGCCAGCGCCGGTTTTGAGTTTGTCATCTCCAGCGCCGCAGTGACCGTCGCGCTGCTGATGCAGCTAAGATTTGCTGTTCGCCCAACGGCCGGATCCCCCGCCGACATGGTCGTGTTCATTTTCAACTGGCTGTTTCTCGATTTGGCGCCAAAAATTCAACTGATGAATATGCCGCAGCGGCTGATCAACACCTCGACCGTTGCGGTCGATAGGGTGGCCCTGACAAATCTCATCTGCGCGCTTTTCATGGTGGCATTTACATTGTTCTACGGGTTCTTTAGCAAGCGCGTTGAAGGGGCATCCGCCGCAGCTGGCGCACCTGCCGCAGCAGGGGCTGACGCGGCAGGTGCGAAGGCCGGCGGCGCTTCTGCGAACGCCTCGCCGCCGGAATTTACCGCGGGCGCCGTGGGTTTCGCCGCGCTGGTTTGCATGGGCGTGGTCGCGTTGGCGGCACCTTCAGCCTATGCGGCGGTTGAAAACTCGGTCGCCGCCTCGCCCGCGTCGCTCATGGTGCAAAGGTGTCTTCTGTTTCTTCCGTCGGCGACTCTGCTGATTCTTTTGCACGAAACCGTTCGATCAGGGCGCAAGCTGATGTTCAGCCGCGTATGCGTGCTGCTGTTGCTGCTTGTCCTGGTGTTCATAACGGAAAATCCCTACACAGAAAAGCGAAATGCCTTGGGTCCCGTATACATAGCTCTATTGTTGGTGGCATTTCAGAAGTGGTTTTCCAGTTGGACCAGACGGTTCGTGCTGCTGATAAGCGGAATGGTGCTTGTATTTCCGGCAATCGCAATATTCACGCACAATCACCAACAAACGGTCGGCGATGTGTCGCTGACCCAGATTGCGGATCAAATAGCGGACCATTATTTTTCCATCAACTACGACTCTTGGGCCAACATTTATACTGCCATCGAGATAGTCAAGGTGCACGGCGCGCAGTGGGGCCATCAATTATTGGGGTCGTTGCTCTTTTTCGTGCCAAGTGCGCTGTGGACTACGAAGCCGTTTGCCACCGGAATTTTTCTCGCCGACTACCTGATCAAAAACTACAGCATGTGGTTCACCAATCTTTCGGCGCCGCTGGTGGCGGAAGGCTATTTGGATTTTGGTCCCATCGGCGTGGTCGCCTTCGCAGCCGTTGCGGCAATCGTCGTGACGCTGCTGAACAAGATGGCTTTGCGCAGCAGCAGATGGGCCGGGTTTCCAATGGCGACCTATACGGGCGTGTTTCTGATGATCGTGATGCGCGGCTCGCTCATGATCGCGCTTGCATTCGCGAGTGCGGCTTGGCTGGCATTTTGGGCAGCCTCGGCGATGTTGTCGATGAAATTGGGCGTGCGGCACCGCGCGGCGCGACGCTTGAATATGAGGGCGGCGACGCTGTGAGGGGCGGCCTTCGCGTTTCACAACCATGCGAGTAGCGATATATCACAATATTCTTTGGTCGAAGTACAAGGGCGTGGTGTTCTCGCAGGTGCACCGGGACGGGAACCCGCGCGGAATCACGCCGTCCTTTATTCAGATCGCGGAGACTGAAGACATCCGGGTCGGGCTGGGCGCGGTAGACCTCTGGTATCACCAATATCCTTTTCGCCTTTTGTTCCGCGGCGCTTATGACAACGCATCCGTGATCCGACGCATCGCGGCGTTGGCGCGGGATCTTTACAAAAACCCGGTCGATTTGGTCGTCATTCCGGGTTATCACCGCGCCGAGTATTGGGCGATGCTTGGCGTCTGCATGTTCCTGCGGCGCAAGCGCGCGGTTTTTTGCGATTCGACCAGCGTTGATCGTCCCAAGGTGGCGTGGCGGGAATTGGGCAAGCGCTGGTTCTTCGGTCTGTGCAACGGCTTCTTTTGCTACGGCATCCGAAGCAAGCAATACCTGATGAGCTACGGCGTGAGGGAGTCGAAGATCGCCTATCGCTGCCAGGCGGCCGCGTTGCCCCGCGATTACAGCGTTTCCAACGTAATTGCCGGCTACGAATCCTGGAGCGGCCGTGAGGATGAGCCGCTCTTTCTCTACGTCGGCAGGTTCGCGGCCGAGAAGGGCCTGGATGATGTGTTCGCGGCATTCTGCATGGTTTACAAGACGAATTCCAAAGCTCGATTGGACCTGGTTGGTTCGGGACCGCTGCTGAAGCAATTGGAGGCTCGAGTAGCCGGTCTCAACATGTCGCATGCAATTTCCTTTTTGGGCAGCAAGAATCTGGACGAGATCGCACCCCTCTTCATGAGGAGCACGGCGCTGGTGCTGCCGAGCCACAGCGAACCCTGGGGCTTGGTGATCAATGAGGCGCTGAGCTACGGGTGTCCGGTTGTGGTCAGCAGCGCATGCGGTTGCGTACCGGACCTGGCGCTCGAAGGCGTAACCGGATACTCATTCGAGGCCGGCGATGTCGATGCGCTGGCGCGTGCCATGCTGTCGATCACCAAATTTTCAAACGAAAGGATGGCTGTTGCCCGCAGATGCCTTGAAGTCATATCCAACTTTACTCCGCAGCGAGCCGCAACTCAGATCTTGGATGGATGCGCACGCATGATGGGGACTGCTGGATGACGCGCCTTTGTTTTGTGGGGCCGCTGCCTCCGCCGGTAAATGGGTTTTCCAGCGTATGCGGCATGATGCTCGATCTCTTGAAGTCCAGAATGCCGGTCGAGGTTTTCGATCGGGCGCCGAGCGGCCGCGGCGCCGCCCGGGACGTCGTCCGCCAGCTTTTCATGCCGATCAAGTACTTGGTTGCCTGCATCGGCAGACACGATACCGTGCTGTATGTCGCGCTGTCCGGCGGGCGCGGGCAGATGATCGATCTCATCTATGTGCTCATCAGCAAGGTGTTTCGCCGCGCGATTTTTGTTCATCATCACAGCTACGTGTACATCAACTCACCGTCCCCGCTGAACCGGTTGGTCTTCCGGCTGCTGCGCACGGAACAACATATCGCGTTGAGTCCCAACATGGGCCGCTCGCTCAGCAGGGTATATCGCTTGGATCCGGGTCTGATCCGCGCCGTGTCCAATGCGGCGTTTTACCATGCCGATGAGGGAGAAAGCGTGCAAGAGCGCCAGATGGCGCCGCTGCGCGTGGGATTTCTATCGAACATTACATTCGAAAAAGGCATCGTCGATTTCTTCCTCGTTTTGCAGGCGCTGAGCCGGCGCGGCATCGAATATCGAGCCTATGTTGCCGGGCCGGTCGCTGCGGAGGCGCGTGAGGTTTTCGACAAGTTGCTCGAGTCCGCGACCGATGTGGAATATTTGGGAGCGCTCTACGGCGAGCAGAAGGAGCGATTCTACCGGCAACTGGATATCTTCCTGTTCCCGACTCGCTATGTCAACGAAGCCGAACCTTTGGTGATTTACGAAGCGATGCGGCGCGGAGTTCATGTGATCGCCTGCGATCGAGGTTCGATTGCCGAAATGCTGCGCGATGGTGCCGGTCTGGTCTCTCCTCAGGAAGGCTTTGTCGAGGCAGCATTACTCCACATCGAGAAGCTCAGTCAGGATCGACGCGTACTTTTCGCCGCCAAATGCCTCTCGATGCAGCAGGCTCAACGGATACGCGCTTCGGGTGAAGCGTCGCTGGAGAGACTGTTGGTTTGCATGCAAGGCGCCTCTGAAACCATGAGCATCCCCTGTGAAAAAAACACTTAGAAAAATTGCATTCGCAGCCGCCATTGCGGCCTTGAGCTCCACCGCGCTGGGGGCGGCGATCGAATATCGAGACGCGCTCGACATCGCCGTCGCTCCTCCCGAAGAGGCGGCCGGCGTGGAACGGACGGATCGGCTGGTCCTGTATGTGGGCGATGCCATTACCTACGACAACAATATTTACCGGCTGCCGCCCAGCTTCACCGACCTCACGACGCTTCCCGGCATCGGCGCGAATCCCAGCAGGAAGGATTATTTCGACAGCATCACGGGAGGCCTTGACGGCGAGTGGCTCACGGGAGCGCGGCAGAGCTTCGATGTCGACTTGCGTGCGGACTACAACCGTTATTTTCGCAACCAGGACTTGAGCAACGTTTCGACGAACGACCGGCTGGCGTGGAATTGGGGTTTGGGCGATGCGCTCTCGGGAAAAATAGGCGCAGACTATTTGAGGCTGCTCGGCGGCTACACCAATATTGCGGTGTACTCGCGCGATATCGTGAATAGGTCGGATTATTATGCGTCGATGCGCTATCAGGTAGGACCGCGCTGGGGACTGTTCGGCGGCTTACTCGGAACGGATTATTCCGTGTCGGCGTCGCAAGGCATATTCAACAATTCAAAATCGAAAGGCGTCGACGTCGGGGCCGACTATAGCGGCGAGAGCAATCGAATCGGTTTCGATTATCGCTACAATGATTCGCGCGCTGCCGGCAGCACTGTGTTGAACGGCGTGCTGTTCGATCCTGACTACCGCGAAGATAGGGCACGGGTGCTGGTCAGATATGCGCTGTCGGAAAAGACGGTTCTTGACGCAAGTGCGGGTTATCTGAAGCGCGAATATCCCAGCACGGCAATCGGCAGTTTCGCGGGCGAAATATGGCGAGCGTCATTGCAGTGGCAGCCGACGCCGAAAACTCAACTGCTGGTTGGAGCTTGGCAGCAACTCGATGCCGACCTGACCGCGCAGACGGATTACTACGTCGACAAGGGTTTCAGTCTGACGCCGGAATGGATCGCATCCGAGAAGATAACCTTTACCCTCGTCGTTTCGCGCGACAATGAAAACTACATAGGCGCGAACCCGCTCGGCTTGGTTCCGGTCGCACCCCAAACCCAAGCGCGTCACGATACGGTCACCGGGGAAACCGCAAACATGGTTTACACGCCGACAAGTGCGATCACGCTCACGGTTTCCGCGGCTCACGTGGCGCGCGATTCAAACATCCCGCAGTTCCACTACGACGACATACAGGGCAACGTTAGCATCATCTATAAATTCTTCCGCTATGGCAACGCGCCATGATGCGTCGGCTGCCGGCGGCGGGTTTCTATCAGAAACAGCGCCGTCAGAATAATAGCCTGCAGTGCGCAACCCAGCAGACGAATCATGGTCCCCTCGTTTGGATTGAGTTCGGTGAAAAGCGAGGTCGCGACGATCATGAAGGCGGCGCCGGCGCTGGCGCTGGCGATTTCTCGGGACGCCTTCAATTCTGAAAGGAAAAACAGCGAGAACGGCGACTTCACAATTTGAAACGCGGCGGCAACCGAGGCGATGAGACCGGTTTCCACGGCCACGGTGTAGCGGGGCGGCAGGAAGGGCACACCCAGCCGCAAGCCAATGAACACGGCGGCGCACGCACACACGGAGATGGCGGTGAATAGGCGCAGGCTCTGCAGACAAATTCTGCGCCGTAACGCCATGTCCGCTTGCGCGGCGGCGAGTTTGGTGATGATGATCGGCGTGATGATCAACGGGATGAAGGTCATCATGTTGAATACTTGGTTGCCGATGCTGTAAATGGCGTTCTCAGAGGCGCCGCCGTTGCCAAAGACTATCTTGCGTTGGATCAGCCATTGAGCAAAGGTCAGGGCGGAGACCACGATGATTTGTTTCGCGCCGTATGCGAACAAGGTTTTGGTCTCGATCCATGCCGCCGGCAACAACTGCTGAAAGTCAGCGATCCGCGCGCGCCGCCTCGCCGGCCACACGTGCCGTTTGAAGAGCGCGAGGGCCATGAACGAGACGGCGACAACCTGTGCGCAGATTAAAAAGAACATCAAATCCACGCCCGATGTTCCAGGTTCGGCGAGCACGGCGAAAGCGACGAAAATGAGCGAGGTTGCCATGTAGGAGATGCCGACGTTGATGCTGGCATCGAGCGCAAAGGACATGGCCGTCAGCAATGATGTCGAAATCATGAAGGCCGAGTAGATGCAAACGGAGAGAATCGCGAGTCCCGGCGAACTCGACAAGCGCAGCTGCGAGGCGAACAACAGGCAGATGACCAGCCACGCGAGCACGGTCCCGGCGAGCGCGAGAGCGCAGCCCGCCACGATCGTGGGGCCCAAGGCGGCTGCTTCCTTCAATTTGCGGGTCAATTGAGCATTGATCGAAAGCTCGATGCCGAAGGAACAAAAAGCGACGGTGGATACCGCGGTGGCGGTCAAATAGCTCATTTCTCCGAAAGTGCTGGGTGCGAATCGTTTGATCGCCACGAACATTCCGGCCGCGTTGAGTACCCTGGCAATGAGTGACAGCGCGAGATAGATGCTGTTTTTTTGGCGAACCCTGGCGGCGATCTTGTCGAGCGCAGTGCGGTAGTTGCTAAAGCCGGGCATGGACGGGACGTGCAGGGGACCCAACGCAGACCATCATTTCCGGCAGATCGTTGAACACCGAGCTGCGCGAACCGACCACCGCTCCCTTGCCGACCTTGACGCCGGGCGCCACGAAAACGTCCGCCGCCAGCCACGCCTCATCACCGACTTCGATGGGGAACGCCTGGATGTCGAAGGTTGGAGTGCGAAAGTCGTGCGTGCCGGCGCATAGATAGCTCTTTTGAGATATCACAACGTTCTTGCCGATGGTGATTTCCGCGAAGCAGTAGAGTACCGCATGGTCGCCAATCCAGGAATAATCCCCGATTTGCAGCTTCCAAGGATACGGAATGCTCACGCTGGGCCGGATGATGACGCCCTTGCCGATGCGGGCGCCGAATAGGCGCAATAGCCAGCGCCGAAATCCGTACATCAACTGCGGAGAAGCGCGAAACAACGTCGCTTGCACCAACCACCAAAGCTGCACGTTGAGTCCGGAGCGTCCCCTGAAGTTGGGCGGTAGCCGGAAGCCCTTTAAATCTTGGACCGGCCGCGAATTCAAAGCGTGCAGACTCCGCTCGCTGAGCCACTGCCGCTCCAGTAGGTCATGTCGATGACTCCCGACGGCAAACCGGCTTGGCCAAAGATTTGTATCGGCCCCTGAAATGAGAACACTTGCGCGCCGGCGCGCGCGAGCGAAAAGACCGGCACTCCAGGCGCGGTGGGCACCTTGAAGGAACTGATGCCGGCAGGCGCGTTCTCCGTGAAGCTATGTCCCCCGATGGTGATCTTCAGTTCTCCCGGCGCCGTTAAAAATGCCAACATTTCGATATTGTCTTCAGGGGAGCTATTCACGATTTTATTCGGCGCGGTCTGTGCTGTACCGACCGCGTTGCTGGGTTCGCGTCGGTAGAAATAATACAGCACATCGTGGGTGATGGCGGGCTGCTTGCCGGTTAGAAACCACGTCGCATAAAAGGCATTGAGATCGTAAAAGCCCGTGCCGATATCCGTTCGCAACGTGGCGTCGGTATAGGGTTCAATTTCGCTGGATTCCGAAAAATCGCTCCACGTGACCAGCTGTACCCAATCGGCGCCTCCATTGATCGCGCTCATCCACGCATTGCGAAACGCCGCACTGTTGCCGGCCTCCCAGTAAATCGATCCTTTCGGCCGGTACTGCTGAGGATCGACCGGCATCATGTAGATCTTGCCGGTCCTATGCGCCAGATCCGGGTCGCCTTTCATGGCATCCGCTGCATGGGCGGTGGCAGTTCCCCAGTCTGCGAAACCGTAGCTAATCGGTGCAAAGGCGGCGGCTTGGCCCTTCCACCCTAGAAACGTCGGCACGAAGGCCACGGAGATGCCGTGCGGCTTCAGCTGCGCAAATACCCCGGCCCACCAGTCGGCCGAATTGACGCTCGCGTTGAAAGCCGAGACCGCCAGGCGCCCGTCCTCGAGCCGGTACGCGGCGGGACTCGGAGCGACGGCGGTGATTATCTTGACCACCGTGCCGGAATCCGACTTCAAGGCGGACGTATCGGGCATGACGAGGATCTTGAAACGCGAATCCACGCTTTGAGCTGCCCTTAGCAGTAACTGCAAATGCGTATCCGGACCGGTGACTTCCTTTGGCGACATCACATCAATGGAAAAGCCCGTTATGCCGCGCGCAATTGCCAAGCGAACTTCCTGCTGCGCGTTGGACAGTCGCCAATTGGCGTCGGTTTTGATCTCAACCGGTAGAGGGCGCTGCCGCAAATAGCCGCCCATGGCGCGCCATTTGCCCTTTTCGCCGTCCTTGTTTAGGTAGTGCACGCTGTAGTAATCGTCTGACGCCGCTTTGTTCCCCACCGAAAGCGGAAATGGATAAAAATAGTGAGCGAACACCTTTTTGGAAGAGTTGAACAGAACGCCGGGGTCGGGCATGGAGAATGGTATGCAGGAGTCGCCCGCGGGTGCGCCCGACTTTTGAGGAGCCGATTGGGCGCTGCTTGCGCACCCAAAGAAAATGGCGGCGACTATCAGGCAAATGATCGTGGGGGCGATTCGACGATCCATAGCTTCATCTCCAAAGCTTCCATCGTGCGGACGTGAGCGCCGCAAATCCGATTAATGTTAACTCGCGCGGCGAGGTAAAGGTTACAAGATCACGCCCCCCGGGCTATGATAGCGCCGTGTGCAGCGTATTTTGCAGGGGTTTTCGCAATTATCCGACAGAAGATTGCCTGGACGAACACCTTTGGAACAGCCGCTAACCTCTCAACAAGTCGACGAATTTTTCCGACAAGGGTTTCTCGTCATCGAGACCCCTCAGATTCCTGCGGCCGAGCTGGATTGGTGCCGCGATATTCTGATGCGCATGATTCTCGGCGGCGAGCGGCGCACCGAGGGTAGGAACATCAATCTGACTGAGACGGATGGCGGGGGGGACATGACCTCGCCCAGCGTGCTGCAGCCTTCAATGTATGCCAGAGAACTGCGCAAGCTTTCGTATCGAAATATCGCACTGGCCACGGCGCGCCAATTGCTGGGCGCCGACGCGGAGTTCGCCGGCGATCATGCGATCTTCAAGCCCAGTCATCGGGGTCATCCCACACCCTGGCATCAGGATGAAGCATTTCGCGAACCTGGGTTCGACTACAACGAATTGAGCATTTGGATCGCTATTACACCGAGTACCTTCGATAACGGCGCTATGGCGTACATCCCTGGCTCGCACCGGCTCGGTGTGCTGCCGCACCGTCTGCACGGCAGCGCAAAGCAAGCCAATACTATCGAGTGCTACGAGGGATTTGACCCGCAGACGGCTGCCGTGCGACCCATACCGGCAGGCGCCATGATCATCCATCATGGGCGCACGGTGCACGGAGCCTCCGGCAACCAAAGCGCCTCTTCGCGGCTTGCGTACATTTTGCAATACAGCACGCCAGTCAAGATGAGCAAGCATATTCGCAATTCGCCCTGGCTTGTGCACCTGCGTAGCGCCAATCAGCAGCAGCGCAAGAATTATTTGATGCGGGGCGGGATTTTTCCGGAGCTGCTGCGGATTCTGCGATCGGACCGGCACTCGCATCGGCATTTTCTATCGTTCTTCTGGCGGCGCCGAATCAACCAGGTGCGCAGCCTGTTCAAGCACCAGCACTAGCACCGGCACCAGCGCCAGCGCCAGCGAAGGCACCAGCGCCAGCACCAGCGAAGGCACCAGCGCTAGCGAAGGCGGAGCCTTTCTCCGTATCCGGTGAGTTCCAAATAGCCGCGGCCCGCGAGCTTGCTCTTGTCATAGGCGCGGACCGCACCTTCCCAGTAGATGGCGCCGGTTGAAAGCCGGGTATCGTTTTCCTGATCATCGAGCAGGGGCAGCAATTTAAATGCGTGCCCGGCTGCGCGCACAGTCCATTCGACCGGATAGACGACGCCGGTGCGCGGCGAAGTCCAATTCCGGCCGGCGTGGAAGTCGATGTCGGCGGGCTTCAATACTTGCAGGACGCCGTCGCCGCTGCGGAACGTGCCGCCGGCCCAGCGCCGTGTGCCATCGAGGCCGCGAATTTGAAAGGCCATCAGCGCGCCGCCGTCCTCTAAACTGATGCCGATCCAGTCCCATCCGGCCGCTTGCGCGTCGAGATACTCGCTGGACCACTCGTGATCGAACCAGGCTTCGCCGTTCACGCGGGTCGGCGAGCCGTTGCGCGAAACGACGCCCGTGACCCGCATGTGCGGCAGGCTGTAGTAATAGCTCGCTGCCTGCTCCTCGGGCCCTTTGCGGCTGAATCCATTGTCGCCGTTGATCAAGACCGGCTGGGTCTCAGACAGCGCCAGATCGAGGGAGAAGTCCTCCGCGTCGATCCGCGCAACGTACCGTGCATCGTGCTTCATCGACCAGGCGCCGATCCAGACATTCGTGTCGCCTTCGGCGGCGCCCGCGAGGCTCAGCACCGCGCGCGCGATGCGCTGATCCTGCCAGAGTCTGCCGCGCTTCGGATCGCTGAGCGCACAATGCGCAATCATGATTTGCGTCGCCGCGAAGGCACTCGGATTATCGCCGGTCAAGTTCGGCTTGGTGCGAAAAAAAGTGATTTGAAATCCGAGCTGCTCGCCCGCCGCCGACGTCAGCCACCCGGTGACATACCACCACTCGGTGCGAAATTGCGGATGACTGCCCCAATCGCGCGGAAAACTCAACGGCTGGCCGGCTACGACCGGCGCATAGGTTACTTCCGCCGCGGCCGTTACGCAGATCAGGCAAAATGCGAGCACCGCGGCCGGCTTGTTCACCAATCCTCACGAACCGCGCGCACGGCATCCTGGCTCAGCGCGGCGCGGCCGCTCCAAACCGCGGTGATGGCGGCGGCGCCGATCAGCGCGAAACTGAGCACGGCCAATTGCCAGGCCGGTATCGCCAGGTCGATGCTCCAATTGAAGGACTGCCGGTTGACGACGTACACCAGCACCAGGCTCAATGCGCCGCCGAGCGCCAGGCCATAGATTACGCCGAAGACGCTGGTGAGAATGCCTTCATCCGCCAGCATGACGATGATCTGCCGGCGCAGCATGCCGACATGCCTGAGCATGCCGAATTCCGCGCGGCGGGCGAGTGCGGTGGAACCCGCCGCAAAACTGACGCCTGCGAGTCCAATGATGACGGCGATGAATTCGAGCGCATAGGTGACGGCAAACGCGCGATCGAAGATTTGCAGCGACCGCTCATGCAGGGCGGTCGTGGTCGTGATCTCCAGAGCGTCGCCATTGGCAATGCGCGCACGCAGAAGCCTTTCGGTCGCCGTCGCGTCGGCATTCGGGCGCAGCCAAAGGGAGCCTTCATTGGCACGCTGATCGCCGGTCGCAGCCCGATAGGCCGGCAGCGAAATGACGATGGACCCGGAGAGCCGAGCGTAATCGCGCCAGATTCCCGCGATCACGAATTGCCGAGTGCTGCCCGCCAAGGGCAGCTCGAGGCTATCGCCCACCTTGTAGCCATACAGATCCTGAAATGCTTCCGAGACCCACGCCGGTTGCCCGCCACGTGCCGCAGGTGCGCTTTGTAGCAGCGGTAATTCGGCCGCCGTTTGCACATCGTCGGCGCCGCGCGCAATCAAGGTGACGGGGGCGCGCTTCGGATCGAGCAGAAGCCGGCGCGTTCTGCGAAATTCCACGCGCGCCACGCCCGGCACCTGCGCCAGGCGCAATTGATCGGTAGGCGACCAATACGCCGAGTCGCTGCCGAAGGGCTCCCGCAGCTGCAGGTCAGCCGGCAAAAGCTTGCCGAGCCAGTGGTCGAACGACACGCGGAACGAATGAATCATGATGGCCATGGCCACCATCAAGCTGAAGCTGACGATGATGGCGGCAAGGCTGAGGGCGGACAATCCGACATTCTCCCTGAGCTGGGCAACCGCGGTGTCCAAGACGATGCGGCGGCTCTGCGGCGCAAACCCCAATGTCTTGAGCGTCACGGTCGGCACCAACAGTACGGCGCCCAAAAGCAGCGCACCGATTGCCGTATAGCCAAAGACCGGCAGCCCCCCGATCGGCGGCAGCCAAGCCAGAACGGATCCTAAAATGAGCAACGCGATGCCGGCGCGCCAGCTCATGCCGGCGGCGCTGCGGTAGTCGCTATTGCCGCCCTTCAAGGCGCGCGCCGGCGGCTCGCGTGCGGCATTGCGGGCGGGCACCCAAGCGCCGACGGCGGCCGCAATGACGCCGATCGCAAAGAACGTCAACAATTGCAGCGGTGCGGCGCGCAATGACGCGCCGACAGCGCGCATTTGGCCGTTGCCCAGATCGGCGGTGAGGAACTTCAGTATCGCCGCCGCTACCAGCATACCGAGCGCGACACCGATCAGCGCGCCCACCACTCCGAGCGTCAGGCCCTCCCCGATGAGAGCAGCGCGCAGTTGACGCTGCGTGACGCCGATCGCCCGCAGCAATGCCAGTGACCGGCGCCGGCGCAACACCGACAGCGATTGGGTGGAGAACACGAGAAAGGCACCCGTGAAGAGGGCGACCAACGCCAGCATGTTGAGATTGACCCGATACGCTCGGGTTACGCTGACCGCCCGATCGCGCTCGACCTGCGGTGCGATGGCGAGAACTCCTGCGGGAAGACGCTTGCCCAGCTCACGCCGAAAGGACTCCACATCGGTCCCGGGCGCCAGCCGCAAGTCGATGCGATTCAAGCGTCCGACCGCATCGAACAGCCATTGCGCCGAGGCAATGTCCATGAGGCCGAGCGGCTGCGGATAAGTTGCCGGCGCCAATATGCCGAGAACCCGCAGCGTTTTGCTCGCGCTGCCGACGGTCAGCTCGAGCTGATCGCCGCGGCGAAGTTTCAATGCCTGCGCCGCAGACTGACTCAAGTAAATCGTCTGCGGATCGAAAAGCTGAAACATGCCCTCGCCGATGTCGCCGATCAATGCCGGCTGCAGCATTGCTGCCCGCAAGGGATCCAGTCCCAGTATTTTGAGCGTGTCTTCGTGCTTCGGCAGCGCCGCCTCGATTTCCAGGACCGGGCTTGCGGCGCTGACGGCGCCGTTGCGCGCCAGATCGACATATAACTGCTCGGAGAAACCGTCATGCTGACCCCTAATCACAATATCGGCCTCGCCCACCAGCCGCTTGGTTGCCAAACCGAATTCGTTCAGGGCAGAGGTATTGACCAGGTACACGGACGAGCCCAAAGCGACGCCGAGCGCGAGCGCCAGAACGGTGACGAAAAATCGGACCGGCTGCTCGCGCAGCTGTGCGAGCAGCAGTAACCGCCAAAGTTTGAGCGACCCGGCGGCGTTCATTGCGCCGGCCTCACGGGATGCAGCCCATGAGCATCGAGCAGCAGGATCCGATCGGCGGTGTCCGCCGCCACCCTCGAATGAGTGATCAGCACGCCGGCACCGGCATTCGCTTTAACCTGCTCGCGCAACAGTGCAAGGATCTGAGCGGCGCTGCGCGAGTCGAGATTGCCGGTCGGTTCGTCCGCCAGCACCAGGCGCGGTCGGTGCACCAAGGCGCGGGCGATTGCCACCCGCTGAATCTCGCCGCCCGAGAGATCCCGCACATGACGCTGCGCGAGCGATTCGATCCCCACCGCGGCGAGCATGCCATGAGTGCGCTCGCGCCGCTCCGCGTCCGCGACGCCGAGGAGGCTCAAGGGCAGGGCGACGTTTTGCTCGACCGAAAGATAGGGTAGAACGTGAAAAGCCTGAAAAACGAAACCAATCATGCGCCGGCGCAGCAGTGTCGCTGCATCATCGTCGAGGGTGGCGAGGTCAATACCGTCGAGCTGCACGCGGCCACTATCGGTGCGATCGAGTCCCGCCAAAAGGTTCAGCAGCGTCGACTTGCCCGCGCCGGACTCTCCCATGATGGCGAGATATTCGCCCTGGCGAACTTCTAGATCGACGCCCTCGAAAATCGCCGGCCGATCGCTCGAAAAGCGCTTGCCCAATTTCTCGAGCCGAACGACAAGATCAGTCACCTAAAGCCCGCTGGGCTCAAGCAGCGTCGACTCCTATCACCGCCTTGAGCTCCAAGAAGTCGCGTAAGCCGAATTCGCCCCACTCGCGCCCGTTGCCGGACATCTTGAAGCCGCCGAACGGAGTATTCATGTTGCCGGAAGCGCCGTTCAAGCTGACCTGGCCTGCGCGGATCCGCCCGCCGACGCGGCGGGCGTGCAAATTGTCCTTGGACCACACGTAAGCGGCGAGACCATAAGGCGTGTCGTTCGCGATTTGAATCGCCTGTTCTTCATTGTCATAAGGAAGGATGCACAGCACGGGCCCGAAGATCTCCTCGCGCGCGATGGTCATCTCATTGCGAACATTCGAAAAAATGGTCGGCTTGACGAAGTAACCCTTGGCCAGGCCGTCGGGCCGTCCGGAGCCGCCGACGACCACTTTCGCACCTTCGGCGATTCCTTTGGCGATGTAGCCCGTGACCCGATCGAATTGCACTTTCGAGACCAAGGGTCCTAAATTAGTTTTCTCAGATGTAGGATCGCCCGTGACCACCGATTCCGCGACCCGCTTGGCAATCGCCTCGACCTCGGCCAACTTTGCCGCCGGCACCAACATGCGGGTCGGCGCGTTGCAGGACTGTCCGGAATTTTGGAATACGTGCAGCACGCTCTTCGTCACGGCGCGCTCGAAGTCGGCGTCATCGAGCAGCACGTTGGGTGATTTGCCGCCGAGCTCCTGGTGCACGCGTTTGACCGAGGCAGCCGCATTCTTGGCGACCTCCGAACCGGCGCGCGTGGATCCGGTGAAGGACACCATGTCCACCTCGCGGTGGGAAGAGAGCGGGGCGCCGACGCCGGTGCCGTCGCCGTTGATGAGGTTGAACACGCCCGCGGGCACGCCTGCCTCGTGCATGACCTTCGCCCAAATAATGGCGCTGAAGGGCGAATACTCGGAAGGCTTGAGCACCATGGTGCATCCGGCCGCGAGCGCCGGCACCACCTTGGCGGCCACCTGATTCATCGGCCAGTTCCACGGCGTGATCAGGGCGCAGACGCCGACCGGCTCTTGCAGCAGACGCACCGTGCCGTGCATCTCCTCGAATTTGAAGTTTTTCAACACATCGATCATGGCGCTGATGTGGCCGACACCGATACCGGTCTGCGAGCCCTTCGAGAGGGTGATGGGCGCGCCCATTTCAATGGAAATGGCCTTTGCGATTTCATCGTAATGCGCCTTGTAGGCGGCAAGGACCCGCTCCATGAGCGCCAGCCGCTCCGCCGGCGCGGTACGCGAATAGCTGTCGAAGGCACGGCGCGCGGCCATCGCAGCGCGATCCACGTCCCTGGCACTGCCCATCGATATGACGCCCGCAACCTCTTCCGTCGCGGGATTGATGACCTTCAGCTCCTTGGGCTCGACCGGGTCCACCCAAGCGCCATCGATATAGAACTGCCGATTGTCATATGTCATTGCAGAGCCCCTTCAAAAAGCGGTTACTTCCCGGCCGATATTCTACCCGCTGACCGGCCGATTCGCAGGGCGATTGGATGCCCCGGGGGCCGGCTTTGCATGCGCGGCGGCGGTGGAATTTGTCTCCTGCGGCAGACTATCGCGGCGCACTGCGGCGATAGGCATGATTCCGCTCGAGTTTTGCGGTCGTGGTTCGCATCCATGGCCCCGCCATTGTTGTTAGGCTTCGATACATGAGACATATCAAGAGAGCGCGGTTTCCGCCGGCCCTGGCTGGACTTTTGGGCCTTATTCTATTCGGCACGGCCGCTGCCGCTCCGTCGCCGGAATGGAATCCGGTGCGCTCTCACCCGGTTGACATCGGTCCGCAGGCACGGCGGCTGATCGTCGGATTTCGCGCCACCGAGGACAATGCCGCGACGAAGACGATACGGCTGCGCGCCAAGGCGCAGACGGTTCGAATCACTCAAGCGCAGACTTCTCAGGCCGATATGGCAGGTCTCATCCAGCGCAGCGGCATCGCCGCGGCGGGGTCGCGCCAATTGACCCCGAGCATGCATGTCCTATTCCTTCAAAAGGCGCTCTTCGGTGCGGAGCTCGATGCGGCGCTCAAACAGTTGCGCGCGGATCCATCGGTGGCTTTCGCCGACGTCGATGCATGGCGCTATCCGCACGCATTACCGAATGACCCCTTGTTCGTTCCGACGGCAACCGCCAGCGGCCAGTGGTTTATGCAAACGCCCACGATGGGCGCGGCCAGCGACGCGGCCGCAACGGACGCCGTTTCAGCCTGGGACATAACCCAGGGCAGCTCAGGCACGGTGATAGCGGATGTCGATTCGGGAATTCGCTTCGATCATCCCGACCTGTTGCGCGCCGGTTTCGGCGGCCGACTATTGCCGGGCTATGACTTTGTCGGACAAGACGTGAATGCGGCCAACAGCAATCCGTTGGGAACGTTTCTGGTTGCCAATGACGGCGACGGCTGGGATCCCGACCCGTCCGACCCCGGCGATTGGATTGACAGCGCGGATCTCAAGAACACCGCGGTGTTCCCCAGCAAAAACTGCAGCACGTCGAACAGCTCATGGCATGGCACGCGCGTCATGGGCGTGCTCGGTGCAGTGACCAATAACGACGCCGGTATTGCGGGCATGACCTGGAATCCGTACCTGCTGCCGGTACGCGCTTTGGGCAAGTGCGGCGGGTTGGACTCCAACATCATCGTCGGCATCGAATGGGCTGTCGGGATGTCGATCAACGGCGTGCCCGACAATCCGTATCCCGCGGACATCATCAATTTAAGTCTCGGCGGAACGGGTTCATGCCCTTCGGACTATAAAGACCTGATCAGCACGCTGACGCGCATGGGCGTTTTGGTGGTGGCTTCCGCCGGCAATGAAAGCGGTCCGGTCGATATTCCGGCGAATTGCCCCGGGGTGTTGGCCGTGGCGGGACTGCGAAATGTCGGCACCAAAGTGGGTTACAGCAGCTTGGGACCCGAGGTGGGTATCGGCGCGCCCGCGGGCAATTGCGTGAACATCAGCGCCGGCAGCCCTTGCCTGCGCTCGATCGATACCACGGTCAACGACGGTGCGACCGCGCCCGGTGCAAATACCTACACGGATCAAACCGATTCCAATCTCGGCACCAGCTTCTCCGCGCCGATCGTCTCGGGCGTCGCGGCGCTCATGCGTGCCGTCAATGCCAATTTGACGCCGCCGCAGCTGATCGCACGGATCCGGTCCAGCGCCACGGCGTATCCGCAACCGGCGGGTTTGTCGCAGTGCCAATCGGGTTCGACTTCCAGCGCGGAATGCGCCTGCACGGCCACGACCTGCGGAGCCGGCATGGTGAATGCTTTCAGCGCGGTGAAGGCGGCGCTCAATCCGATTGCGGCGGTCAAGCTGCCGGTGAGCTTCACAACCGGCAGCGCCGCGCTCGATGCCGGCGGCAGCGCGGCCGCATGCGGGGCGACCGTCGTTTCGTATGCATGGAGCAGCACCGGAGCGGTCCATATCGTGTCCGGGCCGGCCAGTGCCGCCGTGAATGTCACCTCTACGGGTACGGGCACGCTGACGCTGGTTGTGACCGATTCGCGCGGCAATACGGATACGGCGATAGTGAATTTCACGCCGAGCGGGGCCACGACCGCGGCGCCCGCGACGGCGGGCACTGTGGCGGGTGCCTGCGTGCCTGCCATGACGGTGACGCCGGTGCCGCCGACGGTCACGGAGGCATTTGCCCCGAGCAGCGTGTCCGCCAACGACTCCTCCGTGCTTACGCTGACTCTCAGCAACGCCAACGCCTTTGATCTGACTCAATCCGCAATCACAATCACGTTGCCGGCCGAGCTGCAGCTGGGCAGCACGGCACCTGCGACCACCTGCGCGGGCGCGAACAAGTCGCTGACCAGCGGCTCGGGTACGGTTACCTTGAGCGGCGCCATTATTCCCGTCGATGGATCCTGCGATGTCACGCTGAGCGTCACCGGCACCACGGCGGGCACCTATACCGACACGATCGCATCAAATGCACTGATGACCGGACCCGCGGGGGGCAATACCGCACCTGCTTCGGCCTCCCTGACCGTGTCCGCAGGCAGCAGCAGCGGCACCAGCACCGGGGGCGGCGCCGGTGGCGGCGGGGGCGGGGGTGCCTTGGATTGGCTCGACCTCATGCTGGTGGCCGGCGTCGTGCTCATGACGCGGGGCCACGCCCGGCGCACGCGGCGGTGACGCTATAATGAGAGCATGAGCTACCCGGACCGGCAGCGCGTCAGCATTCAATCGGTCAAGACCCATCGGGACGCCCGCGGTGCACTGTTCGAGCCGCTGACCGACGCGGAACTGCGCGCGCAGAAAAATGTCCACGTCGCACTGACCCAGCCGAATGAAACTCGCGGCAATCATGTGCATCAAACTGCGGTGGAGATCACCACGGTGGTCGGACCTTGCCGTGTACGGCTGAAGGAAGCGGGGGAGATCAAGGATATCGACGTGCCGGCAGGCGAGATATTGCGCTTGACCATCCCGCCCGGAGTCGTTCACGCATTTCGAAATACCGGCACCACCGCCATGCTGCTGGTGTCATTCAGCACCAATCTTCACGATCCGGTCGGGTTGGATACGCGGCGGGAGGAGATTCTTTAGGCCGGCCGGCAGGGTTTCTGCGATGCAAGTCATCTCATTCAAGAATACTGCGCTTTTCAAGCGCGGAATTTGGCTGAGCGCCGCGGCTTTGGTGGTGTTTGTGACCGCACCCGCGGCACTCGATGGGAATCTCTGGCGCAATCCCTTGCCGAGTGCGATCGCGGGCGGAATTCTCTGCGCCGCCCTGATTTTCTTTTTCCGGAAGACGCAAATCCACCGTCTTGCGGATGAAGTGCTGGATTGCCGCGATAGCCTCAAGGTCCGAAGAGGACGCGTTGAGGACGCGGTCCCGCTGTCAAAAATCGTTTCGGTGGATGTTGCGAGCAGCGGCGGATTCCATCGAATTACGGTGAGACTGCGCGAGCGTTCGAAACTCGGCACGCAAATCGAATTTCTGCCGCAGGCCAGTCTTTGGTCAAACCTGCCGGCGATCAGAGCGGTGGCGGAGGACTTGGCGGAACGCGCGCGCCGTCAATCAGCATAAAGATCGTAGCCGCGCTTGAAATCGCGGATGTGCTTTTCCATCCACACGCGCGCTTGCTCGCTCTTCTTCAGTTTGATGGCCTCGATGATGCTGTCTTGCGCGGCCTGGATACGCGATCGCGCCTGCGGCACGCGGTCGATCACCTGCGTCAGTGTGGGAACCAGCAGCAGATTGAGCGGCGCCTGCGACAGCGCCAACACTTGATTGCCGCTGGCGGCGGCCACTGCGGTGAAAAACTCCACCACGGCGGCAACCGCCGTGCCGGTGCCGGCGCTCTCGCGCTTGAAGCGCACGCTCGCGCGCGTCAAGCCCTGCATTTGAGCCGCGGTACGCCGCGACGCGGCGTATTGGGCGGCGGCGGGCTCGATGGCCATCATGGCCTCCCATAATTCCATGAAGGTCACGTCGTTCAAGGCAAGCGCGCGGCTCACGCCGGAACTGACGCGCCGCGGCTCCGGACGCGTGACGCGCAGGCGCTTCTCGCCGCGCTCCCGCCCCAGCAATCCGTGTATTTCCAGTTCGCGAATGGCTTCCCGGACCGTGGAGCGGTTGACGCCAAATTGGCGCGCGAGGTCCGTTTCGGAGGGCAGGGCATCGCCGGGGCGCAAGGTCCGGGTGACGATGCGATGTTCGATGAGATTGGCAATTTGCCGGTAAGCGGGATGATCATCGAGCGGCACGAACAGGTCGCTCATGTCCCTTCCCCGAACAGTTCGCGGCCGATCAGCATGCGGCGGATTTCCGAGGTGCCTGCGCCGATCTCGTAGAGCTTGGCGTCGCGCAGCAATCTTCCCGTGGGATAGTCATTGATGTAGCCGTTGCCGCCCAACAGTTGAATCGCATCGAGCGACGCGCGGGTTGCCGCTTCGGCACAAAACAAAATGCAGGCCGCGGCATCCTTGCGGGTGTACTCGCCGCGATCGCACGCGGACGCCACCATGTAGACGTAGCTGCGGCAGGCGTTCAACGAGGCATACATGTCCGCAAGCTTGCCCTGCACCAGCTCGAAGGTACCGATGGGTTGCCCGAATTGCTTGCGCTCCCGCACATACGGTACCGCCACGTCCAAGGCCGCAGCCATGATGCCGAGCGGGCCGCCGGAGAGCACGACGCGTTCATAGTCCAGGCCGCGCATCAGGACGTTGACGCCGTGATTCTCGGTTCCCAACAGATTCTCGGCCGGTACCTCGCAGTTGTCGAACACCAGTTCGCTGGTGCTCGAGCCTCGCATGCCGAGCTTGTCGAGCTTTTGCGCGGGCGTGAAACCCTTGAAAGCTTTTTCGATGACGAAAGCGCTGATGCCGCGCGGGCCCGCTTCGGGCGCGGTCTTGGCGTACACCACCAGCACATCCGCCTCCGGTCCGTTGGTGATCCACATCTTGCGGCCGTCGAGCACGTAAACATCCCCGCGGCGGATGGCCTTGAGCTGCATGGAGACCACGTCCGAGCCTGCACCGGGCTCCGACATCGCCAGCGCGCCGACATGTTCGCCGCTGATGAGTTTCGGCAGATAACGCTGCTTTTGCCGCTCGTTGCCGTTCAACGCCAGCTGATTCACGCACAGATTCGAGTGTGCACCGTAACTCAAGCCCACCGCGGCGGATGCGCGCGAGATCTCTTCCATGGCGATGGTGTGGGCAAGGTACCCCAAGCCTGCGCCGCCGTGCTCAGGGCTGACGGTGAGCCCCAACAGGCCTAGATCGCCGGCTTCCCGCCAGATATCGCGCGGAAATTCATTGCTGCGGTCGATTTCTTGCGCGCGCGGCGCGATGCGCTCTGCGGCGAAGCGGCGCACTTGGTCGCGAACGGTGTCGATCACCTCGCCTAGCCCAAAGGTGAACTCTCGATATGCGGAATCGGGCATTTTTGCGGCCCCCCATTGTCATCGGACCGGGATCGTTGGATAATCGGACTGTCCGACAATTCTGCCACGCTCAGGGCAACAAAGCCAATGGCCAAGATAGCTTCCAAAATCGACCCGCGATCCCAGGAGTTTGCCGGCAACCGCACCGCCATGCAGACGCTGGTCGATGAGCTGCGCGCCACGCTGCGACGCAACGCCGCCGGCGGCAGTGCCGCCGCACGCGATAAGCACATCAAGGCCGGCAAGCTGCTCGTCCGGGAACGCATTGCGGCCCTGCTGGATCCGGGCTCGCCTTTCTTGGAATTATCGCCGTTGGCCGCGCAGGGGGTGTACGGCGAAGAGCTGCCCGGAGCGGGCCTCATTACCGGGATCGGCCGGGTTTCTGCGCGCGAGTGCATGGTGGTGGCGAACGATCCCACCGTAAAGGGCGGCACCTACTATCCCCTGACGGTGAAGAAGCATTTGCGGGCGCAGGAGATCGCAGGCGACAACGCGCTGCCCTGCATCTACTTGGTGGAAAGCGGCGGGGCCTTTCTGCCGCGCCAAGACGAAGTATTTCCCGACCGGGAACACTTCGGCCGGATCTTTTTCAATCAGGCGCGCCTCTCAGCTTGTGGCATCGCGCAGGTGGCGGTGGTGCACGGCTCCTGTACCGCCGGCGGCGCCTATGTTCCGGCCATGTCCGATCACGCCGTGATCGTCCGCAATCAAGGCCGGGTATTTCTCGGCGGGCCTCCGCTGGTACGCGCCGCCACCGGCGAGGAGATCGATGCGGAATCTTTGGGGGGCGCGGATGTACATTGCCGTCGCTCGGGCGTCACCGATTACTATGCCGAAAACGACCTGCATGCGCTGGCTTTCGCACGGCGCGCCATCGCGCGCCTGCGCGCTCCCGTGTTGCGCGCAGCGGCGCTCAACGCCCCTGCCGGCGGACAGGACAGCCCGTTCGACCCCGCGGAACTGTATGGGATCATCCCGCAAAATTCACGCAAGCCCTACGATGTACACGAACTGATCGCGCGTCTGGTTGATGGCGCGTGGTTCGACGAGTTCAAAGCGCTCTATGGCGCGACGCTGGTGTGCGGCTTTGCGGATATCCACGGCACCACCGTGGGCATCTTGGCGAACAACGGCATCTTGTTCTCTGAGAGCGCGCTCAAAGGCACGCATTTCATCGAGTTGTGCAGCTGCGAGGGCATCCCGCTGGTATTTCTTCAGAACATCGCCGGCTTCATGGTCGGGCAGGCAGCGGAGGCCGGCGGCATTGCCAAGGACGGCGCAAAACTGGTAACCGCCGTGGCCTGCGCCGCGGTGCCAAAGTACACGGTGGTGATCGGGGGCAGCTTCGGCGCGGGCAACTACGCCATGTGCGGCCGCGCCTACAGCCCGCGATTTTTGTTCCAGTGGCCGAATGCACGGACATCGGTGATGGGAGGCGAGCAGGCTGCCAGCGTCTTGGCGACCATCAAGCGCGAAGCTTTGGAGCGCGGCGGCGGATCTTTCAGCGAGGCGGAGGAAGAGAAACTCAAGGCCCCGATTCGCGAGCAGTTCGAGCGGCAAGGACATCCATACTATGCATCCGCGCGTCTTTGGGATGATGGTGTCATCGATCCCATCGATACGCGGCGCATCCTAGGATTGGCGCTGGCTTTGACGCGTGCTCAAGCGCTTCCGGAGACGCGCTTCGGCGTGTTCCGCATGTGAGCCGCATGATCACGCGTCTGCTCATCGCCAATCGCGGCGAGATTGTCTGCCGTATCGCGCGCACCGCGCGGCGCTTGGGCGTGACCAGCATTGCGGTCTATTCGGATGCGGATCGAAACGCCCAGCATGTGCGCGATGCCGATGAGGCCTACCGCTTAGGCGAAGCGCCTGCCGCCGACAGCTACCTCAACATCGCCAAGCTCATCGAGCTTGCCAAGCATGTTCGCGCTGATGCAATCCATCCGGGCTACGGATTTCTGTCGGAGAACGCGGCATTTGCGCAAGCCTGCGCTGATGCAGGCCTGATCTTCGTGGGACCGCCGGCAGCGGCAATCCGGTCCATGGGCTCGAAGAGCGCATCGAAGGCCGCCATGGCCGCGATCGGCGTGCCGGTGGCGCCCGGCTATCACGGCAGCGAGCAGTCGCCGCGGCGGCTCGCCGAGGAAGCGGCCCGCGTAGGCTTTCCGCTCATCATCAAGGCCAGCGCGGGCGGCGGCGGCAAGGGTATGCAGGTCGTCAACTCGGCGGCTGACGTGCCGGCCGCCGTGGAGTCGGCACAGCGTTTGGCGCGCACCGCATTCGGCGATGACCGCTTGTTGCTGGAGCGCTATTTCCCCAAGGCGCGTCACGTTGAAGTGCAGATCTTCGCCGACTCGCACGCACAGACCTTGAGTCTGTTCGACCGGGATTGTTCGGTACAGCGGCGCCACCAGAAAATCATCGAAGAAGCGCCGGCTCCCGGCCTACGTGAGGAAGTTCGAGCCGCAATGGCCCAAGCCGCGGTCAAGGCGGCTCAGGCCGTGGGCTACATCGGCGCAGGGACGATCGAATTCCTGGTCGATGAGGCCCAAGACTTCTACTTCATGGAAATGAACACGCGGCTGCAGGTCGAGCATCCGGTGACGGAGTTGGTCACGGGGATCGATCTGGTCGAGTGGCAGCTGCGCGTCGCAGAGGGAGAGCGGCTGCCGCTCACGCAGTCTGAAATAAAACGCCGCGGCTGCGCCATCGAAGCGCGATTGTATGCAGAAGACCCCGCGCACGGCTATTTGCCGAGCGTCGGCCGGATCGAGCATCTGCGATGGGCCGCGGCGTCCCAAGGGTTGCGCCAAGACACCGGAGTCGAAGCGGGCGATGAGGTGTCGACTTACTACGATCCGATGCTCGGTAAAATTATCGCCTGGGGAGACTCGCGTGCGATGGCCGTCGAGATTCTGCGGCGCGCTTTGGACGAGATAGAGATCGTCGGCGTGAAGACCAATCGGGCGCTGCTCCTGAGCGTGCTTGCCGACGAGGAGTTCAGGCGCGCCGCGGTGGCGACGGATTTTCTCAGCGTGCGCCGCGCGCATCTCACCTTCGGCGATGCGGAAGCAACCCACATCGACTTCGCGTTGGCCGCAGTTTGGTGCGCGGCACGGTGCGCGGGCGCCAATGCTCTCTGGACCGACACGCGTGGCTGGCGTCCGGCGTCGCCGTCGAACAGCATCTGGCGCTTCGGCTCGCGCAGCGTTGCGATCGAGCTGCTGGCGCCGGACCGATATCTGGCACGCACCGGCGGTGAGGAGATGACCTTGCAGCTCATTTCCCGCGATGCAGGACACTTGAGCGCGGAGTGCGACGGGGAAGTGCGGACGCTGCACGTGTTCGAGGCGAATGCCGTGCTGCATCTTTTCCGCGGTGGGCTGCATGCGGCGCTGAAGATGGCGGGAACCGACGATGCCCTGCAAGTGGCCGGCGGCGCGGAGCAGGGCTCGTTGCTCACACCGCTGCCGGGCACCATCGTGGCGCTGCACGTCGCAGCCGGTGAGCGCGTCGCGCGCGGTGCCCCGTTGGTCACGGTCGAGGCCATGAAGATGGAGCACACGCTGACGGCACCCTACGATGGGGTCGTGTCTCGAGTCGCGTTTGGTTTGGCGGACCGGGTCCAGGCCGGTGCGATTCTGGTCGATCTCGCGCCGCTTTAGATTTCGAGCGCCAAGCGAGCTTAGGGTCAGGCGACCTGAGCGTCAGCGGCCGCTTCGAGCGCGGGCAGCGTCACTTTGAAGCGAGTTTCCTGATTCAAGACGCTGGCGAGCGCAATCTTTCCGCCTGCCTCATGCACATAGCGCCGCACCAGCGACATACCGCTGCCATGTTTCGCATCGCCGCCCGAATCCGGCATGGTGGTAAAGCCGGACTTGAATATCAATTTGATCACCTGACGGTCGCGCAATTGACGCGCGTCCTCCGCGCTCAGCAATCCCTTGGCAACGGCGACCTCACGTACATTTTCCGGGTCGAGTCCCCGGCCGTCATCCTGAAAAAGCATTTCGAAGCCGCCGCCGGCGGCCGTATTGAATTCAAGTTGTAGGATGGCAATGGCCGGCTTGCCGGCTTGCTCGCGCTCGGCGGCGCCTTCAATGCCGTGCACCACGGCATTACGGATCAATTGAATGGCGACATTCTTCACGGTGGCTTGATAGCGCGGCGGAACCAAATCCAAGCCGTTGCAGGCGAGCACCACGCTCCTTTGATTTTCCTGCGCCACCAAGTCGGTCAGCGTTGCCAGGGTGCTTTCCAGGCTGCCGACGGCGGCCATGCGCTGTGCCAAGGGGGCCGCGTGCTGCGCCATTTCTGCCAAGAACTTCGGGGCTTCGATCACTTGCGTGCCATTTTCCGTCACGCGCCCCTCCGGCGCGGCAACGTCGGCCTCGCGCGAGGGTCCGGCTTGCGAGGTAAGGGAACGCAGCAAGGCGAATTGCCCATATAAGGAGTCGAGCTTGACGGCCAGCGGCAGAAAGTCGCTGCCGCTCAAGGTTTCGCGGCTGCGCAATTCCTGCAGCGCATCTTCAAAATCTCGCGCTGCGCGCTGCAGTCCGGATAACTTGAGCGCCGCGGCATCGCGGCGAATGCGGTCGACTTCCTCGAGAGTCTCCTCGAGCTTGTGACGGAACGCCCCGGCTTCGCGCGCCGGCTTCTTCAGCACGCCATTGATGGTCTTCATCGACTCGTCGGTTCGTTGCAGGAAGGACCCGAATCGCGAGCCTCCCGCCTGCAGCACGCTGCGCAGGATTTCGCCTTGCGTGGCCACATGAACGCGCAAATCTTCCAACTCCCGCAGTTCCTGCACCCGTGCGGTGATGTCGGTGACCCGAACCATCCAAGAACGAGGCTCTTGCGGTATCTCGACGCTGCTGAATTCGAAGCAATAGTGCGCTGTAGAGTGACTGCCGTCCGTATTCGTCAATTTCACCTCCACGTCCTGAAGCGGATTGGCCGCCTCGGGCTCGCCGCGGGCGCTTTCGAGCAGCCGCGTCATGTGGGTTCGCACGATGCTCAAGGTCTTGGCGGATACCAACGGAGCGATCAATTTCTCGACGGTAAGGTTGGCAAACTCCTGGCGGCGAAACAACGCTCCCAAGGATGCCGACACTTGCGGCTGAATCTTGCCTTTGCAGTCCATCAAAAAAAGGCCGATGGAACTGGTTTTCAGAATGGCATCCGTCAGCCTATTGCTGATATCGAGGAGTTCCTGCTTTTCGCGTTCGTGGCGCTTGACGGAGATGAACATGGCTTTTACAGGGTGCCAAAGCGCACGCCCGCGGGGGATGATGGGTTTCACAGCCTAGGGCAGGCGATTTACTTATTATCCGCGGCCGAGACGCCCCGTGACGCGCGTCACGCTATTTGCCGTTTGCCTAGGCGACGGCCGCGATGGGTCCCAAGTCGGCGAGCAACTCATCGGCGGATGCATAGCGGGCGCTCTGTTGTTTGGCCATGAGCCGATCCAGCAAGGGTTGCTGCATCGAGGTAGCCTCGGGCAACTGCGGTACCGGCGAGCTGGTGTGCTGCGACATGATCGCCACGGCGCTGCGGCCCGCATAGGGTCTCTGGCCTGTGAGCATCTCATAGAACATGACACCCAAGCTGTACAGGTCGGTGCGAACATCGACGCGCTGACCTTGTGCCTGTTCGGGGCTGATGTAGTAGGGAGACCCGAGCACCTGGCCGACGCCGGTGTTGCCGATTTCATCGAGCGAACGGCGCGCCAGACCGAAATCAATCAGCACCGGGGAATTATCCTCGCGCAGCATCACGTTCGCGGGCTTCAAGTCGCGGTGCAAGATTCCGAAGACGTGGATGACCCGCAGCGCTTCTGCGATGGCGCGCAAATAATAGAGGCTCTCGTCGACGCTCAACGGATTGCGCAAACGATCGCGCAAGTCGCCGCACGGGAAATATTCCATTGCGAGGTATAAGTGGCCTGGCTGGGACCCGAAGTCGTGAATCTCAGCGATGGCGCGATGCGTGATGCTGGAAATGATCTCGTATTCACGCTGGAACCGCTCGGCATCGCCCAATTCCCGTTCCGATTCTCCGCGCGTCATCACCTTGAGAACGACATTTCTGCGCAACCGCTCGCTGCGTGCGAGAAACACCGATGAGAAATTACTGGTGGCAATTTCCTTGACGATGGAATAGCCGGCCACTTCGATGATGGTGGAATTTTCACTCTGCGCCATCATGGCGGCCGCTTGAGCGGCAATGCGGCGTTTGGAGCAGGCTTCGCCCACCGCCGTCAGCAGCTGGTCGCGCGTGATCTGCGCCAACGGCAGATAGTCTTTGGCGCCCCCTTTCAGTGCGCGGACCGCCGACAGTTCATCGCCGCTTTCCGCGAGCAAAATGCAATAGAGCGCGGGCTGCATGCGCAGCAGTTGGCCCATGGTGGCGAGAACTGCGTTGGCCAGCGGCTCATTGGCGAAATCGGCTTGAAGTATGACGGCATCGGGGGTGCGCTCGCTGATCAGCCGGCTCAAGGGCGCGGATTCGCCGGCCCGCAGGGTTGTTACCTGCGCGTTCGGCCAATGGCTTGTCACGTGATGAGTGAGCCATTGGATGCGTTTGGTGTCGCCGCCCACGACCACCAAGATTGGACCCGCGTCTGCCATGCCGATAAGGGTAGTCGGTGATACCCCTGCATACCCGTGGGGAATTCACATTTCGGGCCCCCAAGCGTGCAGATAGCTTGAAAAATACCCCATTTAGCCTGGAAAATTGAAACAAACACCCCAGTGTGGGGTCAGTCAATTCAATCCAGAATCATTCTTGGCATAAAGGACGTATTTCCATGGGAAGCATCAGAACTTGGTCGCTCGCCGCGGTCGCGGGCATCTTTGTAATGATCGTGGCTCATCAGCGCTCGGACGCGGGCGCCGGACCTGCGCAAGCGCCGGTTGCGGCTCTGGCACCCGCGAGCGCATCGCCTGCGCGCGTGACGGGCCTGCCGGATTTTTCAGGTCTGGTCGCCGAGGCGGGCGGCGCGGTCGTGAACGTCAGCGTCACGGAAAGGCCGCAGAAAGTGCCTGGATTGAACAATCAAGGGGACGGCGACGATCCGCTGTCGCAATTTTTCCGCCGCTTTCAGGGTCCGGGACCCGAACGGGCACCGCCCAGCAAAGGTCTCGGCTCAGGATTCATCGTGAGCCCGGACGGCTATATATTGACCAACGCTCATGTCGTTTCCGACGCCTCCGAAGTCACGGTGACGCTCACTGACCGGCGGGAATTCAGCGCCAAAGTCATCGGCATCGACAAGCCGAGCGATGTGGCATTGATCAAGATTGCCGCGACCGGCCTGCCCATCGTGCGTTTTGGCGACCCCGCGAAACTGCGGCCGGGTCAATGGGCCGTAGCCATCGGCTCGCCGTTCGGATTTGAGAATAGCGTGACTGCCGGTGTCATCAGCGCGGTAGGCCGTCCCTTGAACGACGGCAGCAACACCACCTATGTGAATTTCATTCAAACCGATGCGGCGGTGAATCCGGGCAATTCCGGCGGGCCGCTGTTCAACATCGAAGGCGAGGTCATCGGCATCAATTCGCAAATCTACAGCCGCACCGGCGGATACATGGGCGTCTCCTTTGCCATACCGATCGATATGGCACTCAATGTGAAGGAGCAGCTGCAGAAAAATGGCAAGGTAATTCGCAGCCGCATCGGCGTGTCGGTACAGGATATTCGCCAGCAGCTCGCCCTGTCCTTCGGCCTTACCTCGCCCCACGGCGCGCTGATCAGCGGGGTGGATCCCACCGGTCCCAGCGAGAAGGCCGGATTGAAAGCAGGCGATGTGATTACCAGCGTCAACGGACGCAACATCGATCATTCCTGGGACCTGCCTGCCGTCATCGCCCAGCTGCCTCCCGGCAGCACGGCACGATTGGGAATTTGGCACGATCGCAAGCCCACGGAAGTGAACGTCAAGACCGTGCTGCTGGAGGATTCGAGCACGCAAGTCGCCAAAACCCAGGGTGAGGACGGCGGCGGCAAGCTTGGGCTCGTGCTGCGCTCGTTGCAGCCCAACGAACAACAGGAATTGCACACCAAGGGCCGTCTGCTGGTCGAGGACGTCACCGGGCCGGCACTGGCTGCCGGCTTGCAGCCGGGAGATGTGGTCCTGGGAGTCAACGGAGTGGGGGTCGCGACCGTGGCCGACTTGAAGCGCGAGATTGCCCGGGCGGGACATAACGTTGCCTTGTTGGTGCAGCGCGAAGATGCCCAATCCTATTATCCCATTGATGTGGGGTGATGGGTTTCGTTGTACTTAAGTCTTGCAATCAGGCCTAATCGCGGGCGTGCAAAGCGCCACCCCCCTATTTTCGCAGTGTAGCGTCGGTGTAGCCGGCGCCATGCCGGCGGCCTTCCTGCCAACCTCGCGCGCGGAAATGGCGGCGCTGGGCTGGTCGCAATGCGATGTCATCATCGTCACCGGCGATGCCTACGTCGATCATCCCAGCTTTGGGATGGCCATCATTGGGCGCGTTCTGGAGGCAGAGGGGTTCAAGGTCGGGATCATTGCGCAGCCCAATTGGCACGGCACCGAAGACTTCGAGGCACTGGGCGAGCCGCGTCTGTTCTTTGGCGTGACGGGCGGCAACATGGATTCGATGGTGAACCGCTACACCTCGGACCGGCGGGTTCGAAGCGACGATGCGTACACGCCGGGCGGTGCCGGCGGCAAACGGCCGGACCGTTGCGTCATCGTTTATTCGCAGCGAATTCGCGAGGCATTCAAGAGCACACCGATCGTCGTCGGCGGCATCGAAGCGAGCCTGCGGCGAATCGCGCATTTCGATTACTGGTCCGAGCAGGTGCGACGATCGGTTCTGGTCGATTCGAAAGCCGACCTGCTGGTGTACGGCAACGCCGAACGGCAGATCGGGGAGATCGCGCGGCGTCTGGATGAGGGCGCATCGATGGACGAGATCACCGATTTGCGCGGTACCGCCTACCTGCGCCGCGGAATGCCGGCGGGCTGGGTGGAAATCGATTCGAGCGAATTGGATTCGCCCGGCGCGCTCAATCCGGCCGTCGATCCATACGCGGGCGAGGAGCAACGGAGGACCGCATCCATTGTTCCACCTCCCTCGCGGCCATCCGCGCCGGCGGCGCCTGTTCCAGCTGAAAAGATCGTGAAATTCTACCGCAAGGTACCGAACGCGGAGCGCGCGCGCAGCGTAATTCGCATGCCGTCCTTCGAACAAGTCAGCAAGGATGCCGTGTTGTACGCACACGCCTCGCGCATCCTGCATATGGAGTCGAATCCGGGAAATGCGCGGGCGCTGGTGCAGCGGCACGCAAGCCATGAGTTGTGGCTGAATCCGCCGCCCATTCCTTTGAGCACTGCGGACATGGATGCGATTTACGAATTGCCGTACGCGCGCCGGCCGCATCCGCGCTACGGCACGGCGAGGATTCCTGCCTATCACATGATTCGTTTTTCCGTGGCTATTCAGCGCGGATGCTTTGGCGGTTGCACGTTTTGCTCCATCACGGAACATGAAGGCCGCATCATCCAGAGCCGCTCGGAAGATTCCGTGATCCGCGAGATCGAGACCATTCGCGATCGGGTCAAGGGATTCACCGGCGTGATCTCGGATCTTGGCGGACCGACGGCCAATATGTATCGCCTGCATTGCAAGAGCCCCGCGATCGAGTCGGCGTGCCGGCGGCCTTCCTGCGTGTTCCCCGGCATCTGCCCCAATCTCAACACCGATCATGCGCCGCTCATCAACCTGTATCGTCGCGCGCGCGCGCTCCCGGGCGTCAAGAAAGTGTTGATTGCATCAGGTGTGCGATATGACCTGGCGGTGGAATCGCCGGAGTATGTGCAGGAGTTGGCGGCGCATCACACCGGCGGCTACCTGAAGATTGCGCCGGAGGCAATCGGCGATGGCCCCTTGTCCAAGATGATGAAGCCGGGCGTCGCCAGCTACTACCGGTTCAAAGAACTTTTCGATAAATACTCGAAGCAGGCCGGCAAGGAGCAGTACCTGATTCCTTATTTCATCGCGGCGCATCCCGGCACCCGCGATGCCGATATGCTCGAGCTGGCATTGTGGCTGAAGCAGAACGGGTTCCGTGCCGATCAGGTACAGGCATTTTTGCCGTCGCCCATGGCGACCGCAACCGCGATGTACCATTCGTCGAAGAATCCGCTGCGGAAGATCAGCCGCTCCAGCGAAGAAGTCGCGATACCGAAGGGCATCAAGGTGCGCCGCTTGCACAAGGCGTTTCTGCGCTATCACGATCCGCAAAACTGGCCGCTGTTGCGCGATGCCTTGAAGCGCATGGGGCGCGCCGACTTGATCGGCAACGGCAAGCAGCATTTGATCCCCGCCTATCAGCCGGTCGGTGCAAGCCATGCGGCGCCCCGGCGTCCCTTCCGTACTCAGCACAGCGGATTGCCGAAATCCGGCCGTGCCGTCGGCAATTCGCGGCGGGGCAGAGCTTAGAACACGAACGGAATCCCTTGCTAGCCTCCCTTTAGTACGATTACAGTTCTGGGCTGTCTAGCGGCTTGCCGCCGCATTTCAATAACATTTGCCGCTTTAAGGAGCGCGAGGAACGCCGAGGCAGCTTGGGGCGCATGTGCAGAATGGATAAGTGGATAGTCCATAAATTCGGAGGTTCCAGCGTCGCGGACGCTGCCTGCTTTCGCCGGGTGGCGGAGATCGTCGAGGCGTCGTCAAACCCTCGCGAAGCCATCGTGCTGTCCGCCTGCCGCGGCGTTACCGACGCGCTGCTCGAGCTGGTCGCGCTGGCCGAGCAACCCAAGAAGGAATTCGGACCGGCAATCCGCGCACTGAAGGCCAGGCACTTGGACCTCGCGGCCGAGCTGATATCGAAGCCGGCCTACGAGACCTACAAGGCGCAGTTCGAGCGGGACTGCCTGGACATCGCCGGCATGCTGCAGACCGTGCGGCTCATCCGGTCGTCGACGTATTCGATGCGCGACGTCATCGCCGGCTTCGGAGAAATTTGGTCCACGCGCGTGTTCGCGCCTTTCTTGAGGGAGCGCGCGCGGATCAGGGGCGACGTCCTGTGGATCGACGCGCGCGAAGTCATCATCGTCGAATGGGGATCGCTGGGGCCCGCGGTGCAATGGGCGGTCAGCGAAGCCAATCTACAAAAGATGCTGCCGCCGAATTTTTCCGGGCGCCTGATCGTGACCGGCTTCGTGGCGAGCACGACCAAGGGCAAGCAGACCACTCTGGGGCGCAACGGCAGCGATTTTTCGGGTTCCATTTTTGGTTCACTGCTGGATGCGGTCGAAATAGTCATCTGGACGGACGTCGATGGAGTGTTGTCGGCGGATCCGCGCTTGGTACCGAATGCGCAGGTTATCGACCAGCTTTCCTACAACGAGGCTATGGAACTGGCCTACTTCGGCGCAAAGGTCATTCATCCGCAGACCATGGCTCCGGCAGTGGCGCGCGACATCCCGATTTTCATCCGCAACACCTTCGCGCCGCAGAAGCGCGGCACGCTGATCTGCGCCAATCCGGTTTCCGCCCTCAAGGTCAAAGGCATCACGAGCATCGACCCGGTCGCACTGGTGAATCTCGAGGGCGCGGGCATGATCGGCGTACCCGGCACGGCGCATCGCTTGTTCGGTGTGCTGCGCGACTCCGGCATCTCGGTGATCCTCATTTCACAGGGCAGCTCCGAGCATTCCATTTGCTTTGCGATCCCCGAAGCGCAAGCCGTGCGCGCCGAAGAGGCTGTGCGGCGCGCCTTCGATGCGGAGTTGCGCGACGGACAGATTCAACACGTCGAAGTCGCGCTCGGCATGAGCATTCTGGCGGTCGTCGGCGACGGCATGGCCGGCGCACACGGCGTCGCGGCAAAGGTTTTCAACTCTCTTGGCGATGCCGCGATCAGCGTGCGCGCGATCGCGCAGGGGGCTTCGGAGCGCAACATTTCCGTCGTGGTCGACGGCAAGGGAGCGGCCAGAGCTTTGCGCGCGGTGCACGCTGCCTTTTATCTCTCGCCCAATACCCTGTCCATCGGCCTGATCGGGCCCGGCACGGTAGGACGCGTTTTGCTGGCGCAAATTGCCACGCAGATCGACCGGCTGAGGCAACTGAACCTGGACCTCAGGGTGCGCGGGATCGCCAGTTCCAAGCGCATGCTGCTCGAGGAGACTTCGGTGGACTTGAGCCGCTGGGTTGAGCGCATGGCGGAGGCAGGCGAGCCGTTGGATCTGCAAAAATTCGTCAATCATGTGCAGGCCGACTACGTGCCGCATACGGTGCTGATCGATTGCACCGCCAGCGCCGAGGTTGCCGAACAATATCGCGATTGGCTGTCGCGCGGCATACACATTGTGACGCCGAACAAGAAGGCGAATAGCGGCACGCTGCCGTACTACCGCTCGCTGCACGAGGCAAAGCGCGCGGCGGGTACCCACTATCTGTACGAAGCCACGGTGGGTGCGGGACTGCCCATCATCCAGACGCTGCGTGATCTGCGCGGCACCGGCGACGATGTCATGCAGATCGAGGGGATTTTTTCCGGGACGCTGGCGTATCTGTTCAATGTGTTCGACGGCAGCGAGAGCTTTTCGGCGATTGTCCGCGCCGCGAAGGCGAAGGGTTACACCGAACCCGATCCGCGCGACGACTTATCGGGCATGGACGTCGCGCGCAAGCTGATCATCCTCGGCCGTGAAATGGGCCTGACCCTGGAAATATCCGATGTGCAAGTCGAAGGCCTGGTGCCCGCGGTGCTCAGCCAATGCAGCGTCGATGAGTTCATGGCGCGTCTGCCGGAGTCGGACGCCGCCATGGCCGCCGCACTGGATGAGGCGCGCAACAAAGGTCAGGTGCTGCGTTATGTCGGTCGTATCGATGCCGCCGGCAGGGCCACCGTCGGCTTGATGCGATTGGATGCCAAGCATGCCTTTGCGAATATCGCGCTCACCGACAACGTGGTGCGCTTCGCCACGCGCCGTTATTGCGACAACCCGCTGATCGTTCAGGGGCCGGGCGCCGGCCCCGAAGTTACCGCGGCGGGCGTTTTTTCCGATCTATTGCGTTTGTCCGCCTATCTGGGCGCGCACATTTAGCAACGGGGACTCCAAGTGCTCACCGACGTTACCGCTTTTGCGCCCGCCACCGTCGCCAATGTCGGCATCGGATTCGATATTTTGGGGCATGCGGTGGATGAGGTTGGCGACCGGGTGCGGATCCGCCGCATCGAGGAAAACGAGATCCGAATTCGTTCGATCACCGGCGTGGCCGGCGAGCTGCCCGTGGAACCGCAGCACAACACCGCCGGCCGCGCGGTGCAAGCCATGCATGCGGCCCTGTCGCCGGGCTTTGGCTTCGAATTGGAAATAGAAAAGGGCATCCCGCTGGGATCCGGCATGGGCGGGTCGGCGGCCTCCGCCGTGGCTGCCGTCGTCGCGGCCAATGCGCTGCTGCACGCACCGGCACCGCAGGTTCAACTGCTGAAATTTGCGATGGAGGGCGAAATCGTCGCGAGCGGCGCGGCGCACATCGACAACATCGCGCCATGCTTGTACGGCGGCCTGACCCTCACCGTCGGCATCGATAATCCGCGGGTCAAGCAGATTCCGGTGCCGCGCGGATTGCGATGCGTGCTGGTGCATCCGCACATGTACCTTGGGACGCGCGAGGCTCGCGCAATTCTAAATATCAACGTGAGCCGCTCGGATTTCGTCTGGCAGAGCGCGAACCTTGCCGGCTTCATCAGCGGCTGCTATTCCAATGACCTGGAAATGATCCGCGATTCCTTCAATGACGTGATCATCGAACCCCAGCGCCACTCGCTCATCCCGGGATTCAAAGATGTACAGCGTGCCGCCATGTCGGCCGGTGCGCTCGGGTGCTCGATCTCCGGCGCCGGCCCGGCAGTGTTCGCATGGTCGGCGATTCAACATGCCGAAGCGGTGCGCGGCGCCATGGTGGCCGCCTTTGCCGAGCATAAATTGCAGTCCGATTCCTGGGTTTCTCTGATGCAGAACTACGGCGCCCGGGTGGTGAAGGCCTGATGACGGTTTTATCGTTTGGAAGCTCTCGCGGCGGAGTACCGCGCGCGAGTTTGAGTCGAGCCATTGCCCAAGGCTTGGCCGAGGACGGTGGCCTGTATGTTCCGAGTGAAATCCCCACGATTGATCCGCATTCCTTCTTGGCCGGATCCGGCGTGCCGCAAATTGCGCGCGCGGCCTTGAGCGGATTTTTCGCCGGCGATGATCTGCAGCAGGAACTCGGCCCCATTGCGGATGCGTCGATGAATTTCCCGGCTCCTACGACCCGGGTCGCCGCCTGCCGCGATCCGCTGTACGTCTTGGAGCTTTATCACGGTCCCACCGCGGCATTCAAAGATTTCGGCGCAAGATTTCTGGCCGAATGCCAGCAGCGTCTGCAACGAAGCGCCGCGAGCCGGCCGCTGACGATTCTGGTGGCGACCTCGGGTGATACCGGAGGTGCGGTGGCGGCTGCGTTTCACCGCCGGCCATGGGCGAGGGTGGTCATTCTTTATCCGAAAGGACTGGTGAGCCCGCGCCAGGAGCGGCAACTGACCTGCTGGGACGACAATGTACTGGCGCTGCGTGTAGATGGAACCTTCGACGATTGTCAAGGATTGGTCAAGAAAGCATTCCGCGACCCAAGTTTAAGCCGTAAGCATTGCTTCAGTTCGGCCAACAGCATCAATATCGGCCGCCTTCTGCCGCAGATGGTGTACTACATCGCTTCCAGTCTTGAAATAGCCAGGGCGACCCAGAGCAAGCCCTCCTATATCATTCCGGCGGGGAACTTGGGCAATGCCTGCGCGGCGCTCTGGGCTCGCGCCATGGGATTTCCGCTGGCACGCATTGTCCTTGCCCATAACAGCAACCGCACGGTGCCGGATTTCCTCTCCACCGGCCGGTGGCAGCCGCGACCCAGCGTTGCGACGCTGGCCTCCGCCATGGACGTGGGCGATCCCAGCAATATGGAACGCATCCGCGCGCTTTATCCTACATTCGAAACCTTGCGCGAACATTTGAGCGCGGACAGCGTCGATGACGCTACAATTCGCACTCGAATCGGAGGCGACTTCATGCAATTCGGACGCGAATGGTGCCCGCACACCGCGACCGCCGCGGAAGTTTACGGGCGCTTGAGCCCGCGGCAACGGCGCGGGCAACCGTGGGTCGTGGTGGCCACCGCACACCCGGCGAAGTTCAATGAAATAGTGGAACCCATCATTGGCAGGCCGATCGCAGTCCCCGACGGCCTCGCCCGGCTTTTGCGCCTGCCTCCGCACCGCGTGGATTTGCCGCCGACGCTCGAGGCATTGACCGCGGCGCTCGCATGACCGGGATTCCCATCGAAACACAATGGATTGCCATCGGCGCGGCTGCACTGCTGCTGGCGGCGCTCGGATTTTTCGCGCTCCGGGCCTACCAGCGCCGCGCGCGACGAAAATCATTGCTCGCGCGTCTGGATCGGGTCGCTGCGGCCGCGGCCCACCAAGTTCTCGTGCCCGATGGCATGGGCGGCTTCATTCATATCGACCATATCCTTTTGACTCCGCGCGGCATCCTGGTTCTCGACACCCGCCGTGTCGCCGGACTGATATTCGGCGGCGATCAAATGAGCGATTGGACCGTCATGGGCCGCGGGCACCGCTTTACCTTCGACAACCCGCAACCCGCTCTCTACGACCGCATGGCAGCGGTCAAGGCAATAGTCGGAGAGATGCCGGTCGAGGGGCGGCTGCTGTTTTCCAATGTGGGCAAATTCACCAAGGGAATCCCCAAATGGGTCGTGATGCTCGATGGCATCGAGGTGGAATTTCCCGTGGTCGCGCGCGCCGAGCCGATATTCGCACCGCCGGAACAATATCAAGAGGGTTGGAACCGGCTCGTCGCGCAATTGCGGCCGAGCCCGCACCTGTTTACCAATCTTTGAGCGCGAACAGCACGACGGCGTTGCGTGTCGTGGCAGCGGCGACGGCCTCGAGCGTCTCCCCGCGCAGACGCGCAACCGCGGCGGCAATATGCGGTAGGTAGCACGGCTCGTTGCGCCGCGACTTGGGGAGGGGATCGAGGTCCCGTGGCAGCAAGTACGGCGCATCGGTCTCTATCAGAAGACGATCGTGTGGAATACGGGGCACGCTGTTTCTGAGCGCGATGCCGCGGCGCTCATCGCAGGCCCAGCCGGTAATGCCGATGTAAAGACCGAGCGCCAAATAGACTTCCAGCTCGGCCTCCCCGCCGGTGAAGCAGTGCGCCACGCCGCCTGCCAATCGGCCGGCGAAGTCCTGCAAAATAGCCGCAAAATCGGCATGCGCAGCGCGCTGATGCAGAAACACGGGTTTGCGCACCTGCACGGCGATTTCCAACTGCGCGACGAAAGCCCGCCGCTGAGCCTCAGGCGGCGAGAGATTGCGAAAATAGTCAAGGCCGCATTCGCCCACCGCCACCACGCACTCTGAATCCAGAAGATCGATCAATTCCGGACGCTGCGCGGCAACGAAGGACTGCGCGTGGTGCGGATGCACGCCCGCGGTGCTCCAGAGGCGCTTGGGATGCAAGCCCGCGAGGGCCGCAGCTTGAGTGGAGCCGGCAAGGTCGGCGCCCGTGATCACTTGGCGGCGCACGCCGGCCTGCCATGCACGCGCCATCACTGCGTCACGATCCGCGGCGAAACTCTGATGCGTCAGGTTCGATCCGATGTCGATCAAATCCAGGCTCAAGATTCAAAACCTCGTTGTGATATCTTCGCCGCCATGAAAAGCATTCTATTGGTTGCCCTGCTGCTCAGCGCCATCGGAGCGCAAGCGCAGGAGGGCGGCGATATCCAAGCTCGGATCGACTATGCCTACCAAACCGAGGATAGCAACAGCCTGACCAACCTCGTTCAAAATCTGACCTCCCGCCTCATCAGCGACTCCGGCGACATCGCGGCTCGCTATCATTTGGCCCACGCCCAGTACCGCTTCGCCCAGCTGGCGCGCGAACGGCACCTTCGCGGCGCGGATTCGGCATACTCGGATTGCATCGGCCAGCTCAAGCCGGTAATCGACAAGAATGACAGATCGGCAGAGGGCATGGTGCTGCAATCCGCCTGTTATTCGGGGCTTGCGGACCTCAAATCGCTCGAGGCCGTGCTGCTGCGGACCCGTGCGGCGGATCGGCTCAAATCCGCGCTTAAATTGGAGCCGCGCAATCCACGCGCGCTGTTGCTGTCTGCCTCGCAGGATATGCGGCGCGCGAAAGCCGGTTCGCCGCAGAGTCAACGAGCCTTTGCAGAGTTGCAACTGTCGGCGCAGCTGTTCGAGCAGTCTTCCGGCACGAGCAATGACGCGCCGGGATGGGGCCACGCAGACGCGTACCTCGCTCTCGGTCATGAGCTGCAAATTCGCGGCGATCATTTGGGCGCGCGCAACTGGATTGAGAAAGCGCTGCTGGCGGCGCCGGACTACAAAGCTGCGCAGCGGCAGCTGGCATTATTGGCAAAACCTTAGACGACGGCAGTGCACTTCGTTGCATCGCTAACCTGGTATCATTTGGCGCGATGAAGCCACAAGGCACGCAGCTATCTTTGTTCGAGACCCGCAGCGTAAATGACCCATTCGCGGTGCGGGTGAGCCCGCGCGCACGCCGCCTGACGGCACGGGTGCACGTGGGCGGCCGCGTGGAAATCGTCGTGCCGGTCGGGGTGAACGCACATGCGGTGCGCGACTTCGTGCAGCGTTTTACGCCGTGGATCGACCGCAAGGTTGCGGCCATGCGCTGTTTCGTGGCGCCGGCAGAACCCGTGCCGCCCTCGATCGAGTTTGCGTTCACGGGCGAATCCTTCGGCGTGGAATGGAATCGCGCGCAGGGACGCAGGCTGGAACACTTGGGCCGCAGCATCGCGGTGCAGGCGCCCGACGATTCTGCAGCGCGGGAATTGCTGCAGTGCTGGCTCAAGGATGCCGCGGAGCAGAGGCTGACGCCGCAACTGCTGCAGCTTGCGGCCGACTTGAAATACTGCGTTTCGCGGGTGAGCATTCGCTGTCAGAGAACCCGCTGGGGAAGCTGTTCGACGCGCGGCACCGTCAGTCTGAACTGCTCTTTGGTGTTTCTGCGTCCGGCGGTGGTGCGCTACCTGTTCGTTCACGAACTCGCGCATACCAAGCACATGAACCATTCTGCGGCATTCTGGCGCCTGGTGGAAAAGCTCGAGCCCGATTGCCGGCGACTCGACCGCGAACTGCTGGCCGGCTGGCGTACCGTACCCGCCTGGGTTTTCAAGAATTAGGCGCAGCCCGGTGAACGAAACCCCGCCACGGATCAAACCCTTCGTGGATTTGAGCGATGAGCACGTCCATTGGGACCTCAGCGAAGCGCTCAGCTATTCTCAGTACCTCAATCTGGATAAATTGCTCGGCGCACAGCATCCGTTGTCCTACCAGCACGACGAGATGCTGTTCATCATCATCCATCAAGTCTCGGAATTGTGGATGAAGCTGTGCCTGCATGAGCTCAGTGCCACGGTCGATTGCGTGCGGCGCGACGACCTTGGGCCGACATTCAAAATGCTGGCGCGGGTCTCGACCATCCAGCAGCAGCTGCTGCAATCGTGGGATGTGCTGGCGACCATCACGCCGCACGACTATTCCGCTTTCCGCAACACGCTCGGCAAGTCTTCGGGATTTCAGTCGCCGCAGTATCGAATGCTCGAATTCCTGATCGGCAACAAAAATGCCGATACCATCAAGGTATTTCGCAACGATCCGGCTACGTTCGAGACCCTGGAGCGCGCCTTGCGCGCCCCCAGCCTGTACGACGAGGTGCTGCGTCTCCTCAGCCGGCGGGGCTTGGACGTGCCGCCCGAAGCCATTGATCGCGACTTCACGCAACCCTATCAGGCCAGCAAGCACGTCGCTGCGGCATGGCTCAGCGTCTATCACAATTCCGTCAAGGAGTGGGATCTATATGAGCTGGCCGAGCGTCTGGTGGACCTGGACTACAAATTTCAGCTGTGGCGGTTTGCACACGTGAAGACCGTCGAGAGAATTATCGGCTACAAGCGCGGTACCGGAGGCACGGGCGGCGTGTCATATCTTACCAAGGCTCTGGAACTCAAGTTCTTTCCGGAACTTTGGACCATTCGCACGTCGATGTAGGCAAGCAAGCGTGGCATCCATTCAAGATCAGCTGCATAACGTCAATGTCGTTTCGAGCGATCTCTTGGCCACGCCTGAAGAGGTCAAACGGCGCTTGCCATTGACCGCGAAGGCCGCCGACACCGTGTTTAAATCTCGCGAGGCGGTGCGGGCAATTCTTGAGCGCCGCGACCGGCGCCTGTTCGTGGTGGTCGGTCCATGCTCCATCCATGATGTCGCCGCGGCTCGCGAATATGCCGGGCGTCTCAAGGATCTCGCCGCGAGGGTCGGCTCAACGCTGCTTCTGATCATGCGCGTGTATTTCGAGAAGCCGCGCACCACGGTCGGTTGGAAAGGGCTGATCAACGATCCCGACTTGAACGACTCGTTCCAGATCGAGAAGGGGATTCTGCTGGCTCGCGAGCTGCTGCTTTACGTCGCCGAATTGGGGCTGCCCGCGGGCACCGAAGCGCTTGATCCCATCATGCCTCAATATTTGTCGGAGCTCGTCACCTGGACCGCCATCGGCGCTCGCACCACCGAATCACAGACTCATCGGGAAATGGCGAGCGGCCTGTCGACACCGGTGGGTTTCAAGAACGGCACCGACGGCGCCTTGGCAGGATCGATCAATGCACTGAGGTCGGTTCGGCATCCGCATCACTTCCTGGGCATCACGCAGCAAGGCCAATCGGCGGTGTTTCGTACCAAAGGCAATCAGCACGCGCATATCGTGCTTCGCGGCGGCGGCGGCCGGGTCAACTATGATGCGGTCAGCATCGCGGTCGCGGAACGGGAGCTCAAGGCGGCGGGACTGGCGGCGACCATCGTGGTGGATTGCAGTCACGGCAATTCAAACAAGGACGCCGATCTGCAGCCGCTGGTCGCGGAGAATTGCGTCACGCAGGTCGTGGACGGCAACCGCTCGATCGTCGGCCTGATGCTCGAGAGTCATTTGCAGGGCGGCAGCCAATCCATTTCCAAAGACTTGAGCAAGCTCGAATACGGAATGTCGATTACCGATCCCTGCATCGACTGGGCAACCACCGAGACCTTGTTGCTCAAATTGCACCGGTCGCTGCAGAACGTGTCGAATCGCGCTTAGCTCCAATAGGAAACGGCAACGTCCCATTTCGCCGCCAGGCGACGCGCGGCGTCATCGCCGTTGACCAGCAGCGCCCGATCAGCCTCGCGCAGATGGTCCAAATCGGAGGCTGAATCGGCATAAGCGATGATGGGAACGTCCGGATACTGCTCGCGCAACCAGGCCAGACAGCGAAGTTTTTCCTCACCGCGGCGATTGGGGGTTTTCAATGCTCCGTCAAGGCGATCGCCGTGCCATTCAAGCTCCGTGCATAGCGTACGCTCGAAGCCGAGCTGGCGGCCGATCAAGGGAACATACAAATCCGGGCTCGCCGATAACAGGACCAAGTGATCGCCGGCCGCGCGATGCGTCTCCAACACGGCCAGCGCAACCGGTCGAAAGCGTTGCTCGAGCTTGAATCCGGCAACGAAGCGTTGCGCCCAGGTGTCCAGCGTCGCGCGCTTCTCGCCGCCCATAACCATGCGAATGACGCGCGATTTGAGCGCGCCGCGGTCGCGATCTCGCCAATAGTGCCAAAGCGCAGCCGGCAAACGCCACAGTCTGAGCGCGCGATGCGGCCGTCGCCGCAAGAAGCCGAGCAAAAAGGGCATCAATGTGTCGTGCCAGGTCAGCGTCCGGTCCAAATCGAACAGCGCTATCCAGGGGCGGGAGATATGTCTGCCTCCAGGTGGGTTAGCCAATTAAATCTCTTAAAATACAGACATATATATAGTGTATATCGAATTAACATTACAGATGGCCGTCGTAAAAAGCCCGCGACCATGCTCCTATACAATGCCAAACATTATGACCTCTTCCGTCGCAATCGTCGGCGCCGGCGCCATCGGCGCATGGATCGGCGATGCATTCGACCGGGCTGGATGGCGTGTGTCCATCGTTGCTCGCGGTGCTACGCTCGAAGCCTTGCGGCAATCGGGCCTGCGCGTTGAACAGGGCGGATTAGTTCGCACCTGCCGCCCGCGGGCGGGGTCGCCCGCCGAACTCGGCATCCACGACTTTGTCGTTCTCGCGGTGAAGGCGCAATTCTTGCCGGCGTTGGCGACCGAATTGAGTCCCCTTTTAGGTCTCCACAGCGTGATCATCAGCGGTACCAACGGCATCCCCTGGTGGTTCTTCCAGGACTTCGCCGGGCCGCTCGCGAACATCCGGCTGGAGTCCGTCGATCCGTCGGGATCGCAGCAGGCGGCCTTTCCGCGCGACCGCACCTTAGGATCGGTGGTGCATGCTTCCGTCCGCGTTGTGGCGCCCGGCCATGCGCAAGTCGTGGCTGCGGATCGGCTCATTCTGGGCGCGCCCGACGGCACCTCGACGCCGCCGCTCGAAGCGGTGGTGCAGGCGCTGCGAGCAGGAGGCATCAATGCCCTCGTATCCGGCAACATCCGCCGGGACGTATGGACCAAACTCTGGGGCAACATGACCATGAACCCCTTGAGTGCGCTTACGCGCCGCGGTACCGCCAAGATGCTGGCGAACGCGGATGTGCGCGAGCTGTGCATTCGCATGATGGAGGAGATGCAGCTTTGCGCGCGGCAGCTGCAGCTGGCGGTGTCGATCACGGCGGCGGAGCGCATCGGCGTGACGCAGAGGCTCGGCGACTTCAAGACCTCCATGCTTGCGGACATTGAAGCCGGCCGTCCGCTCGAGATCGATCCGCAACTTGGCGCCGTGGTCGAGATCGCGAGCTTGCTGAACATTCCGACGCCTTTTCTGCGTTCGGTACTCGGACTTACCCGGTTGGTTTCTCCCGATAACGTATAGAATTACAAACTATCCGATTGAATGGTGGATTCACGCATGTTCGACCAGGGCAACAGCAGTGCGCGCGCGGTGTACTTGGCAAGCGCCGCCGCGCTCCTATTCCTGTCCGTCGCCGCGCCAAGCGCGCCAATGGCGCCGGCGCCGGCAAAGCCTCCGAATAAGCACGCCGGCGTTCCGGCCCAGGCGGCCGGCTCAGCGGGCTTCTCATACGTCAAGTCGCTCGGCGGCATCGATGAATATCGGCTCGACAGCAACGGGCTGACGGTGTTGCTGGTGCCGGATCACTCCGCGCCGGTGGTTACATTTGAAGTTACCTACCAGGTCGGTTCGCGCAACGAGGTCACGGGCACGACCGGCGCCACCCACATCCTCGAACACCTGATGTTCAAGGGCAGCGACGCCTTCAACGACGCCAAAGGCAACAGCATCAAGCAAATGCTGGAGCGCGTGGGCGGCCAGTTCAATGGCACCACGTCGTTCGACCGCACCAACTACTTCGCCACCGTCGGCCGCGAGAACCTCGAGAGCTACATTGCGATCGAAGCAGACCGCATGCGCCACCTTTGGCTGCACGAGTCGGATCGGCAATCGGAAATGACGGTCGTGCGCAATGAATACGAGCGCGGCAAAAACGATCCTGAAAATGTTTTGCTCGAAGAAGTCATGGAAGCGGCCTTTTTAGCGCTGCCGTATCACCATCCGACCATAGGCTGGAAGAGCGATATCGAACACGTGCCGATCGCCAAGCTGCGCGAGTTCTACGATACATTTTATTGGCCGAACAATGCGGTTCTGACCGTCGTGGGCGACATCGAATCGGACTCGATTCTCGGGCTCATCAAGAAATATTACGGCGTCTATCCGCGCTCTCCCGCGCCGATTCCCGCGATCTACACGGAAGAACCGGCGCAAAGCGGCGAGCGGCGCGTGGTGGTCAAGCGCCCCGGGGAGTTGGGCGCGATTATCGTGGCGCACAAGGTTCCGAACGGCAGAGATGCCGATCAGCCGGCGCTGGAGATGCTCGACGCCATCCTGAGTTCCGGCAAAAACGGCCGTCTCTATCGTGCGCTAGTCGATCAAGGGCTGGCATTGAGCGCGGGCGCGGGCATCGAGCTGCTTCACGACCTGTCGCTGCATACGTTGTACGCCGCTCTCAGTCCTGGAACGACCCACGAGCAGGTCGAAAACGCGCTGCTGGCGGAGTTGAACAAGATCAAGACCAGCGGCGTCACGCCTGCTGAAGTCGTGAGCGTCAAGCAGCAATTCATTGCCGAAGATGCCTATAAGCGCGACGGCACCGCGGCGGTCGCGAGTGAACTCAGCGAATGGATCGGTATCGGCGATTGGACGCTCTATGTCAGCTTTCCGCAAAAGGTCCAAGAAGTTACGCCGGCGGACGTGCAACGAGTCGCCAAGCAATACTTCGGCGCGGATCAGAGCACGGTCGGCTGGTTCGTTCCCGAAGCGCCCAAAACGGAGAAAGCCCCGTGATTCGACTTTCGCTGATGATGATGTCGTTGTTGGCAGTGAGCGGCACGGCGGCGGCCGGCATGGCTGATCGGGCACACCGCTCCAGGGCCGCCGGCATCGATCTGATCACCTATCGCAGCAATGTGAAAGATGTCGTCATCGTTCTCGGCGTCTTACCGGCCGGCGATGCCATGGCGGAGACGGGCAACATCGCGATTCCCACGCTGTCAGGAATGATGCTCGATCGCGGCACCAAGGCGCTCGATAAGTTCGCGATCGCAGAGAAATTGGACAATGTCGGGGCTGAGATCGGCTTTCAGGTCGGCGAGCAGTCGCTCGAGGTCCGCGCGAAGTGCCTGAAGAAGGACTTGCCGCTGATCATCGAAACCGTCGCGGCGGAGTTGCGCACGCCCGCGTTGCTGGCGGCTGAATTCAACAAGGCGAAGCAGCAGTTTGTCGGCGAGCTCGAGGCATCCGCGCAGAACAGCGGCGCACTGGCATCCGAAGCGTTTGGCAGGGCCGTGTTCCCGCAAGGCCATCCGAACCGTCCGCATACGCTCAAGGAATTCATTGCGGCGGCAAAGAGCGCCAGTCTCGAGGAGCTCAAGGCCTTTCAAGCGAAATATTACGGGCCGGCCCACATGACGATGGTGGTCGCCGGCGATGTATCCGATGCGGACACGCAGTCTGAGATTGCCAAGGCGTTTTCCGGCTGGTCGGGCGGCCAGGATTATCTGCGTCCTGCGAAGCCGGCTTTGGCCGCCGCAGCCGCGGAAATCAGCGTGCCGCTCGCGGATAAGCCCAGCGTGACCATGCTCTTGGGGCAAGCGAGCGGCCTGCGCTACAGCGATCCCGACAGCTTGCCGCTGCGCCTCGGCACGGCGATTCTCGGGCGTGGGTTTACGGGCCGTCTCATGGGTACGGTGCGCGACAAGGAAGGATTGACTTACAACATCGGCGCCGGCATGGGCGATGACAGCATCGCCGATGGCGTGTGGGAGATCTCCGCCAGCTTCGCGCCCTCGCTTTTGAACAAGGGCGTCGAGTCGACGCGCCGTGAGGTGGCCAAGTGGTGGAAGGATGGGGTTACCGAACAGGAGTTGGCGGTGCGCAAGCAGGGTGTGATCGGCAGCTACTACGTGGGGTTGTCGACGACGCAGGGCCTCGCTGAAACCATCGTGGTCAATACTCAACGCGGCTACGATCTTGCCTGGCTCGATGGCTATCCGAAGGCCCTGAAAGCGGTGACGCGCGATCAGGTCAATGCCGCGATCAAAGCGCACATCAATCCGAACACGATGGTGCTCGTGGAGGCAGGCAGCGTGCCGGCGGCCGCCAAGTAGGCGGCGGCAACCGGCAATATTCGAACAGGCTGCTACGCAGCCTTGGCCGGCGCGGCGAGCTGACGCAAAACGTACTGCAGAATTCCGCCGTGTTGGTAGTAGTCGAGTTCCTTGGGCGTATCGATGCGCAGGCGTGCCTCGAACTCGATGGTTTTGCCGCTGCCGCCCTTGGCGACGACTTTGACGAGCTTCGCCGCTCCGCCGTTCAGCCCCGCGATCTCGAAGGTCTCCTGGCCTGTCAGCCCTAAGCTCTGCGTGCTCTGGCCGTCCTTGAATTGCAGCGGCAGCACGCCCATGCCGATCAGATTGGAGCGATGAATACGCTCGAAGCTCTCAGCGATGACTGCCTTGACGCCCAACAACATCGTGCCCTTGGCCGCCCAATCGCGGGAACTGCCCGTGCCATATTCCTTGCCGGCGAGAATTACCAGCGGCGTTTTTGCCTCTTGGTATCTTACCGAGGCGTCGAAAATCGACATTTGTTGGCCGCTGGGTATGTGCAGCGTGACGCCGCCTTCGGTTCCGGGCAACAACAGATTGCGCAGCCGGATGTTGGCGAAAGTTCCGCGCATCATGACTTCGTGATTGCCGCGGCGCGACCCGTAGGAATTGAAATCCACCGCTTGCACGCCTTGCGCCATGAGGTACGTCGCAGCCGGACTGGATTTCGAAATGTTTCCGGCGGGCGAGATGTGGTCGGTCGTGACCGAATCACCCAACACGGCGAGTGCGCGCGCACCCGTGATGTCGCCCATTGGGGCCGGCGTCATGGTCATGCCGTCGAAGTAGGGCGGATTTTTCACATAGGTGGATTTTCCGTCCCACGAATAGATTTTTCCGGCCGGAGTCTTGATGGCCGCCCAATTGGCGTCGCCCAAAAACACGTTGGCGTAGCCTTTCTTGAACATGGCCGAATCGACCGATGAAGCAACCGCGGCGGCAACATCCTTGGCGCTCGGCCAAATCTCTTTGAGGTAAACCGGCTTGCCGTCCTTGCCCGTTCCGAGCGGCTCGGTGGTGATGTCGATGTCCAGACTTCCTGCCAGCGCATAGGCGACGACCAATGGCGGCGATGCCAGAAAATTCATTTTGATCTCAGGATGCACCCGGCCTTCGAAATTCCGATTGCCGGACAGCACTGAGCAGGCGACGACGTCGCCCACTTTTACAGCCTCGGAGATTTCGGGCTTGAGGGGTCCTGAGTTACCGATGCACGTAGTACATCCATAGCCCACCGTGTAGAACCCGAGTTGTTCCAAATCCTTCAGCAGGCCCGCTTTGGCGAGGTAGTCCGTCACCACTCGCGACCCTGGAGCCAGCGAGGTTTTAACCCACGGTTTTGCCGTCAAGCCCCTCTCCAGCGCGCTGCGTGCCAGCAGGCCCGCGGCAACGAGGACCGCGGGATTCGAAGTATTGGTGCAACTGGTGATGGCGGCGATGAGCACCGCACCGTCCTTGACGTCGAAGCTGGCGTTTCCGACTTTCGCCGGCGCGCTGCCCGTGGCCTGGGGGTTTTTCTGCGCGCGTTCCTCCGCCATTTTCTTAACGCTGCCCCGGTAGGTGCTCTTTGCCTTCGTTAAGGGCACCCGGTCCTGCGGACGTTTAGGTCCAGCCAGAGAGGGTTCCACCTTCGACAGGTCCAATTCGACCACATCCGTGTAATCTGCGGCCGGCGCGCCATTGATGCGCCACAGTCCTTGCGCTTTGGCGTAGGCCTCTACCAGGGCAATTTGTTCGGCAGATCGGCCGGTGAGCTCCAGATAGCGGACGGTTTCCTCGTCGATGGGGAAAATTGCACAGGTCGAGCCGAACTCAGGCGACATATTGGCAATCGTCGCGCGATCGGCGAGCGGCAATCCTTTGAGACCATCGCCGAAGAATTCCACGAACTTGTCGACGACGCCCTTCTTGCGCAGCATCTCCGTCACCATGAGCACGAGGTCGGTCGCCGTGGTGCCCGCCGGCAATGCACCGGTCAGTTTGAATCCAATGACTTGCGGTATCAGCATGGTGACCGGCTGGCCCAACATGGCGGCTTCGGCTTCGATTCCCCCCACGCCCCAACCCAACACTCCCAACCCGTTCACCATGGTGGTGTGCGAATCGGTGCCCACCAGCGTATCGGGGTACGCCGCTTTCCTGCCGCCGGCATCAGCCGGGAAAATCACGCGTGCCAGACGCTCGATATTCACCTGGTGCACGATGCCGGTGTTCGGCGGCACGACCTTGAAGTTGCTGAACGCAGTCTGGCCCCAGCGCAAGAACATGTAGCGTTCGCCGTTGCGCTTGAACTCGATTTCGTTGTTGTGCTGCAGCGAATTGGCGGCCCCATATTCATCGACCTGCACGGAGTGATCAATGACCAGCTCGGCAGGAGCCAGCGGGTTGACCCTCTGCGGATCGCCGCCCAGCTTCACGATCGCTTCGCGCATTGCGGCCAGATCCACGATGCACGGAACGCCGGTGAAATCCTGCATGATGACCCGCGCCGGCGTGAATGCGATCTCATGGCTCGGAAGCGCCTTCGAGTCCCACTTGAGCAGGGCTTCGATGTCGTTCTTCGTCACAGTGACGCCGTCCTCGAATCTCAGCAAGTTCTCGAGCAAAATTTTCAATGAGAAGGGCAGGCGGTCCACATTGAGCGACTTCAGGGCCGCAAGGCTCAAAATATCGTATTGCTGCGCGCCGACCTCGAGCGTCGTTCGTGCCTTGAAGCTGTCCGTCATGACCCCTCCACCGAAAAAAGCGAATTATATGAGATTCCCCGCGCCCCTGGCGCGAGCTCGGAATTGAAACGCAGCGCAATGACGCCCCCGCCAAGACAACTTTCGCCCTGGTAGAAAACGGCGTACTGGCCGGGCGTGACCGCACGTGCCGGACTGTCGAGCGTCACACGCCAGGATGCAGCGCCGCCCGAGCGCAGCGAGCAGGATAGATCGCTCTGCCGATAGCGGGTCTTGACCGCACAATCGATCGGCTGCGCCGGAGCATCCGCGGGATTGATCCAATGCATTTGCTCGACGCTGAACTCATCCGACATCAGCAACGGATGATATTGATCCTGCACAACCACCAGCGCGTTGCGCGCGGCGATTTTCTCCGCCACATACCAGGGCGCAGCGGCGGCCCCGGCCCGCCCGCCGATTTTAAGACCGGAACGCTGGCCCAACGTGTACAGGGCAAGGCCGGCGTGCTCGCCGAGGATTCGGCCCTCAGGGGTCTCGATCGGACCCGGTGCGGTGTGAAGATGCCGGCTCAGGAATTCTTGAAATGGACGCTCGCCGATGAAGCATATACCGGTGCTGTCCGGCTTGTCGAACACCGGCAGGCCCGCACCGTGCGCGATTCGGCGCACCTCCGTCTTGCGCAAGCTCCCCAAGGGAAACAGTGTCTTCGACAGCGCCGAGGCTGCTACCCCGTGCAGAAAATAACTCTGATCCTTGGCGGCATCGGCCGCCTTCAGCAACTGGAGATGTGAACCGCTGCGGCGAATCTGTGCATAGTGGCCGGTCGCTATCCACGCCGCTCCCAAACGCTGCATGTACTCGAGGCAGATGCCGAACTTGATTTCGCGATTGCAGAGAACGTCCGGATTGGGTGTGCGGCCGGCCGCGTACTCGCGCAGGAAGTGGCTGAATACGCGGTCGCGATACTCGCCCGCAAAACTCACCCGATGCAGCGGGAGCTTCAGGATGTCGCTGATTCGCCGCGCGTCCTGAAAATCCGACGCGGTGGTGCAGTAGCCGTCGTCATCGTCCCAATTGGACATGAAGAGCGCCTGCACCGAATATCCGGCGTCGCGCAGCAAGAGTGCGGCGACGGCGGAGTCAACGCCGCCCGACATGCCGACGATGACGCGGTCTTTCGACTGGGGATTCGGCAGGGGCTTCTGCATCCGCCCATTATACGGGCAATGCCGGAAGCCAAAGCGTTACATGAGCATTTGCCGCATTTGCGATTCCTGCATGCTCGTCTGCCACACTTCATCGAAGAAGTTCAGGTAGCGGCGCACCACGGCCGGATCGTTCATGTCCGATATTCCGTCCCAGCGGTCGGCTTGCAAGCGGTATACGAGGGCTTTGTCGTCGGCGATGATGAAAGCGCCCGCGCTGGCCGGATATTCCGGGCTCATCGCGCGCAGATCGATGCAGCTGGTCAAGCGGCGAGCCAGCGCGAGAAAGCGGTTGTTGTCGACCATGGCGCGCGAGGGATCTGCGAGCAGCACCCGCACTTTGGCGTAGGATCGCGCCAGGACCAGCCGCTTGATGGCCTCGAGGAAGGGCTCCTCGCCGTAGACCAAGGGTTCCAGATCTTGCGTGAAGATCGACAACAGACGTTGCGCCGACTTGGCGACTTTTAGACTGGCATCGCGGACCTCGGGCATCGTGCTCAAGATGGTGCGGGTACCCGAGCCCATAGAAGCGTCACCGCCGGGCGCGGGAACGTTGTCCCCAGTCCCCGGTTTTGAGCGTTCTTCTGTGTTACCCGCCATATGCTTGACCCCGACCCCGCGTACTTTGAGCTGGATAGTACCGTTATGGTCGGGCGGCCCCGTGCTAACTACGTCACGTTTCAAGCAACCCTAGGAAGGTATTCGGCGCAGCGCCAGAGCCGGCGCCAAGCCTACATAAGCTGATGGCGTAAGTGCCAGCAGGCGAGCCTTTTCCGCCGCCGGCAGTTCTAAGGATGCGATGAATTCCCGCATGGCGTGCTCGTCCACCGGGCGGCCCCGGCTGAAGGTTTTGAGCCTATCGTAGGCGTCTGGAATGCCATGGGCGCGCATCACAGTTTGCACCGCTTCCCCCAATACCTCCCAGGCGCGGTCTAGATCCAGGCCCATTCGCGCCGAATCCAACTCGATCTTTTCGAGTCCCGTCATGAGCGATTTCAAGGCGAGCACGCAGTGCCCGATGGCCGTGCCGATATTGCGCAGCACGGTCGAATCGGTCAGGTCGCGTTGCAGGCGCGAGATGGGCAGCTTGTCGGCGAAGTAGCCCAGCAGTGCATTGGCGAGGCCAAGGTTGCCCTCGGCATTTTCGAAGTCGATCGGATTGATCTTGTGAGGCATGGTCGAGGAGCCGACTTCTCCGGCGACCGGCCGCTGCTTGAAGTAGCCCATCGAAACGTAGCTCCACATGTCGCGAGAGAAATCCAGCAACACGGTGTTCGCGCGCATCAGCGCGTGGCAGTACTCTGCGATCCAATCGTGGGGCTCGATTTGAGTGGTGTAGCTATTCAATTGCAGTCCCAGCGAACCGACGAATGCGGCGCTGAATGCCGGCCAGTCGATCCGCGGCAGGGCGGCTACATGCGCGTTGAAATTACCCACCGCGCCGTTCATCTTGCCGAGAATAGCGACCCGCTCGATGCCGCTGCGCTGCGATTCGAGACGCGCTGCAAAGTTCGCGAATTCCTTTCCCATCGTCGTCGGCGTCGCTGCCTGGCCATGCGTGCGCGCCAACATTCCGGCACCGGCGTGACGGTACGCCAACGCATCCAGCATGGCGCCGAGGTTGCTGAGCATGGGCAACAGCAGCGCCGCACGGGCGCTCTTGAGCATCAGGGCGTACGCCAGATTATTGATATCCTCCGACGTGCACGCAAAATGCACCCACTCCAACGCGGCGGGGGCCGCACCGCGCGCCTGCAGTTCCGCGCGCAGCCAGTATTCGACCGCCTTGACATCGTGATTGGTGCGCGCCTCAATTTGCTTGATGGCGGCAACATCGGTCGTCTGCGGATTGCCGGCGAGCGATGCCAAAAGCTCGCGGGCAGCTGCGGGTAAATTCGCCAACACTTGCGACGCAGGGCCGGCCGCCAGCGCAAGAATCCAGGCGCACTCCACCCGCACGCGCTCGCGCATCAAACCCGCTTCGCTGAACAGGCGGCGCACCTCGACGAGCTTGGCGGCATAGCGGCCGTCCAAGGGAGACAGAGCGTCGGTGAAAAAAGTGGACATCGGAGCGCCGGCAGCTTGAGTGGTAGAATAGAGGATTCTACCGTAAACAAGCCTAATCCTGCGGAGTAAGGCGCGATGACAGCAACCACCCGCGTCGAGCGCGACAGTTTAGGCGCGCTCGATGTACCGGCCGACGCATTATGGGGCGCCCAGACGCAGCGCGCCATTCAGAACTTTCCGCCCAGCGGCCTGCGCATGCCGCGCGGCTTCATCCGCGCGTTGGCCCTGATCAAGCACGCGGCGGCAAAAGCGAACGCGGAACTGGGCGACCTGCCGCCGCAGGTTGCCGCCGCAATAGAAGCGGCGGCGCTGCAGGTGGCCGCCGGCCGCCACGACGACCAGTTTCCGGTGGATGTATTCCAGACCGGCTCCGGCACCAGCAGCAACATGAACGCCAACGAAGTGATTGCCTCGCTCGCAACCCGCTCGCTCGGATCGCCGGTCCATCCGAACGACGAAGTGAACATGAGTCAGAGCAGCAACGATGTGGTGCCGACCGCCATCCATGTCTCGGCCGCATTGCAGTTGCAGGAACAACTGCTGCCGGCGCTCGCACGGCTACGGGAAGTCTTGGCGGCGCGGGGCGCGGAGTTTGCCGCGATCGTCAAAACCGGCCGCACGCACCTGATGGATGCGATGCCCATTACGCTCGGGCAGGAATTGGGCGCTTGGCAGGCGCAAATCGCTGCCTGCGAAACGCGCTTGAAGTCCGTGTCGCCGCGGCTGCATTCATTGGCGCAAGGCGGCACCGCGGTGGGAACGGGAATCAATGCGCGCGCGAAATTCGGCGCCGTATTCGCGCATCATCTCGCAGAGCGCACGGGAATCGCATTTCAACCGAGCGCAAATTATTTCGAGGCATTGTCGAGCCAGGATACGGCCGTGGAGCTGTCGGGCCAGCTCAAGGTCTTGAGCGTCAGCCTCACGAAGATAGCGAATGACTTGCGGTGGATGAACAGCGGACCGCTCGCGGGCCTCGCGGAGATTGCATTACCCGCACTGCAGCCGGGCAGCAGCATCATGCCGGGCAAAGTGAATCCGGTGGTGGCCGAGTCCATGACCATGATTGCGGCACAGGTAATCGGCAATGATTCGACCATAACCTTGGCAGGCCAGTCGGGAAATTTCCAGCTGAACGTCATGCTGCCCGTGATTGCCTACAACCTTCTGCAGAGCATCGAATTGCTTGCGATCGGCAGCCGCAACCTGGCGGATCACGCATTGGCGGGATTTCGCGTCAACACTGATCGATTGCAAGAGGCGTTGGCACGCAATCCAATCCTGGTCACCGCGCTCAATCCGCGCATCGGCTACGAGAAGGGTGCAGCGATTGCAAAAAAAGCCTACAAGGAAGGCCGCCCCATTCTGGATGTGGCCGCCGAGATGACCGACTTGAGCATCGATGAACTCAAGCGGCTATTGGATCCTAAGTCCCTCACGGAGGGAGGCATCAAGGGCGCCGGCGGCTGAAATAGACGATGGACGCGCTCTTCACCAAACAGCACATCCGCGCTGCGCTCGATCCGTCGCCGTCGACCCCTGAGGAAGACATGCACTGGCTGGCCGCGGCGCCGCCCGAGGTTGCCGCTCGGGTCCGTGCGACCTTGCCGACGCGCCGCACCCCGGCGGCGGTGCTCGTGCCGCTGGTGGAGCATGACGCGGGAATGACGGTATTGCTGACGCAGCGCGCGACCACGCTCAAGGACCATGCCGGCCAGATTAGTTTTCCAGGCGGCCGCATCGAACCCCAGGATGCCGATGCCTGGCAAGCGGCGCTGCGCGAGACGTTCGAGGAGATAGGGCTCGAGTCCGAACTGGTGGAGTTCGCCGGCTACTTGCCCGACCACATCGTGATCACGGGCTTCCGCGTGACACCCGTGGTGGGCTTCGTCAAGCCGCAATATCAGCTCAAAATCGCCACTGCAGAGGTGCACGATGTTTTCGAAGTACCGCTCGACTATATCTTGGACGCCGCCAATCACAAATCCCGCCAGCGTAAGATCGGCGAGTTGACCGTCGACATTCACGACATTCCCTACGGCGAACGCAATATCTGGGGCGCCACCGCCGGGATGCTGATGACCTTGCGGCGGCTGCTGCTGCGGCCTCGAGCGCCTGCGGGCTCAACATGAGCGCGCGCCTAACCGAGCTGCTGACGATCATGACGCGTTTGCGTGCCGCCGATGGCTGCCCATGGGACCGCCGGCAGAGCTTCGCGAGCATTGCGCCTTTTACGATCGAGGAGGCCTACGAGGTGGCCGATGCGATCGAACGCGGCGATCTGGGCGATCTCAAATCCGAACTCGGCGATCTCTTGTTCCAGGTGGTGTTCCACGCGCAAATGGCGCGGGAAGCCGGCGAGTTCGATTTCGACGCGGTGGCGGGAGCCATTTGCGACAAGCTCACGCGGCGCCACCCGCATGTCTTCGGCGGCAGCCGGCCCTTGAGCACGGCCGAGCAAAGTGCGGCGTGGGAGAACATCAAGGCTGCGGAACGCGCCGCGACGGCGGATTCGGCGTTGCACGGAGTACCGAAGACCCTGCCGGCGCTGCTCCGCGCCTATAAGCTCAGCAAGCGCGCCGCCCGCGTTGGGTTCGATTTCGAGCATGCGGGCCAATGCGCCGACAAGGTCGATGAGGAGCTGGCGGAAGTGCGCGCAGCGTCGCGCGACGGAGGCGGCGCGTCGCCTGAGATTTTTGAAGAGATCGGCGATCTTTTGTTCGCGGCCGCGAATCTCGCGCGGAAATTGGAGGTCGATGCGGAAGCGGCCTTGCGCGCCGCCAATGCGAAATTCGAGCGTCGCTTTCGCGGCATGGAGGCGTTGGCGGCGCAGCGCGGTCAAGTGTTCGCGGAGCTGGATCTGGCCGCCCAAGAGAGTCTCTGGCAAGCCGTCAAGCGTGGCGAGTAAGCCATGATCGAGGAAAATAGGGCTGCCCGCCTGGCCGCAGCGCGCTCGGCACAGCAGTTCGCGTTCAGGCACGATCCGGAATTGCCGATCACCGCGCGGCGCGAAGCGATTTTGCAGGCGCTCGCCGAGCGCCAGGTGCTCATCGTCGCCGGCGAGACCGGATCGGGGAAAAGTACCCAGCTTCCGCAGTATTGTTTGGAGGCGGGCCGCGGCACGGCAGGATTGATCGGCCACACGCAACCGCGGCGTCTGGCGGCGCGCGCCTTGGCAGCACGCATTGCCGAGGAAGTGGGCCAGGGTTTGGGCCGGGGCGTGGGATTTCGGGTGCGCTTCGCAGACCAGGTATCCGATGCCACGCGGCTCGTGCTGCTGACCGATGGGTTGTTGCTCGCCGAACTGACTTCCGATGCGATGCTGCGCCGTTACGATACTATCATCGTCGACGAGGCGCACGAGCGCACGCTCAACGTCGATTTGCTGCTCGGCGTCCTCAAACGCTTGCTGCCGCGCCGGCCGGACCTGAAGCTCATCGTGACCTCCGCGACGCTGGACGTCGAGCGGGTATCGCGATTCTTCGATGGTGCGCCCATCATCACCGTCAGCGGCCGCAGCTTCGCCATTGAAACACGCTACCGCGGCGCCACCGATGACGAAGAACTCGACCTGCCGCCCGCCGTGCTCGAGGCCTGTCAAGAGATATTCACTGAACCCGGCGATATCGGCAACGGCGATATATTGGTGTTTCTTCCGGGCGAGCGGGAGATCCGCGACGTCAGCGAGCTCTTGGAGCGCGAGCTGCAATCGCGCATCGAAGTCTTGAGCTTGTACTCGCGTCTGTCTTGGGAGCAGCAGAGCAAGATTTTTCAGCGCGGTGCACGCCAGCGTGTCGTGCTGTCGACCAATGTGGCTGAAACATCGATCACCGTCCCGGGTATTCGCGCCGTCATCGATACCGGCCTTGCACGCATCAGCCGCTACAGCGTACGCAACCGGCTGCAGCGCCTGCCCATTGAGCCAATCGCACGAGCCAGTGCCGATCAGCGCAAGGGCCGCTGCGGCAGGCTCGGTGCGGGCCTGTGCCTGCGCCTATTCACTGAAGAGGACTATGAACAGCGGGCCGCCTTCACGGAGCCCGAGGTCCTGCGTACCAATCTGGCGGCGCTGCTGCTGCGATTGGCAGCCGATGGGCTAGGCCAGGCAGAGGAGTTTCCTTTCATTGACGCGCCCGATTCACGCGCGCTCAATGACGGCTATCGCCTGCTGCAGGAGCTTCAGGCACTCGATGAGAATCGGTGCATCACGCGCCGCGGCAGGGCGATGGCGCGGCTGCCGCTCGATCCACGCTTGAGCCGGGCGTTGCTGGAGAGCAAACGCTTTCATGCGCAACGAGAGTTGTTGGCCATCGTCTCCGGCTTGAGTGTGCCGGACGTGCGTGTGGGCAATGATTCGCCGGCCGTGCGGGCGGGCGATGATCCGCCGGCCGGCGCCGCCTTCGAGGATGGTAAATCCGAGTTTTCCGGGCTGCTCAAGCTTTGGAGCGCCTATCGACTGGCCCGCGAGGGCCCGCGGCGCGAGCTGCGCCGCTGGTGCAAGGAGCGCCGCTTGTCCTTGCTGCGGCTGTCCGAGTGGGACGATGTCTACACGCAGGTCCTCGACCGGGCGCGCGAGGTCGGCATCGTCGCGCAAAGCATCAAGGCGAGCTACACCGGCGTGCATCGCTCCTTGCTGGCAGGCTTCTGCACCATGGTGGGCTCGCGCGGCGAGGACGGGGCGTACAGCGGAACGCGCGGCGTGCATTTTCAAATTTTCCCGGGCTCGCCGCTGGCTCGCCGGCGTCCTCGTTGGCTCATGGCGGCGAGCATCGTCGAGACCTCGCGTGTATTTGCGCGGCGCGTGGCGGAAATCGAGCCCACGTGGGTCGAGGCAGCCGCGGCGCATCTGGTCAAGCGCGAATATCTGGAGCCCGATTGGGATGAAGCACGCGAGGAAGTGACCGCGCGTGAGCGGGTCACTTTCCTCGGCCTCATTTTGAGCGCGGGACGCATCGTGAACTATGGGCCGATCGCGCCGGAGGAGTCGCGCCGCATTTTCGCGCGTGAAGCATTGGTATATCAGCGGCTGCGGCGCCGGCCCGAGTGGCTGGCCGCGAACGATGCCGCCGTGCGCGAGGCGCAGCAGGCCGAGGAGCGCCTGCGGACGCGCGACTTGCTGCAGGGCGCCGAATCGTTCGTCGATTTTTACGATCAGCACCTGCCGCGCCAGGTCTCCAGCGCCGCGACCTTGGAGCACTTCAGCCGCCACCTCGCGCCGGACCAACGCGCAAGCTTGACCTTGACGCCGGCGCACATTTTTGCGCGGCTGCCGGAACCAGAAGCGCTTGATCGCTTCCCTGAACAGACGCGTGTGGACGGATTGAGCGTCCCGGTCGAATATCGCTTCGCTCCGGGCGAAGCTCAGGACGGCGCCGACATCAAAGTGCCTTTGCTGGCGCTGCCCGGACTCACGCGCGCGCTGGTCGATGCCGCGATTCCGGGCTTGGCGGCGCCGCGCATCGAGGCGCTGCTGCGCTCGCTGCCGAAGGAAGCGCGCCGCGGCTTGATCCCGGTTGCGGCCAGCGCCGCGGAGTTTCTGGCGCAAACACCGGCCGGCGCCGCGGATATAGACCGCTTGAAAGCATGGCTCAAAGAACGGCGTGCTGTGCCTGAGCATCTGATTCGCTTCGCAGCCGCGGCAGTTCCCGCCCACCTCACCGCGCACCTGACCATTCTGCAGGGCGGCCAACCGATCGCGCGCGGCAGCGATCTTGCGCAGCTGCGCAGGCAAACTGCCGCGGCAGCTGAAGCTGAACTTGCACGCCGCGCGCGCGCGGCCTACCCGCTCATCGGCAGTTGGCGCAAGTTTGAAATTGACGAATTGCCCGATCGCGTGCCTCTCGCGCTGGAGCAGGGCTCGATTTCGGTTTACCCAACACTGCGTCAGCGGGACTCGATACTGCAGCCGCAATATGAATGGAGCGATGAAGAGGCGCAGCGCACCTGGCGACAGGGCGCCGTGCGGCTGGCGCGAGTCATGCTCGAGCGTCAATCCCGGGATTTGGCCAAGACCGTCGAGCGTTCCGTTGCGCTCCTGCTGAGCGCCAGCGCCTACCTGCGCGGCGATGAATTGGCGGACACGTTGCTGCAGCTTGCATTTCGCAGCGCCTGTTTCGCGGATGGCGAGCCGCCGCGCACGCGCGCCGCCTTCAATGCCGCGGTCGATCGAGGACGCGAGCGGCTCTATCCCTGCGTGGAAGAGACCATCTCCACGGCGTCGGACTGGTTCAAGCAGGCAGCAGCAGTACGCCAGGCGTTGGAGCATGCACGCGCCGATATTCTCTCCGATGCCGCTGAGGAGACTCGCCGGCATCTGCACGGGCTATTCGATCACCGGTCGCTGCAAGCGGCTTCGATGGATTGGTTGCGCCAGCTGCCGCGCTATTTAAAGGCGGAGCAGCGCCGCTGGCAGCGCAACGCAGTACGCGGCGGCGAACCGAAGCAGCTTGCGGCAGAGCTTCAGGACTGGTCGGCTCGCCATCAGGCGCTGCAGCAGCAACTGGCGGCTGAATTGCGCTGGACGCCGAGGCTCGAAGAACTGCGCTTTTGGATCGAGGAATACCGTGTTTCCCTCTACGCCCAGGAATTGAAAACCCTAGGTCCCATTTCCGCGGCGCGCTTGACGCAGCGAGCGGCGGAAATCGAGGCATGGTTACGCCGCTAGACGTCGAATTTAATTCCTTGCGCGAGTGCCATTTGTCCGCTCCAGTTGATGGTGTTGGTCTGGCGGCGCATGTATGCCTTCCACGAATCGGAGCCGGCCTCGCGGCCGCCGCCCGTGTCCTTTTCACCGCCGAACGCACCGCCGATCTCGGCGCCGGATGTGCCTAGATTTACATTGGCAATTCCGCAGTCGCTGCCGTCGGCGGAAAGGAATCGCTCCGTGGCCTGCAAGCTGTCCGAAAAAATGGCGGACGAAAGGCCGTACGCCACCGAATTCTGCAGCGCCAAGGCCTCCTCGAGCGTGTCATAGCTCAAGAGATATAAAATGGGCGCAAATGTTTCAGTGCGCACCACGGCCATGCCGGCATCGGCGCGAATGATGGTGGGCTCGACGAAATTGCCGGCCTTCTCGAGCACCTTGCCGCCGTACAGCACCTGTCCGCCTGCCGCTCGTGCTGCGGCGATGGCGGCGGTGTAGCGCGATACCGAATTTGCATCGATCAAGGGCCCCATGAGGGTGTCCGGGTCGAGCGGATCGCCGATGCGCACCTGTGCGTAGGCGGCCACCAGGCGCCGCTCGAGCTCCGCAGCCCGCGAGCGATGCACGAGCACGCGCCGGGTGGTCGTGCAGCGCTGGCCGGCCGTTCCCACGGCGCCGAATACGATTGAAGGCACCGCGAGGTCCAAATTAGCGTGCTCATCCACGATGAGCGCGTTGTTGCCGCCCAGCTCGAGCAGGCTCTTGCCAAGACGCTCGGCGACGCGCACGCCGACCTGCTTGCCGACCTGCGTGGATCCCGTAAATGACAGCAGCGCGACACGGCGATCATCGACGAATCGGCCGGCAAGCACCGTCCCCGCATCGATGAAAACTTGGAATATCGCAGGCAGTGAAAGCCGTTCCATGACGCGGTTGCAAACCTGCTGTACGGCGAGGGCACACAGCGAGGTCTTCGGCGAGGGCTTCCACACGGTGGCATTGCCGGTGATTGCGGCCAAGAATGCATTCCAAGCCCATACGGCGACGGGAAAATTAAACGCGGAGATCACGCCCACCACGCCGAGCGGATGCCATTGTTCGTACATGCGATGCTGCGCCCGTTCCGAGTGCATGGTGTTGCCATAGAGCATGCGCGCCTGTCCGACCGCAAAATCGGCGATATCGATCATTTCTTGAACCTCGCCGTCGCCCTCAGCCTTGATCTTGCCGTTTTCCAGCGAGACCAGGCTGCCGAGTGCACCTTTGATGATGCGCAGCTCCTCGCCGATGAGACGCACCGCCTCGCCGCGCTTCGGCGCCGGCACGCGCCGCCACGCTGCGGCGGCAGCCACGGCTGCGCTCATGACGTGCTCATAGTCTGCGGCGCTTGCGCCGCGCACCTGCGCCAGCCGCCGGCCGCTCGCAGGACTGATCGATTCGATCACGGCTCCGCTTGTATCCGTGCTCCAGCCATGAGTCCCGGACCATGCGCCGGCGTTGATGTCCCGAAGCCCCAAGGTTTCGAGCGGATTGCTGCTTTGCTTCATAGTTCGAGTCTCGGATCAGCCGGTCATGAGTGAAGGGGCCGCATTTTGACTTGGCAGAGCGTACAACGCTAGCATTCACGCGATGTCGCACACTCCCGCCCTGACCAATTGGCATCCCGCGACCTGGCAGGGCCGTCCTGCCGCGCAACAGCCCAAATATGCCGATGCACCCGCTTTGGAGCGTGCGGTCGCCTCCTTGAGCCGGCTGCCGCCGTTGGTGGTTTCCTGGGAGATCGAGGCGCTCAACGCCAAGCTCGCCCGGGCGCAGCGCGGCGAGCAATTTCTGCTGCAGGGCGGCGATTGCGCCGAAAGTTTCGAGGACTGCGAATCGGACAATATTGCAAGACGGCTGAAGATCCTGCTGCAGATGAGCTTGGTCCTGCTGCAGGGCCTGAAGAAACCCATCGTGCGCGTGGGGCGGTTTGCCGGCCAATACGCCAAGCCGCGCTCGGCCGATACCGAGACCCGCGACGGCCTGACGCTGCCTTGCTACCGTGGCGACAACGTCAATCGGCCTGGGTTTACCGCAGCGGAACGCGAGCCGGATCCGGAACTTTTGCTGCGGGGCTATGAGCGCGCCTCGCTGACGTTGAATTTCGTGCGCGCCTTGATAGATGGCGGCTTTGCCGACTTGCATCACCCGGAATACTGGGACTTGGGATTCTTGCGGCATGCGCCGCTGCGCGACGCGTACCAGCAGATCGTCGACTCGATTGCCGAGTCGATGGATTTTTTCGAATCGATGAGCGGCCAGCGCGTGCACGCCGCCACGCGTGTCGATTTCTACACCAGTCACGAGGGCTTGCATCTGCTCTCGGAGCAGGCGCAGACGCGCTACATCGAGCGGCAAAAGCGCTGGTACAACTTGTCGACGCACATGCCCTGGATCGGCATGCGCACTGCCAACATCGACGGCGCACATGTCGAGTACTTTCGGGGGATAGCCAACCCCATCGGCGTGAAAGTCGGCGCATCGATGAGCGCTGAGTGGCTGCAGGAACTGATTCAAGTCTTGAATCCCCAAAATCTGCCGGGCCGCCTGACGCTGATCCATAGATTCGGCGTCAAGGACATCGAGCAACGGCTGCCCGGCATGATCCGCGCGGTCCGCGCCACCGGCTCGCAGGTGCTGTGGGTCTGCGATCCCATGCACGGCAACACCGAGACCACGGCAGGCGGCGTCAAGACGCGGCGCTTCGATAATATATTGGGCGAGGTGGAGGCTGCGTTTCGCATTCACAGCGAAGCGGGCTCGATGCTGGGCGGCGTGCACATCGAGCTCACCGGAGAGGATGTGACCGAGTGCGTCGGCGGTGCGCGCGGATTGACCGAGAATGATCTGGTAAGGGCGTACCGGTCCCAAGTCGACCCGCGCCTGAACGCAGAGCAGGCGCTGGAATTGGCCATGTTGATTGCGCGCCGCGCGGGCGCACGGCATCTGAAGGCCAAGGCGCCGCGGCCGGCGGCCTAAAGACGATGACACTTGCCAATTTCTTGAAGGAGCCTCTGGAAGGGAAGACCTCACTGTCGCGGGTGATCTGGCTTTACGGGATCGTGGGCTCGCTGTTGTTTGGCTCGATCGAATTGTTTCTCAATCCCGAGAATCAGTTCATCATGCGCATTTACACGATTCTCGGGCTGTTCTTCAGCCTCTATGTGACGGTCGCCACGTATCGCTGCGCGGGAAACGCCAGATCGCCGTTAGTTGCGCGCTTCGTGCGGGTCTGCGCCGTCATCTCGATATTGCTGTTGCCGGTGCTCGCCTATCTCGAGCTGACCGGAGCGCTGGATCGGATGCTCGCCGGCCTGCTGGGAGGCCAACTGCCTGAGTGACGCTGTGCGGCTCGAAATAGATCATGCCTTCATTGGCTGCAGCAAAGATGCCCCTGAGGCAGACGCGCTGCTGCGCCTGGGGCTAATCGAGGGTCCGCGCAACACGCACCCGGGCCAAGGCACGGCCAATCGCCGATTCTTCTTCGAAAACTTCATGCTCGAGCTGGTGTGGGTGTCGGATTCCGCCGAGGCACAAAATGAGCGCACGCGCCGCACGCGCCTCTGGGATCGATGCGAACGCCTTGACGGCGCGATCTCTCCGTTCGGAATTATTTTCAGACCGTCGAGTGCGCAAGCCACAGCGGCCCCGTTTCCGACGTGGCACTACGAGCCCGCTTATTTGCCGCCGGGGCTCACCATACAGGTTGCCGAGGGTACGACCCTTCTTGAGCCGGAGCTTTTCTATTTGCCGTTCCTCAAGCGCGCGGAGCGCGGCAGCGATGTTGAGCACGCGCTGCCGATCCGCCGAATTTACGCTCTGTCGGTGGGCGTGCGCGGTTGCAGCGCCCTGTCGGCGGCGTCGCGGTGCGCCGAGCGGCACGGACTGGTGAGCTACTTTGAATCGCCGCAGCCGATGCTCGAGATTCTCTTTGAGGGTCCACCAGGACAATGCTTCGACCTGCGGCCCGAATTGCCGTTGATATTTCGCAGCGCGCCGGGCTAGGGGACGGCGCGACGCGAGCACGTTGAGTGCACGCATGCGAGTCGCGCGAGGGACTCAAGTGCGCAGATAGCTCGCGCCGTTGACGTCGATGACGCAGCCGGTCATCGCAGCAGGTGCATCGAGCGCGCAGTACACGGCGGCACTCGCGACCTCGTCGGCGCGGTTCACCCGCCCCAAGGGATGCTGTGCGAGGATCGCCGGCCCGTCCGGACCTTCAAGGTGGCTGGTCGCCATTTCGGTCTCAACCCAGCCGGGCGCGAGGCAGTAAACGTAGATCGCTTCCGCGGCCAGCGCCTTGGATAAGGATTGCGACATGGCATTGAGACCGGCCTTGCTGGCAGCGTAGGCGGGGGAATCAGGTTCGCCGCGGAACGCGCCGCGCGACGAAATGTTGACGATTCGACCGCGGCCGAATATGGGATCCGCGTCGCGGGCAGCCATGCCTTGGGCCGCAAGCAGCGACAAACTCGCCGGGCCGACGAGATTGGTCGTCAGGGTGTGCTGCCACGCAAATAGCCAGGCGTCGAAGGCGGTTTTTAAGGGCGGATGAAAGATATACAGTCCCGCGTTGTTGATCAGAATATTGACGGCGCCGAGAGATTCGGCCACGTGTTTCCAAAGTTGGTTCGCCTGCGCCGGGTCCGAAAGGTCTGCGGCAAAGCTCGCGTGTCCGACGCCGGGCAGACTCGCCAGGGTTTCTTCCGCCGCCTTGCGATTGTTACGGTAGTGAAGCGCCACGCGCACACCCCGCTGTGCAAGCTGCAGGGCGATCACGCGGCCGATGCCGCGGGAAGCACCGGTCACCAGCGCCAGGGCGTTCTGGCTAGGGGGCAACGTCGCGCACCATGGCGGCCTTTACTTCCGCTAGTTGCTGCCGGTCGGTGATGCGCGTTCCGTACACCGCCTTCAGAAACGATTCGTCCCAAGCGGTCAGGCTGGGGGGAGCCTTGCCGGTGTCCGCGAATAGATTGAGGATCGAGGGAGCTTCGGCCACATTCGCCTCGGGTCGAATTTGGGCGAGTCCGATCATTGCGACGTAGGCCGCTACTTGGCCGAATGAGACTCCCTTCATGCGCCGCGTATCGATGATCGCCACGACCGAGGAGAGCACTCGATAGGAATTGACCTCGAGGCGGGTTGCGCGAGCGCTCTGGTCCACGCGGCCTTCGGTGTTGCCAAGCGGCGTTCCATCCAACTCGTAGTATTGGGCGTTGTACCACACGCGAATCGGGCGGGATGCGCTGAACTCGCGTATCTTCGTTCCACCCTGATCGGCTTCGTCGCCGAACATGCGTACGTCGCGTTTGCTCCACGCCTTGATCATGGCCTCGGGATCCGAGGTCACGACAATGAAGAAATTGCCCTTGCAATGCTCAGGCGCAAGCGGTGCGCCGGCCGCGGCGGCGATTTTCGAGACTCGCGACAAAATGTATTCGCCATCCTTGTTAGGCAGGCCGGCCACCAGCGGACAGAAGGGAATTTGCGACTGCCACCGAGCCAGCGATTGATCGCCGGGCTTGACCGCGATGGCGTTGACGAATGATCCGATCTCACGTTCCACCGCAGCGTGATCCCTCGGCGCGACGACGGTCGTCGAATCGATCTTCGGGTCCTGCGCCGCGGCGGTAAAGGCTGGTAAAGCAAGCGCCAGCGCCACGAGAAAGTTCCGCAGAGCGAGTCGTTTCAACCAACCGGCCGGCAAGGTTCGCTTTGTCATGTTGCCTCCCTCATGGAAGGGTCCCAACAATCGGCATGCCGGTCAAGCTCCGTTCGCGCGCCGCGAATTCTATTTGCGTATCTTCTGTTTTAGTACTTCCGCGCTATCGGCCCGGAATTACGGTGATTAGGCATCGGCCTGTGATGCGTGTGTTCGGGGCGACGCCGCGGTATAAAGCCGGCGCCGCGAATGATCGCGTAGGAGTCGCCGACGGATTCCGCGCTTGTTTGGTCGGAATAGGGCGCTTGATCCGAACTATCGGATTCTGCGTAGCCCACCTCAGGCGCATAAGTGCGGGCGTAATGAACTGCCGGTGTCGGATTCATCGTATTGATTGGGGCAATTTGCAGCAGCGTGGATTTGTCGCCGCAGGGGTTATTCGAAAAAGTCTTGACACCCTTTGTCGTGCATTCCCAAATCTGGCCGCTGGGTACCGACGACTCAGGCGCGGCTTGCGCCTGCACAGGCGCCGATGCCGTGGGCGCCGATGCCGTGGGCGCCGATGCCGTGGGCGCCGATGGCGTGGGCGACGGTGCGGGCGCCCGCAAAATAGATGTGGGCGTTGACGGGGCGGCGGCCAGACGCGCGCGCGCTGCGGGCGGCTCGGACTTGCTGGACGATACCGCGGTAATGGCAACGGCAATGGCGGCTAGGCATAGGGCGCCCAAAACCCAGGGAAGCAAATCGCGTTCCTTACTCATGCGGCCATTATCCTCCGCAGCGCTGGGCGATGAGATGAATAACAGGCACTTATGGGCGCACCGAAAACCATACGATGGATGGCGCCAATACTTCTAGTACAGTCTATATAGATTACGTATATTATTGATATATAAGTAGTAATTAGCATTTATTCTGGTGGATGGCCGCGTGACGACGGGATTAAGTAATCACAGCCCGAGTGGGATTCGGACACGCCGGTGCCCCATGTTAGATTGCCCTCATGACGATCCTTCACAATCCTGTTTCCGCTCCGGTCCTGCCCGCGCCCGTGCCGCGCCGGCGCCGCCTCAGCTTCTTTGAGTTTGTGCGTGCGTTGCGCGAGAGCGCAATCGAATCCTTTGCTCAGGAGGCGTACGAGCAGGACATCCTGGAACGAAAAATGTTGGGACGGCGATTGTTCCTGGTCAACGATCCGGCGGCCATCAAGCGTGTGCTGATCGACAATGCTGCGAACTATCAAAAGACGGAAATTACACGCCGAATTCTCGAGCCGGGATTGGGGAAGGGTCTCATTACCTCGGAAGGCGAGACCTGGCGGCAGCATCGCCGTGCGATGTCGCCGGCCTTTGATCACCGCAGCGTTGCGGCCTATACACCCATCATGACGGCCGCGGCCGAGGAACTGCTGGCCGAGTGGGCAAAGGTTCCCGCCGACACCGGGATCGATGCGTCTACCGCCATGATGCAAGTGACGCTCAACATTATTTCCCGCACCATGTTTTCGAGCGATTCGGACGACATCGTCACCATCATGGGCCGCAGCGCGGGACGTTACCAAGCGCAGATGCGGCCAAACATCATGGACATGCTGGGCTGGCCCCGATGGTTGGCCGCATTGCCGCGCAGAAACGTCGCGCAACGCACGCTCGGCGAATTCGATCAGGTGATCGACAGGCTGATCGATGAACGTACGCGCGACCCGAGTGCCTATCCCAAAGACCTGCTGGCCAGATTGGTCGCAGCCCGCGACGAGCAAACCGGCGGCGGCATGACGGCGCAAGAAGTGCGCGACCACGTCATCACCATTTTTCTGGCGGGTCACGAGACCACGGCCATGGCAATGACGTGGACCTGGTTTCTCTTGTCGCAGCATCCGGTCGAGGAAGCGAGATTGCATGCCGAGCTCGATTCGGTGCTGGGCGGCCGCGCTCCCACCCACGAGGATCTGAGCAAACTCAGCTATTCGCGCATGGTGGTCGAGGAATCGATGCGCATTTATCCGCCCGTGCACACCATTGCTCGGGCAGCGATCGGCGAGGACACGCTGGTCGGCCGGCGCATCCCCAAAGGCTCGACCGTGATGATCGCACCCTGGCTGCTCCATCGCCATGTCAAGCTTTGGGAAAATCCGGGACGCTTCGATCCGGAGCGCTTTTCCCCCGAACAGTCGGCAGCACGCGCGCGTTTTTCGTATCTGCCGTTCGGCGGCGGCAAACGTATTTGTATCGGCGCGGCTTTTGCCCTGGCGGAAGCCACCATCCTGCTGGCAACGCTCGCGCAGCGCTATACGCTTCGGATGGTGCCGGGCCATCCTGTCGAGCCCCAGGGCTTGATTACGCTTCGTGCCCGCCACGGCATGAAAATGCTCCTTACCCTTCGGACCGGAGCGCGAATTTAGAAGGGCGCCACTCTGTGATAAAACGCAGCATATTCAAATAGTTACATAAAATATGCCGCTTCAGAGCCCCGGCGCGGGCGCAGTTTTTAAAAACCCGGCTTGCCCCACCGGCCGCAGGTGCTATTCTGGATCTCGAACCTTCCCCGCAGCCGAGCCCTAGGGCGCCCCAAAGCCGCTCCAGTTCGGAGCCGATGAAAACATTGGCGACTGCGTGGAATCTTTTCCTCGATAACGGGGTCTGACAGGTTCTCAAGCCTTCTGGGCTAGGTTCAGTTGCGCTCGGGTTAGTCCAAAGTCCAAGCGCGATCGATGGCGGGCTACGCGGTGATCCGCGTAGCCCGTTTTTTATTATGCGCACGCGCTGTGATACACCGTCTCGAGCATGAATCCGATTTTTGATGCCGACTGCAGGCGCTGCCCCCGTCTAGCCGCGTTCTTGGACGCCGTGCACGCCGAGGAACCTGGCTATTACTGCCGCCCCGTACCGCCCTTCGGCGACCCGCGCGCGCGCCTCGTGCTGGTGGGCCTGGCACCCGGCATGCACGGAGCGAACCGCACCGGGCGGCCCTTTACCGGAGATCACGCCGGCATACTGCTTTACCGCACGCTGTATAAATTCGCGCTGGCCTCAGCTCCCGAATCGCTCGCCGCAGACGATGGCCTCAAGCTGATCGGCGCGCGGATCACCAACTCCGTGAAGTGCCTGCCGCCGGCAAACAAACCGCTGCCCGCCGAGGTGAAGGAGTGCAATGCGTACTTGCGCGCGGAGCTCGAGCTAAGCCCCGATGCGCGTGTGCTCCTGGCGCTGGGGGCGGTCGCGCATGCGGCGGTGCTGCGCGCGTTTGACTTGCCGAGCAGGCAATTCCCGTTCGTCCATGGCGCACAGCACGCGCTCGGCGCTCGGCGGGTGCTGCTGGACTCCTATCATTGCAGCCGCTACAACACCCAGACGCGCCGGTTAACCACGCCCATGTTCGAGGCCATCATCGGCAAGGCGCGTGAGCTGGCATTCGGAGCCGGCGGCGGCCATGAATAACCGTGAGCCGCTGCCGGCCGTATCGATGCCGCGCTTCGATTCCAAGGTCTTCGTCGATAGTCTGCCCGGCCGCCCCGGCGTCTACCGTATGCTGGATGGCGAGGGCCAGATTCTTTATGTCGGCAAAGCCCGCAACCTGAAGAGCCGCGTGGGCTCTTATTTTCAGCCGAGCAATGTTCAGCCGAAAGTCCAGGCGCTGGTCGCGAAGACCGCGAACATGGAAGTGACGATCACGAACTCCGACACCGAAGCGCTGCTGCTCGAGTACAACCTGATCAAGAAGCACCGCCCACGCTTCAATGTGGTGCTGCGCGACGATAAGAGCTTCCCGTATCTGCATCTGGAAACTCAGCACGAATTTCCACGCTTGAATTTCTACCGCGGATCGCGCAAGGAACCCGGGAAATATTTTGGGCCTTATCCGTCGGCCGGCGCCGTGCGCGATACGTTGCAACAGCTGCAAAAGCTGTTTCGCATCCGCAACTGCGACGATACGTACTTTGCAAATCGCTCCCGGCCCTGCCTGCAATATCAGATTCAGCGTTGCACCGCCCCCTGTGTCGGCCTCATTCCCAAAGAGACCTATGCGCGTGACGTAAGTGCGGCCATCAAAGTGCTGGAAGGCCGTAACGACGAGGTTGGCGAGGATTTAGGTAGGCGAATGGATGCCGCCGCGGAACGATTGGATTTCGAGGAGGCCGCGCAGCTGCGCGACCAGCTCGCAAAGCTCAAGGTCATTCAATCGCAGCAGATCGTGACTGCGGGCGCCGACCATGATGCCGATGTCATCGCGATTGCCGCCGCCAACGGCGAATATTGCGTAGCGCTGATGTTCGTGCGCGCGGGCCGCAGCTTGGGCAGCACCACATTTTTTCCGAAGGCGCCGTTTGCCGAACTGCCGGAGGTACTCGCGGCATTCGTCATGCAATACTACCTGGAGCGCGACGCGCCTGCGGAGATCATCGTCGAGCAGGACTTCGACGAAATGCAGTTGCTGGAAACCACGTTGGCCGACCGCCTGTCTCACAAGGTGCGGATTGTCGCTTCGGTGCGCGGCATCCGCGCGCGATGGCTGGAGATGGTGCACAACAACGCTGAGCAGGCCTTGAACATGCGGCGTCTGGCGCGTGCCGGAATTGAATCCAGCTTGGAGGACCTGCGCGACGCTTTCGACCTCGAGGAATCGCCGGGCCGGCTGGAGTGCTTCGACATCAGCCATACCGGAGGCACGGACACGGTCGCCTCGTGCGTCGTGTTCGGCGTCGAGGGGCCGCTGAAGAACGATTATCGCCGTTTCAATATCAGCGGAATCCAGCCGGGCGATGATTACGCGGCCATGTACCAAGCGCTGACGCGGCGCTACAAGCGAGTGCGCGACGGTGAGATTGCGAAGCCGGACGTGCTGCTGATCGACGGCGGCAAGGGGCAGCTGGCAGAGGCAGCCAAGGTGCTCGAGGAACTGGGAGTAGGGGGCATCGCCTTGATTGGGGTCGCCAAAGGCGTCGACCGGCGCGCCGGTCAGGAACAGCTGTTCTTGTTGGGTCAGGACACCCCCACTATACTGCCGCCGGACTCACGGGCATTGCACCTGATTCAACGCGTGCGCGATGAAGCGCATCGATTTGCGATCGCAGGGCATCGGCGCAAACGCGCCAAACGCCACAGCCAGTCGATCCTGGAAACCATTCCAGGGTTGGGACCGGTCAAACGGCGGGAGCTGCTGAAGCAGTTCGGCGGACTTCAAGGAATACTGCGTGCCGGCATCGATGATTTCGTTCAAATTCGCGGCCTCGGGCGCGAACTCGCTCAGGTGATCTATGAACACCTCCATCCCGGACGCTAAACCAAAATCGCATTTGAATCTGCCGAACACGTTGACGTGGTTGCGCATTTTGATGATTCCCGGCGTGATGATTCTGTTCTACCTGCCATTTTGGTGGGCGCATCCGGCGGCCGGCATCGGCTTCGCGCTGGCCGGCATTACCGACACGCTGGACGGCTATTTTGCGCGCAAGCTCGGATTGACCTCGCGGCTCGGTGCCTTTCTCGACCCCGTCGCCGATAAATTGATCGTGGCCGCCGCGCTGGTGCTGATCGTCAGTGACGACGCGCGCTGGTTTGTCGTGATCATGGCGATCGTCATCATCGGCCGGGAGATCGCCGTATCGGCCCTGCGCGAATGGATGGCAGAAATCGGCGTCCGCGGCCGGATCAAGGTGTCGCAGTTGGCCAAGTACAAAACCATCATGCAAATCACCGGTCTGTCGATGATGTTGTTTCATCATCCGTTGCTCGGCATCGCGATCTACAAGCTCGGCGTGGTGCTGACTGCCATCGCTGCGGTGCTGACTCTGTGGTCGATGGTGCTGTACCTGCGCCTGGCGTGGCCCGAGCTGCGAGACAGCTCCAGGCTGTAGCCGCTGCCGGTGAAAAAGCCGGTGTGTTCAACGCTTTAGCCGCGTTGTTTGCCGACTTTCTCCTTGACTATCGGCGGCACGGCCCTACAATTGCGCGTCTGTTTAAGGGCGGGAATAGCTCAGTTGGTAGAGCGCAACCTTGCCAAGGTTGAGGTCGCGAGTTCGAGCCTCGTTTCCCGCTCCAATCCCTTAACGCCGCGCGCTCACGAGAGAGAACTACAATGAAAACCAGCGTGTTGCAGCGCAGCCTTTTGCTGTTGATCACAGGCATTCAATTCGCGTTCGTCGCCCAGGCTGCGGACCCGCCGGCGTCAGGCGCGAGGATCTTAATCAGAGCAGGACACGTGCTCGACGTACGCAACGGCAACGAAGCCGCGGACCAGACCATCATCGTCAGCGGCGGCGCAATCTCGGGCATTGCCGCGAGCGGCGCGACGCCCAAAGGTTCTCAGGATCAGGAAATTGATCTGCGCGGCATGACATTGTTGCCCGGCTTGATCGACGTGCACACCCATTTGACGATGGACACGAATTTCGACCCGTATCACGAGCTGTCTACCAGCATCGCAAAAAGTGCGCTGATCGGCGCGCACAACGCCAAGGCCACGTTGCAAGCAGGATTTACGTCGGTTCGCAATGTCGGAGCCGAGGGATTTGCCGACGTCGACCTACGCGATTCAATCAATGCGGACCTGATCGAAGGACCGCACATGCAGGTCAGCGGACCGCCGCTGGGAATTACCGGCGGTCATTGCGACGACAATCTGCTTCCCTTTCAGTATCACGCGCAGGGCGGCGGTGTCGCCGACGGTGTCGAAGCCGTGCAGCACAAGGTGCGCGAGACCATCAAGTACGGCGCCGATCTGATCAAGATCTGCGCCACCGGGGGAGTATTATCGAAGGGCGATGACCCGCAGGCTTCGCAGTACACGCTGGAAGAGCTGAAGGCGATCGTCGCCGACGCGCATCGCCTGGGCCGCAGGGTCGCGGCTCACGCGCACGGCGCCCAAGGAATTCTCTGGGCCACCCAGGCGGGCGTCGATTCCATCGAGCACGGCTCTTATATGAACGACGAAGACATCGCCGCGATGAAGGCGCACGGCACATACTTCGTGCCGACCGCTTATCTCGTCGACTGGATACAGGTCAACGGGCATCTGCCTCCGTTCTACTATCAGAAAATGATGGACGTCAGCGCCGTCGCGAAAGCAAATGCCAAGAAGGCCATTGCCGCTCATGTAAAAGTCGCACTGGGCACCGATGCCGCCGTCTACCCGCACGGCATGAATGCGCATGAACTGGCCGTATATGTGGAGCAATTCGGCATGTCGCCGCTCGCTGCCATTCAGACCGGCACATTGAACGCGGCGGACCTGATGGGATGGTCCGACAAGGTAGGCTCGCTCGAGGCCGGCAAGTGGGCCGACATCATCGCGGTGAAGGGCGATCCGCTTCGCGATATCAAATTGCTGCAGCACGTCTCGTTCGTGATGAAGTCGGGCGTGGTCTACAGGCACGAGGCGGATTGAGCGCCATCGCCCGGGCGGATGAGCTAAACTTGGCGTGAACCCCGGCCCGTCCGGGGTTCCTATTTTCGATTATGGGCTAAGTGGCAGAGTGGTCATGCAGCGGCCTGCAAAGCCGTGTACGCCGGTTCGATTCCGACCTTAGCCTCCAATCACTCGCGGGATGACCTGTAATCGCGGCTGCATCGCTCGCCCATTCGGTACATTTCTATGCGCTGCCGCGAACAGGTAGAATCCGGCCATGTCCGACGAAGTCTCGAACTTAGCGACCTTAAGAGCGGCACATCCGGCTGACGCGGTGGATCTGCGCCGCATCGGCGCACACCCGGACCAGTGGTACCCGCTTGCGTGGGCCGATGAACTTAAGCCAGGCAAGACCTTGGGTCGGCGCTTCGCCGGCGAGCCCATCGTCCTCTACCGTGGAACCAGCGGCAAGGTATTCGCACTCGAGGACCGCTGCGCGCATCGCCAAGTTCCCTTGCATCTGGGCGTGGTCAGCGGCGATGACTTGAAGTGCCATTATCATGGCTGGGTGTATAGCTGCAGCGGCAAGTGCGTCAATGTGCCCTACCTGGGTGCTGAGCGTTTGCCCACCGGCGTCAGAAGCTATCCCGCTCGGGAAGTCGATGGCTTGATTTTTGTTTTTCCCGGCGATGCAATGCTCGCCGAGAGTCGCGTGCCGACAACTCTGGGTTCATCGCAACGCAAGGATTACAAGACTCGCCGGCTGAACCGCGAGGTCGCGTGTCACTACACATTCATGCACGAAAACCTGTTCGACATGAATCACCAATTCATGCATCGCAAACAGATGGGCTCGATACGCGCTCGCTGCTTAGGACGCAATCACGGCGAGAGCTGGGCTGAAGTGGAATACAGCTTCAGCCGCACCGAGGGAAAATCGTCGGTCGGCGAACAGGTCATCGTCGACCTCATGCGCAAGCGCGGCGAGGCCAAGAAGGATTTCTCGGATCACATGCGGATTCGCACCGACTACCCGACCCAAAGTCTCAAAGTCTGGGTTGGACGCGACATCAAACAGTCGGACGCTCCGGTTCTCGACGTCTGGCTGGGCTACACGCCGCTGGATGCCGAGCAGCGAACCAATCGAACCTATGGCTATCTGTCGGTGAAGAAACCGCGTTTTCCGGGAATCATTCACCTGGTCTGGCCGTTCGTAACTTGGTTCACCGAGAGCATTTTCCGCGAGGACAAGGAGATCGTTGAATACGAGCAGAGAGCCTACGATGCACAGGGCGCGGATTGGAACAACGAAGTCTTTCCTCCGATCCGCGATCTGCGCGGCGTGCTGGCACGTTGCGGCGCGCCGATGAAATCCGCCTAGACGGCGGCGCCGCTCCTACGCGGCCGATATTTCACTTTGATGACCACGCACGATCTGACGTAAAATACGTCACAAGAGATGCCGTTATGCTGAATCCAGAACCATTGCCCCAGGCCGCCGCGGTTGAGCGCCCTTGGGATGCTCGTTTGGCGCGACGCTTGGTGACGCCGCTCCTCCACAGCTGGGTGACCCCCAATCATCTGACCACGTTGCGTTTGGCCGTCGGGCTGGCGGCGGCCGCGGCCTTCATACCGGGAAGCTATGTATGGTCCAATGTTGGGGCGCTGCTGCTCATCGCGTCGAATTTCCTCGATCACACGGATGGCGAATTGGCGCGTATGACCGGCAAGACCAGCCGTATCGGACATATCTACGATTTGGCCAGCGACGCCGTGGTGACGATTCTGCTGTTCATTGCGATCGGCATCGGCGTCGGCACAAGGGCGGGAACCGAACTGGGCCTTCCGCCCGCGGCGCTGGGGTTGGTGGCCGGCGTGGCAGTCGCACTCATTTTTTATCTGCGTATGCGCATCGAAGATCTGCTCGGCAAGGCTGCGACTCAACAAGCATCGCTCGGCGGCTTCGAGACGGAGGATGTGCTGTACCTATTTCCCTTGGCGACACTCAGTAACGCGCTGGTCCCCACGCTGCTTGCGGCGGCAATTTGCGCGCCGCTGTTCGCCGCTTGGGTGGTCATCGACTATCAACGGTTGCTGCGTCGAGATCGCCGCATGGCGACTGGGGTCGCCGGATAAGCGTGCCGGCGTCCGCAACCGGAGGCGAGCCGGCCTTAACGTCACGATTGGATTGCCTCGATTTGCAGGTGCTGCGCGGCGAGTACGCCGCGAACGGCTGCTTCCTGTACGTGGAAGATTTCTTGCCGCCCGAGATCATGGCGCAGCTGATTGCCGCGGTTGCCGCCGTAAGCGGCGCGGTCAATCGCAATTACCTGCCCGGACACAAACAGGGCGGCAGCGTCAGCCGTAACGTCATCGACAGCCGGGCGCCGGTCATCGCCGAACTGTACCGGTCGGCTGCATTGAGAAAGTGGCTCGACGAGCTTACCGGCGAGCGGCTGCAGCTTTCTCCAAACGAAGATCCGCACGCCTACGCGTTCTATTTTTATACGCGTGCCGGCGATCACATCGGCTGGCATTACGACACCTCGTACTATGCCGGCCGGCGCTATACATTGCTGTTCGGCGTGATAGACGACTCCTCGTGCACATTGGACTATCAGCTGCACACGCGTGAGAAGGGTGCAAAGATGGAATCCGGTTCCATCAAGATTCCGCCGGGCGCCCTGGTGCTCTTCAATGGCGACGCATTGCGGCATCGAATCAGCCCTTCGCGCGAGGGCGAAACCCGCATCTCTTTGACCTTTGAGTACGTGACGGACCCACGCATGCATCCTGGGTGGCGCCTCATTTCCAATATGAAGGACGCCTTTGCCTATTTTGGCTTCCGTCAGGTGTTCCATCGTCTGCTCGGCCGCGGCCAATGACGAAAACAGCGAGCTGGCTGCTGAGCATCGGGGTTCTTTTGTTTGTCGTGGTGCTGGTTTCGCAAGACTTGCCCGCGATCATGGCGGCGCTGGCGCACGCCGGCTGGGGGCTGGTTCCGGTCGCGGCCTTTCATCTTTTGCCGCTGTGGCTCGATGCTGCGGCAATTTGCGTGCTTTTCGAGCCTGGCGCGAGCCGCAGTCCGGCAAGGGATTCGGTGTTGGCGCGGTGGGTAGGCGAATCCGCCAATAGCCTGATGCCGGCGGGACAGCTCGGCGGCCCGGTGCTCATGGCGCGATATCTGACGCGTCACGGATTGCCGATGCAGGAAGCGGCCGCGGCCATTACGGTCAGCACGACCTTGCAAACTTTTGCGCAAATCGCGTTCGCGCTGCTCGGCGTCGTCGCGTTGGGGATGCAAAGCAGCCATTTTTCACCCGCGGCGCTGCGAACCGCCGCGTTGGTCGCCAGCGCCTTTTTGGCCGTGCAGGTGGGGGGCTTTTATCTGATTCAGAGGCGGGGTCTTTTCAGCAAGCTGATGACGGCACTCAGACGATTCTCGCGAAAGCGCGATTGGTCGGAGTGGGTCGCTCAGGCGCAGGCCATCGATCTCGCCGTGCAGAGCACGTATCGGCGCAACGGAGCGGTAACTGCAAGCTTTCTGCTGAGCTTGGCCGGCTGGATCGTGGGGACCGCCGAGGTGTATTTGATCGCCGGCTTTTTGGGCACGCCGGTCAATTGGCGCGATGCATTCGTGCTCGAAAGCTTGGGTCAGGCCATTCGCGGCGCTGGATTCGCGATACCCGGCGCGCTGGGCGTGCAAGAGGGCGGCTATTTGTTGCTCGCGCCCCTGGCGGGCCTCGCGCCCGGCGCGGCCCTGGCATTGTCGTTGGCCAAACGCGCGCGCGAATTGATGTTGGGTTTGCCTGGATTGCTGTACCTGCGGTTTGTTCGCGACGATCCTGCCGCCGCCGGGGTCGCCCCGCCTTGAGTTAATATCTCTCGCTTGATGTATGGAAGGATTTTGATGCGCGCGATCATTTTGGCGGCAGGGCGAGGTATTCGTCTGCAACTACCCGAGGACAGCCAGCTACCCAAATGCTTGCTGCGTTTCGGCGGCAAGACGCTGCTCGAGCGGCATTTAACGATGCTAAAGACAGCGGGCATTACCGAGGTCGTGTTGGCGCTGGGCTTTCGGCACGAGCTCGTGCAGGCCGAACTCGACCGGCTGGCATGGACGCCGCGCCCGCAAATCGTGCTCAACATGAATTTCGAGCTCGGCAGCGTGCTGACCGTGCATACCGCCGCTGCGGCCCTGACCCGCGGCGGCGATGTCTTGCTCATGGATGCCGACGTATTGTACGACGAGCGCATCTTGACCGCGTTGGTGGCCGGCAGCCGTTCCGTAAACCGTCTTCTGATCGACCGCGATTTTGAGGCAGGGGATGAACCCGTCAAACTCTGTGTGCAAGGCGGCGTGCCGATCGAGCTGCGCAAGCAGTTGGCAACCAATTTGAAATTCGACACTATCGGCGAGTCGGTCGGGTTTTTTCGCTTCGATCAGCCGGGGGCCACGCGCCTGGCAACTTTGGTCGCCGGCTACGTCGATGCCGGGCGCGCCCACATGCCGCATGAAGAGGCGGTGCGTGATCTCCTGAGAGAAGGAACCCATCTGCTGGAAGTTGCGGATGTAACAGGATTCCCGTGGATTGAAATAGATTTTCCCAATGATGTTGTGCGCGCGACTCAAGAAGTGTTGCCGCAACTGCAGCCGTTATCGAGAGGTGGCCTATGAATGCAACGATTCGCCCCGCTGCGGGGTCCGCTTACCAGAAGAGCGCCGCAGGCAGTGCGCCGACGCGCAGCGCCAAATTGCGCCGGATGCTGCACAGCGCGGAATTGGAGTTCCTAATGGAAGCCCATAATGGTCTCTCGGCGCGCATCGTGCGCGAGGCCGGTTTCAAGGGTATTTGGGCCTCAGGGCTGACCATATCTGCGCAATTCGGCGTGCGCGACAACAACGAGGCGAGCTGGACTCAGGTTGTGGACGTGCTCGAATTCATGGCGGATGCCAGCGACCTGCCGATATTGCTGGACGGCGACACGGGGTACGGCAATTTCAACAATATGCGCCGGCTGGTGCGCAAGCTCGAGCAGCGGGGCATCGCGGGCGTCTGCATCGAGGACAAGCAATTTCCCAAGACCAACAGCTTTTTGAACGGTGAGCGCCAGCCGCTGGCGGACATCGAGGAGTTCGTCGGCAAGATAGCTGCCGGCAAGGATACCCAGCAGGACCCCAACTTCTCGATTGTTGCGCGGGTCGAGGCGCTGATCGCGGGCTGGGGCATGGACGAGGCTTTGTGCCGCGCAGAGGCCTACCGGCTCGCCGGGGCCGATGCAATTCTCATTCATAGCAAGCTATCGAAGCCGGATGAGATCGTGACTTTTGCGAAGGAATGGGCGCGCCGCGCGCCGTTGGTCATCGTGCCGACGCGGTACTACAGTACTCCGACCGATGTCTTTCGCCAGGCCGGCATCAGCACCGTCATTTGGGCCAATCATCTGGTGCGTGCGGCGGCTTCCGCGATGCAGAGCGTCGCCAAGGAGATATTCGAGAGTCAGACCCTGGTGAATGTCGAAGATCGCATCGTCTCCGTCAATGAAATCTTTCGTCTGCAAGATGCCGAGGAATACTCGGCGGCGGAGCGGATTTACCTGTCGAACGGCGGCGCGCCGCGGGCAGCGGTGGTGTTGGCTGCGAGCCGCGGCAGCGGACTTGAGACGCTGACGGCAGATCGTCCCAAGGTGATGCTGCCCATAGCCGGCAAGCCGCTGCTGCGCTGGCTGGTCGACGGCTTCAAGAAGGAAAATATCAACGATATCACCGTGGTGGGCGGGTACCGCGCAGACGCAATCGAGACGGCTGGGATCAAACTCGCGATCAACCATCGCTATGCCGAAACGGGCGAATTGACCTCGCTGGCGTGCGCCCTCGAATCGCTCGACTCGGACGCGGTAATCGCCTACGGCGACTTGTTGTTCCGCAGCTATGTGCTGCGGGATCTGGTGGATTCCAAAGCTGATTTCGCGGTGGTCGTTGATTCGCAACTGACGGGCGACAGCAATCTGACGGTGCGGGACTATGCCTACTGCTCCCGCAGCGACGACCGCGGCCTGTTCGGCACGCCGGTATTGCTCGAGCGAGTCACGAGCGCGGCCGATCTTGAGCGCGCGCCCAACGGCAGGTGGATCGGTTTGCTGGGTGTCAGCCGCGCTGGGCTGAACAAGATCAAGGCAATGATCGCGACATTGCGCGCCGAGCCTCACTTCGATGATCTGGATCTGCCGGCCTTGCTCAATGCGTTGGTCGGGGCCGGTTCGGCCATAGAGGTCGTGTACGTGCATGGCCATTGGCGCGGCGTGAATGACTTGGATGACTTGAGACAGGCCGTGGACTTTGCGCACGCCCAGACACCGTTCGATCGATGATCGAGGCGCGGCAATTCGTCGAGGCCGCGCGGACACGCGGTTTTTATTGGTACGCCGGGGTGCCGTGCTCCTTCCTCACGCCGTTCATCAACTATGTGCTTCAGGATCCGGCGTTGCACTATGTATCTGCGGCAAACGAGGGCGATGCCGTGGCGCTGATTGCCGGCGTGGCGCTCGGCGGGGCAACGGCGGCGCGTAGCGGCGGGGCGGGTGCGGCTCACGGCCGCGGCGTGGCGATGATGCAGAACTCTGGATTGGGCAATGCGGTAAGCCCGTTGACTTCGCTGACCTGGACCTTCCGCCTGCCGCAATTGCTGATCGTGACATGGCGGGCGCAACCCGGCGTGACCGACGAGCCTCAGCATGCCCTGATGGGTCCGATTACTCCCAATCTGCTCGAGACCATGCAAATACCCTGGGAGTTGTTTCCCACGGAATCGGCGCAGATTGACGGCGCGCTGCACCGTGCGACGGCGCACATGGATCATACCGGCCGGCCCTATGCGTTGGTGATGCAAAAGGGCAGCGTCGCGGCTTTTCCGTTGAAAACGGGGGCCGGCGCGATATCCGGCCGTTCCGCTGCCGCGAACGCGATACAGGCAAGCCGCGGAGTGCTGCCTGACCTGAGGCCGACTCGCGATCAGGCGCTGCGCTTGGTCGTGGCTCACACTTCGCCCGCTTCGACGGTGGTTCTGGCATCGACCGGCTTTTGTGGCCGCGAACTGTACGCGATCGAGGATCGCGCCAATCATCTGTACATGGTCGGCTCGATGGGCTGCGTGTTGCCGCTGGCGCTTGGGCTCGCATTGGCGCGTCCCGATCTACGCGTGATCGCACTGGACGGCGACGGGGCGGCGCTCATGCGCCTCGGTGCATTCGCGACCGTGGGAGTGTACGGTCCCGGAAATTTGTGGCATCTCCTGCTGGACAATGGCGTGCACGATTCCACCGGAGGTCAGGCAACGGTTTCGCCGCGCATCGGCTTCGCGGAAGTGGCGGCAGGGTGCCGCTATGCGTCCGCGCTCGAAACCGACGATCTGGATCGGATTGCGGCCTGGCTGGATGAAGCTGCGCTCGATGGCGCACGCTTCGCCAGGCTCTTTATCCGCCCCGGCACGCGCACCGACCTGCCGCGACCCTCCGTCACACCGGTCGAGGTCAAGACTCGTCTAATGCAGCACATCGGTGCGCTGAGCGGGGCGCGCTAGTGCTGCTGCTGAATCCAGGGCCGGTCACCTTGAGCGATCGCGTCAGGCGCAGCCTGCTGAATCCGGATCTATGCCACCGCGAAAGCGAATTTTTCGATCTACAGGATCAGGCACGCAACGGACTGCTCGCGACCTATGACTTGGACCCCTCACGCTGGTCGGCGGTACTCATGACCGCCTCCGGTACCGCGGCGGTCGAGAGCATGGTCGCGGCGTTGGTGCCGCAAGGCGGCCGGCTGCTCGTGGTGGAGAACGGAACATACGGCGAGCGAATATCCCGCATTTGCGCGCAATATGGAATTGCTCACGAGCGCATCATCGGCGAGTGGATGCGCGCACCCGATTATCCCGCCATCGAGGCCAGGCTCTCATCTCAAGCCAAGAGCGCGCGCTTTACGCATGTTGCCGTCGTCCATCACGAAACCACAACCGGCCGGCTGAATGACATTGGCGCGTTGCTCGAGCTCTGCCGTGGGCACGACGCTGACCTGCTCGTTGACGGCGTGAGCAGCTTCGGCGCGGAGGCGATCGATTTCGGCAATCCCGCGCTCGTTGCCGTTGCCGCCACGGCCAACAAATGCCTGCACGGCGTGCCTGGAGCCGCTTTTGTAATCGTACGGCGCAGCGAGCTGCCGAACGCGGCAAGCCGCACCTATTATTTGGATCTGACGCGGCTGGCGCGCCTGCAGGATGAGCGCAACACACCCTTCACGCCGGCAGTGCATGTCTATTACGCGCTGGTCGAAGCTTTGCGCGAGTATGAGGAGCAGGGAGGACGGCATGCTCGATATCGGCGCTACGCGGATCTGGCGGAGCGCGTCCGCGCGGGGCTTGCGGGCTTAGGCATCAAACCTGCCATAGCGCCGGAAGAATCCTCCGTGGTCCTGCGCGCCTATTGTCTCCCGGCTGACATTACCTACTTCCATTTGCACGATACGCTGAAGGCCGATGGGTTCGTCATCTACGCGGGGCAGGGCAATTTATCCGAGAATTTGTTCCGAATCTCGACGATGGGAGAATTGACCGCGGCGGACATCGATCGCCTGCTGCATTCCTTCAGGCGCTTGCCGCGATGAACGCTCGCGCCGTTGCTTCAGCCGCAACGGTGATGGCCCTGGCCGCTCCCTGTTGGGCTCAGATCCCGCCCGGCGATCCGGGGGTCCAAGCGCCCCCAGGTCCGGTCACCGTGCCGCCCCCGGCGGCGACTCCAGGATGGACCAAATGGTTCAATCCCGCGACAGCACCGTTCATCCCGGTGCCTGAGATCGCACAAGACCCCGACAGCGGATTGACGCTCGGCTTGATCCCGACCTGGGTAACGACCGATGACAATCGCAAGGTTAGACGCATCATTGCCCCCGATGTGATTTACAACCCGAACTTCGGAGTCGGCATGCACGCGCGCATGTACGAATATGCGTCTCGCGACGAGCAGTGGTCCATCGTTGCGGGCATCAAACAGCGAGTGGAACGCGAATTCGATGCGGAGTACCAAATCGGCCGATTGCGGGATGAGCGCTGGTCCATCAGCTACAGTGCGGTGTACGACCGCGATGGGACGACGCGCTTTTACGGCGTTGGAAATAACACGCGGTTCGGTGCGCAGACCAACTACGTCGACGAGCAGGAGTACGGACAGGTACAGGTCGGATTGAATCTCGATCATACCTGGCAGCTGCTCTACACCGTGCGCTTGCGGTCTGTGGATGTGCAGCCGGGCGCGTTAAACGAGGTGCCTTCAATTGAAACGCGATTCCAAGGCTTGCTGGGCACCGACAAGGAGATACTCAACCGTCTGTCTCTGGTGTATGACTCGCGCGATGACCTGACCGTGCCCTCGCGCGGCATGAAGTGGGTTTTATACGTGGGCGGCTCTGCGAAGCACGGCCTCGTGAACGATTCCTCGTACAGCGAGGCGGGAATCGATGGCCGTGGATTCTGGCCGGTCGCACCGGACACCGTGCTCGCGGCGCATATGTCGCTGCGCTACCTGCCAAGCGCCAATGACATACCGTTTTGGGCGCTGAGCAGTATCGGCGGCGGCCAAAGCGTGATCGGCGGCGAACAGCCGTTGCGCGGCTTCGGTGCCGGACGCTTCTACGATCGAGATTCCTTCTCCTCGACGATCGAGCTGCGCCACAAGGTCATCTCCTTCGACGCGGTCACCACGTTGCTCGACATCGAGGTGGCACCGTTCGCGGACTTCGGGCGCGTCTTTTCCGGATCCGGCACCAATCCCCTCGAACATGTGCACCAGGTCTATGGGGTGGGCTTTCGCGGGATTGCCCGTCCCTTCGTGGTGGGGTACGTCGATGTCGGCTACGGCAGCGAAGGGGCTGCGGTGTTCACAGGCTTGAATTATCCTTTTTAGGATCGTCGGGCGGGATGCCTGCCGACTTCCCGGCCTTTTCCGGATGCTGTTCCATGATTTCGTACCAAATCGCGTTCAGCACGGCAAAGGAGAGCGCAAGTCCGGTACCAAGAACCCAGCTGAAGTACCACATCAGTAATGCCCCTCATGATCATGCATGCTCTCGAGGGTAATTTGCCCTCGAAGCGTCCTGAACACCCATCCGGTGTAGGCCACGATGATGGGCAAGAACAGAATCACGGCGGCAAGCATGATGAACAAAGTTTTGGCGCTGCTGGAGGCATCCCACACGGTCAGGCTCTGGCTGGGGAACGTCGAGGAGGGCAGCAAAAAAGGGAATAGCGCAAATCCTCCCGTCAAGATCGTGCCGGCTTGAACCAGCACGCTGGCCATGAATGCGGCGCCGCTGCGCTGCGCGCGCAACAGCAGATGGGCACCCAGGGCGCCCAACACCGCGACGGTCGGCGCCGCCCACATCCACGGCCATGCGCGGTAGTTGTTGAGCCATGCGCCCGCGATGATCGCGACCGTCTTGTGCATGGGGTCGGACGGCGCGGCGTGATTGACGGCGCTGGTCAATTGATATCCGCCGAGCGCCGAGTAGATCCAGAAACCTGCAGCCAGAAACGCTGCAAGATACACGGAGGACGCCACGCGTCCTACCCGGCGTGCGCGCGCCGCCATCGGTTCGCCGACTTTAAGCGCGGCGTAGGCATTGCCGTGCAATACCAGCATGGAAAGGCTGATGATGCCCCCAAGCAGAGCGAAGGGATGCAGCAGACTGAAAAGGCTGCCGCCGACGATGGGACGCTGCAGGCTGTCGAAATGGAAGGGCACGCCGAGAAAAAGATTGGCGAATGCCACGCCGAACAGCAGGCTGGGGAGGGCGCCTCCCAGCGTCAGCGCAGTGTCCCAAGCCGTGCGCCATCGGCGATCCGTCAACTTGTCGCGAAACGTGAAACCCACAGGCCGCAGTATCAAGGCGAGGAGCACCAGAAACATCGCAAGGTACAAGCCCGAAAAGGAGGTCGCGTACAGAAGCGGCCAGGCGGCAAAAGCCGATCCGCCGCCGAGCACGAACCATACCTGGTTGCCTTCCCATACCGACTCGACCGATGAGAGCAGCGCGCGCCGTTCTGCATCGTTTCGCCCGAGGAAGGTAAAGCTGGCACCCAGCCCCAGGTCGAACCCGTCCATGATCGCGAAACCCATGAGCAGAACACCTAGGATCAACCACCAAATCACCCGCAAGGCCGCGTAGTCCAAAAGCGTGCTCACGTCAAATAGCCCAGACCGTCGGGCCCGCGCCTGATGGTGCGCACCAAGAGGAAAGCGTCCACCGCCGCCAATACCGAATAAAACACAACGAAGCCGGCCAGCGACAGCCAGACATTCCCCGCCGAGGTGCGCGACACGCCCAGGAATGTGGGAAGCACGCCGTCCACCGCCCAGGGTTGGCGGCCGTACTCCGCGACGATCCAGCCTATCTCGATCGCGATCCAGGGCAGAGGCAGGCTGTAAACCGCGATCTTTAGAAACCAAGGATGGCGTTCGAAGCGATGCCGGCTCGCAAGATAAAACGCGGTGGCGAACAGCGCGATGAAAAACAGACCCAATCCCACCATGATCCTGAAGCACCAAAACAACACGGGAACGTTCGGGACGGTCGACCACGCGGCGGCGTCGATCTGCCCGGGGGTCGCCGCCGCGGGATTGTCGGTAAGCCGCAGCAGCAACAGTGCGTAGCCCAGGTCGGCCTGATGCGCTTCAAACCGCTGCAAAACGCCGGCATCCGGCGGATCCGCGGAGGCGCGCAGCAGTTGCAGCGCGGAGTAGGCATCGATGCCCGCGACGATGCGTGCTCGCGCCCGAGCGACCAAATCGTTTATGCCAAGGACCGGCTCATCGATCGAGCGTGTGGCGATGAGACCCAGCAGCCAGGGAATTTTCACCTCGGCATGCGTGGTGCGGGCTGCAACATCGGGAAAGCCGAACACCGTAAAGCTGGCCGGCGGCGTTGCGGTTTGCCATTCTGCCTCGATCGAGGCGACCTTCATCTTTTGGTTTTCCCCGTCGAGGTATCCCGATTCATCTCCGAGCACCACCACCGAGAGGGAGCAAGCCAATCCGAAGCTGGCCGCGACCGCCAGGGACCGCTTGGCGAAGGCGACGTTGCGTCCGCGCAGCAAATACCAGGAGCTGATGGACAACACGAAGATCGAGCCCATTACATAGCCGGCAGCGATGGTGTGCACGAACTTGGCCTGCGCGACGGGATTGAACAGCACCTCGCTGAACGAGGACAGTTCCATGCGCATGGTGTGATAGTTGAAATGAGCTCCGACCGGATGCTGCATCCAGCCGTTGGCGATCAGAATCCACAGCGCCGAGAGGCTCGAGCCGAGCGCGACCAAACCGGTGACGATCAGATGCCCGATCTTCGACAGCCTGCGCCAGCCGAAGAAAAACAGTCCGACGAACGTCGATTCGAGGAAGAAGGCGATCAGGCCCTCCAATGCGAGGGGAGCGCCGAAAATATCGCCGACGTAGTGCGAGTAATAAGCCCAATTGGTGCCGAATTGAAACTCCATGGTGATGCCGGTTGCCACACCCATGGCGAAATTGATGCCGAAAAGCACGCCCCAGTATTGGGTCATCCGCTTCCAGATTTCGCGGCTCGTCATGAGGTAAACCGATTCCATGATGAAGAGGATCATGGAAAGCCCGAGCGTCAACGGCACGAACAGAAAATGATACAGGGCGGTGAGGGCGAATTGCAGGCGCGAGAGGGTGACGACGTCGAAATCGATCATGTGCCGCCTTCCCGGAAGAACAGAAACCACAGCAGCAGCAGTCCCAATAATTTCGCGACAAGGGCCCAGGTGATTTTGACCCTTAAGTCGCGGCGCCAGACATCGGGTTGATTGCGTGTGTCTATTCGCTTATTCCAAGCTTACTTCGCGGAAGGAATTGTCGCACGCGCGCAGGTGAACGAATAGCTCCAGTTGGTGCATAATCGGCTCATGAACGACACTCGAGGCTCGCACCTGCGTCCGGCCGGGTCCCTGCTGGTCACGAAAGTTCGAACCGCGCAGATCCGCACCGCATGCGTAACAGTGCTGTTCGCCGATCTTCGCGGCTATACGGGAATGGTGGAGCGCTTGCCGGCGGCGCACGTGGTGCCGTTGTTGGATGAATTCTTTGGGGCGCTGGGCGCGGCCGCCAAGAAATTCGGCGGCGAGGTCTACCACATGGCCGGAGATGGGATCATGGCAGGGTTTGGCGTGAACGCCACAAACAGCAACGGCGCATCCGAGGCTCTTGCAGCGGGGCACGCCATGTTGAACGGCTTTGCGCCGCTTGCTGATCGGTGGCGACGGGAGCTGGCGATTGACGCGGGAATCGGCATCGGCCTGCATTTAGGTGAAGTGGCCTTCGGCGTACTGGGGCCGCCTAGGCGCAAGACAACAACGTTGGTGGGCGACACCGTCAATGTCGCCGCACGGCTGTGCAGCCGTGCGCGCGCCGGCGAAGTATTGTTCTCCTGCACCGTTGCGTCGGCTCTGCGCATCTCGGCCGACGGCAAGAGCAGCGCTGCATCGACGTCCTTTTTGCAGCTGCCGCAGTTCGAGCTACGCGGCCGCCGCGGACCGATCGATATTTGGTGCGTTCCCGCACCTGAGCGTTTGGCGATCTGACCGGCAAACTGGTGCCCCGAGCCGGGGTCGAACCGGCATGACCTTTCGGTCAACGGATTTTCATACCCGCTACGGCTTTTGCCGCCGCGCTGCCGCGCGTTTGGGGTCTGGAGTGCGCCACGACCGTGAGAGTTCGTTAGAACTGCCTTTAGGTCCCCGCCGTCCACTCTCTACACCTGCCGGCTGCTTCACGCGGTCCGGATTGGCTCGGCGTCGCCGCGGGATTTCCCAGGGGTTTCGCCGACTTTGACGGGATTCGGCAGTGCGTTTCCGCGGCTGCCGCTCAATTTTTTTAAGTCCGTTGCGTCTACCAATTTCGCCATCGGGGCCAAGCGCGGCAGTGTACCTGGGATCCCTTGTTCGGGGCGAGATGTGCGCGCAAAGTCTCGGGACCCCGAAGGTGGATCCTGAGACGTCGGCGAGGATCATTCTTTGTCGAGCTTGGTGACCTTCGAGCCGTCGAGCGATACATCGCCGATCAGTCCTTTTTCTCCGAATACGAAACCGAGAATCGGCCGTTGCAGGCTTTGCGTGTCGTAATCCCCGCCCGCACCCTTGGAAAGCACCGCCACGCCGGTATCGGCGCCGATCGACCAGCCGTGGCCGTTGGTGAATTTATCCAGCGCTTCCTGCGTCATGAACAGAATGACTTCCTTGTGCCTCGCCAGGCCCAACGTCAGACCCACCGAGGCGGAGGATATGCTGTAGTAAGCGACATCCTTTCCATCGATGCGCAGGGCGCCCTCGCCGAACTGCCCGCCCACGCCGGCACCGCCTTTGGTAACGTGCGGAAACACCAGCACTCCCTTGGCTCTAGCAACCAAGTCCTTGTGCTGTGGATTGAGATCGTAAAACTGACGCATTGCAACGTGCACGCGTTCATCGATCTCGGCCCTGCTGGCAGCGAATGACAGCGCGCTTAAAAGCAATGCGGCGGCCGCAAAGCTTGACGCTGCGAATAGAGTTCGTGGTTTCATCATCCTACCCGTTGTGGCTTTAACCTTGGTTAGTGTTTCTTAAACGGCCACGCGGCGGAACCCGGCGCGGGCGCGACCGCAGGTAGGTGTTCGCTGACGATCGCAAACGGAGTGCTTAAGCCGATAGATCGATGATGTCTCGTGCGCGCGCCGAATAAAAGGACGCATTCTGGCGGCCCCGCAAAGCTTCACGAGAAAATTCGATCAGATGATAGGCAATGAAGCCCACTCCGAATAGCGCTTCGATTTGGCCGCGTTTGACGGCCTTCCATGCCATGCGCCAAAAGGGCCGGCGATAGTCGGCAAGCAGGCCGACGCGAATCAGTAAATTGGCCAGCAGCGTCGCACCGCGCTTCAGATTCGACCGCGTCAGGCGCGCACCTCCGGGCGTGACCAGTCGATTGGCATAGGTGGCCTCGATCTGGTGCGCGAACCGCGCATACAGCCGCTCCGGGTCATAGGCGTATTCGATGCATCGGCGCCAAGTCGCGACCACCTCATCATAGGGGCGCAAGAAGCGCACGTTGCTTTCTCTGCCGCTGTCCTCTACGAGGCGTCCATCGCGTGCCAACCGGTCCCACAGCACGGTTTTGGGCAGCGCCTGCAAGAGATTCATCGTCAGCATTGGGATCTGCGATCGATTCACGAATTCCGTCAGACGCGATTCGGTTTCGACCGTATCGGAATCCAAGCCCAGAATGATTCCCGAGGCCACCTCGAGGCCGAAGCTGTTGAGGGTGCGGATTGCCTCGAGCATCGGAAGCGCCGCGTTATGTTCCTTGTGCATCGCCTTCAGCGCTTCGAGCTCGGGGGTTTCAATGCCGACGAACACCGCATCGAAACGCGCTTCGCGCATCATCGCCAGGATCTCCGGCTGCTTTGCAATGTTGAGCGTTGCCTCGCACGCGAAAGACACGGGGTAGCCGTGCCGCTTCTGCCAAGCGATCAAATGCGGCAGCATTTCTCGAGTCGCCTTGCGGTTGCCGATGAAGTTGTCGTCGACGAAGTACAGGCTTGCCGGGTGCGTTTTCTGCGCCAGGATGAAATCCAGCTCGCCGACCAACTGCCGCGGGGTCTTCATGCGCGGCTGGCGCCCGTAAAGATTCGGGATGTCGCAAAACTCACACAGGTAGGGGCAACCGGAGGAAAACTGCAAAGCGCCGAGCAGATACTTATCGAGTTGGACCAGGTTGTACGCCGGGTAGGGGAAATGAGTCAGCGGCAATCGCTTGGCCGAGGAATAGTGAATCTGTCGCGGCGGGGTCTCGATCGTGGCATCCATGCGCGCGATCAGGAAGTCGGTCGCATCGCCGAGTTCCCCGATGTGCAAGTAGTCGTAGTCCGGGTACTTCTCCGGCGCCGCCGATACCGAAGGGCCGCCCAGCACCGTGACCTTGCCGCACTGCTTGGCGCGCCGGCAGACATCATGAATTTCCGCCGCTTGAATGTGCATGCCGGTAACGAAGACGACATCTGCCCATGCGAAATCCGAGCTTTGCGCGCGCTGCATGTTCTCGTCGATGAATCGAACCGGCCAATTCTCGGGTAGGTAGTTGGCGAGCAGCAGAATTCCTTGAGGAGGCATGAACGCCTTGGCGCCGACCAGGCGAAACGCGTGAGGAAACGTGCCGAAGGCGGGCGCGTAGGCCGGGAAAATGCATAGCACGCGCCTTAAGTTTGCGGTTTGGACCGGAGTACGCACCCACGGCATCGTTATGCCGCGAGGGGGACCGGACAATGCGATTCACTGCACCAGCTCAGTTCAGCGCCGGGCGTGTAGTTGCGTCAGAAAGCTCTTACGTGCTGCTAGGTGGACACGCATTCGAGATAAGATAGCAAGCTGACTCGGGTACTGGGTGATCTGATGTTCGGCCGCATCGTCGAGGAGGACAATCACAACGCACTGTCGGCGCACTAAGGGGCTGTACGCGCGGCTATGGGCGCACCAAAGCGGCGGGTTTCTCGGCGAAACTGAGGAACCTGAGGTCTTGAGTGCCGTGAGCAGCGGCTAGCGCGGATGCCTCATCGCTTGCTTCCTCGCCGATTAGCGTAACATCCGCCCATAAGTTATTTGTAGATGTGTAGATGTGCCGCGGAAGTACATCTCGGGGTCGCATGGCGCCGAAGACCTTACGCAGATTGATCAATGCACGTATGTCACCACGCCGAGTCGCGGCGGCCTTCTTTGGAATGACATCCAGTTTGTAGCGAGTGAGTAGGGCGTCTACCGTTGCATCGTGCTCGATGCGATGGACGCGCTTTGCCGGGAGTAGATTACGGCCCTGTGGCGCCGGCATGGGACGCATGTCATTCCCTTCTTTGCCTATCCGCCTGAGGTCAGGAAAATGATCTATACGACGAACGCCATCGAGAGTCTAAACGCAAAGCTGCGCCGCTCGGTGCGCAGTCGAGGTCATTTCCCGAGCGACGAGGCAGCGATGAAATTGATCTGGCTGCAATTGCGCGAGATCACTCAAAAAGTGGAAGATGCCGCCACGCGAATGGGCAGCTGCTAAAGCCCAGTTCGCAGTGATGTTCGGCGATCGGTTCGAGGTCAATCGATAATCAACCGTGGCTCAGCACACAAAATTCCTGACAGTCCCGCTTTGCCCATTCGGCGGTAGCTTCGCTGAGTGACCGCCCTAGATGAAATTCCTTCTTACCGTCCCGCAGGCGCTCTTGGCCTTTTGGCACGCGGTAATAATAGGGGCGTCGTAGCGAAGGCGCCAGCTCTTCGGATAACCGCGATTCTCATTATTCCTTGCGCGCGGCATGAAGACCTCTCACCGGTGGATCCCAGCGCCGTCCATTCCCCGCCTCCTAAGCACCACCGCTTAGAAGGGAACGTCCTCGAAGTTGAAGACCGATAAGTTCATGCGTCGCTTCCTGCTGCACGTGCTGCCCTCCGGCTTTCACCGCATCCGTCACTATGGATTGCTCGCTAACGCCAACCGCAAGACCCAGATCGCCACCGCATGAGAGCTGCTGCATCAGCCTGCGCCCGCAGCTGCCGATGCCAGCGCACTCCCTACTGGAGGGGGCGGGAGAATACCTGCACCGACGCGTCGGCCGACGCCTCAACGTTATTCATCTCTCGATCAGCCGTATCTATGATCTCTTTCCGCCTTCGCGCCTGCAGCCGCTGTCCAAAGCGACGCTTGCCGAGTTGCAGGTCTACCTGCACGCCTTCGTGGTCAATCTCCGAGCGGATCAATCCACCGGTGTCGAACAAGCGCCGAGACCGTTTACGGGATTGCACTACAAAAAAACAGGGCTTCCTTACGCCAAAACGACTTATTGTTGTCGCTTTAGAAATCGGGGTGACGTTGGAGCCACTCGATTGGGAATTGCCCAAATAAACTTTACAGCATACGGAGATCAACAATGAGCGGACTACATTTTCGAAAGATTGTCGCGAGGCGCGCATTTTTAAAGAAACTGAGCGCCGCTATTGGTAGCGCGCTCGTCGTGTGGATGTGTTCGGCCAGTCCTTCGTTCGCTCTTAATGGCTTTATAAATGTTGTCGGCTGTCTGAACTGCCAAACTTCTGCGGACTTCTCTGTGGCAGCCGCAAGTTCAGCAATTTCGCTGGTGAAGATCGGACTCTATTCCGTCACAAGTACAAACTTCGCCGAGACAGCATTCGTGCGAGTAAATGGCACCGTGAGACTGCAATGCACCGGCTCGCCCTGTACGATCAAACCCGGTGCGCCGGTGTATTTGTCCAACGTAACTACAACTTTTGTCGATTCATCAGGTAATTCCCTTGCGGGAGACTCTGAAAGCGCCCTCCAGGCATCATTCGCCGCAACTGACCAAATGCTATTCGGCAACTTTCGGACCCAAGGTAAACTGGGGGGTCCCGTCAAAATTCCCCCTGCCTACGGCACAACCCCCATCGGGAACGATGTTTGGGAGGCAGATACTAGTACAGGAATTGGGCTAGCCCTGGCGGCGATGGGTGTAGATCCGGGCAATCTACCGATGGGAACCTTGATCACGGTAACATGGCAAGACGGAACCACAGCGCAGTTTATTAGGTCCAATAGTGTTCCAACCCTACAGTGGATCTATGTGCCGGGAAGCATGAGAAATAAAGCTGGCGATCCAATAACACCCATAGCTGGCACTACCATTCAGAATCCTAATACGAGCGGAAGCGGCGGGGGATATGCAAATCCAGCTGTACCTGCACCAGGAACCGTGACCATCACGGGTGGCTCTTCGTGCGTAGCCACCGCCACTTTCCAGGATGGCAGTGGCACCACCTATGTATTTAAGTTTATTTACGGATGCTAAATCGATGAATCGACGGGCTTCAATAATGTTTTCGACCGTGGCTGCTTGCTGCTTAGCGGCATATATTGCCTGGAAAACACCTGAGCCGACCTCATCACGGCCGATCGAGCCTGCCCGGCAGTCAGAATTAACTGCCGAGTCTCCAGCAAAGCCTGAGTTGCGTGGTGCTGAGAAATCTTCAGTCGCCCCAGCGGCAGAGAAATCATTGCGTGACCGTTTTCGCGAAGCGAAGGATTATGCGCGTTTCGTTGCAGCAATCTCTCCGTTGGCAAATGCAGGGAATGCCGAAGCAGAATATCTGACGGCCAAATCCCTCAAATGGTGCGCCCAAACATCGCGCCTCTATTTTGTAAAACCGAGTGGCGAAGCGCGCACTCTCCAAGAGGTACAAGCGATAGCGGCGGCTAGACCCGTCGGTCTCTCCCAAGATGAAATTTCCATGATCTACGCCCGCTGCCGGGGATTTCTTGAAGCCCCGCAATTGCTCAAGACTCCTCTTGCTTGGAATCAGTGGCTAGACAAGGCCGTCGATGCGGGCTATCCGGCTGCAATCGCGCAACACGCATTACTCTTAGAATCTCAGCTGGTGCTGGAATCTCATAGCTCAGTACCGCCGGAAGGTGCTGTTGACGCTGAAGCGCAAGCAAGGGATTTGGCTTTGAGCGCAGTCGAGTCGGGCGATCCGGACGCAATTTTTTCGATGAGTGACTGGGTACGGACAGGTTCGAGAACAGAAGAGGAAACTGCGGCGCTCATCGGCGCATGGAAGATCCTCGCTTGTCACAACGGATATGACTGCGGACCAGAGTCGGATTGGATACTTGCTTCTTGCAGCTGGAATCCACAATGTGCCGATGGACGAACCTACACGGACGTTTTGCAGAGACAACTAGGCAGCCAATATGATCAGGCACTCCATCTCTCAAATGAAATAAATCAGGCTATCTTAAAAAAGGACATACGAGCATTAAGGTCTTACTTATAGGGAGATGTTCTTCGACCGAGCCTGCGCATCCACGTTGACGCGACCTTCTGACTGGATTCCCATTCGCTTAAGCGACGAGTCTACATACCGAAGCAGAGTGGATCGGGGCTTCGGCCGCTGTCCATTCCCACGATCCGTGATCGCACGTTGCAGACGGCAGCAAAGTTTGTGTTAGAGCCAATCCTTGAAGCCGACTTCCCGGACGAACAACACGGGTATCGGCCCGAGCGCGACGCGCTCTCCGCGGTCAAGCAGGTTCATAATCGTGCCTCGCTGCAATAGCCGCAAAAGGCTGGTGAATACTTGTCGATGCGCCTGGGGCACTTGGATTATGAGGTGTTTGGACTGATCCTGCTCGACAAAAGGCACAGGGTCATTGAGTGCATGGATCTCTTCCGCGGCACGATTGATGGCGCGTCGGTGCATCCCCGCGAAATCGTGAAGATCGCTTTGCAGAAAAATGCCGCCGCGTGCATCGTGTATCACAATCATCCCTTAGGCTGCCCATAAGTGAATAGAGGAACCCTTGTCGCGTTGCTGCCGATCCGGTGGCTCAACCGAATCTCGCTGTCCCCGACCGATCTGCTTCGTGATCGGACCTATCGCAGGCTTTGGAGCTCGATCCTGATTTCCTCCTTCGGTGGTCAGGTGACCTTGCTCGCCATTCCATTGACCGCCGCCGTGCTGATGCACGCCGCGCCGACGCAGATGGGCCTTCTCACGGCGATGGAAATCATTCCATTCGCGTTGTTCTCGCTGCCCACCGGCGTGGTGCTGGACCGAATCAAAAAGCTGCCCGTATACATAGTCGGCGAGCTGTCAATCGCCGTCGGCGTCGCTACCGTGCCGATCGCTTGGTGGCTGGGATGGCTCTCTATGCCCTGGCTCTACGTCGTGGCGTTCGTGATCGGCGCGGTCAACACCACGGCCGGCAGCGCCGCGCAAATCGTATTGACGCAGATTGTCCCACGCTCGCGCTTGGTCGAAGCACATGCAAAAAACGCGTTGGCCACCGCCACCTCAGAGGTGACCGGGCCGGCAGCCGCAGGCGGCTTGATCAAGTTGACGAGCGCACCGATTGCCCTGTTGGCCGATGCTGGTTTGTTGATGGTGTCGGCGTTTATTTTGCGCGGGGTTCCGGTGAAGGAATTCCCCAGCCAGTCCAATCCTCCGTTCTGGTCGGCCATGCGCGAAGGCTTGGATTTCGTGCGCAGCCATGAGCTGTTGGTAACGATGGCGTCGTGCGTTGGAATCTGGCAGATGTGCAACCAGTCGGCGACGGTCGTGCACATCCTCTTTGCGATCCACCGGCTCGGCCTGTCGGAGCGCGGCGTGGGGTTCAGTTACGTGGCTCTCGGGGTGGGGACGGTATTTGCGAGCGCGAATGGCCATCGCGTCGTCAGGCGTTTGGGGCCGGGACCCACACTTGTGTTGGGGTTTGCGATTTCCGGAGCCGGTTGGCTGATGCTCGCCGTGGCGCCGGCCAATTCATTCGGCGTCGTTGCCTACGCCACCATGCTGTTGATGTATGGCGTTGGCGCCATCTTTATTTTCATCAATTTCCTATCGCTGCGGCAATCCGTCACGCCGGGGCCGATGCTTGGCCGTATGACGAGTACGATGCGCTGGCTAATTCTTCTACCCGCCGGTCCCGGCGCGCTGCTCGGCGGATGGTTGGGAGAGCACTTAGGCCTACGGGCGTCGCTCGGGTTTTCGGGTGTTACGGCACTCCTGCTGGCGGGCGTGGCGTGGCGGCTGCCGGTGATCCGCACGGTGCGAACATTACCAACTCTTAAGGCGGAGGCGGTGACACCTTATTCCTCTGATTCTCAATGACTTACCCGCCGGGCAGATCGCGGTGCCGTCCTACATACCCCCCGATCGCCGTCAACGGACTATATGCTCGCGGCGTTGAGCAAAATAAGTTTGGTTGCTCGGAGCTGAACGACATTGAAGGAGTATTGAATGAAAGCTTCTCATAAGGCGCTATTTTTAGGTCTATGCATTGCAGCCGGTGGGGTGACCGCTCCCGTGATTGCATCGGCCGGAGTCTCCATTGATATCGATATCGCACCGCCTCCACTACGCGTTGAGACCGTGCCGTCGCCGCGCGCGGGATTTGTCTGGGCGCCGGGATATTGGGATTATCGGGGCCACGATCACGTTTGGGTCGGCGGCCGCTGGGTGCGCGAGCGCCGTGGCTACCACTGGGTTTCTGACCGTTGGGACCAACGCGGCCGGCACTGGCACCATGAGCGGGGCCATTGGGAGCGTTAGGTCTCCGATTGATCCACTGACAGAGATTGCGGCGCGAGCGCAGAGTTCGCGCCGCAATTTTTTTCGCGCAAGATAGTGGACCTTGATTGTCTTTGTAATGCTCTGGAATGCAGCAGTGAATCCCGGCAAGACATTGAGAGTGGGCATCGTGTCAGACACGCACGGCCTGCTGCGGCCGGAAGCCAAGGATTTTGCCGGCGCCTGCGACTACATTATTCATGGCGGCGACATTGGTTCGCAGGCAATCCTCGATCAATTGTCGGCGCTGGCTCCGCTGGTCGCAGTCAAGGGAAACAACGACCGGGCGTCATGGACGGCGCATCTGCCGGAGACCGAATTGATTCGAGTGGGCGGCGTGTTCGTTTACATCATCCATGACATCTCGCAACTCGACATCGATCCGCATGCGGCGGATGTGCAGGTCATTGTATCGGGTCACTCGCACAAGCCGTTGATACATGAGCAGGGTGGTGTTTTGTACATCAACCCGGGTAGTTGCGGGCCGAAGCGCTTCACGCTGCCCATCTCGATGGCCGAAATGATTGTGGACGGCACCAAAGTGCGGGCTCGAACCGTTGAATTGACCGAAATAGGCTAAAGAGGCTTTCATGCTGCAACTACGCCCATCTTGCGAGTGCTGCGATCGTGCATTGGCGCCCGACAGCGCTGACGCGCGCATCTGTTCATTCGAATGTACCTTTTGCGCGGCGTGCGCCGAGTCTCTACAAGAAAAATGTCCCAACTGCGGCGGCGAGTTGGTCGCGCGGCCGCGACGGCCCGCCGCGAAGCTGGCCGCCTACCCGGCCTCTGCCGTCAGAGTGCACAAGCCGCAGAATTGCGCAGAGGGACACGGCCCGCCTGTCTGATACCCGTACGACCATCGCGTGCGCGGCCGCGCAGAGAAAAATACCAGAAACGGCTCCAGCATTAAACTTTGGCTCCTGACCCCGGTACTCACCCGCTATAACCGTGCGTATGCAGTGCGCGCGCCTGTGGTAAGCGGTCGGTCCGCTTGTGTGCAGCAGCTCGGGGAAATGATGCTTTCGATCCTGGTATGCCACTCCTATTTTTTGCGGCTGGACCAAAAGCAGATCGCGCGCGCCAAACCGTATCCGCCGCTCGCCACCCTACAGGTCGTCTCTCTGCTGCGGGAGGCCGGCCACAGAGTCTCATTTTTCGATGCGATGCTGGCGGAAGGGATTGAGGAATATGATCGATTGCTGGCCTCAGCATCGCCTCAGCTGGTGCTGTTCTATGAGGATAATTTCAATTTCTTGAGCAAGATGTGCCTGGCCACCATGCGCCGGGCTGCGTGCGAAATGATTGGATCGGCGCGGCGTGCCAATGCAAGGGTTATCGCTGCCGGACCCGATGTCAGCGATGCGCCTGCGCCATATCTCAAAGCAGGCGCGGATCTCACGTTGATGGGCGAGGGCCTTTCGACCCTGCTGGAGTTGCTGCCGCGAATGGATGCGCGGCCGACCATCGGCAACGAAACCCTGGTCCGCGGACTATCGGGCGTGGCCTATCTTGACGACGGCAAAGTCATCGCCGGGAGCGGCGGCAAGGGTGTGGCGCTTGCCCAGGTCGCCGACCTTGCGGCCTGGGATTTGGTGGACATGGAGCGCTATCGAGCCGTATGGAAGAAAGCGCACGGCTACTTCAGTTTGAACATGGCCGCCTCCCGCGGATGTTCCTTCCGCTGCACCTGGTGCTCCAAGCCGATCTGGGGCAACCACTATCTGCAGCGCAGCCCGCTCGAAGTGGCCGCGGAAATGGCGCACCTCAAACGCTCATTCAATCCAGATCATATTTGGTTCGCGGACGATATTTTCGGGTTCCGCGTCGATTGGGTGACTCAATTCGCGCAAGCAACGCGTGGCGCCGATGCGCAGATTCCGTTCAACATCCAAACCCGCGCAGATCTCATCAGTGAGCGGATGGCATTGGCACTTCGCGACGCAGGCTGCCAAGAGGCGTGGATCGGAGCGGAGAGCGGGAGCCAAAAAATCCTGGATTCCATGAACAAGGGCACCACGGTTGCCGAGATTTTGACCGCCCGTGAGCGGTTGAAGTCGGCGGGCATCCGCGTGGGGTTTTTCATCCAGCTGGGGTACATCGATGAGCAGCTCGACGATATCCTGGCAACCCGCGAATTGCTGAGGCTGGCGCAGCCGGATGAGATCGGAGTCAGCGTATCGTACCCTTTGCCCGGCACGAAATTCTACGATCTCGTCAAGGCGCAATTGCGTGCCAAGACGCATTGGCACGAAAGCAATGATCTGGACATGATGTTCCAGGGTACCTATACCTCGGATTTCTATCGTACTGTGCGCAACCTGATGCACGATCAGATCGCATTGCAGAATGCCGACGCGCAGCTGTTTCCGGAATATGAGAGAGCTGCTGGTGCAGTTGAACAACGCTGGCAGGAATTGTCGAGAAACGAATTAAAATATCGGTCGTCGAGCGAAAAGCCGGCGGCGATGGCCTAAGTCATGCGGGTCCCGCGCAGCGCGGCCTGCAGTGCATCTCCCAGCTTGTTGGGCGATAGCTCGGAGCGAGATTACTCGGCAAAGCTTCGCAGCTTCAATGCTTTTGCCGAACCTGAGATGCGCGCGCTCATCGCGAGCCTAGGACTGAAGCCTGGGATGCATGTCCTTGACGCCGGGTGCGGTACCGGCGAAGCGCTGAGTTGGCTGTGGAGCGAAGTAGAACCATCCGGCAGAGTGGTGGGCATCGAACTCGCGGCGGCGCATGTTTCTGCTGCTCGAACGCATGTTCCACCCGCGATTCAGATCTATCAAGGAGACCTGTTCGATGCCCAGCTCGAGCCTGCCAGTTTCGATCTTGTCTGGTGCGTCAATACCATCAATCATCTAATCAATCCCGTCGAGGGTGTAAGTCACCTTGCGAAGTTACTACGCCGTGGCGGGCGTCTTGCGCTCGGCCAAAGCTCACTGCTGCCCGACATGTACTTTGCGTGGGACGCCAGGTTGGAAAGAGTCACCAATGAGGCTGTGCGCAGCTACTATCGGGATCGCTACCAGCTTGAAGAGCAGGATCTTGCTCCCGTGCGCGCCGTTGTTGGAATTCTGCACCGCGCCAATCTGCGGAGCATTAGCGCGCGGACAATCATAATCGAGCGGCTAGCCGCGATGGACGCGGCGACGGAATCGTATTTAAGAGATGCTATTTTTCGCGATACTTTGGGAAAACATCTGCGGGAATATCTTTCGGACGAAGACTACGCGGGACTCAGCCGTCTGTGCGACCCGCAGGACCCTCAGTTCGCGTTGCGTCGCCCTGATTTCCATTTCCTGCAGACATTCACGCTGGCGGTGGCCGAGGTCTAAGCAGGGTTGCGTACAGCGTCTGAAAGGATTCGGCCGTATAGTTGGCATCTTCGCGCACGGCTCTGCGCAGCGCTTCGCGCGCGATGCGAAGGCGCAAATCGTCATCTCGCAGCAATCGGCTGATGGATTCGGTCAGGCTCGCCCAATCCCCAACGGGTACACACGCCGCGGCTGCGGGGGACCATTCGCTGATATGACCGACTGCTGTGCCCACGGTGGGTACGCCCGCGACAGCTGCCTCCAGCATCGCGAGGGGGCCAGCCTCATGACGCGAAGAGAGAATCATGAGATCAGCAGCTTCGACGATGGGCCGAAGTTGTCGCTGCGGCAGGAATCCAAGAAATCTGACTCTATCCGAGAGCCCTAATTGCGCAGCCACAGAGTGCATCGCGCCGTTGAGGGTGTCTTCCCCCACAACTTTCACCTCGAAATTCAACCCGGACCGCATGAGTGAGGCAAGCGCCCGGAGCAGCGTCGTCTGATCTTTTACGCGGTTCAGGCTTGCCACATGAATGAACCTTGCCGGGCGGCTTGGATCGCGTGGCATGGGATCGCGCGGCGGCCACGCGGCAAGATCGACGCCGAGCGGTACGCGATGCGCAGCAAAACCGAGCGCCGAGAGCATCTCGATCATGGGCGTACTCGCTGCCGTGAGTGCAGATGCCGTGCGCAGGTTCCATGCTTCCCGCAAGCGACCGTGCCATTTCAACCTGCCGCCGTAGCCGATCTCCGCAATTGAGGCGAGTTCGCCGCCCGCGATGTGTACGAGGCTGGGGATGCCGAGCAACCTTCCGCTTGTAACCGCAATCAAGCCGCACCAGCCCGACCAGATTGCATGCACGACATCGAAAGCCGCCGTGCGATGCTCGGCGCATATCGCACGTACCGCACGCAAGGCCGTATGCTTCGAGCCTATATTTCGGATATGCACTCCGGCTGCTTGCCATTCGGCGGCCTTAATTTCCTGATGTAAGGCGAATACTTGCACGTCATTCTTGAGCGCAAGCCGGCCAATCAAAGCCAGGAGGGCCGGAATCACCCGATATTCCAGGGAACGGTCAACACCTCCGGGAACCACCATTGCTATGCGCATCGCCTATTCCTCGAATCCGGGCGGGTGGCTACCGCGGTCGCCTGTTCAACAGCATCCGCAAGGCTTCGACCGCCTCGATTGGATGCAAACCCCGGCGCAGTTCGAACGCCTCGAGGCGACAAACATGCCTTTTAAATGTCGGCCATTCGGGTTGGTTTGCCGCATATGCCTGGGCCTTATCGAGTTTCGCTAGCAAAGTCGACTTAGATAGCGGTATCAGAAGTGGGCCTGAACGTGCATTGTTTGACGAAAGAAATACGACGGCGCAGATCTGCAGCGGAGAAGCTGCGAGCCGATAAACTCCGTGTCGCAAATCAAGCTCAAATTTCTTGACGCCGCTTCGGCGGCGGATTACCGGTGAGTGTCGAACTGCCGCCGCTTTTTCGCGCTCCATCCAGCCAAGTGAGTTTGCGGGAACGTGCAGAAAGTTTGCGATACCGGTTGCGAGCAGCGAATCAGGCGCTACGAAGACAGCATCCTCCGAAAGAAAATCGAGACCTTGCAGCAGGCACATAAGAGCAACCGTCGACTTTCCCGCGCCGCTGGGACCCATCATCAGAATCCCACGTCCACCCAGACCCACGCATGCGGCATGCAGCGATACCAGCCCCTGAGCGCGCTGGGCAAGACTGAAGACTGCGAACTCAATCAGCTCGTAGCGGGTGTGATAAGGAAATCGCAGCATTTGCGGCGAAATGCCTACCAATGCCGAGCGCTCCCGCGGGGACAGGACAACGAAGTTTGAACCGTACGTCGCGCCTCCCAAGAATCCTGCTCCTGAAATCATGGCGAGCGGCGGCGGCTCCAGACGTCGGCGCGAGCGCTGCAGACTGCCGGACATCAGCTGCAATCGGACTCTCAGGCGCGGCTCCCCGCCCGGCAATCGGTGCCGCGGCAGACCCCCGTAGGCAGACTCGACCAGGCGAAGCACTTGTCGGCTATTGCTCTGAAACTGGAATCGGGCGCCTAACAATTGCAGATGCTCGCACAGCGTTGGCGCCTTCTCGCCGAACGGATCGGCGTACGAATCGGGTATGATCCTTTGGTTCTTGCGCGTCATGTAGCTTGCGTAGCATATCGGGAACGGTGTGGTAGCGGCGATAGGTATTAGCTCCTTGACTATGAACCCAACCCGCACACCGCAATTGCGCGACACTCAAGAGGCGTTCGACAGCGTTGCCGCAGACTATGACGGTCCGCGGGGCAACAATGCGCTTATTCAGGAAATGCGCTGCGAAATGTGGCGCTGGTTGGACGCTACATTCGCTTCTGGCAGCCGATTGATCGATTTGGGCTGCGGCACTGGGCTTGATGCCGTCCGCATGGCCCAAATCGGACATCACGTCACTGCCACCGATTGGTCGACCCACATGATACGGCGGACTTGCGACCGTGCGGAACGCGAGAATCTGTCCGATCGGATACGAGCGATCGCGGTAGGCGCTCATGAGCTGCAGCGCCTCCACGGGGAGAGTGTCTACGATGGTGCCTATTCCAATCTCGGCCCACTCAATTGCGTACCCGACCTCGCCGACGTGTCGCGCGAATGTGCCCGGCTGATCAAACCGGGCGGCGCTTTGGTGTTCACAGTGATCGGCCGCTTCTGCCCGTGGGAAATTGTGCATTACCTGCGGCGGGGGCGCTGGGCGAGGGCGAAGGTGCGTTTCGCTCGCCAGGTGGTACCCGTAGGGATGAATAACCACACGATTTGGACGCAGTACTACAATCCGCGTGAATTTTATCGAATTTTCAAAGCGGATTTCACTCTTGAACACCATCGCGGACTATGCGTCTTCGCGCCGCCGCCCTATTTGACGTGGCTAAGCGAGAAACATCCCCGCTGGCACGAGCGGTTGTGGCGCCTTGACCGGCGCGTATGCGGGTTTCCTGTGATCCGCGGGTTGGGCGATCATTTCCTCATCGTCATGCGAAGGAGGTAATGTAGACGTACCGCACCATTGGCTGCTGCTGCGCGAGCGCGCGGATGCCACGATCCGGCCCTCTAAAACGCTCTTGGGCTTTGGCGCGAGTCAGCTCAGGGCGGTAGGCGGCGGGCTTCACATGCTACGCCGGCGCTTCCAACGGAACTCGAGCAGCCGACGCGGCAAGTACGGGCGTAGCAGCACCGTCTTCAAGCCGCTAAGCCACCATCGCGGATAGGTCCAGGAGTACGCCAAGCTGTCCCACAACGCGCGGAGCATGCGGCCTTGGGCACCCAGTTCTGCGTGGGTCGCGGCCAGCTTCAGCGCGTTTCTCATGCGCTCCTTTCGCACTAGCGAACGCCGCCCGCCGTCGACGAGCTGCTGGCGCCGCCTGAGCGAGCTATCCCGACCTACGAACGCGCTTTGCCAATCGCTGGTATGACTGTGCTGGTGACGCCGCACATACACGAGCGGCTCATCGACGATTGCGACCTCGCTGTAGAGAGCCAGCCGCAGCCACAGATCATAGTCCTCTCCAGAGAGCAGCCCCTCATCAAACCCACCGGCGTGCGCGATCAGCTGGCGCGCTGCGAGCACGCTGGGAGTCCTGATCTGAGCCCGGCCCGTAACTACCTGCTCGAAAATGTCGCCCTCATGCGGTATCCAGGGCCTTTGACCCTCCTCCGGCAGGGGATTGCCGGATCCGTCAACTTGCAAGAATGCGGTGTAGCTCCAGCGACAGTTGATACGGCCACGCAGTGTCTCGATCTGCCGCTCCAGCTTGCGCGCCGCCCACAGATCATCGGAGTCCAGGAAGGCGATGTACTCGCCGGCCGCCCTCAACAAGCCTGCGTTTCGGACCATCGAGGGCCTGCCGGTGTGCGATAGCCAGAGCACCACGACGCGCGGTTCATCCGCGAGGGACTGAAGATATTGCCGGGTATCGGGATCCGAGCCATCGTCCGCGATTATCAACTCCCAGTCGGCAAACGTCTGAGCGCGTACGGACTCTATCGCCGGCCGGAGAAACTTCAGTCGATTGAAGGTCGGCAGTACCACCGATACGATCGGTCCTGCTTCGGCTCGCATCAATCCCGCTCGCTGCGCGCCTCGGGACGTAAGGCAGTGCACACCCAAGAAATATTCCGGCCGCTGTGGACCACGCGAACTTCATCGACGCTCGCATATGCCCGCTTGAGTTGCGACAGAATGGTGCCACTGCCGCGCGCCGCAGTGCACAAGGACACCAACAGAAGGCCACCGGGGTTCAATGAACGCGCATAACGCTCGACGGTGCGCAGCGGATTGCGCAGGCAACACAGCACTTCGTTGAAGACAATAACGTCGAAATTCTCCGCAGGCGAATATTCTTCGCAGTCGGCCGCGAGAAACGTACTGCGCTCCTTCGCCTGCTCCTGCGCCACGGAGATTGCGCTGCCCGACAAGTCGATCCCGACATACCTCGAATAGCAAGATGCCGGGAGTCTGCGCAATAGAACGCCTTGGCCACACCCTGTATCCAACACAGTCGCGCCCGGCTTCAGGTGGCAAATATAGCCCGCCAGTATGCTGAAGCGCGCCAGCTCGGAAAGCCCCGCGAGAAAATCCCACCTCCCGGCGGCATATTGTGCTTCCCAGGTCTGCGTGGACTGCAACAAACCATCTGACTGACGTCCGCGGCCTAGGCGCAACTTCAGCCAGTGCGCCACGTGTTCCAGAAGCGCATGCCGGCCCACGTTCTGGGTGGTCACGGCGCGCGATCCGTGCTTGCTGGTGCTACTCATAATATTCTATGCATCATGTCGACCCTTACTATTCTTGGTTATCACAACGTGGCCATGGCGCCCAAGGACGCGCCCTTCAAACTGCTGTACGTGAGCCCGGAGAGTTTCGAGCGGCAGCTGTGGACGCTGCGCCGTCTCGGCCTGCGCGGCGTCTGCACCAGCGAAGGCGTTGCCCGGCTGAACAATTGCACTTCGCGCGGTTGTGTCGTTTTCACATTTGACGATGGGTACGCCGACACGCTCACGGTAGCAGCGCCGCTCATGAAACGTTACGGCTTCACCGCCACCTGTTACGTCGTAAGCGGCGCCGTCGGGACGTACAACAGCTGGGACGCCGAGCTCCTGCGGGAACGCAAGCCGCTGATGAGGCGCGATCAGCTTGAGCAGTGGTTGGCTGCAGGTATGGAGGTGGGCTCGCACTCGGTTTCGCACCGGCGACTGCATGAATTGACGCCCGATATGGCGCAGTATGAGATCGCCGAGAGTCGGACTGCGCTGCACAAGATGCTTGGCGTCCCGATTGAGCATTTCGCTTACCCCTTCGGCCACTTTGCAGACATGGTCGAGTTGGTGCGGCACGCCGGCTACTCCTCCGCGATGACGGTCCTGCCGGGAGTAGCGCGGGCGTCGGACGACCGGCTGCGGTTGCCGCGGATACTTGTGAACGGCGAGCGCGGCTTGTGGAAATTTCTGTTGCAGGTCGCGACTCCTTACGAACGACTGCTTTGGCGCCGACGCGCCCCCTGACCCGCCGGCACCATGCGTCCTCGTCCGAGGTACTTTCTGAATGATGGCGCATTGTACTCTGAGACCCTGGATGGTCGACATGCCTGCGGCAACGTGCTGCGAATGAGCGCAGCGTGGTCATATCGACTCGGGACGGGGGGTATACTTAGCGAGCAAATGCCATCGAACAGCGACCCATGAACTCTTGTTTTGCAGATGAACGGTACGAGGTAACCGCGCTCCCTTTCATCCCTTTCTCAAACACAGGCGGCGAGGCCCTGAGTAACAACGGTGTGGTCGCTGGCGGGATTGCCAACGCTGACGGGTCTGTTTCACTCGCGCAATGGTACAACGGTGTGCTCGCTAACTTAGGCATCCCGCCGGGCATTCCAAGCCGCGACTTCAATAGGCCCCGGGTGTTCGGCATAAACGACTGCGGGGCGGTTGTCGGCACCATCCATACCTCTGCCGGCGACCTACCGTCACGATGGTTTATCTATGACCGCGGTTGTTTCACGGTCTTGCCACTGGCAGACCCGACGGATCTTGGCGGCGCTGCGGTCGGCATCAAC
>DATAVX010000112.1:0-13288 GCA_036267535.1 Steroidobacteraceae bacterium
ATTCTTCGGCAGTCCCTTCGAGGAGTGGCGCAATCATTTTGCAAGGCCCACACCATTCGGCCCAGAAATCCAGCAGCACCGGTATCTGAGACTTCAAGACGTCATTCTCGAATGCCGCGTCGGAGGAATGCCTGATTTGACTGATGCTCACGTATGTCTCCTTGCTTGTAGGACTGACTATGTAGGGGCAGAGCACGGCAGTTCAAATTCGTTGCAGTCATATGCATAATCGAAATCGGTATGTAGGAAACTTAATACCCCGGCGGTTGTTGCGTCCTGGACGAACTATCCGGGGGCTATACACTCTAACGAGGCCCCGAACCAACCATACAGATTGCTGGATGACACCTATTCGATGCTTCTTTGCGCTGCTGGCCGTTGCAATGACTTCAATTGCGGCTGCTGCGCCTGCGCCCTTCGATCTTGCGGGACCCACCTTGGAAGTCAAAGTGACACGCGGCAGCAATACCCTGCCCGCTTCCCAGGTGCCGAATCTTGCTCCCGGCGACCGAGTGTGGATCAAGGCGGATCTGCCGGAAACCCAGTCTGTCGAGTATTTGATGGTTGCGGCGTTCTTGAGCGGTTCGACCAATCCGCCGCCTGAAAAGTGGTTTTTTGCTTGCAAGATTTGGACGGCCAAATGCGGTAGCGAAGGTCTCACCGTGACCGTCCCGCAAGGCGCGCGGCAAGTGCTCTTGTTTCTCGCACCTCACACGGGCGGCGACCTGCGAACCGTGGTCGGAGCCGTACGCGGGCGGCCAGGAGCTTTCGTGCGAACCTCGCAAGATCTGAACCAAGCTGCGCTCGACCGTTCCCGGTTGGAACGCTTCCTCGCCGCCGTGCACGTTCTCAACGAAGGTGACCCCGCCAAACTCAAGGAAGCGGCGCCGCTGCTGGCGCGCAGCCTTGCCATCAAGGTGGACGAAAAATGCCTGGATCGAATCGCTGAACTGCAGGCGTCATGCCTCATGCAGGGTCAAGAGTCGCTCATTTTGAATGACGGCCACAGCACATCGATTGTCGAAGCCTTGACCTCGGGGCCGGGCAGCGACCTCGCAATGGAGGCCAGCTACACGCCGCAACTCAGTTACGGCTATTACAGTCCGTACATTGCCTCAGTGCTGGATGTCGCCCGCATCTTCGAATCGTTTCGGACCGCGCAATACCAATATATTCCGGCGTTGGCGTCGCAACGAGGCGACAAGCTGGCCCTGACGCTGAACGCGGCTCCTTCATTTCACAGTCCAAGATCGGTGCTGGTTATCGCGCTGCCCGCTGTTGAAGCCGCGCAACTGCCGCCGCTTCACGCGGTGGATCCAAAAGAGATATTTTGCGTGCGTCGCTCTTCTCTGGTGCTTCCCGTTGACGGAGCGCCGCTGGCGTTCTCCACAGGCTATGCGCACGATCTCACGCTCAACGTCACCGGCAGAGACGGCAAAACGATCGCGCTTCCCGCAAAGGCAGACCCGATCCAGGGCGGTTATGTGGTCGATACCAGCGGCCTCGGAAATGCCGCGCTCGGAGACAGCGTGCACGCCGCGCTTAAAGGGTACTGGGGTTTTGAGCCTTATGAAGGTCCGACGTTTCATTTGATCAATGTGCACGCGAAATCTTGGGAACTCGCCGCCGGCGATGAAGCCGCGCTGATAGTCGGACGCCAGGACACGGTACATCTTCAGGCCGATAGCGTGAGTTGCGTCGACGCCATCATGCTGAAGGATCCGGGAGGCAAGGAGTTGAAGGTGGACTGGAAAACCACCCGGCCCGATGAAGTCGAAATAAAGCTGCCTCTGCAGCAGGCGGCGCCGGGTGCCATGACGCTGCTCGTCAAGCAGTTCGGCAACACTCAAGCGGATCCAATTCCCATTCATACGTTCGCGGATGCCGGACGCATCGATGGGTTTTTCATCCATGCCGGCGACATCGTCGGCATACTCAAAGGCAATCGGCTCGATGAAGTCGCCAGTTTGAGCTTCAAGAACAACGTGTTCGTACCGGGCGAGCTCACCACGACTCACGGCGTTGATGAACTCCCGATGGTCGCTCAGGACCCGACGTCGGTGACCGGGCTGAAGCCCGAGCGCGGCATTGCGGCAAAAGTAGCTCTGAAGGATGGCCGCGTATTTCCCTCGGTCGGCAACATCGATGTGCCGCGTCCTGCGGTCACCCTGTTGGGCATGAATGTACAGCCCTCCGCATCGAGCCACGACAGCAATATCTTGCTGGCTCATTCGAGCGAATTGCCGCAAGACGCCGTCTTGACGTTTTCTCTGCGTACGCAGTCGCCCACGGTCTTTGCGCGCGATGAAAACATCGAGGTGACGACCAGCGATGAATCCTCCAGCGCCACATTGAGTTTCGCCAATGGCGGCGTGATGCTCGAGAATTCGCAGGTCGCGGTTGCAACCCTCAATCCCGCCAAAGTGTTCGGCGGGGCGGCCTTCGGTCCATTGCAGTTCCGGATCAACTCCAAGGGCGTGGTCGGCGACTGGCAACCGCTTGCCAATCTCGTGCGCCTGCCGATGCTGAAGGAATTGCGATGCCCTGTCACCCCGGAGCTTGCCTGCAAGCTAACGGGTTCAAATTTATTCTTGATCGACTCGATATCCGACGATCGCGAGTTTGCTCACGCCGTGAAGGTGCCGGATGGCTTTCTAGGATCCGCGCTGCCCGTGCCGCATCCAAAGAGCGGTACCTTGTTCGTCAAGCTGCGCGATGACCCCTCGGTGATCAATACAACCGCCGTCGTCGCCCAGGAAATTCCGCCTTCGGCCGACGAGGCGGCGCGAACCGAGGTGCGCAGCTCCGCGGTGCCGGCTGCGACTCATCCGGACACGGACGCGACTCATCCGGACACGGGCGCGACTCATCCGGACACGGACGCGACTCATCCGGACACGGGCGCGGCTCAACCGGACACCGGCGCCGCGCGAACACCCTGAATGCCCGCGATGCGTGCGGCGAGAAAACGTCTTTCCGGCTCGAGGCCGGCGGTGCGCAGCGCGGTGCTATAAGCCTCTCGAGCTTCAGCAAGGCGGCCGAGCTGCTCGAGAAAACGGCCGCGGGCGGCGTGCAGCAGATGATATTGAGTGACCTGTCCACGCGCCGCGAGGGAGTCGACCAAATCGAGCGCGCGGGCCGCACCATCCACCATCGACACCGCGACGGCATGGTTCAATTCGATGATGGGCGTGGGTTGCAACCTGAGCAGCGCTTCGTACAGGCCCACGATCTGCGGCCAGTCGGTGCCGGCGCCGTCCTGGGCTTTTACGTGCAGCGCCGCGATGGCGCCTTGGACGGCGTATGCGCTCACCTGTCCGCGAATCGACAGGGATTTGTCCACCAGCAAGAGGCCCTCCGAGATCTCGTCGCGATCCCACTGCGAGCGGTCTTGATCATCGAGCAATATGACATCGCCCGCATCCGAAACCCGCGAAGCGCGTCGCGCATCGTGCAGGAGCATCAGGGCAAGCAAACCCATCACGCCGGCATGATTCGGCAACAACGCATCGAGCAGCCGGGCCAACCGAACGGCTTCGGCGCACAACTCGACGTCGATCAATTGCGCCCCTGTGGTCACGGCGTAGCCCTCCGTGAACACTCCATACACGACCGCAAGCACGACTTCGATTCGGTCCTCCAGCACCGAAGGGTCCGGCGTCTGGTAGGGAATTCCCGCGTCACGGATTTTTCTCTTGGCGCGTACCAGCCGCTGTGCCATGGTATCTTCGCTGGTCAAGAAAGCACGGGCCACCGCCTGTGTGCTCAACCCGCACACCTCGCGCAGGGTGAGCGCAATTCGCGCTTCCTCGGCAAGCGCGGGGTGACAGCAGGTGAAGATGAGCCGCAGGCGATCGTCGCCGAATGATTCCGGGTCATCGTCTTCGATGGCCGCTGTGATGCCGGCGTCGCCGCCCGCAAGTTCGTCGGCAATTTTTTCCCTGAATAATTTATCGCGGCGGATTCGATCGATCGCCTTGTTGCGGCCCGCGCTGATCAGCCACGCGCGAGGATTGGCCGGTGTGCCCTGCGACGGCCATTGCTTTAGGGCCGCTGCGAAGGCATCCTGCCGCGCCTCCTCGGCCAGATCGAAATCGCCGAGGAGGCGGATCAAAGTCGCGAGAACTCGACCCGCCTCGCGGCGAAATATTTCCTCGATTACCTGGCCGATGCCGTTTGCGCTCATCGCATTGATCGGCTCTTAGGCCATCGGCGGCCAAACCGGGCGCACTTCAATGCTGCCGTACTTGGCGCCTGGGATACGCGCGGCGATGGCGGTGGCTTCATCGAGGTTCTTCGCCTCCACCAAGTAGTAGCCTCCGAGCTGCTCGCGAGTCTCCGCAAAGGGCCCATCGGTGATCGCCGTTTTGCCGTTGCGCACGCGCACGGTGGATGCCGAGGAGACGGGTTTTAAGCGATCTCCCGCCTTTAAATTGCCGGCTTGCACGATGGATTTAGTAAAGTCCGTGTACTCGCCCATCATCTTCTTGAGAGCTGCTTCGCCCAATGCCATCGTTTCTGCTTCGTTGTTGTAAATCAGCAATAAATAGTTCATGTGTGAAATTCCGTCGTTATGGCGCGATTCGCCGTACCTTAGTCGAATCTAGCGCGGCAAATTCGACAGCGGAGCCAAAATTAAGCCGGCGGACATGCCTGCGTCGCATTGGTTCCTCAAATGATATGAACTATGGGCCTCAAAACAGATCGAATAGATACACGAAATCAAACGCTTACAGCAGAATATCGGCGCGCTGGCGGCCTTTCGCCCTTGGCCGTAATATCGCACTGGCTCCGTTTCACCTCATTTGTCTCGATAACTAGAGGATTCCCGATGAAGGCTTGGATACCCCTTACGTTTGTTCTCGCATTCGGATTGGCCGCCCACGCGCAGGCGACATGCTCCTACCCGCAATCGCCCGCAGCACCCCCCAACGGCAATACGGCCAGTCGGGACGAAATGGTCGCCGCCAAGCATGATTTCGACCGCTACAACACTGAAATGAACTCCTATCTCGACTGTCTCAACCTGGAAATGGATGCCGCGCCCAAGGATGTTTCCAAGATGACGCCGGATGAGAAGAAAAAGATCGAACAGGAACAGAAAATTCTCGTGCAAAAACATAACGCTGCCGTCGATGAACTGCAGGCGGTGGTCGGAAGGTTCAACGCACAGTTGAAAATCTTCAAGGCGAAACAAAAGTCATGACTATCGGGGCGGCGGATCGGTCCGCCGCCGCTTTTGAACTATGCAGGCTAGTACGCTCATCACTCCGCGTCTGGCCGAAGAGGCCATCTACTCTCGGCTGACGTGTTTGCCCATCGAATCGCTGCCGTTAACGCAGTGCGTCGGGGCGACCCTGCGCGAGAATATCTATGCGGAACGCGATGCACCGCCGTTTGACCGGGTCTCCATGGATGGCATGGCAGTGGACAGCGAGGCACTGCGGCGCGGGCAGCGGCGTTTTCAGATTCAGGGCATGCAGGCCGCCGGCGCGCCGGCAACCAAGCTCAAGGCCGCGGATCATGCGATTGAGGTCATGACCGGCGCGATTTTGCCGATCGGCTGCGACAATGTCATTCCGATCGAGCAAATCGATGTCGGCGATGGACTCGCCTCGCTCAATAGCACGGTGGTGGATTCCCCCTACCACAACATTCACCGGCGCGGCGCCGACAGCCGCCAGGGCCAGCTGCTGTTGGAGTCCGGTACCTTGCTGCGCGCACCGGAAGTGGCAGTGGCGGCGTCCGCCGGCATGGCTCGGGTCCGCGTGAGCAGCCAGCCGGCCATCATGGTCGTCTCGACCGGCGATGAGCTGATCGAGCCCGGCGATCCGATTGCGGAATTTCAAGTGCGCCGCTCCAATGCGTATGCCGTGGCTGCCACGTTCCGCAGGCGCGGATTCAGCCGCGTCGGCAACGACCATGTGCTCGATGACGAAAGCCAATTGCGTGAACGCTTGTCCTTGCACCTGACCACGCATGAAGTGATTGTATTGAGCGGCGGCGTGTCCATGGGAAAGTTCGATCTGGTGCCAAAAGCGCTGATCCAGCTTGGCGTGCAAGAGGTTTTCCACAATGTCGCCCAGCGGCCGGGAAGGCCCATGTGGTTTGGTATCGGGCCGCAAGGTCAATCCGTATTTGGGTTGCCGGGCAATCCGGTCTCGACCTTGGTGTGTCTGATCCGTTACGTCATCCCCGCGATTGCCGAGGCGATGGGCACCAAGCGGCCGCCGCCTGAGCGGCTTGCGTTGGCGAGTCCGGTAACGTTCAAGCATTCGCTGGCCTACTTCATGCCCATCACGATCGAGCACGATGATTGGGGACGACCATGGGCAAATCCTCGTCCTCCCAACGGTTCGGGGGATTTCCTAAGCCTTGCGGGCACGGACGGATTCGTGGAACTGCCGCCAGGTCCCAATACCTACGCCAAAGGATTTGTCACCAGCGTGTACCGTTGGTGACTTCAAGTCCCCCATGACGAACATCGTCCACGATATTCGCGGCGCCAAGAACCCGCTCGACCAACGGGGCCGGCCGCTGCACGACTTGCGGATTTCCGTCATGGATCGATGCAATTTTCGTTGCCCGTATTGCATGCCCAAGGAACAGTTCAACGAGCACTATCAATTTCTGAAATCACATGAACGATTGTCGTTCGATGAGATCGTGAGGCTGACCAAATTATTCGCCTCATTGGGCGTGCGCAAAGTGCGCCTCACCGGCGGCGAGCCGCTGCTGCGTACCAACCTGGCCGACCTGGTGGGCGATTTGACCGGCATTGCGGGTATCGAAGACATCGCCTTGACCACCAACGGCGTGCTGCTTGCGAATCATGCGGTCGATCTGCATGCGAATGGCTTGCGGCGCATCACGGTGAGCCTGGATAGCTTGGATAAGGAGCTTTTCAAGCGCTTGAGCGGTGGCTTCGGCGCACCCGATCAAGTGCTGGCAGGAATTGACGCCGCCATCGCTGCGGGGTTGTCTCCGGTCAAGGTGAATGCCGTCATCGAGCGGGGAGTAAACGATCACACGGCGCTCGACTTGATCGAGCGTTTCCGCGGCACGCCGGTCATCGTGCGCTTCATCGAATTCATGGACGTGGGCAATCGCAACCATTGGCGCCCGGAAATGGTCGTTCCCTCGCGCGAACTGGCGGCGCGCGTACATGAGCGCTGGCCCATCCATCCGGTGTCGCAAAATTACCGCGGCGAAGTCGCGCAGCGCTGGCGCTTCGATGATGGCGCCGGCGAAGTCGGTTTCATCTCCTCGGTGTCTCAGCCTTTTTGCGGCGCCTGCAGCCGCGCTCGCCTCTCTTCGGAAGGCAAGTTCTACACCTGTCTATTCGCGACGCATGGGCTGGACCTGCGCGCTGCCCTGCGCAGCGGCATCGACGATGGGGAACTACTGCAGCTCATTCGCGGCGCTTGGGCAGGCCGGGCCGATCGCTATAGCGAGCTTCGTGAAGAACTGCGGCGCGGAAGTCCGGAGGCCAAGAAAATCGAGATGTACTACATCGGCGGTTGAATTCATGACCTTTACACATTTGGATCCCGATCAGCGTCCCATGATGGTCGACGTCAGCGGCAAGGATGCGACGCAGCGCAGCGCCACGGCGGAGGCACGCGTTGAATTTCCCTCAGGCGTAGCGGCGGCGCTGCGGGATAGCGCGCTGCGTTCTCCGAAGGGCCCGGTGTTCGACACCGCCATTGTGGCCGGAGTCCTCGGCGCCAAGCGCACGCACGAGCTCATTCCGTTCTGCCATCCGCTCGGGCTGGAGAGCTGCCGTATCGTCATCGATTTGGAAGGCGACACCGCCATTATTCACTGCACGGTTAGCGTGCACCATAAGACCGGCGTCGAAATGGAGGCGCTGACCGGCGCCAGTATCGCGGCGCTGACCGTGTATGACATGTGCAAGGCTCTCTCGCACGACATCGTTATCGGCGGTGTGCGTTTGTTGGCCAAGGAAGGCGGCAAGAGCCGCTACGCGGCGGCGGCAACATGAGCATTGAGGCTATTCATGGACTGATACTTGCGGGCGGTTCGAGCAGCCGGATGCACCGCGATAAGGCATCGCTCGAGTACCGCGGCAGGACTCAATTGGATCGTGCCGTCGAACTCGCAAAGCAGCATGTCGAGAAGGTCTTCGTGTCGGTGCGTTGCAATCAAACGCTCGATCCCACCCGCGCGCAATATCCGTTGATCGTGGACTCCGTCGAGGGCGAAGGGCCGATCGTCGGGATCCGTTCCGCTCTCGCCGCATGCCCGAAGGCCGCATGGCTGGTGCTGGCCTGCGATTTGCCGTTTCTTTCGGATGCAACTCTCGAAACATTGCTGCGCGCGCGCGATCCTGACCGTTTCGCCACTGCCTACACGAGTGTGCACGATGGCCTGCCGGAACCGCTTTGCGCCATTTGGGAACCTGAGGCGGCGCCCGCGCTGGCCGATTATCAAGCCGGCGGCGGCCGGTGTCCCAGAAAATTTCTCATCCGCCACGGTGCGCGCCTCATTGAGCCTGCGGATGCCCGTGCATTGGACAACGTGAACACCCCCGAGGAATATGCAGAGGCCGCCGCGAAGCTGCACACATCAGTTCCCCATGCACCTTAGGATTCAGTACTACGCCCTGATGCGCGAGCAAGCCGGCCGCTCCGAGGAAATACTCGACACCGCGGCGGCCACGCCTGCGGAGCTCTATACCGAACTCGCTGGCCGCTATGGTTTTACCTTGTCGCGCGAGCAGTTGAAAGTCGCGGTCAACAGCGAATTCAGCGATTGGTCGCGCCGGCTGGCGGCCGACGACGCTGTCGTGTTCATTCCTCCGGTGGCGGGCGGCTGATGAATTTCCGCTTCACCCAGGCTGCGATCGACACCGCGGAAGCACGGTGCGAGCTGCAAGATCGCGGGGCCGGCGGCTATGTCAGCTTTGAAGGCTGGGTTCGGGATCACAACGAAGGGCAGGAAGTTACGCGGCTCGAATACGAAGCATTCCAAGACCTGGCCGTGAAGGAAGGCAACCGCATTGTCGCTGAGGCCTCGAGGCGCTTTCCGGTGACGCACGCTCTGTGCATTCACCGCATCGGTTCCCTACAGGTGGGCGACATGGCGGTATGGGTGGGGGTGAGTTCTGCGCATCGACGCGAAGCCTTCGACGCCTGCCGCTTCATCATCGATGAAGTAAAGCATCGCGTGCCCATTTGGAAGAAAGAACACTACCGCGGCGGCGATTCCGGATGGGTCAATTGCGAGCGTTGCGCGGCGGAGCCGTTGCATGCGCAGGCTGAACACCATCATCGCTCCGTCGCGAATCCCGAGTAAGCGATGCAGCCCGATTATTCCCGGCAGATATTGCTCAAGGAGATCGGCCCGAAGGGCCAGGCGGCTTTGGCGCGCGCCCGGGTTCTCATTGTCGGCCTGGGCGGCCTCGGGAGCCCCGTCATGCAATACCTGGCCGGCGCAGGCGTGGGGTTCCTGGGTCTGATCGACGCCGACGCCTTGGATGCCAGCAATTTGCATCGACAGCCCATTTACTCGCTCCTGGACGTCGGCAAGCCCAAGGCGGAATTGGCACGCGCTGCGATCGCCCGCATCAATCCGGCCGTTCAGGTTGAACTGCACACTGCGCGATTCAATGCCGGCAATGCACTTGAGTTGACTCGCGGCCACGACATCATCGTGGACTGCAGCGATAATTTTCGCGCCAAGTATCTGATCAACGATGCGGCGGTGCTTGCGCAGAAGCCCGCCGTGTTCGCCAGCGTGTACCAATACGAAGGCCAGCTCCAGGTTTACAAGCCCGAGTCCCGCCATGCCTGTCTGCGCTGCCTCTGGCCGGATGAGATCTGCGACGGCGTGGTGGGCAATTGCGCCGAAGCGGGAGTTTTAGGACCCGTGCCCGGCACATTCGGGACGATGCAGGCGCTGCTGACATTGAAAATAGTGCTGCAGATGAGCGGGCAGCTCGAAGGAGAACTGCTGCTGCTGGATTTCATGAATTTCTCCGCCTCAAAGATCAAGGCTGCGCGGCGCGCGGAGTGCCGGGCGCCCGTCTGCGCGCATATCCGAGAGATCGCTCAAGAAGAATCCGGAATCGAAATCGCCCTGGAGTCGCTGGCCGCGGCGGCCGAACAAGGGCTCGATGTCATCGATATCCGCAGCCTCGAGGAAGTCGCAGCGCGGCCCGCGCCCGCCCGGCATATTCCGATGCAGCAGCTGCTGGCAAATCCCGGACTTCTCGCGGCCGGACGGCAAGCGCTCCTGCTGTGCGCCACCGGCCGGCGCAGCCTGTCGGCTGCTCGGGCGTTGCGCAGACAGGGCCTCGCGGTGCGGTCGCTGGCCGGCGGGCTGCAAAGCCTGGAGCGCTGAGGTGCAATTCAAGAGCAAATTACCCGATGTCGGCACGACAATTTTCACGGTCATGTCGAGGCGCGCGGTCGAGGAGAACGCCCTGAACATCGGCCAGGGCTTCCCGGACTACGCCGTCGATCCGCGTCTTTCACAGGCGCTGGTTGATGTCGTGGCCGAGGGACGCAATCAATACGCGCCCATGGAAGGCACGCTGGAACTGCGCGAGCAGATCTCCAAGAAACTCGACGCCTGCTATCAACGCCAGTTCGACCCGCACGCCGAAATCACAGTCACCTGCGGCGCCACCGAGGCTCTGTATGACGCCATTCAGGCGTGCCTCGGGCCCGGCGACGAGGCCATTATTTTCGATCCTGCTTACGACTCGTATGAACCGGCGGTGCGCCTAGCGGGGGCGCGCTGCGTGCGCATTGCGCTCAAGCCCCCGACATTTCGCTTCGACTGGGACGAAGTTCGGCGTGCGTTGAGCGCACGCACGCGGCTCATCATCATCAACAGTCCGCAAAACCCCAGCTGCACCGCGGCGGGACCGGATGACTTGGACGCACTGGCGGCATGCATCCGCGATCGGCCCATCACGGTCATCTCAGATGAGGTCTACGAACATGTGCTATTCGACGGGCGGCGCCACCAGACCGTGCTGACGCATGCTGAGCTCCGGGAACGCAGCTATGCGGTGTTTTCGTTCGGCAAGACCTTGCATGCCACCGGCTGGCGAGTCGGCTACTGCATTGCGCCGCCTGAAATGACGCGTGAGCTGCGTAAGGTGCACCAATTCAATACCTTCAGCATCGTCTCGCCGCTGCAATTTGCCATTGCCCGCTACCTCGCGAGCTATCCGGAGGCCTGGGCGGGCCTGTCCGCCTTCTTCGAGGCCAAACGCGACTTGCTGGCCGGGCTGCTGCGAAACTCAGGGTTGGAACCCCTTCCCGCGGCCGGCACGTATTTTCAGTTGGTCGACTACGGCGCCATCAGCCGGGACGATGACATGCAATTTGCCGACCGGTTGATCCGCGAGGCAAAGGTTGCCGTCATTCCGCTGTCTCCCTTCTACGCACAGCCGCCGCGCATGACGCTGGTGCGGCTGTGCATTGCCAAGCGCGAAGAGACTCTGCGCAGCGCCGCGGAGCGGCTGCTCGCTTTCGCGCAAAGCGCCCGACCGGGCCGCGCCATAGGCTAGGATCAGCGCCCGAGGGTAGCGAAGCGGCGTGCCATGGACGGCAGGCTCTGACGCTGGCGGATACGCGCCGCGTCCATCAGCATGCGTCCGGCCCAGCGATACACATTGTTTTCCTTTACCGTACGACGCATCAGGCTCATGCGGTTGCGCCGCTCATCGCGGCCCATATGTATCGCGACTTCCATGGCATTTGCGGTCTCCGTGACATCGAAGGGATTGATCAGCACAGCCTCGGCCAGCTCGCGCGAGGCGCCGGCAAAGGTGCTCAGGATCAGCACGCCGTCTTCGTCGTCGCGCGCCGCCACGAATTCCTTGGCGACCAAGTTCATGCCGTCGTGCAGGCTGTTGACCAGACAGAAGTCGGTCGCCCGGTACAGCTCGTAGACTCGCACCGGCGGTTGATGTTCATCGATCAACACGATCGGACGCCAATCGCCCTGCGCGAATTTGGAGTTGATGCGTTCGACCTCGCCATAGGTATGCTGCTGCAGAGCCTGATAAGCGGGCAATTGGCCTCGCGAGGGAGCCGCCACCTGCAGCAGGCTGATGCGCCCGCGGTGCCGTGGATTGTTGTCGAGCAGCACCTCGAGAGCCTGAAAGCGCTCGATGATCCCTTTGGTAAAGTCCCAGCGCTCCACGCCGAGTCCGATGACCACATCGGGGCCGATCCGATAGCGCTCACGCACCGTAGCACGGCAGCTTGCAACATCCGGCAGCAGCGCCAGCCAGCGCGGCGGCCACTCGATCGAAATGGGATACGACGCCACGCGGCACACGCGGCCCCTGAGCGTCACTGTCATGTGCTCACGGTCGATCTGACACTCAACGAAGCGATCCACCGTATCGAGAAAGTTCTGGCAGTGATAACGCGTATGGAAGCCCAGTATGTCGGCTGACAGCATGTGCGTCAGCATTTCACGCTTCCAGGGACAGACGCCGAATGTCTCGGCGTTGGGCCACGGAATGTGCCAAAACAAGGCGATCGTCGCCCGCGGTATGCGCTTGCGAAGCAGCAGGGGCAGCAAGGCAAAGTGAAAATCTTGAATGAGAATGACCGGGCTGTCGGAAACGGACTCTGCCATGACGACATCCGCGAATTTGGCATTGACCTCCTCGTAGGCGCGCCAGTCGCTGGCGCGAAAAGCCGGACGCACGTAGGCGAGATGGCATAGCGGCCATAACCCCTCGTTGGAGAAGCCGTAGTAGTAGCCCTGCTCCTGGTCCACCGTCAACCAGACTCGGCGTAATGTATAGGTGGGATCATCGGGCGGCACGCGGATTTGGTCGTTCCGATCGACCGTCTCCCGATCCGCACTGCCGGCACCGTGCGCCACCCACACGCCGGAGCAGGCCCGCATAATGGGCTCGAGCGCCGTTACCATGCCGCTCGCCGGAACTTGCCAGACCGGCTGGTGATTGGCATCGAAGTTGTGGATATACGGTTCGCGATTCGAAACGATGATGACCTGTGCGGAATTCAATTGGCCGCGTACCACCTGCTGCAGGGCCTGCGGCGTCCAGTTCTCGCGGTAGTCGATTTCCAGGCGCTGCTGCTCCTCGGCCTCGGCCAGTACCTGGCGCACCTGCGACAGGATCGGCAGTGAGTGGCGGGGTGACTGGGCATTGTCCAAGAAACGCTTTCCGCGAATGTCGCCCAGCAGCACCTGGACCCAGCGGCGTAGCTGCAGCCACGCCACTAGAACGATGAGCAGCGCCAGCAGCAATATCGAGATGCCGACAAAT
>DATAVX010000113.1:0-112200 GCA_036267535.1 Steroidobacteraceae bacterium
AACCGACTTTGAGGTGCGACCATGAGTATGACGAAAGACCTGCACGATTTGGGTCAAAGCCTCTGGCTCGACAATATTACGCGGGAGATTCTCGATAACGGAACGCTGCGACGCTACATCGAGCAATTCTCCGTCACCGGACTGACCTCGAACCCTACGATCTTCGATGAAGCCATCGGCAAGACCGCCGCCTACGACGAGGGAATTCGGCAGAAGGCCGCGGCGGGCATGTCCGGAGAGGAGCTGTTCATCGAATTGGCGCTCGAGGATCTGCGCCGCGCCGCCGACCTGTTCAGGCCTGAGTTCGACCGGACCCGTGGAGTGGACGGGTGGGTATCGATGGAGGTATCTCCGCTGCTCGCGAATGACACCCAGGGGAGCATCGACGCCGCCCTGCGCATTCACGAGCAGGCCAACCGTCCCAACTTGTACGTCAAGATTCCGGGAACCCCTGCCGGCGTGCCGGCAATCGAGGCGGCGATATTCGCAGGCGTTCCGATCAACGTGACGCTGCTGTTCTCGCGTGAACAATACCTTAAGGTCGCGGATGCCTATATGCGCGCGTTGGAGCGCCGCATCGCCGCGGGTCTCGATCCCAAGGTCAATTCGGTGGCCTCCATATTCGTCAGCCGATGGGATCGCGCCGTGGCCGACAAAGTGCCGCAGGAATTGAGCAACCGCCTCGGCATCGCGATCGTGCAGCGAACTTATCGGGCGCATTGCGAATTGATGGGCGCAAAGCGCTGGCGGGACTTGGAGGCCAAAGGCGCGCGCAAACAGCGCATGCTGTGGGCCAGCACCGGAACCAAGGACCCCAAGGCGCCGCCCGGACTGTATGTCGAAGCGTTGACTGCCCCGGAAACCATCGACACCATGCCGGAAAAAACCTTGCTCGCCTTCGATCAGGGCGGCACGATCCGCGGCGTCATGGCCAAAGATGGCGGCGATGCAGAAGCCGTGCTGGGCCATTTTGCCCGCGCCGGCATCGATGTCGACGCTCTCGCCGCTCAGTTGCAAATCGACGGCGCCGCAGCGTTCGTCAAGTCGTGGACTGAACTCATGAAGCGCATTCAGGAGAAGAGCGCTGCGTTGGCGACCACTTGAGTGCGCGGCTAAGTCCGCTCGCCGGCAAGCCCGCTCCTGCGGCCTCGCTGGTAAATGTGCCGCGGCTGGTTACCGCCTACTATAGCGAACGGCCCGACCCGGCGATTCCCGCGCAACGAGTTGCCTTCGGCACCTCAGGGCACCGCGGATCCTCATTCGACGCGGCCTTCAACGAAGCGCACGTCCTCGCCATCAGCCAGGCCATTTGCGAGCACCGCAAGCGGCAGGGCATCGACGGGCCGTTGTTCATGGGCTTCGATACGCACGCCCTATCGGCGCCGGCATTTGCCAGCGCGCTCGAGGTGCTGGCTGCGAACGGCGTCGAGGTCATGACTGCGGCCGATGACGAGTACACGCCGACACCCGCCGTGTCGCATGCGATTCTCGTGTACAACAGAGGCCGCAGTGCCGGTCTCGCCGACGGCATCGTCATCACCCCCTCGCACAACCCGCCGAACGACGGCGGTTTCAAGTACAACCCAACCAACGGCGGCCCGGCGGATTCGGACATCACCAAGTGGATCGAGAATCGTGCAAATGAACTGCTGAGAGGCGGCACCGCCGGCGTCAAGAGGATGCCGTTTGCAGCGGCACGGCGCGCCGCCACGACCCATGCGCACGACTATCTCACCGGCTACGTGCAAGATCTCGGCGCCATCCTCGACATGAAAATCATTCGGGATTCCAAGATCCGCATGGGCGTGGATCCATTGGGCGGCGCCGGCGTGCATTATTGGCCGCGCATCGCCGAGCACTATGGACTTGATCTCACCGTGGTGAACGATCAGGTGGACCCGACGTTTCGCTTCATGACGCTCGATTGGGATGGCAAAATTCGCATGGATCCTTCCTCCTCCTATGCAATGCAGCGGCTCATCCATCTAAAAGGCAGCTACGACATCGCATTTGCCTGCGATACCGATCATGATCGGCATGGCGTGGTCACCCGCAGCAGCGGCTTGATGCCGCCGAATCATTATTTGTCCACGGCGATCGACTATCTGTTCAGCCACCGCAGCGGCTGGCGCGCGGACGCGGCTGTGGGCAAGACGGTGGTGAGCAGCGCCATGATCGATCGAGTCGGCGCTCACCTCAAGCGGCGCGTCTATGAGGTACCGGTCGGCTTCAAATGGTTTGTCTCCGGTCTGGTGGACGGCACGCTGGGTTTTGGCGGCGAGGAAAGTGCGGGTGCATCCTTCAGCCGAATCGATGGCCGCGCGTGGACCACGGACAAGGACGGCATCGTGCCGGCGTTGCTATCGGCGGAAATCACGGCACGTACCGGCCGCGATCCCGGCGAGCATTACCGCGCGCTGAGCCAGCAGCTCGGTGCCTCGTTTGCCAATCGTATCGATGCGCCGGCTACGGCCGCGCAGAAGGCAAGGCTCGGCAAGCTCGATCGGCAACAGGTTCGAATTTCGGAACTCGCCGGAGACCCGGTGGATCAGGTCTTGACGCAAGCCCCGGGCAACAATGCGCCGATCGGCGGTGTAAAGGTTACCTCGCGCGGAGGCTGGTTCGCGGCCCGCCCCTCCGGGACCGAGGACATCTACAAGATCTACGCGGAGAGCTTTCACGACGAAGCGCATCTGCGCCGGCTGATCGCCGAAGCGCAGCGCATTGTCGATGCGGCCCTCGCGGACGCCTAGCGGCCGACGCGCGCTTGGCCCATTCCGACGACATCGCCTTGACGCCCACCGCCAAGCGACTGCTGCCATGGCTGGTAGCGGTCGGCTTCTTCATGGAGTCGTTGGACACGACCATTCTCAACACCGCCGTGCCGGCAATTGCTCAAGCGCTGGATGTGCCGCCTTTGAGCATGAAGGCGGTGCTGGCGAGTTACACCTTGAGCCTGGCCGTTTTCATTCCGATCAGCGGCTGGATGGCGAACCGCTTCGGCACTCGCCGCGTGTTTGCTTCGGCAATCGGCATATTCACGCTGGGTTCATTTCTTTGCGGCATATCCCACAACATTCACCTGCTGGTGGCATGCCGGATCCTGCAAGGCGGCGGCGGCGCCATGATGATCCCGGTGGGCCGCATCACCATGGTGCGCGGCTTCGCGAAATCCGAACTCATCAATGCCATGAGCTTCGTCGCCATCCCGGGACTGGTCGGCCCCATGGTGGGGCCGGTGATCGGCGGCGCAATCATCGCCTACTTCCCGTGGAGCGTCATTTTCTTCGTCAACATACCCATCGGCCTGTGCGGGCTTTACATGGTTCACCGGCATTTGCCCAACTTTCGGGAAAAGCGCAACTACCGGCTGGACATCATTGGGCTGGTGCTGTTCGGTTCGGGCGTGGCGCTGCTTTCCTATGTTCTCGAGGTATTCGGCGAGACCACCTTGAGCGGCCGGGAGATGCTGGGATTATTGGCGATTTCCGGCGCGCTGCTCGCCGCGTACGGTTTGCATACCAAACGCAATGCACACCCTTTGCTGCGCCTCAAGCTCTTGGGCATCCGCACCTTCCGCGTTGCCGTGAGCGGAAATCTATTCACCCGCTTAGGCATAGGCGGCATCCCTTTCCTGCTGCCGTTGTTGTACCAAGTCGGCTTGGGTTTCTCGCCGCTGCAGTCGGGACTGCTCATCATGCCGCAGGCCTTGGCCGCCATGAGCCTGAAGTTGACCATGCCGCTCATCTTGAAGCGCTTCGGCTATCGTAGCGTGCTGATCTGCAACACCATCCTGCTCGGCGCGATGATCATGCTGTTCGCCACCATCAACCCCGGGACCCCCGTATGGCTCATTGTCATGATGGCATTCACTTACGGGTTTTTGACATCGTTGCAATACACGAGCATGAACACACTGGCCTACGCCGACGTGGGTGAGCGTGACGCGAGCGGCGCCAGCACCATTGCCAGCACCGTGCAGCAATTGGCAGTCAGCTTCGGCATTGCCACCGCCTCGCTCGCCGCCGCGCTATTCATCCCGGACCGCTTGCGCGCCACGGCGCCGCAGCTGCTGCATGGAATTCACCTCGCCTTCTTGAGTGTCGCAACGCTGACGATCGTATCCACGGTGGTGTTTTGGCGCCTGCGAGCGCAGGACGGCGCAGCGGTCAGCCGCCACAAATCGCCGGTGTCGATCTAGCGAGCCGCCGATTCATGCGCTGCGGACTCGCGCTTGCGTCTCGCCTCGTAGGCCCGTAAATGGGCATAGGCGGTGCTGAGCAACGGCGACTGAAGCGGATTTGCCGCGCGCCTCAAGAGATCCCCCACGATATGATCCGCCTCGATTCGGCCGCCTTGCTCGATATCGCGCAGCATCGATGCCGTGAAAGCGGAACCCGGCGCCATGAGCACCGCCAGGCCTGCCTGCGTGGCGGCCTCGCGCGGCGCAAAACCATTCCCGGCCGCAATGGCGGCACATTCTTGCATGAGCCGCTCAGGAATTTCGCGCGCACCCGCGGCCAGAATATCGCCCACGGCCGCCCGCATGAGGCAGGTCGTCGATGCCGCTGCCGCAATGAACGCCCATTTCTCCCACATCTCACGGAGTATGTCGCTGCTCAAATGCGCCTCGAATCCGGACACGCGCAGCGCCTCGGCGATCGTATCGATGTCCGGCTGCTTGGCGGGCGCGCGTGCACCGAACGCCAGGGAGTTAAAGGTGCCGAATTGGTGGATGCGGCCGGGAGCATCCAGGGTCGAGGAAATCCGCGCCAGACCGCCCAGTATCCGCTGCGCACCGAATCGAGCATCGAGGATATCGAGATGCTGCATTCCGTTCAGCAGCGGCAGTACCTGCGAATCTGAACCCAACCCAGGGGCAAAGTCCGTGATCGATTCTTCCAAGTCATAGGATTTGCAGCTGAGCACGATCAGGTCGTACGGCCCGTCGAGACTGTCGGCAGCGACGAGCGGCGGCGTGGGCAGGCTGAGATTGCCGAGCGGGCTCAAGACCACGAGACCATCGCGGCGCAATTGTTCCGCCCGGCGCGATCTTACGAGAAATGTGACGTCGCGGCCCGCGGCAAGCAGGCGAGCTCCAAAATAGCCGCCGATCGCGCCGGCGCCGACCACGAGAATCCTCACGCTGGAATCTCAATCACTCTTTCTTGATTTCGTGGCCGCCGAACTGATTGCGCATCGCCGCCAGCAACTTGTCGGAGAAAGAGTCGTTATCCCGTGAGCGCAGTCGCTCGAGCAGCGACAGCGTAATCACGGGCGCCGAGACGCCCAGCTCGATGGCATCGGCGACGGTCCAGCGACCCTCGCCCGAATCGGCCACGTAGGGAGCAATGCCCGCCAGCGTCGGATTCTTTTGCAGCGCATTCGCCGTGAGATCCAGCAACCATGATCGCACGACGCTGCCGTACCGCCAGATCTCGGCTATTTGATGCAAATCAAGCTTGAATTCGCCCTTGTGCTGCAGGATCGAAAAGCCTTCGGCAAATGCCTGCATCATTCCGTATTCGATGCCATTGTGGACCATCTTGGTGTAGTGACCGGCACCCACGGGTCCGACTCGGCCCCAGCCTTGGTCCTTGGCGGGGGCCAGCGTCTCGAAAATCGGACGCAGTCGTTCCACCACGGCTGCGTCGCCGCCGATCATCAGGCTATAGCCTTCTGCCAAACCCCAAACCCCGCCGCTGGTGCCGGAGTCCACGTACTGAATTTTCCGTTGCGCAACCGACGCCGCACGGCGTTGGGTGTCGCGGTAATTGGAATTTCCGCCGTCGATGATGGTATCGCCCGCGCTCAGCAGCGGCACGAGAGCGCTGATGCTGTTGTCGGTGATCTCGCCGGCCGGAACCATGAGCCAAATCACACGCGGTGCCTTGAGCTTCGCCACCATTTGCTCGAGCGAGCCGGCCGTTTGCGCGCCATCCTTTTCCAGCAGTGTGCGCGCCGCTTCCGCAGGATCATAGCCCACGACCTTATGGCCGCCGCGCATCAGCCGCTGCGCCATGTTTGCGCCCATGCGGCCCAAACCAATCATTGCGATTTCCATGACTCTTAACCCGTATTCGCGCGAGCGCAGGAGCCTCGAGTATATCGCGGATTAGGGCCGCTTGAGGATCGTCATCACCGCAGGACTGCCCACCGCTTCGAATCGTCCGGTGAAGGTCAACGCGCCGCTGGCCGCGTTCAAGTGAAACGAGGTGATCGAATCACCGCGCTGATTGCATGAGTAGAGAAATGTTCCCGCCGGGTCGAGGCACAGACTGCGGGGCGAATCGGCGTGCACCCAGGCTTCGGAAATGCCGTGCAATCGGCCGTCGGCGCCGACTCCGAAAATGGACAACGCATTGTGCAGGCGATTCGCGACATACAGAAAACGGCCATCCGCGCTCATGATGATCTCGGAGGCAAGATTGCTGCCGGCGAATTTCGGCGGCAGGCTCGGTACGATCTGCTTGAGCCGCATGGCGCCGCGCGCCGGATCATAATCGTACACGGCGACATTGGCATCCTGTTCGTACAGGTTGTAGAACAACCGGCCGCCCGGATGAAAGACAAAATGTCGCGGTGCGGAGCCGGGCGGCGCCGCCACCACCGGCACCTCGGCCGGCAGCAATCGTCCTGCCGCAGCATCGAAGCGCCATATCAGGGTGAGATCGAGGCCTGCGTCGTTCGCGACCACGAATTGGCCGCTGGGATCGGACGCGATCATGTGCAGATGCGGACTGTCGTGGTCGCTGACCGCGAACTGACCCGGCGCATCGTTCATCGCACGTGCATGATGTCGCGGCCCCACGCTGGGCCTCAGGTCCGTCGCTTCGGCCAGCGCGCCATCGCTGCCGACCGGAAACACCGCAACGCTGCCGCCGCCGTAATTGGCGGCGAATACGAACTTACCCGATGGATGCACGCTGACATAGGCCGGCGTGGTACCGCCGGAACTCACCGCGCCCAATCGCCTGATCTGCAAACTGTCCTGGTCGATGGCGTAGGAGACGATGGCGCCGTTGCGGTTTCCTTGAAAATTATCGATCTCGCTGACCGCGTACAACCGGGTCTGTTCGGCATTGACGGTGAGCCAGCTCGGATTGCGGATGTCGTCCACCACCTGCAGCTGCGTCAGCGCCGCGGTAAGCGGATCGAGTCGAAACAAATAAATGCCGCCGCCATTGGGCGTGTAGGTGCCGACATACGCAAAATGGAAACTGCGGGGCGCCGAGGAGTTCATTGTCGCGGCGGCGCGCGCAAGAGCCGGGAAAGCCGTAGGCACGAGCAGCGGTGCGGTTCGCAATAAATCGCGCCGGGTAATTCTAGGCGTCAACGATCCCATCCCATTGGCAGGCCGTGTTCAATCGTTCAAGAAGAGCGTAATGCTCGAGGCGGAAAAAGCCGATGTTGATGCCGTGTAAGTTCCGATCGCCGTCATACGCGTCGCCAGAGTGGTGCCATTGAGCTCGGAAACCAACTGCGTTACGAAGACATCGTACGTGTTGAAGGATTCGACCGTCGAAGAGGATGCATGTCCGATTGAAAACACCATTGCCGCGGCGCCGCCGGGCGCAATCGACGGGTTGGCCGGCAGCCCCACCAGATTGATGGTCTGCGATCCGAGCTGGATCTGATGCCGCGCGCCGATGCTGCCGTTGGCAACGTTGAGAACGATTGAGGTGCTGTTGAAAGTGCTGAACGGGGCCGCGGTGCCGCCGGCCCAGTCGATGACCAGTTGGGCCTGTATGGTGGTCGGATCAAGCAGTGCGGAGGCCGTAAAAGGCGAGGCTGCCACGCCAAATTCACCGCTGAAACCACTGACGAGGACGGGCGCCCCCACGGTTGCGTTAGTGAGGTCCAGCGAGGCCGTGGATACCGCATATTGGTCCGGAGCCGCGCCGCTGCCGATGAAGTCGAAGGCACTGATCGCGCGCCCGCCCAGCGAGGATAGATTGAGCGTCAGCGATGCGGCACCCTGCGCGGTGACCGCACCCGAGGCGGTGGTCAGGTCGAGCCGCACGCGGCCGGCGCTGGCGTCGAGAACGAGTTGGCCGCTGCTTGATTCGCCCGCCGTGCCGAATGCTTCAATGGCTGAACCCACGGAAATTTGTTGAGGGCTGATGCTTTCGGCGGTTTGCTCGCCGGAGAATGTCACCAAAGTATTCGGGCCGACATTGACGATGGTCGTTCCGGGAGCAAAGGTATTGGCACCATTATTTTGCACCAAAGTTGCGTCTTCAATGCCCAGTGTGTTGCCGCTGCGAGCCGACACGATTCCGCTCACTCGATCGCTGCCGACGCCTGCAGCACTGCTGTCGACCAATACCTGCGAGGCAGTAAACGTCACGGTGGACGTGCCCGCAATCGGCGTTGCGGTAGGCGTGGCGCCGGCGGATGCGGCCGGCGTAGTCGGCGGGTCAATCGGCGCTGCGGCAGAGGCCACGGTTAGCGTGCCGAACACCGCGGTCGGCGTGTTGGCCGGCAACGCGGCGAGCTGCGCCTGACCCGCGGCACCCAAGGAAACAAATCCGTTGATCTCGTAAGTCGTGCTGTCGCTCGGCGTGATCGAGAGCTGGCCCAAGCCCGCGGCAGTGCCATCGAAGGGCATGATGCCGGTCGCCAAAAACTTGCCGTTCGCGCCCAATAGCGGCCCGTGCACGCGCACGGGCTTCGTATCGATCGGCGCAGTGCTCGCCGTTACCAGCGGCGTGATCGTCACCGTCCTCGCGTTCAAATCAACCGCGTTCGAGGCGGCCAAATCAATGTTCAATGACAGGCGCGCGGCCTGTTTTGCTGCGCTGAGAATGGGGGCGTTCGGATCCAGCTCCACGGAGACCGATATCAGGCCGAGCGCCTTGCCGTCGGCAGCCACCGGCGTTAGCTGGACACCATCCAAGCTGCCATCGTCGTAGATGATGAGCGCAGCGCTGTAATCGAAAGTCACGACGGCACCGGCATAAGTACCTTTAGGGACAGCGGGCGCGCCCAATACTTCGCTGACGTCGAACAGCTTTGTAAAATCTACAGGCGTGTTTCCCGGTTGAATGGTCACACCCGGCTTGCCGCTCGAGTTCTTGAGCTGGATCGCTGTCAGTCCGACGCGGTAGGTAATGAAAGGATCCGACGAGCGAGTCGCGGTAACGGTCACCACGGTGCTGCCGCTGCATGCCGTGATGGCCAGCAACAGGAAGCAAAGCGGCACCGCAAGCAGCTTAGGGACCACGTTCCGCATAGGGACATTGTTGTGCGATTTCAGTCATGTGAGAAGCGTTTGACGCGAAAAGATCTGTGAAGTCCCCTTAATGAATAAATCGTCGCCGCGCGGCGACAACCCGGGCGCTCGGCGCCTACAACGAGCGCGAAATCAATTGCTTCACGATTTCATTGGGACCGCGGTAGATGCGCTCGCCGGCTTGCGCCATATGTCCTTCGTCCATCCAGGGCGAGGGTAGGCCGCGTTCATTTGCTGGGTTTCGAGGGCACGGGCTCCGCGGGCACATCCGGCGTCGTCGAGCGGCGCAATTGTTTCGCATCTTGCCGGGCCTTTCGGGCGGCTTCCTTCTGCTTTTTCGCGTGGCGATAATTGGGCTGGGCCAAATGAATCTCCATAAAGTTATAAAAATCAATAGGTTAGTTCTATCTTGCGGTTTCGCCGCCGCTGCGTGCAATTGTCAGGATCGCTACTATACTTCGGCGTGGCGGAACAAAAACAAAACTCCTGGCTTCGCTCCGCAAATGCCGGGTTGGCCATTCTCGCCTTCATCAACCTACTGAGCTATCTCGACCGCTACATCCCCGCCGCGGTGCTCCAGAGCCTCAAGCAGTCGGACCTCGGACTCACCGATACGAATTTGGGCTTGCTGATGTCGGGCTTCTTGATCGTATACACCCTGCTGGCACCCGTGTTCGGCGCGCTGGGCGACCGTCGTTCGCGGCCCCGCTTGATTGCGGTCGGCGTGGCCTGCTGGAGTTTCGCCACGGTGCTGTCCGGATTCGCGGTCAATTTCTTTACCTTGTTCGCCGCGCGCGCGGCGGTGGGCGTCGGCGAAGCGGCCTATGTCACGATCGCGCCGAGCCTGCTGTCGGATTATTTTCCGGTGCGTCAGCGCGGACGGGTGATGGCCATTTTTTTCTGCGCGATTCCCGTGGGATCCGCCCTGGGCTACGTCGTCGGCGGTCAGGTCGACAAGCTCTATGGTTGGCGCGCGGCGTTCTTCGTGGCAGGCATACCGGGGTTGATACTCGCGGCGCTGTGCCTGATGTTGCGCGACCCGCCTCGCGGCATTCAAGATCAAGCTGCGGGGCTCGCGCAGCAAGCCTCCAAGCCCGCGCGCGCGAGCATCAGCCGCGAAGCTTGGACTACCTATCGACGATTGCTGCTCAACAAGCCCTACGCGCTCACGGTGCTCGGCTACGCCGCGTATACGTTCGCAATCGGCGGTCTCGCCTACTGGATGCCGGCGTTTCTGGAAAGATCGCGAGGCATTCCGCGCGCTGCCGCCACGGTGAATTTCGGCACCATCGTCGTCGTCACGGGATTCATCGGCACCTTCATCGGCGGATGGATGGGGGACTACTTCGCCAAAAACGCGCGCACGGGCTATTTGTGGCTGTCAGGGATTGCCACGCTGATCGCGGCGCCCTTTGTGTGGCTGGCCCTCACCACGCCCTCGACGACGCTCTACACGGTCTATATGGTGATAGCGCAGCTCCTGTTGTTCTTGTCCACCGGACCCATCAATGCCGCCATCATCAATCTTGTCATCGCGAGCGAGCGCGCAACCGCCATCGCTTTGAGCGTATTCGTCATTCATCTGTTGGGAGACGCGCTTTCGCCGCTGTTGGTCGGCGCGCTCTCCGACGCCTCCTCGCTGCAGGAAGGCATCAAGATTCTGCCCGTGGCGGTGCTGGTGGGCGGCTTCGTGTGGATGTGGGCCGCGCGCGCCCAGGCGGTATCGAAGCCCGTTGCCTAGCCGCCGCCGCGCGCACGGTTGATCTGCGCGAATTGCTCGGAAAAATCCTTGCGCGCCATCACGTCCTCGAGATCGGCGCTGAGTTTTCGTTGCCAATTCGGATACTCATGGTGGGTTCCAGGCACATTGACCGGGTCGATCATGCCCAAGAGATCCTCGATCTGCACGGCCACCAAGGCGGTCGAAGAGCGCGCCAGATAGACATGCAGCGCACGCCCAAGCGCTGCCGTATAGGGTTCCAACGGGGCGCTGGGCCGGCCGGGATCAAGCCCCTGCTCGCGCAGCGCGGCCAACAATTGCTCGCGATCGTGATCGCGCTCGCGCACGATATCGTTTTCGATCTGCGCAGTAGGATACAGCCGCAACCGGCGGCGAAGTTCGATGTCGCGCGCCTCCCAATAGCTGCAGAGCGTGGGCATGTCGTGGGTGGTCGCAGTCGCCAGCGCGTGGCGCACGAATTCCTCGGGCCGGCGAAATCGTTCCGCAATCTTCTCGAAGAGCAGCACCTTGTAGTGGTACAGGCCGAATTCGGGCATCGCGCGCCGCATCTCGTCCGGCACCACGCCCAAATCCTCGCCGACCACCATGCAAGAGTTGCGTTTGCTCTCCAGCGCCAACACCGTCAGCAACGCCTGCAGCGGATAGTGAACATAGGCGCCGTCGGTGGCGGCACATCCGTCGGGGACCCACCACAAGCGGAACAGCGACATCACATGATCCAAACGCAGGGCGCCGTAATAGCGCATGTTGTTGCGGATCAGGTCCACGAATCCTTGCAAGCGCTGCGACTGCATGACGCCGGGATCCGGCGGCGGAATGCCCCAACCCTGGCCTTTCAGAGCCAAGGGATCGGGCGGCGCGCCGATTTCGGCGCCGAGTGCGTAGCCGGTCTTGTCCACCCAGGTTTCGGAACCCGACGGATTGGCCCCGACCGCATAGTCGCCGTACAGCCCGATCGGCATGCCAAGTTCGCGGGTCAGCGCTTGGGCGTGCAGCAGCTGCTCATGCGCCAGCCACTGCAAGTATGCATAGAACTCCACCTCCACGGCGTGCTCGAGCGCGAAGCGCGCGGCCGCGCTGCCGTTGACATCGCGATACTCGTACGGCCAGTTCATCCATCCCGAGGCGCAGCTCGAGGTGGCGCGAAAGTAGCGATCCAGGGCATCGAAGCGCGCGTGCAATTGCAGCGGCGCACCGCGCCCGGCCACAAAGTCAAGATAGCTGGCGGCTCGTGCGCTGCGCGCCGCCAAGTGCTTGTCGCGAAATTCCTGGTAGAGCAGCGCGAGGATTTCCAATTTCAGATTCGCGACTCCGGCATAATCGACGTGCGCCTGTGCGCGCAGCACGTTCAATCGATCGAGGGTTTCCGGATCCTCCAGCCGGGCGCGTGCCGCCTCGCATTGCTCGAATTCGGGTACCGCCGGAACCGCTATGTACAAGACGTTCAAAAAGTGCCGGCTCGAAGCGCTATAGGGACTCGCTCGGGCCGCATCCGCAGGCGCCAGAGCATGCAGCGGATTGAGTCCAATGAAGCCGGCGCCGCATGACGCCACCCAGCGAATCAGCGTTTCCAAGTCGCCAAAATCGCCGATGCCCCAGTTGGAGTGGGAACGCACCGTATACAACTGCAGCGCAATGCCCCACAGTCTTCGGCCGGCGGCGATCGCCTCGGGCTCGAAGCACTTGGGCGGCGAAACGATCAGGCGGCAATGATCCGCATCCCCGCCGGCTGTCTTGGCCTCGAACTCGTGATACCCGGGAGGCAAATCGACGGCGAGTTCAAAGCGCCGCCGCGTGATCCACGAGCCCGCCACTTCGCGCCGCCACACTTCGGCACAGTCAGCGGTGGAAGTAGTGCCGTCCAGCAGGGCGCCGTTCTCAAACCGCAACCGCCATACGATGGTGCTGCCGAATTCGCGCGCTGTGACGTTGATGTCGAAGCCGACCCGCGGGCCGCGCGCCGCAGCCACGGCGGGCAGAAATTTGCGGCAGCGTGCGGCCTCCGCTTGCGCAATGTCATGGGCAAGCGCGCCGTCATCCTGGGGTGCGCATCCCATGGCGGCCAGGATGCCGGCCTTGGTTTCCAGGCTGAAGTGCTTAAGCTCGCCCCGATAGTTGTGATAGGCCTCGCCGATGCCGCGCAGCCGTGCCAGTCGTTCGATCAGGGCCTTATCCACGGCTCAGCATTCCAACAGCGCGACGCTGTGCGCCTTCAGCGCATAGGCGTCCACCGCTCCGAGACTATTCGCCGCCAGACCCTCCAACGCCGTGTCGAACAAGCAAATCCACGGACCGCCCGCCGGGGCCGCGGGCAGCGCGAATGCCTGATCGGCGCTGGCAGCGTTCACCAGCAGCAACAGGTGCTCCGTCGAACCTCGTTCACGAAACCAGATGCCGAGAACGCGCAAAGTTGCATTTTGCCAGTCGCCATGCGACATCTCGGCACCGCGGACATTCAACCATGCCACATCCTTGATGCCTGCGCGCGAGGCAGCGCCCTTCAAGAATGTTTCGCGGCGAAATTCCACATGCAGCCGGCGCAGCTGCGCGAGCAATCTCACGAAGTCGAGCAAGTCGTGATTTTCGCCCCGCAACCGCCAATCGACCCACGAAATTTCATTGTCCTGGCAATAGGCATTGTTGTTGCCGCCCTGGGTTCGGCCGAACTCGTCGCCTGCTTGCAGCATGGGAATTCCCTGCGATAGAAACAATGTCGCCAGGAAGTTGCGCATTTGCCTCTTGCGCAGGCTCAGTATGCCTGAAACGTGCGTGGGTCCCTCGGCCCCGCAGTTCCAGCTCAAATCGTTGTTGTGGCCGTCGCCGTTGTTCTCGAGATTTGCCTCGTTGTGGCGCTCGTTGTACGACACCAGATCTCGCAAGGTCATGCCGTCGTGCGCGGCCACAAAGTTGATGCTCGCCGTCGGTTTGCGCCCATTGTGTCGGAATAGGTCGCTGGAGCCGGCAAATCGTTCCGCAAATTCCCCTATCTTGCCGCCATCGCCGCGCCAAAACGCGCGCATGGTATCCCGATAACGGTCGTTCCACTCGGACCATCCGGCTGGAAAATGTCCCAGCTGGTAGCCTCCCGAGCCGACATCCCAGGGCTCGGCGATCATTTTGATATAGGCAAGGGCCGGTTCGGCCCGTAGCGCCTTGAAAAGCGCCGCGTGCGCACTGAAACCGTCGGCCTCGCGAGCCAGGACGGTCGCCAGATCAAAGCGAAAACCGTCGACATGCATTTCCTCGACCCAGTACTTCAGGCAATCAATGATCAGCGCACGCACGCGCGGATGCCGGCAATTGACGGTGTTGCCGCAGCCGCTGAAATTTTCGTATAGGCGCAAATCCGCCGGCATCAGCCGGTAGTACACCGGATTGTCGATGCCCCGCAAGGACAAGAGCGGCCCGCTCTCGTTGCCTTCGGCAGTATGATTGAAGACCACATCCAGGATCACCTCGATCCCCGCCGCGTGCAGCGCCCTGACCATTGTCTTGAACTCGACCACGGCATCATCGACGGCGTACTCGTTCGCCGGCGCAAACCACGCGATCGGGTTATAGCCCCAATAGTTGCTGAGCTTGCGCTCGCGCAAGAACTGCTCGCTGACGAAGGACTGGCAGGGCAGCAATTCAACCGTCGTCACGCCGAGCGACTTCAAATGCTCGATCACCGGCGCGACCGACAGCCCGAGATAGCTTCCACGCCATTTCTCCGGCACGGCGGGATGCTGCTGAGTGAATCCTTTTACATGCAGCTCATAGATCAGGGTATCGCGCCAAGGGATCGTCGGCGGCCGGTCGCCGCCCCAGTGAAACGCCGGATCAACGACGCGCGAGCGCAGCGGCCGGCTCGACAGTGCCCGTGCATAAGGGTCGATCAAAGGCACGGCGGCATCGAAGCGTTGGCCGCTGTCCGGGTCATTGGCGCCGTGGACGTAAAAGCCGTATAGGGTGCCCGGGCCGGCGCGGCGCGGCGATATCAAACCATGCCAGATATCGCCGGAGCGGCCGGGCAGGTCGTAGCGCGAAACCTCGGCCCCGCTGAGCGCATCGAATAGGCAAACCTCGACTCGCGATGCCATGCTCGAGAACAGCGCGAAATTGACGCCGTGCTTGGTCCAGGTCGCGCCGAGCGGCCGCGGCGAGCCTGCCTGAATGGCTCTCACCTTCAAGGTCCTGCGAAGAACATTGCGCCGAGCGGCGGCAAATTCAGTCTGATGATCTGCGGACGCCCAAATGAGCTGTCCGACGAAGCTCGTACCTGACGCTGCTGGTTGTATCCGGACCCGCCGAACTCCGGATCGTCCGAATCGAACAGCCGCCGATATTCTCCGGCCTGCCCGACGCCGATTTCGTAGCCATCGCGCGGCACCGGCGTCGCATTGAACACGCAAATGATGGGCGCGCGGGCATCTTGCCTTGCGGATCGGCGCGCGAACGCCCAAACGCTTTCGTCGGGGTTGTGCAGGTCGACCCATTGGAAGCCTTCAGGATCGCAGTCGCTGCCGTGAAACTGCGGCCGCGCCGAATACAAGCGGTTGAGTTGCCGCGCACACTCGCGCAGCTGGCGATGCGGCGCGGATTCCAGCTGCTGCCATTCCAGTTGAGCACCGTCGCGCCACTCAGGCCCCTGCCCGAACTCCGAGCCCATGAAAAGCAGCTTCTTGCCGGGATGCGCGCACATCAAGCTCAGCAACAGCCGAAAATTTGCGCGCTTCTGCCAATCATCGCCGGGCATCTTGCCGAGCAGCGAACCCTTGCCGTGCACCACCTCATCGTGAGAGATCGGCAGGATGAAATTCTCCGACCAGGCGTACACGAATGAAAAGGTGATGAGCTGATGATTGTAGCGTCGATGCACGGGATCCAGAGACATATAGCGCAACGTATCGTTCATCCACCCCATGTTCCACTTGAAGTTGAAGCCCAGGCCTCCATGTTCCGGCGGACGAGTTACGCCGGGAAATGACGTGGATTCTTCCGCGATCGTCAACAACCCCGGGAACGCGGCGTGAACGGTATTGTTCATTTGCCGCAAGAAATCGATGGCTTCCAAGTTTTCGCGGCCGCCGTGGCGGTTCGGCAGCCATTCTCCCGATTTCCGGCTGTAGTCCAAGTACAGCATCGCCGCCACCGCATCCACACGCAAGCCGTCGACGTGAAATTTGTCCGCCCAAAAGAGCGCATTGGCCACCAGAAAGTTTCGAACTTCGTGGCGCCCGTAGTTGAATACCTTTGTGCCCCATTCGCGATGTTCGCCCAGGCGTGCATCCGAATGCTCGTACAGCGACGTGCCGTCGAACTGCGCCAGGCCGTGATCGTCGCGCGGGAAGTGCGCGGGCACCCAATCGAGGATTATGCCGAGCCCGGCCTGATGGCATTGATCGACGAAGCACATGAAGTCCTGCGCAGAGCCATAGCGTGCGGTCGCCGCATAGTAGCCCGCCACCTGATATCCCCAGGATGCATCGAGCGGATGCTCCGCAATGCCCATCAGTTCCAGATGCGTGTAGCCCAAGTCCACGGCGTACGGGATCAACTGCTGCGCCGCCTCGCGCCAATTCATGAAGGGCGGCACTCTTTGGTCCCACGGGCGCCGCCATGATCCCAAATGCACTTCGTATGCGTTGAAAGCTTCGCGCAGGGGGTCAATCGCGGATCTGCGCGCAATCCAGGCATGGTCATGCCACGAGAAGCCCTCGAGCTCCGCGACAACCGAGCAATTATCGGGCCGCAGCTGCATCGCGAATCCGTAAGGATCCGATTTCAGGAACAGGCGGCCATCCCGCGTGCGGATCTCGTACTTGTAGAGTGCTCCCGCGCCGATCCCGTCGACGTGGAGTTCCCAGACGCCCGAGCCGCCGCGCGGCTGCATGGCGTGCGCGTTTCCATTCCATTGATTGAAAGGACCCACCACGCTGACGCGCTCCGCATTCGGCGCCCAGACCGCGAAGCGTGTGCCGGCGCCAGAAACCGCATGCGCGCCGAGCTTGTCATAGATCCGCTGATGGTTGCCCTCGCCGAACAAATACAGATCGAAATCGCTGATTGTCTGACCGGTCAAATCGGCGGCGCCTTCAAATCGCCGGCAGCACTGACCAGATGCGATCTGCGTAGTCGCGAATGCTCCGATCGCTCGAAAAATAACCCATGTTCAAGCAATTGATCACGGCCTTGTGGCTCCATCGATCTTCCAACGCATACAGCGCGTCGACCCGGTCCTGCGCCTCCGCATAGGCCGTATAATCCGCAAGCACCAAAAAGGGCTCGCCGTAGCTCAGCAGCCGCTCGACTACCGGTTTCGCGTCGTCGGGGCGCTGCGGGGAGAAGAATCCAGAGGCGATGAGGTCCAGGGTGCTCTTGAGCTCCGGATTGCCGTCGACTTCGTGCATCGGCTCATACCCCGCCGCGCGCCGCGCGGCGACTTCATCGGCGGTGAGACCGAAGATAAACATATTCTCGGCACCGACGTGATCGCGGATTTCAATGTTGGCGCCGTCCAGCGTCCCGATGGTCAGAGCTCCGTTCAGCGCAAGCTTCATATTGCCGGTGCCCGACGCTTCCATGCCGGCGGTGGAGATCTGCTGCGACAGATCAGCCGCCGGCATGATTTTTTGCGCCAACGACACATCGTAGTCGGGCAAAAACGCCACTTGCAGCTTACCGCGCATGAGCTCGTCCGCATCGATGGTGCGCGCCACATTATTGATCAGCTTGATGATGGCTTTAGCCATGGCATAGCCGGGCGCGGCCTTGCCGGCGAAGATTACGGTGCGCGGCACCGTGGCTGCGCGCGGATTGAGGCGAATTCTTTGATAGCGCGTCACGACATACAGCAGATTCAGCAGCTGCCGCTTATATTCGTGGATTCTCTTCACTTGAACGTCAAACAGCGTGTCGACGTTGATCTGCAGGCCGCAGCGGCGCTGCACCTCGTCGGCCAATCTCTGCTTGTTGGTTCGCTTGATGCCGCGAAATTGGCGGCGAAAATCCGCATCATCTGCCGCACCGGCCAATCGTCCAAGCTCCTCCAGGTCGTTTTCCCACGCCCGGCCCAGATGTTGCGTCAGCAGCGCAGAGAGCCCCGGATTGGATTGCTTCAGCCAACGGCGCACCGCAATGCCATTCGTGACATTGATGAATCGATCCGGGAACATCTGTGCGAAATCATGGAAGACGTATTTGCGCATGATGTCCGAATGCAGCTGCGCCACGCCGTTTACCTTGTGACAGCCGACGATGGCGAGGTGCGCCATACGCACCCGCCGATCGCTGCCGTCATCGATGATGGAGAGCTGGCGCAGGCGCTGCGGATCATCCGGGTAGCTCGAGGCCACAGCCCGTAAGAAATCACGATTGATCAAATAGATGATTTCCAGGTGGCGCGGCAGCAGGCGTTCGAACGTCGACACCGGCCAGGTTTCCAGCGCTTCGGGCAACAGCGTGTGGTTGGTGTAGGAGAACACGCCTTGCGTGATCTGCCAGCTTTCTTCCCAGGAGGCGGCATGCTCGTCGACCAGCAGCCTCATCAATTCCGGTATCGCCACGGCCGGGTGGGTGTCGTTCAGTTGAATGGCGATGGAGTCCGGCAGGGAAGCGAGCGAGCGCCCCTCGCTAAGATGAGTCGATAAGATATCCTGCAAGCTGGCGCTCACGAAGAAATATTGCTGCTTGAGCCGCAGCTCCTTGCCCTGCGGCGTGGAGTCGTCCGGATACAGCACTCTCGAGAGGTTTTTTGCCTCGAGCTGGTCTTGAACCGCCGCGGCATAGTTGCCGCCATTAAAGATGTCAAGTTTAAAAGGCGTTATCGCGCGGCCGGACCAAAGCCTCAAGTGATTGACCGTGGGACCGCCGTTGCCCGGGATCATCTGATCGAAGCCGATGGCGTAAATGTCCTCGGTGCCCACCCAGCGGTGCGCCTCGCCCACCGCGGCCTTCTCGGGCCCTTCGCTGCGGCCTCCAAAGCGCACCGTATAGCGCACGCTGCTGATGGGGGTTTCCCATACGTTGCGCAGCTTCAGCCAACTGCTGGCCACCTCGCGTTGCGCGCCGTCAGCATCGATGACCTGCGTAAAAATGCCGTAATCGTAGCGGATGCCGTACCCGACGGCCGGGTAGTGCAGCGTCGCCAAGGAATCCAAGAAACAGGCTGCCAAACGTCCCAGGCCGCCGTTGCCCAATCCCGGATCGACCTCCTGGGCTGCGATATCCTCGAGTTCGTGCCCCATGCCGCGCAGCACCGTGCGCGCTTCATGCACCAGATCGCCGTCCAGGCTCGACAGTGCGTTGATGAGCGAGCGTCCGGGAAGGTATTCGACCGAAAAATAGCACACACGCTTGACATGCGCGTTCGCGACGCGCCGCTGTGTTGCGAGCCAGCGCAGCGTCAGCTCCTCGCGCACTGCGAGCGAAAGTGCATCGTAAATATCCCGCGGGGTGGCCGAGTCCAGGTTCTTGCCGAGCGTTCTCGTGAGACGATCCAGAAGCGCGGCTTGCAGGGTGCCGGGCTGCAACGCGGCGTTTCGCCGAGTCTCGAATTGGTCAATTGAGTCCATGTTACGGGTTATTATAAGGTCGTTCATCGGAACGCGGGGCAAACCTCACAATGCGGCATTCGGATTGAAAACTCCCCTTTTGGCCGTGGGCGTCGATGTGGGCGGCTCATCCATAAAATGTGCGCTAATCGATTTAAAAACCGGGGCGTTTGCGGGCGAACGCTTCAGCACGCCGACGCCGGCGCAAGATTCCACTGAGGATCTGCTGCTCGCGCTCACCGCAGTGGTCGCGAATATTCCGGGCGACCATGCCGTGGGCCTGGCATTTCCCAGCGTCATTCGCGAGGGGGTCGTGCGCACCGCCGCGAATCTCAACAAAGCCTGGATCGGCCAACCATTGGCGAAGCTCGCCGCCCGGCATTTGAAAAGGCCTGTGATCGCGATCAATGACGCAGACGCTGCGGGCCTGGCGGAATTGCATTACGGCGCGGCGCGCGACGTGCCGGGGACGGTGCTGCTCCTGACGCTGGGCACCGGTATCGGCAGCGCACTATTTGTCGATGGCCGGCTGGTGCCGAACACCGAATTCGGCCACTTGTTAGTCGCGGGGCGCGAGGCCGAAAAGCGCGCGTCCGGGCGCGCCAAAGTCGACGGCAACTTGAGCTGGGATGCCTGGGCGAATGAATTGAACACGGTCATCAATGAGTATCATTCGCTGCTGTGGCCCGACCTCATCGTCCTGTGCGGCGGCATCACCGAGGAGCCCGAGAAGTTCATGGACAAACTGCATTGCGAGGCGCGGCTATGCGTCGGAACTTTGCGCTCGGAAGCCGGCATCGTGGGCGCAGCTTTCGCCACGACGGTCTCCGCACCAGGTTGAACAGGGAGGCATTTGCCGGCGTCGTGTCGCTCATGCTTGCCGCTTGCGCGACCCCTTCGCACCGGATCCCGCCTGCCTTTGGAATCGAGCCGCCCGCCGCGATCGCGGATGATCATGCGCCATCACCGACCCAAATCATGATCGAGACGGCGACATCGATGATCGGACAGCCCTATCGCTTCGGCGGGAGTTCTCCTGGCGGATTCGATTGCAGCGGCTTGGTCGTCTATGCCGCCGCGAACGCGGGAATCCACGTGCCGCGCACCGCCGCCGAACAAATGCAGTCCGGTCGGCCCGTCGCGCGCAGCGAATTGCTGCCCGGCGATTTGCTGTTCATGCACGTATCCGGCAAGGAACTGCATGTTGCGATCGCCCTGGACCGGCAGCTCTTCGTCCATGCGCCCTCGAGCGGCGGACGCGTTCGCGTCGACTCCCTGTTGGCGCCGCCCTACGCGAAGGGCTTCATCGCTGCGAGGCGCGTAGTATCATTTACGGCCCCCCACTGAGGATGTTTCCATGAAGCTTTACTATTTTCCCGGTGCCTGTTCTTTATCGCCGCATATCGTGCTGCTCGAAGCCGGCCTGCCGTTCAGCCTGGTCAAGGTCGATTCCAAGACCAAGAAAACGGAAGGCGGCTCGGACTATCTGGCGGTCAATTCGAAAGGCGCCGTGCCCGCGCTGCAATTGGATGACGGCCGGGTGCTGACCGAAGGGCCGGCGGTCGTGCAGTTCCTCGCTGACCTTAAACCCGAATCAGGCCTGGCGCCGCGCGCCGGAACATTCGAGCGCTATCAGCTGATGGAGATTCTGAACTACCTTACTTCGGAAATTCATAAATCATTCTCGCCGCTCTTCAATCCCGCTTCCTCCTCGGACATGAAAGAGGCGGCCGTGGCCAATCTGGCCAAGAGATTTGATTGGCTGTCCGGATTCTTGGGCAAGAGAACTTTCTTGCTGGGAAATGCCTTCACGGTCGCGGATGCGTATCTTTTCACCCTGCTGACCTGGACGGGGCACGTAAAAATCGATCTGGGCAAATGGCCGGTTCTGGCCGACTACAAGTCCCGCATTGGGCAGCGCCCGAAGGTCATCGAGGCGATGAAGGCCGAAGGCCTTATCAAGTAACCAGGCCTTATCAAGTAACCTCGAGGCAAACAAACCGTCAGGGTAACGCGGCCTCCAGCGCCTCGTTGGAGGCCGCGGCAAATTGCAGCGCGGCCAGGCGCGCATACAGCGGGCTGTTCTGCAGCAGTTCGGCGTGAGTGCCGACCGCGATCTTATGGCCGTGATCCATCACCACGATGCGATCGGCTTTGAGCACCGTCGCCAGACGATGCGCAATGATGATGGTAGTGCGGCCCTGCATGAGTTTTTCCAGCGCCTGCTGCACCAAGCGCTCCGATTCGGCATCCAGGGAACTCGTGGCCTCGTCCAGCAGCAGGATCGGCGGATCCTTGAGAATGGCCCGCGCCAGCGCGATCCGTTGCCGCTGGCCGCCGGACAAGCGCGTGCCCCGCTCGCCCAGAAAAGTGTCATAACCTTGCGGCAAACGGCGCAAGAATTCGTCGGCAGCCGCGGCAACCGCGGCCGCTTCGATCTCAGCGTCGCCGGCGCCGGGCCGTCCGTAGCGGATATTTTCGCGCGCGCTCGCGCCGAACAGGACCGTGTCCTGCGGCACCAGGCCGATCTGCGCGCGCACATCTTCCGGGCGCAGATCCGCGAGCCTCTTGTCATCGATCAGCACGCGTCCGGAGTCAGGATCGTAAAAACGCAGCAACAATTGGAAGGTGGTGCTTTTCCCGGCCCCTGAAGGCCCCACGAACGCAATGGTTTCGCCCGGCGCGGCCTCGAGGCTGAAATTGTCGAGCGCCGGATGCTGCGGCCGCGAGGGATAGTGAAACGACACGTTGTCAAAGCGAATATTGCCGCGCACGCGGGGCGGCAATTGCAACGGCCGTTGCGGCGCGCAAATGACCGGACTCGCCACCAGCAGCTCGCTGAGGCGCTCCATGGCACCGGCGGCACGCTGAATCTCGCCCCACATCTCGGTGAGCGCTGCGGCCGACGTGCCGACGAAAGCGGCATAGAGCAGAAACTGCGCGAGCTGGCCGCCGGTCATGGCGCCGGATTGCACTTGTCGAGCCCCCAGCCATAAAACAAAAGTGATGCCGCCGAAAACCAGCATCACACCGACGGCGGTGAGCACGGCACGCACTTTGGTGCGCCGAACGGCGGTCGCAAAGCTGTCCTCGACGGCTTTGCTGTAACGCTCACTCTGCAGCTCTTCCATGGTGAAGGCCTGCACCGTTTGGATGGCGTTCAAGGTCTCGTCCGCCATGCTGCTGGTGTCTGCAATCCGATCTTGCGATGCGCGCGACAGTCCCCGCACCCGCTTGCCGGTCAAAATCAACGGCACGATGACTATCGGAATCAGCAAAAGAATCACGCCCATGAGTCTCGCACTGGTGAACCCCATCAGCACCAGCGCGCCTATCAAGCTCAAGGTGGAACGCAGCACGATGGACAAATTGACGCCGGCAATGGCCTGGACCAGCGTGGTGTCGACGGTCAGGCGCGACAGCACCTCGCCCACGCGCGTGGTCTCATAGAACATGGGATCCATGCGCACCACGCGCCGGTAGATAGCGGCGCGCAAATCCGCCACGACGCGCTCCCCTACCCAGGTCACGGTGTAGAAACGCAACGCCGCAAAGACGCCGAAAATCACCGCCGCGGCGAGAAAACCCAAAAACCATTTGTTGATGGTGCCAAGGTCCTTTTCCGCGAACACATGGTCGATGAGCTGGCGCAGCGCCACGGGCAACGCCAATTGCGCCGCTGCGGCGATCAGCAGCGCGATGACGCCGCCGAACATCATGAGACGGTAAGGCCTCAGGAAAGGCAGCAGCGACAATAAGGGATTCAGCGACTTGGCGCGGGGTCGTTCGGCGGAACTGCTCATGGCAGACATGATCCCACAACTGATCGCCATATGGCGTCCTGGGTTGCACCAATCGGGGGCGCGCCGGCCACGCGGAATGCTTCAGCAGGGGCTGGCCTTTAAACAGCCAAGTCGATATGTTGCAATGGGATCGCAAGCATCGCGCGGCATGCGCTCGAAACAAAGTGGGGGATGCATCTCATGAAGGTCAAAATACCTCGCCAATTGCATTGCGGCCCCGCCGGGCCGTTGCGTGGTGCAGCTTGCGCCTTGTCGGTCGCGCTTTGGGCAACTGCTGCATCGGCTGCCGCTGCATCCGCTGCCGACACCACGCCGGTCGCGGATAGCGGCGGACCACTGCAAGAAATTACGGTCACGGCGACCCGCCGTGAGGAAAGCCTCAGCCGGGTGCCCATCAGCGTGACGGCGTTGACCCAGGACGCCATGGATCTTCGCGGCATCAAAGACTTCCAAGACATCGTGCGCTTCACGCCCGGCGTAAACGTCGACAATTCGGGAACCAACAACATTGCGATCCGCGGCATTGCTTCGACCGGGGGCGCCGGCACCACCGGCATCTACATCGACGACACCCCGATTCAGATCCGCGGTACTGCCTTCAACCCCGACGATGCCCTGCCGAAAGCATTTGATATCGACCGCGTCGAAGTGCTGCGCGGGCCGCAGGGCACGCTATTCGGCGCCGGATCCGAGGGCGGTACCGTGCGCTATATCACGACTCAGCCGAGCCTCACCAAAAATAGTTTTTACAGCCGCGAAGAGGTCTCTTTCACGGAGGGAGGATCGATCAACTACGAAGGCGGCATCGCGGCAGGCGGACCCTTGATCGACAACAAGCTGGGCGCGCGCTTGACCGTTTGGTACCGGCGCGACGGCGGCTACATCGACTTGATTGATCCTGTATCGCTCGCCACCGTGCAAAAGAATGCCAACTTCGATCAGACCGTGCTGTATCGGCTGGCATTCATCTATGCGCCCTCGGATCAGTGGACGATCACACCGAGCATCTATTACCAAGACCGATACCGCAATCAAGTTGAGGACTACTGGCCGCTATATTCAAATCCCAGCCGCAATGAATTCGTCAGCGCCGACCCCGACCAGCGCTCCGATCCGGATCGTTTTTATCTGGCGTCCATGAAGATTGAAGGAAATTTGGGGTTCGCCAAGCTGATCTCCAATACCTCGTACTTTCATCGCAGAGAACAAACCGGCTACGAAGGCACGCTGTACAACCTCGGGTTTTATCAGGCCGGCGTGTTTCTCAACGGCGACGGTTCGTCTGCTTCCACGCCCTACCCCTTGCTCGATAACGCAGGAGTGCACCTGCCCGCCGGGGCGATGGATTACCGTTCGCCGAACTCCATCGACAATGGACAGCAAAACATCACCCAGGAAATTCGCCTGCAATCCGCGGATACGACTTCGCCGCTATTCTGGACGGCGGGTGCGTTCTTCAGCAGCGACCGGCAGACCTATCTCGAGCAGATTCACGATCCATTGCTCGATGAATTGTCGCTCGCCGCGACCGGAGCGCATTACACCGACTGGTTCGTGGATCCGGATACCAACTTGCCCGTCACCTACGATCCGCGCTTTCCAAATGACTCCTATTTTTTGCAAACCAAGGCAACCGATCAGCAATATGCCTTGTTCGCCGAAGGAACCTACGCCTTTACCGATCAGTACAAGCTGACATTGGGCGCTCGATATTCGCGGATCAAGTTCACCAATGATTCGCTGACGGGCGGACCGCAGTTGTTCCTGCCGCCGCAGACTGTGGATGTCTCGCAAACGGAGAATTCGTTCACGCCCAAAGCGAGCTTTTCCTATCAATACGATGCGCGGAATTTATACTACGCCACCTATGCGAAGGGTTTCCGCCCGGGCGGCGCCAACAATCCTGTGCCGCAGGCAGCCTGCGCCCCGGACTTCCAAGCTTTCGGCATCACGGAGTCGCCCCCAACCTTTAGGTCCGATAGCGTCAACAGCTTCGAAGTGGGAGCCAAAAACAATATCGACAACCGCGTGAGAATCGCGAGCAGCATTTACTACATTCGCTGGAGCAACATTCAGCAAAGCGTGCTGCCGCCGACCTGTCAAATTACCTTCATCGCGAATTTGGGCACGGCTGTGGCGAAAGGCGCGGACATTCAAGCTGAAATCGCCTTGACGGATAGTTTCACTGCCGAAATTGCCACCGGCTACACCAGCGCGCGCTACACGCAGGATTCAAAATTCTCCCCCATCGAAACCCAGTCCATCGTCTCCAAGGGGGATGCCATCGTCGGCCAGAGCGGCGAGCCGCCCGGACAGCCAGGCGCGCCTTTCACATTCACCGTAGGATTGGAATACAAATTCAACCTGTTCAATCTGCCCGCGTTCGCGCGGATCGACGATGAATACCAGAGCCGCAATAAATGGCCGCCTGCGGCTCAAGACCCAACCACGCAGCAGTTCAACCCGGCGTTTTACACGCTGTCCGCGACCAATTTAGCCTCGGCACGCGCCGGAATGACATTTGGCGGCTGGCAGGCGGCGCTATTCGTCGACAATCTTACCGATACGCACACGGTGACCAACTATAACTTCAGCATCTACCCTGGCGACGCTCCGTCGCTGGAGCGGCAGTACACGTTCAGACCGCGCACGGTCGGGCTGACGATTACGTATCGAAACTGAACCGTAGCCGGTGAGGGCGCGCGCCTTGCGCGGCGGGTCCTAGCGGCCGCGGGCGCCGCGCAGCGTTTGCGCAAGGCATGAGGAGGCCTGCGCCAATCCGCCGCTAAACCACTTTGTGCGGCAGCGCAGTGCGTTGATTGCAGCCGGATAATTCACCGAGACCTGGACAGCCGACACGAATTCGCGCCACTGACGCTGATTCGTGAATTTGCGGCGCATGTCCTCGAAGGCGCTGGCAGCGGCCGCGGGAAGGTCCAACCCGAGGCGAACCACATTGAGTTCGGTTTCCTGCTCCACGCTCGTTTGACTTGCCAGCATCGCGCTCTCCGCCTTATGGACTTCGTCAATTACCTGTGATCGATCATGCCCAAGGCACAGTGCGCTTTCAGTCGGCCGTGCGCAGGGCCGGCCGTAGGAAAACCCCCACCCTCTTTAGTTAACTTGATAGCCCCGCGCCTGCAGGCAGGCCGACATCGCCCGGTCATAATTGCTGCGATTCATCGAGGCGCCGCCCGGCGTCCCGCCGCCTGGCTGCGTCGGATCGAATCCGGTTTGACCTTTCGCCCAGGTATGACACTCAAATTGATCGGCTGCCTGCTGATCTTTCGACTGCCCATTCTTGGGGTAGATGATCAGATCCTGTTGCGCAGTGTCCGGCGGCGTTGACGGCGCATCCGCATTCTCGGGCGGATCAACCACGGCGTAGCCGTTTTGGTCCGGCTGCCAGGTGTAGTACACGTTATCCGCGTAGTAGTACGGCGCGCCGCCAAACCAGACGGTCGAGTAAAACGGCGGCAACACGGAAATTACCAAACCCGAGGGCGGCCGCACGACGACAAAGCCCGAACCGCTCGGCGCGTACCAGATGCCGCCGTTGAAATAAAATCGATCCCGGCCGCGATAGTACGGCCGATATCCTTCGGGAAGCGACGGGCGCACGGTGCCGAAGGACGGATAATAGCGTCCATGGTTGTACCGGGAATCCAATACTTGGCCGTGGCCGTCAAACCCCGGACGGGCCGGCGCTCTGTTTTGATTCGGCGCTCTCTGCGGGGCCCTATTCTGCGGGGCCCTATTCTGCGGGCGATCGCGTTGCTCCCGCGCCGCGTCGGGTCGCCCGTGGTCGTCCGCGGCCGCCGCGATCTGAATCGCCGCTCCCAACAGCAGGATCGACACAGACAGTGCTGCGATTTTCGATATTTTTGTCATGGCAATCCCAGTGATGATCTTTAGGTAACCGTGTAGCCTCGTCCTTGCAGGCAGGCGCCGATCGCCCGCCGGTAGGCATCGGCACGGGCGCGCCCTTCGGCGGCGCTCTCATTGGCTTGCTGCTGCGTTTGCCGAGCCTGTTGCTGGGCATTCGCATCGGCTGCCGAACCCACGATGGCTCCGGTCGCACCGCCCAGCACCAGTCCGGCTCCGGCATTGCGCGGTCCGCCGATTATCGAACCGATGATGGCGCCCGCGATGGCGCCCCCTACCGCATTGGATCCGGGCGGGGTCGAGGGCTGCACGATGACGCGCTCGTACGCACTGGCGTCCGCACGGCTCGGATCCACGCCGGTCTGCTGGACGGCCCAGTTGTGGCATTCATAACGATCCCGCTCGGTCTGCTCCGGGCTTTGGCCATGAGCCGGATAGACGAACACGCGCTGCGGTCGTGGTGCGGGCACCGCATAGCTACGTGGCGGGGGCGTTACGCAGGCGCTCAGCATTGCCAACAACCCCGCCGGTATGGCGGCTGCGAATACGCGCGGCATGGCGGCTGCGAATACGCGGCAAAAACGTGAATAATTTACCAATATCATGCGCTCAAACCCTCCGGCCCCTTGGCAATTCAACGTCGAACGCCGTTCTCAGTTGACAGGAAATAGGCCCTAGAGTTCGCTGAACCGGGCACTCGACGACCTGAAGGCGCGGCGGCCCCGGACCTTCAGGTGCTCGAAGTAAGCTATTTTTTGGGCCGGCGGAATTTCAAAATGAACTGATCGGTCTTGCCCCGGATCGACGGATCGAACACGGTCGCGGTTCGAGGATCGGCGGTATTCGCCAATGCGTCGCTGGCCCCGACAAATTCAAACCCCGCTTCCGTGACCTCCTTTTTCACTACTTCCGCATCGATTCTGTGCAGCGTCTTGGTGTCACGCAGCCCTGAGCCGGCTGCGCCGGAATGATCCAGCACGACATACAAGCCGCCCGGCTTGAGGGAATTCAAAACTCCCTTGTTGTACGCGACAACGTCGACCGGGAAATTGTGCAAGTCATGGTAGTTCTGCGCAGTGAATACCAGATCGACCGGCACCGGCGGAGCAAGGCCGGCCAGCGGCGCAACCACGACGCTGACGTTCGAATAGTGCGGTTCCGCGGCAATCGCCTTCACTTTTGCCGCCAGATCCGGCATGTCCGCGGGCGCATTGGCGGGGCGCTCCGGCACCAGCGCATACACGTGTCCTTTGGGACCGACGGCCTTGCTGAAAAGACGAGTGAAATACCCGCCGCCCGGCAACAATTCCCCTACTTTCTCACCCGGCTTTACGCCCAGAAACTGCAGCGTCTCGGCAGGTTTGCGGTTGGCATCGCGCTGTTTGTCGGCATCGGGCCGACTGCTGTCGGCGACGGCCGCCTTGATGTTGCCGGGAATGCTTGCTGCTTGGACGCAGGTCGCGGATAGCGACAGCGACAGCGACGCCAGAGTCGCTGCAAGAATCAGTGGATAGCGAATCATAGAACACTCCATTTAATTATCGGCCAGCGAAATACTTTAGTTATCCGCATAGTTTAGCATTTGTACTGCGCAAGCGCGGCTCGCTGCGGCGGCGGAACACACGCCGGGTTATGATGCCGGGTACCTGTGTATGGATGGTTGCGTGCATGAGTTTGAGTGTTTTCGACATCTTCAAGATCGGCATTGGTCCGTCCAGTTCGCACACCATGGGACCCATGAACGCCGCGCGCGATTTCGCCGAATTGCTCGCCGCACGTCAGCTTTTGGATGAGACCGCGCAGGTTTCCGCACAACTCTACGGTTCTTTAGCCCTGACGGGACGCGGACATTGCACCGACCGCGCCATCCTGCTGGGACTCGAGGGCATGAGCCCGGACAGCATCGACTCGACGGCTATCGAGCCGGCGCTGCAGCGCATCCGCGGCGCCAAGCGCTTGGCGTTGCTGGGCACGCACGAGATCGAATTCGATGAGCCCTTGAACCTGCTGTTTCACACCGACCAGGTCTTGCCGGGCCATTCGAACGGCATGCGCTTCACGGCACACGATGCCGCGCAAAAAATCCTGGCGCGCGAGGAGTATTACAGCATCGGCGGAGGATTTGTGATTCGCGCAGGGGCGCAAGCGACCACCGGCAGCGCCCGCGGCGCGCCGCCGTTTGAGTTCGACTCCGGCGAGCAACTGCTCGAGCTTGGCAAGGCGCAAGGCCTGGAAATTCACGAGCTGATTTTGGCCCGCGAGCGCAGCTGGCGCAGCGACGCCGAGATCCAGGCGGCCCTCATGCGAATTTGGCAGGTCATGCAAGATTGCGTACGCCGCGGCTTCGATGCGCAGGGCTTGCTGCCCGGCGTTCTGGGCGTGCGGCGGCGGGCCCCGAAACTCTATCGGCAGCTGATGAGCGGCGACCCTTTGAGTCCAATGCACGCGCTGGATTGGGTCAACGCCTATGCGCTCGCGGTCAACGAAGAGAATGCCGCGGGCGGCCAGGTGGTCACCGCGCCTACCAATGGCGCCGCCGGCATCGTGCCGGCCGTGCTGCACTACTATCGCCGCTTCGAGGCGGGCGCGGACGATACAGGGGTGGCGAGATTTCTGCTTTCGGCCGCCGCGATCGGCATGCTCTACAAACAAAACGCCTCCATCTCCGGGGCGGAAATGGGTTGTCAAGGCGAGGTCGGGGTTGCGTGCTCCATGGCCGCCGCGGGTCTGGTCGCAGCGCTTCACGGCAGCAACGAGCAGGTCGAAAATGCAGCCGAAATCGGCATGGAGCACAATTTGGGACTGACCTGCGATCCGGTGGCCGGTTTGGTGCAAATTCCCTGCATCGAGCGCAATGCCATGGGCTCGGTCAAGGCTATCAATGCTGCGCGCCTCGCACTGCGCGGCGACGGCTCGCACAAGGTGTCGCTCGATCAGGTCATCAACACCATGCGTCAGACCGGCCATGATATGTCCACGATCTACAAGGAAACCTCGCAAGGCGGTCTCGCCGTCAATGTGCCGGAATGTTAGCGCTGACGGCACGGGTGCGCCGGCCTAGCCGGTCGCCTGAAGCCCCTGCGCGATGCCGCTGATGGTCGCACGCAGCGCGCCGAATAGCGCTTGATCTTGCCGCTGCGTCGCCCGCCACCGGCGCAGCAAATCCACCTGCATGAGATGCATCGGATCGATGTACGGATTGCGCAGCATGATTGAACGTTGCAGCGTCGGATCGCTGTCGAGCAGACGCTGCGATCCCCGCAGCCGCAACACCAAATTCAAAGTGAGCGCATATTCCTTGGCGATGGGTTCGCCGTGAATCCGCAGCCGATCCGGCGCCAGCGCATCGTAGTGGCTCGCGATCTCGAGATCCGTTCGCCCCAACATGGCCTCCACATCGTCGAGCAGATGGCCGAAGAACGGCCAGTGCGCCGCCATGCGCGTAATGACCTCCTCGCCATGAAGTTGCAATGCGGCCCGCAGGCCGCTGCCGAAACCGAACCAGCCGGGCAACATGTGCCGGCTTTGGGTCCACGCAAACACCCAGGGAATGGCCCGCAGCGCCTGCACGCCGCTGCCGCCGCCACGCGTTGCCGGCCGCGAGGCAATGTGCATGCGCTCGATTACATCGAGCGGCGTCGCGGCTCGGAAGTACTCGAAGAAATCTGAACTACCGAATACCAGCTCGCGATACATCTTGAGGCTGTGCGCCGCGAGGGTTTGCATTGCGGCAATGAAATCAGGCGATACCGGCGGCGCGTCTTTGGCTTGCACAGTCGCCAAGGCCACAGATGCGAAAGTTCGCTCGAGCGTACGCATCGCAATGGGACGCAGCCCATAGCTTTGATTGACCACTTCACCTTGCTCGGTCAGGCGCAACACGCCGCGCATCGCGCCGCCCGGCAGCGACTCGATCAGATGCTCGGTGCGACCGCCGCCGCGGGCCGGAGTACCGCCGCGCCCATGGAATATCAGCAGGTTCGTTCCCGTGCTGCGCGCTGCGTCCAGCAATTGGATTTGCGCCGTCTGCAAGGCCCAGCGCGATGCGGCGATTCCGCCTTGCTTGTTGGTGTCCGAATAACCGATGACCACGACTTGGCGGTTGCCGCGGGCGTTAAGATGCCGGCGGTAGGCGGGTTCGGCGTGCAGGGCGCGCAAAACATCGCCGGCCGATTCCAATGAATCGATCGACTCGAGCAGAGGCGCCACGTCGAGCGGGCACTCGCCGCTGCGCTTATCCGTGATATCGGCCCATCTGGCCAGCAGTAGGACGGCGAGAATATCCTCCGGACCCCGCGCTCCGCTCACGATGTAATCGCCAATGGAGCGGCCGCCGAATTTATGCCGTGCCTGCGCAATGGCTTCGAACACCCACAGGCTGCGGCGGCCGATGGCGTCCAGCGCCCCCGTCGGTCCTTGATCGCGGACTAAAAAATCATGCAGCTGCCGCAAGCGCTCAGGCGCGGGCAATGCGGGCCAGTCCTTTTGATCCAGACCCTGGGCGATAACCTCATCGTGCAGGCTGGCATGCTGAATCACGTCCAGGGTCGCCAGATGAAACCCGAATGTGCGTACGCGCCGCATGAGCCGCCGCACCAGGAAGTATCCGGCGTGACGTCCGCGATTCTCGAGCAGGCTGTCGGCCGCCAGCCTGACGTCGGACAACAGCTCGTCGGGATTTTGATACGCATTGGGCCGCCCCTCGTAGGTCGACTGCAGGCGTTCGCTGATTTGGCCGAAGAATACGCGATACGGCATGCGGTCGTGCCGCGCGGGCGCCAGCGCCTTCGCGCCGGGCAATATCGCGGTGTAGCCTTCGATGCGCTCGCCGAGCTCGGCGCTCACGCCGACGCGATTTGCGCTTTGACTCAAGGATCCGGCCAACTGCCCGCACTCTGAGAAATAGGTCGATACGATCAACTGCTGATGCCGATGCAGCGTCTCGCGGATGGTTTTGCCGTGGATATCGGCGTTGCCGTCCATGTCGCCGCCCACCCATGAACCGAAGCGCAGAATGTTCGGCACATCGAGCGACTCCACCGGAACCGAATAGGCGTGCGCCAGCGCAGCCTCGATCTCCTCATAGAACAGCGGCACCACGCGATACAGAATGTCGATCAAATAGAACAGCACGTGCTCGCGTTCGTCGACCACCGTCAGTCCCTCGCGCGGATGCTCCTCGGTCTGCCAGATGCTGGCGACCTCCGAGCGCAGTCGGGCCCAAAGCGTGTCTACCTCGGCGCGCGTGGACCCGGGGTTGGTCCGCTCCAGCAAGTCGTGCGCGATGTGCTGCTGTTTGCGCAAGATGGTCCGTCGAGTGGACTCGGTCGGATGCGCGGTAAACACCGGCTCGATGCTCATGGTGCCGATGAGTTCGATGGCTCGTTCAAGCGACACGCCGGAGCGCTGCAAGCGGCCGATGCAATCGGCGATGCCGCCGGGCTGAGAAGTGCTCGAATCGCTCAAGTACTGGCGGCGCCGGCGCACGCGGTGCGCTTTCTCCGCGGTATTGACCGCCATGAACCAAATGGAGAACGCACGAGTGAGATCGGTGGCGGCGGTGGGCGAGCGGCCGGCAGTGCGGTTCTGTAAATCGGCGCCCTGAGCGCCGCCTTCCCGCCGCTCGAGGGCCGCGACTCGATCGCCCTCGACCAGGTTGAAGAACTCCTCGCCGCCCTGATCGCGAAGCGTCTCGCCGATCAGGCCGCCGAGCGCATGCACATCCTCGCGCAGCGCGGCGTCCTTGACGGGAAATTGAATGCTTTGGCGATACACTTGACTGCGCCGCTAACCGTTGATGCTTTCCATCCGCTGATTTTAACTCGCCTGCAGGGCGCGGCGCAGAACTCTATACTCAGCGTCGGGCGCCTATGCGCGTAACGCCTTGAATCGAGCTGCGCGCAATGGCTCAATCCGGCAGTATCGTTCCCGTCCCTGGAGGCCTTCTATGAGCCTGTTGGCGCAGATCGCTATATTTCTCGCCGCCGCGGTCATTGCAATACCGATATTCCGCCGCTTCAAACTGGGATCGGTGCTGGGCTACCTGACCGCCGGCGTCATCATAGGGCCGGCGAGCTTGGGGTTGGTCAGCAGCGTCGAGGCCACCAAGGACATTGCCCAGTTCGGAATTGTGCTGCTGATGTTCATCATCGGCCTCGAATTGCAACCTTCCAGACTCTGGGTGCTGCGCAAATCTATCTTCGGTTTGGGGACAGCGCAGGTGGCGGCGACCACGATCGGGGTCGGCGCGGTCGCCTATTTCATCTTCGCGCAGAGCTGGCAAGCCGCGCTGGTCATGGGTTTTGCTCTATCCATGTCCTCCACCGCGCTGGCGCTGCAGCTGCTCGCCGAACGCGGCCAGCTCAATTCTCAATTTGGCCGCTCCGCATTCAGCATTTTGCTTTTTCAGGATGTTTCGGTAATGCCCGCGCTGGCGCTGCTGCCGCTGCTGGCCGTGGCCTCAGCGAGAACCGCGGAACCGGGCGGTTGGCTGGTACTGAAGCTCATCGCCGTGCTCGCTGCGGTCATCATCGGCGGCCGCTATGTGCTGCGTCCCATGCTGCGCATCATCGCGGCCTCGGGGGTCGCCGAGGCTTTCACGGCCGCCGGTCTTCTGATCGTATTGGGAACCGCGCTGCTGGTAAGCCAGGTCGGCTTGTCGCTATCGCTGGGATCGTTTTTAGCCGGCGTGCTGCTCGCGGACAGCGAGTTCCGCCACGAACTCGAGGCTGATATCGAGCCCTTCAAAGGGCTGCTGCTGGGCCTGTTCTTCATCAGCGTCGGCATGTCGGCCAACCTGGCACTGGTCCGGCAAAAACCATTTATTATCATAGGCTTAACCGTTGGACTGGTGGCGCTGAAGATTCTCGTACTGTGGGCGCTCGGCCGGTTTTCGGGCCTTTCGCAGCGCGCAAGCCGCGGCCTCGCCATCAGTTTGCCTTCAGGCGGAGAATTCGCATTCGTCCTGTTCGGACTTGCCGCGGCGCTGCAGATCATGGATTCGCAGACTGCTGATTTACTGGTGCTGGTGGTGACCGCCTCGATGATCTTGAGTCCGGTGCTGCTGGCTGTCTATGACGTGACATTCAAGCCGCAGGAAACCGACGGGCGCCCATTCGATACTCCGCTAGAGCTGTACCCCAAGGTCATCATCGCCGGCTTCGGGCGCTTCGGGCAGATTGTCGGCCGCATACTTCGCGCCAAGCGCATTGCCTTTACGGCGCTGGAGGCCAGTCAAACCCAGGTGGATTTTTTGCGCCGCTTCGGCAATCAGGTGTTCTACGGCGATGCATCGCGCCTCGAGCTGCTGCGCGCGGCGCACGCGGAAAATGCCGAAGTATTCGTGATCGCGATCGATGATGTGGAAGCGTCGGTGAAAACTGCGGAACTGATCCGCCAGCACTTCCCGCATTTGAAGATCTTCGCGCGGGCGCGCAATCGGCAGCACGCGTTTCGGCTGATGGATCTGGAGGTGCGCTACATCATCCGGGAGACGCTCGTGTCCAGCTTGGAAATGTCGGTACAGGTGCTCGAGTCGCTGGGTCTGTCCAAATCCAAGGCCATGGAGACGGTGCAGCAATTCCGCCTGCACGACGAGGCGACCATGGCCAAGCAGCATGCGGTGAAGGATGATGAAAAGAAGTTTCTGGAAACCAGCCGCGAATCGGCGGAACAGCTCTTGCACCTGTTCGAGGCGGACAGGGATCAGCCGGAGGAGGCGGCCCCACGCCGCGCCGCGAACTCGTAAGGCCTGCTAATGGGGATTCAGCAGCACCGTCGTATCGAAACTCTCGAAGCTGGTCAGCACGCGGCGATACGCATTATGCATGATGCGCTGAGCGTTCTTGTCGGCACGCGCGCCCAGCAGCATGCGGATCACCACATCGTCCTGCGGACGCGCCAGATCCTCGCCGAGGAGTTGATAAGTGAACCGCGCCAGCCGTTGCGACATTTCATTGGCGAACTTGTAGCGCACCGCATCGCTGCCATCGCCATTGCCGACTTTGGCTTCTTCGGCGATCTCGCAAATCAAGCGCGTGATGAAGCGCGCCTTGTCGACCAGGCCTAAGTCGGCGAAAAACTCGATTTCAGACTGTATGTTCATCCTGCGGGGAAGAAATCAATAGGTTTGGTGGCCGTCAGCGCCGCGACATCTTTCGCTTCGAACTTGAACAGCTTGATGCGCGCCACGAGTTTGTTCTCGAATTCCGGGTCGTGCAGCTCCGAAGAAATGACGCGCGCCGCGGTGATGTCGCCGGAGGGAGCGATGGTCAATTCAATCACGACTTTGCCTTGCAGCGCCGGATTGTCGCGCAAGGCGCGCGCATACATCGCATCGATGGCGCCCTTGTTCTTCGTGAACACCAAAGCAATTTCATCGGCGCTGCGCGAAGCTTTGCCGCTGCCGCCTGCGCGCGTCGCGGCTTGACCGGAAGCCCCGAGGTTCGGATCCTTTACCTGCGTGGTGTAGATGCCCCGCAACGAGCCCGAACCGGAAGCGAGCCCGCTGCTGGTGGGCGAATTGATGCCGCCGCTGGTGCCGCCGGCCTTCGAGCTGATGATGCTGCGCGTGACCTGGGTGACATCGCCCGGGTCGGTGGTCTTTTGCTGATTCTTCTGGAATTTATCCAAATCGATCTGGCGCAGCGCCGCTAAATCATCGAGGTTCGCCAACAAGCCGCTCTTCGAGGCCTTGACGCGCGGATCCACCGGCTGCGGCGGCGTCGGCACCTTTTGCACCGGTACCTTCTCCACCGGCTTCTCCTTCGGCGGTGGAGGCGGCGGCGGAGGCGGCGGAGGCGGTTCCAGAACCAGCTGCACCACCCGTTCGGGCAGCGAATCGGTGTTGTTGACCCGCTCGGTGCGCGGCAGAAACGGCATGATGACCGCGACAATCGCGAACACGATGGCGAGGTTGCGCAGGATCTTGCGGAAGCGGCGTTCGGTCTCCTCGGACGGCGCCCAAGGCAGGTCATAGCGCCGGTAGTACGGCACAAGACCCGAGGGCGTCCGGCTTGCGGGATTGAGGGCGGCCATTTAGGTCGCCGCCTTTTCGCGCTCAACCACGGCAAACGACACTTTGCCGTATTCGGCTTCGCTGCACGTCAGCATGATTTTCTTCAACACGCTGTACGGCGTGCTCTTGTCGCCCATGATGGTGACTTCACGCTTTGCAATATCGGTCTGCTGCGCACTGCGGATGCTGCGGTCGTTCTGCGCCAATAGCGCGGTTTTAAGCGGAGCGAAGAACGGCCCTTGGGCGGCGACCACATCGTGCAGCGATCCCACCAAGTTGCCATCCACGTAGAGCGAATCCTTGGTGATCATGACGACCACCGCGGCGCTCGGCTTGCGGTCGGAAATGGACTGCGGAATCGAGATGTTCTTGGTATTCGGCAGAATGTCCACATCAGCGGTGTGCGCGAGCAGGAACACCACCAGAATGGTCATCATGTCGATGAAGGGAATCAGCGCGAAATGGCTCGCGCCATGCCTGCGTTCCCGATGCCGTTTGATGCGGTAAGACGTCATGTCGGCGCATCTCCGATGGCGATGTCGGGGAACAGTTCCGCCTTGGAGAACGGCGGTGTGGGGATTTGATACACCCGGACGGTGTCCATTACCTGCACCAGAATGTCGTAAGGCACGGCGGGCCCCGGCAGGATCGTCGCATCGGTCATCTGCGGAAACTGCGACTTCACCTGGCGCATGAACTCCGACAGATGATCCAAGTCATAGCCGCTCGGCGTATTTTCGATCACTTTCAGCGGGCCGGAATTGCGGTCATTGACCACCAGGTCGTTCGGCCGGATGATCACCTCGAGCTTCAAACCTTTCGGCAACTCAACAGGAGCGGTGTTGCTCGCCGGAAGGTTCAGCTGAAGGATGTTCGTCTTGGAAAAGACCGCGGTGAAAATCAAGAAAAACACCAATATCACCATCATGTCGATCATCGGCACGATGTTCAAATCATCGCGACCCTGGTGGTAGCGGGCGTGATTGCGGCGGACGAGGCGTGCAGCTTTTGACTTCATGAAAGACGACCTAGGATGATGCTGTCACTCTTGATCTAAATGCTGCCCCGCGCGGCCGCCGGCGTTCTCACCGACGGCGACGGCGCCGCCGGCTCATGGGCCTTGTCGGTCTGACGCTCGGTGATCGAGTTCAAGAACTTCACCGATGCGATCTCCAGGCTGTCGATCAGGGAGGTGGTCTTCGACTCCAGAAACATGTGCGACAGCAGCAGCGTGATGGCGACGAACAAGCCTGAGGCGGTGTTGTTCATGGCCACCGAGATGGCGGCCGCCAGCAAGCTGGCCTTCTCGGCCGGGTTCGCGGTTGCCACCGCGCTGAAGGCGCCGATGAGGCCGGTGATGGTGCCGAGCAAACCGATCAACAGCCCGACGTTTGCCAGCGACGAAAGATAGTGAGTGCGCTTCTCGATTCTCGGAATGACCTCGAGCAGGCTCTCGTCCATGGCCTTCTCGATGTCATCGCGGCGCCTGGCGCTCGCGACCCGCGCTACGCCGTAATTCAGAATGGTGGCGATCGAAGCCTTGGAGCTGTGGCACAGACCCACGACCTGCTTGAAGTTTCCGGCGCTCAATGCCGGCACCAGCGAGTCCCACAGGCTGCGATTGCGAATGGTTTCGCGGGTCAGGTACACGTATCGCTCGATGGCGATCGCGACTCCCACCACGAATATCAAGGCCAGCGGGTACAGGAATACCCCGCCGTCCTTGAAGAAATTGACTGCCGAATTCATGAAATTCATCTGCGCGCTCCTAGATAAGCTCTATCTTTCGAATATGCGATTCAACCAGATTCCGTAAAATCGGCTATGACTTACTTCTCACCCTGGTCCGACGGGCGGGCCCGTGCACCATTTTGGGACGTGTCTGCTTGCACGGCCTTGTAATAGACGACTTCACGCTTAAATACGTCCCGATCGACGGGGGCAAGGATCTCATCGACCAGGCTATTCATCGGTCTCCCGGCCAAATCCCCGATGTCCGACTTCTTCCAGGGGACGATGTACATGACTTTCGGCTGCTCCCGATCGCCGGTCACCGTGGCGGTGCCCAATTCCAACCGATCGGCAGTGCCGGGGGCTTTTTGGCCCGGTGTCGACCGGGGCTTGGAGGTCGGGCGCGAATTGTTGGCGCGCGGCTCGCCCGCTTCGGATTGGGCGGTTGGGGCCTTTGAGGTATTGGCGCGCGGCTCCCCCGCTTCCGACTGGGCGGTCGGCTTGGAGGACTGTGCCTCTGTGCGGGGCGGCGTGGCCGCTGCCGGGGCCGTCTTCGCCGGCGGTGTCGCTGCCGGCGCTTGGGGCGAGCTTGCGGGGGGCTCGGTTTGCTGGGCGGAAACCTGCGCGCACCAGCACAGCAAGCCTACGCTCACCATCTTGATCAAGGCATTCATGCGGGCTCCTCCTTCTTGGCAGGCGCCGGTGCACCGACGCGCTTTTTCAATTCAATCACCCAGCCGGCGACCTGCTTGTTTTCCCCTGCAATTTCGAGGTAGCGCTGAAACTGCTCCAGCGCCTTTTGCGGCTCCCCCAGGTACAGGTCGTAAAGTACGCCCAGATTCAGATGCGCCGGTGCGTAGTTTGGTTCAGCCGCGATTGCGTGTAAGTAGGAGGTTTCCGCTTCCGTGAACTTGCCGAGCTTTCGCTCGACGATACCCAACTCATCGCCGGCTATCGGGTTGGCAGGTGCGGTCTGGAGCGCAGTTTTGAAGGCGGATTCGGCATCGGACAACCGGTCATCGTGCAGATACATCAGGCCCAGATTGAGTTGCGGTCCCGCGAACTGCGGATAGGCGACGCTCAGCTGCTTGAACTCGAGCTCCGCGTCCGTACTGCGGCCCTGCTTCATCAATTGCAATGCCTGGCTGTATTGCTGGGCAGCGCGCGGCGGTATGGGCGTCGTGTCGGCGGGTGCGGTGCCGGGGGCCGCATTTGCCGGCGCTGAGGCACCGGCACTGCCGGGCGCCGCCGCGGACGCGGGTGCCGCCGCGGACGCGGGTGCCGGTGCGGGCGCGGGTGCCGGTGCGGGCGCGCGCGAAGGCTGCGCCGGCGTGCTGTGACAGCCGGCCAGCAGAGCGAGCACGCTTACGCTAACGAATCGATTCAACCAGCTGTTCACCGATCTCCACCTTGCCGAAGCGGCCTGGATTGAGTTGCGCGAGCGCCGCAAAACTCTTTTGTACCCATTCGTCATAGGTACCGTCTTTGGTGCGCGCGGCGTTGACTTCGTGCAACTTGATGGCTTTCTCCTCGAAGGGAAAGGCCTGTTCCTCGAGCAACACGTCGTATTGTTCCAATTCGTCCTTCTTCAAATTCTTCGGGCGCTCCGAACTTATCAAGTCCTTGCCGAGCTGCCGATACAGTTCCGCACTTTCGAAAGTTGCGGCGGTGGTGACCTCGGCGACCTGATAGTCCGCAGCGGCTTCGTAGGCCTTGAGCGCCGCCTCCATGGCCTTGCGCTTCTCGGCCAGAGATCTCTTCAGCGGTATCACGAGTTTGATGCTCTTGAACTCCTCGCGGGCCGGTGTGGCGAGCGTCAATGTCGCCTTGGCCGCCAGTGCGCGGCTGCGATCGGTGCGCGCCGCGCCCGCGGCACGATCCGCGGCGACGATATCCTTGAGCCAATAATCGCGTCCGCCGTAGTCGCCGGCCTTCGTCGCAATCAAGCTCAGCTTGTTGCGCGCTTCCGTGGCGGGATTCAAAGGCTGCGGGAAATGCTTCACGAAGGCCTCGAGCATCACGCGGGACTTTGCCGTGTTGCCGGCCTTGTCGTACAGATCCGCCGCCTGCAAGGTGGCTTCCCGCTGCACCTCCGGCGTCTCCTTCGGCGATTGAGAGATCTGCTCGAATTCCACGGCAGCCTGGCCCGGCTTGTTGGACGCCGAATAAGCCACGGCCAGATTGCGAGTGACGTCGGCCTGCAGCGGGCTCTGCGGAAAATTCCGCCGGAAACCTTCCAGTACGGGGATGGCGCGGTCCCACTGCTTTTGCGTCACGAGCAATGCGGCGGCATCGAAATCCGCGTTCGCGCGGACCTTGGATGTCGGCGCCAGCGCTGCGACCCGCAAGAAGTCATCGACCGCCGCCGCGCTGTCGCCGGCCTTGCTCTTTTGTTCTCCCTGCTTGTAAATCGATGCCGCCAGCCTCTCGACGATCACGCCGCGCTCCGGATCATTCGGGGGCATGACCGCCTGCGCGTGCGTATAGGCAGCTTCCGCTTTGTCAAAGATCCCTTGGTCGAAATTCGCGTTGCCGATCACCGTCCAGGCAATGCGTTGTTTGCCGGTATCCACCGGCGGCTGCTTCGCGAGCAGCGCTTCCGAGGCGGACATCGCGCGCAGGTAATCTTTCGCCGCGTACAGTTCGGTTGCCGCCTTCGTCAAGACTTGCGCGCTCTCCGGATGAGCCGGGAATGTTTGCGCGAATTTCAGCGAGCTGTCGATGGTCTTCAGATGCAGCGTAGCTTTAGCCTCGCCCGACAAGGTCTCTTCTTGTTTGCCATAGGCAATGATGGCGGCGTAGCCCGCCGCGGCCGCCTTTTCATGATCGCCGTAGTGGTAGGCCGTGCTTTCATATTCCTGTGCAGCATCGAGATACTGCTTGCTCTCGAACAGCGTGTCCGCCAACAGGTAGTTGGTGACCGCCGATCCAGGCTCGTCCGGCCACGACCGCAGATAGCTGCGGTACCACTTCGCCGCTTCCTGATAGTCCGCGACATCCTTGGTGCGTTGCGCCTGGGCGTGGTAGTACTGCGCCACATCCTTCAAGTTGGTCTTCAGCACCGCCACGACCTTCGGCTCGCTGTTCGGATCGCGCCCCTGCCAGAATGCCGTGCCGAAGCTGTAATTCTCGACGAACTCCTTTTTACCTTGCAGCACCAGCTGCGGAAATCCGCCCTTTTGATAGGCCTCGATCGCCTGCATCTCCAGCAGCGGCGCCTTTTCATTGTTGCGGTCCTGCGAAACAAATGCGCGATAGCTATCCGCCGCATCCGTGTAGCGTTCTTTCTCCATGTAAAGATCGCCCAAGCGCGCGTACAAGAGATAGTAGTACGGCCGCAGGCCGCCCCGGAGCGTGCGGCGCTTGACGAAGTCCTGAATGGTCTTGGGACCGTCGAGGTAGGAGAAGGTGATGGACATCACCCGAAAGGTGTCCTCCACCAATTCTCGGTTCGGACGGCTCAGGGTGTCGAGCTCGATCATCGCATTCGCATTGCGCGCAGGAGTAAGCACCGAATCCAATACGCTGCCAAATGAGTCCAGGCTGCGCTCATTCTCGCCTTGCTTGAACAGCGACCAGCCGTCCTTGTACAGGCTCTGCGTATAAAAGGTCGAAGTGGGACCGGACTTGATGACCGCCTCGTAGGCGGTCTGCGCCCTCGGGTAGGCCTTGTCCGAGAACAGCAGCTCACCGCGGCGAAACTGCGTCTCATCCATGTAGCGGCTGTTGGGATATTGGGCTACAAGCTGGTCCAGAGAAGCAAGCGCCCTGTCAGGTTGTGCATTCAACTCATAGGCGCGCGCCAGCTGGTAGAGCACCGAATCGTTGCGCTCGTATTTCGGATAGGTCTTGAGCAGCGCGGTATACAAATGAATGGCTTCCGTCGCACGCAATCCTTCGTTGGTGGCCAGCTCGCGCTCGATGCGTTCGGACTCCGAACTTTCCAGATTCAAGTCCCCCAGGCGGCGCAGCGCCTCGGCTCGCAACGCCGCATCGCCGGCATTCAAATCCAGAAAGCGCTTGTAGGTTTCCATGGTCTTCGCCGAATCCACATTCTTCGGCGGATCCGGGCTCACATCCACCTGCTGATTTTCGAGATCCTTGATCGTTTTCGGTTTCTTGGGAGCAGCGGTCGCGGATGCCGCGGCGAGCAGCACCGCTGCCAGTATCGCTAGGCCACCTGTCAGTTGTGAGACCGAGCCCTTCACGGCTTGCTCTCCGGAGGCGGATCAGGGGGCGTGCTCGGCGAGTCGGGTGCCGGCGCTTTCGGCGCCGCATTCGCCGGCCCATTCGAGGTGCGGTCGTAGATCGCCGCCAGCTCGTAACGCGCCTGAACCTGATAAGTCTCGATGCGCTGCTTTTGTCCTTCGAGTTCATGTATCGCGAGCGACTGCAAGAACTCGTTCTGCCGCTCCGAGACATCCGCCATGCGCTCGTGCAGCTGATCGATGCGGGCGCGGATGGCTGCGACACGCGATGCGTAACCGCCGGTCGTCAGCGGCGTGCCGACGCGCGCCTGGCGGACCAGCACGGTACGCTTTTGGGTCTCTTTCAGAATGCCCTCGAGCTCCTTCACCGAACGCCGTTCATTCCACAGTCTTGCCTTGAAACTCTCCGACAGGCGCCAGTACATGACGCCCTTCATGAGCCGGTGCTTTTCGCGCATTTCGGCCAAGTCCGGAGCGTTCGGGTGGGCGGTGAGATAATCTTCGATGTTCTTCAGGCGCGCCCAGATTTTCTGCTCTTCCGGCGTACCGAGCGCGGCGACATCGTTGGATTTTTCTATCTCGTTGATGCGCGATTCGAAATCCACGCGTTTCTGCGTCAGCCCATCCAAATCCGTCGCCGCCAAAACGGCGTCGGCCTTCGGCACGCGCAGGTTGTAGGCTTCCTTGCGCGTGTCGAGCATGTCGTCGTAGGCCGAGACGTCATCACGCCAATCGTCGAGGTTGCGGCTCATGAAATTGAGCTCGCGGTAATTCTTCAGCCCCTCCTGGAACTCGTTGCTCGCCAACAGCGCGTACAGATAGCGCGACTCCGGGGCGTTTGGCAGATTGCTCAGCTGCCAATACCAGGTCAGCGTGTCCTTCTTATCGTCGCTCAGAAGACGATCGAGCAGCTTGCCGCTGCGGATGCCTTCGATGGAATCGTCGATTTGCCTGAGTTCGCTGTCGAAGGATGCGACAGCCGTGTTGTAGAACTCTGCGGCTTGTCCGAACGCTGCGAGCTGCACGTAGGCATACGGCACGGTGAGAAAGGATTCTTGAACCGCCGAGTCGAGCATGCTGCGCTTGCGCAGCTCCATCCACGGTACCAAGGCACGCTTGAATTCGCCCATGCCGGCGTCCGCCCAGCCGACGCCCAGCAACGCCTTGCTGGAATACGGTCCCTCGAGGCGCACGCGCTGCAAGATGGGTTTCGCTTCCTTCGCGCGTTGTCCCTGCAGCAACGCGAAGCCCAGCGCCAAGTTGGCCTTGTCCTTCAAAGCCAGCAGTTCCTCGCTGCGAGTCTGCATGGTGCCGACGCGGTCCAGGAAAGCGATCGCTTCCGGCAGCCGGCCGCGGCGCACCAGCGCCACGCCGAGGTTGAATTGCGCATAAGCAGTCCAGTCAGGAGCGCCCTTCCAACTGCTCAAGGCCGTGATGGCGTCGTCGTATCGTCCCTGCTTCATCATGAGCTGCGCCAGCAACATATAGCGCTCGGCGTTGATGCGCGGATCGATCTTGTCCGACACCTGGCGCAGAGCGCGCTCGGACTCGTCCAAATAGCCGCGCTGATACCAAACCTTGCCCAGATAGAACCAGGCGCGGTTGCGCACGAATTCGGAGGTGTTTTTCTTCAGCAGCGCATCGAAGATTCTGCCTGCTTCGACGTGTTCCCCCAGCGACAAGTACAAGCCGCCGAGCAGCAGCTCCGCCTCCTCCCGGGTATGCGGAACGCGGCCAAGCTGCCGTGCCGCCAGCAGCCGGGTGATCGAATCGAAGTAGTCGTCTTGAAAGAAATAGAACAGCACATCGCCATAGGCGAGATCCTGCACTGCATGCGGCGCCAGCCCATTCGGGTCAGGCTTGACGTTTTTTGCATACGACGCCGCCATGGGCATCGCCAGCAGCAAGCCGCCGAGGACAAACGGCCGCAGTGTCTTGATCACGCTAAGGAGCCTGTCCGAGTATTCCGCGTGAGCCGCGTTGGCGGCGCGAGGGAGCGGATGCAAGGCGCGCGGCGCGGGCCGTGGTTAATTCCACGGACAAGCCGCGCAACACCGCAGACGCCCCTCCCGCTGCCAACCCTGCGGGACCGGGCAGATTTCGCTTCATGCTTCGTTGTCGCCTCCTCATTGGGAATAACCCAACCGCGTCGGCTCCGCCTCGCCTGAAGCGGAATATGCCTTAGGTAAGGCCACGGGGAATACTCGGCCAGGCTCCTCACACATCATTCCCAGTCTTTGATCATGAACTCAGGTTGATGTTTGGGAACATGGTCCGTGATCTTTAGTTCCAGATATTTCGCGCCGACGCCTTTCTCGAAATTGATCGTTGCACCGCGCCGGTAGTCGCGCTCGACCGGGCCTTTGCCGGTGAAAAACGCGACGAGTTCGTGTTTGCCGACCTTCAAGTTTCCCAGGTAGATTTGCTGCACTCCGCCCTTGAGCAGCGCATCGGCCTCGCGCGCCGTATATAGGTAATTCTTGACTTCCTTGTTGTCGATTTTTACCGTCACGGAGTCCAGCGCGAAAAAAGTGCCGACATCCATCGATATATAGAGAGCAACCTGGGTGTTGGCGGGAAACAGCAGCTCTTCCTGCAGAACGAACAGGTCCTTGTTCAAGTCCACCACGTCCTTCTTCAGGCCCTGAACCTCCTGATCCAGAGTCTTGAGCTCGGGCGGCGGTGCGTCGGGCGCGGGAGCCGGCGGCGGCACCGGCGCATCGGTCGCGGGCGGGGTTTGCGCTGCGGGCGGCACTTGTGCCGGCGCTGAAGTTTGCGCGGCGGGCGCTTGCGCGGGGGCCGTGTCGGCCATGGCCATCCACGCGGGGGTGAGCAGTGCGCCGCAGACCATCATGGATACGATTCGATACTTGAGATTCATAGCGGACCTATCGCTTTATTCGCGCAGCAATTGACGGATTTGATCGAGATACACGCGCTCATCGCCGCGCCTGAAGCCGACGGCCGAATAACGCACTATCCCTGAGCGATCCACCAGGATCGTCATGGGCATTTTCTGCAGGGAGTAGTCCTTGCCGATTTCGGTGCCGGTGTCGAACAAAATGGGGTACGACACGCTCATCGCCGCCGCGAACTCCTTCGCGCGGCGCAGGTCCTCATCAACAGACACGCCCAGTACCACGAGGCCCGCGCGCTGATAGGTAATGTTGATGCGATCGAGCGCGGGCATCTGTTGGCGAGAATCGCCATCCGAGCGCACCCAGAAGTTCACGAGCACCACCTGACCGCGAAATTCGGACAGGCGCAAATTCCTGCCATCCAGGCCGCGCAACACAAAGTCGGGCGCCGGCTTGCCCACGATGCCCGGCGCGGCGGCAAGCGCCGCCGCGGCCATGGCGAGCCCAAGGATCGCGGTGCCGGCCAGCAGTGCGCTACGCATGCGCTGCAACGATTAAAATGACGCCGTGGCGCCGCGACTCATCAATCACGCTGGTAACCCCGCTGTGCTAGACCTCTCTCTTAAAGATGGGCCCCGTACCGGAAGCTTTGCGCCCTCGCCTTTCAGCGAGTTTGCCCTGATCAGACCTTATGCAAAATCGCACAATGCGAGCCGAAGTGTCAACGCAACGGCCGCGCGTTCACCAGTTTTCTGTATGACTTGGCGCACATTCTGCAATTTCATTGGCAAGCTGCTCGAGTGCCGCGCAGCTGCAAGTTTGATCACGCTGCTCGCGCGTACCTTACTAGCCGGCGAAACCGAGAGGCAATGTCTCCGGAATGAGACAGGAACGCAGGGCCTGACGTTGCCGTCAGACCCTGGAAGATGAGTCGTGCTCTTATGTAACTTTTCCGTTCACACCAGGGGTTGGAAGGCGATCAAAGGATCGAGCGCCGCTCCGCTGCCGAGCGTGTTGTTCAAGTTAGGTGACGGCCAGAGCGTCGGCCACGCGGCGGCCGCGCCCGCGCTGTGCAGCGCCATGTAGTTCAGCACCACCATCTGCACCAGATTGAGCACGTTGTTGCCGGCGGGGCTGCCGGTCGTATTGAGCGAGCCGTCGGAATTGAAGTTGCCGATCTGCAAGCTCATCTCCGGGTTGGCTTGGGCGGGCACGGGCCTGCCGTTGGGATTGAAAACCAAGAAATAAGTCGCGGCGACGCTTTGGTTGTCCGCCGTCCACACACCCTTGCCGCGTCCACCGACCGAGCTGTCGATCATTCCGCTGCTCGCGAGCGAGCCATCGGTGAATACGTAGATCATGACCGGCTTGTTGACGCGCGAGGCATATTCCAAGCATGCGCCGATGCAATTGCCGAGATTCAGGTCGCGCGCTTCGCCGTCCATCCGATTGCCGCTGTGATAGTCGAAGCCGCCCATCTCGATGGTGCCGGCGGCGGCGTTGCCGTCGATCACCAGTTTCATGATGGCAGCGGTCTTCTGATAGTCCGAATTCGCCTGGTATTCAGCGGTCGTGAAGATGCCGCTCGCGCCGACGATGTTGGGATCCAGGTCCGGATTCACTGCCGACGGGCTGTTGTACTTGTCGACGATATAAGCCGACTTCGTGTATCCGCACGCCTGGATTCCGGCCGGCCCGAGGGCCGCTGCGTTCAACGTGGCATCGGTATAAGCCTGCACCTGCGCGTACTTGGCGTCGCTGATGCGCTTCATGGATTCCAGCACATTGGTGACGTCGGCGGAGTTCGGCAACAGTGTGCTCAGCTGGCCGGTGCTGACCAGGCCCTTGCTGTCCTGAGAGCTCGAGATCTTGGTCGGCATCGCCGCAGCAATGACCATGGTCGGCGGCGACATCGAGTTGCCGCCGGACTGGGAACTGTTCGAGCCGATCAGATCGAGCAGCCCACCGCGGGCGCCCGCCTGATAAATGCCATACATCGGATTGTGCGGATTGGTATTGGTGTCGTTGTTCGACATCGCGGGAATCACGGTGCCGTTCGTTCCTGCCATGGCCTTGGCGCTGGCGCGCAATTTCATGCCGCGCAAATGCGCGCTGTCCGAGTGATAGCGAAGCCCGAAGCTCGCATCCACGAAATTACCGGCGGCGCTGGCGTTCGGCACCATGGAACCCGGCAGACCCAGCTTGCTGTAACCTGCGACCGAGAGGAAATCCAACTGTCCTTTGGGACCGCCAACCAGTACGTTGGAGCCCGCGATGTTGCCGCCGCCCGCGAGATCGAAGCAGATGAACGGAACCTTGCCGGCGCCGGTGGTGATATTGCAGTTCGACACCGCGGTCTGGATATCCGGAGCGAGCGAGGCCCGCGCGGCGCGCGGGTAGGCAAGCATGCCCGCCAGCGTCGGGGCGATGACCGTGGCGGCCCCCGTCATGAAGCCCTGCGCGACGAATTCGCGGCGCGTACGCGGCCGAGGATGGTCTTGATGACGGAACGGTTCGTTCAAATCCGGCACCTTTGATTTCTTGCTCATAAAATACAGACCTCTTCCGATGCTTAATTGATCAACATGTTGGCGTTGCCGAACGCGGTTGCGCAGGCTGCGGCGGTGACCGCCTGTACCCGGGCTACCGTCGAGCACGCCGAAGTGGCGCACAGATTGACGATCAACTTGTCGAGTTCGCCCGTAGCACCCGTCATCGTCGTAGCCGCCGGCATGCTATGCAACCCGCTGCCTAAGACCCTGGCCGCGAGCGGACCGGTGACGGAATCCATGCCCGCCTGGGACGGAAACAATCCGGCACTCAAGGTTACTCCGGGAAGTATTTTGGACAGGTAAGCCGGGCTATTGACCATGACATTGCAGTACTGAATGGCCAATTGTGCGATGCCCACTTGATTCGCCGACGAGAAGGCTTCGAGCGTCGGGGTCGCCGGCAACTGCTGTTGTACCGCCAAGTAGGTGGCGCTGACATTCGGATCCGTGCTCGGCACGCCCGTAAGCACCGACAGGGTCGAATTGACCTCGGCGAAGCTCTTGACGCCGATGTCGGCAACCACCGGGCCCGGCGCGGCTGCCGGTATGGTGGGCGAGGCCTCGACCACCACGTTGGTGTGACTGCCGAGAACATCGAAAGTCAAGAAGAACTGATCGGTCGCAGGTCCGCCCTGCAGGCCGATGACCGTACCGATGCTCGACAATACTTCACCCTGCGAGGTGTAATTCGCCGGCGTAATCGTGGTCTTGAGCGGTATATAGGCCTGGCCCACCTGCGGCACCCCGCCGTTCAGGCCGATGCGAATTCCCTGCACCGGTATGCTGGGAAGATTGCTGGAGGTCACGGTCGGATCCAGCGAGATGAACGTGGGCTGGTAGAACAGATAACCGTAGCTGTCGTATTGGCTGACCGTGAACATGACGTAGCTCTGCGATACGCCGGTCACCGTCGATACATTGAACAACTCGTAGTAGCGCTCGCCCACGCCGGCGTTGAAGTTCTGCATGACTTGCGCGGCCGTCATGGAGCGGCTGTGGATGGCCACGAACTTGATCAATCCCTGCCAGGATCGGTCGCCCGACACTTCGTTGCCGAGAACCAGCGCGAAGGTGCTATCCCAGTTGGATATCGTGCCGCCCTTCTGCGGATCAGCCCCAGGCACCAACACGCCGTTGACGTAGATCTGGCGGCCGTTGACGGCGTCGTACGTGAGTACAACGTGTTGCAGGGAAGCCTGCAGCGCCATCGCCGCGTTCGGCGTCTGCAATTGCGGCAGACCGGTGAGCGCCGTGTTCGACGTGCGCAGCATGAAGTCGTAGTCCTGGTTGGTCTGACCCAGCGTGAAGTTGCGCGTGGTATCGCCGCCGGAGTAACTGACCATGTAGGACTTGTCGGCCGCCACCAGCGCGGGCGCCACCCAGGCTTCGACCGAGAATTCACCGGTCGCCTGAATGAAATTAAAAATCTTCTGGCTCGCTTGAGTGGTCGCCTGCGCCTTGCCGCCGGCGCCGACATTGATACCCCAGCCGCCGGCCAGCGTGACGTTGCCCGAAATGGTCAGGTCTGCCGACGGATCGATACCGCTGGTGTCGAACGTCGTGTTGTTGACTACCGACTGGAACTCATACTTGGCGATGGTATCGGCATCGTAGCGGCTCGCACCGCTCGCGATCGTTCCCTGTGTCAGGGAGACGGCCTTGCTGGTCACCAAGCTCGGATCGAGGTTCGAAGGCGTCAGCTGTGCGGCAAATGCCTGGATGGCCGCCAACATCGTCGCGGAATCGGCCGCACACGTCGTCCAGCAGTTGTGGTTGTCGGTCAGCAAGCGTTGATAGAGACGCGAATTGGTGCCGCAAGTGCCGCCGTTGTTGCCGCCGGAGCCTGCGCAACCCGTGAAGTCGATTTTCGGGATCGCCGCAGGGTACGCAATTACAGCGCCGGGCGTAGGGTCCGCATGATAGGGCGCCTGCTCGACGGAGGGATCCGCGGTCGTGGAATGGCAGCGTATGCAATTTGCCTTGGTGATCGGCCAAACCGTGCCGGCAAAGGCGCTGGAATCGGCCGGGAAATTCAAGCTCTGCCCCACGGTTTGATCCGGCGGCGCCTGTAGCTGCACGGTGGTTGCGGACGCGGCGCCCGCGGCACCCGCCCAGTTCGCGATCCAGGTGGTCAATATTTGACCGCACGCGCCGTTGTCTGCGAGCCAGCAGTTATGACCGCCGGCGACCTTGGTAACGATCAGTGAGGTCGAGGGCGTGGCCAGATTCACGACCGTGTTGGCCTGCGCATACGCCAGATTCACATCGTCGCTGCGTGCAAAGTTCGGCATCTGCGCCGGTGAAGTCGCGTTGTGGCACTGGCCGCAGCGATTTTGGACCCGTACGTTGTTCCAGAAATTGACCTGGAACGCCGTGACATCCGCGGTCGCAGCCGGAGGTCCGGTGTAGGCGTCCGCGGTGACCGTCTGCGAGGGAGCCGGGTTGGCTGTCGTCGGAGCGCCGGCGCCACCGCAGGCGCTCAAGGCAAATGACGCCGCGAGCGCTGCTAAGCCGGTGATGCGAGTAACGTTCATGCTCAGGTCCCCATGCAGTAGGCGGCGCCTTCAGCGAAGACCTGCCGCAATTTGTAGCCGTTCGATTGGAACGAAGAGATCATCGAGTTGACCTGGGTGAAGTCGGCCGAGCTGTTCGGTGCGCGCAGGCACACATCCTTGAACACTCGAGTGACCTGGCAGCTGGCGAAGGCCGCGCTGCTCTCCAACTCCATCCCCAACGATTTGGCGCCGTTGCCGCTGCCGGGAAGCGATGCACTGAATCCCAATATGGAATTCGGGCCGGCGCGCCAGTGGTTGTTCCAGGAATCGTCCATGGTGACGAAGCCCTGGGGAAAGTTCGTGTTGTTGATGAAGTACTTCGGCTGTACCTGGCCGGCGGTGTACACAACCGTGCCCATGGTGTCGGCCGTGGTTGGATCGGTGTTGTTGAAATTGTAGTAGGCGAAGGCGCCTGCCATCGGATCGATGCCGGAGTGGCAGCCGACGCAATTGTTCAGGAACAGCGAACTCTGGCCGCCTGGGCTGCGGGTCACGTCCTGGCGGATCCAATCCGGCGGCCGCGTGATGTCCATGACCAGCTGCATGTCGTTGCACAGATGATTCAGCATCGTGAAGCGGAACATCGCGCGGTTGGTGCCGTTGATGAAGAAAGCGCTGCCTGCACCACGCGTCGTCATGATGCCGGCGGTCGCCGTCGCGGGAATGCCGGTCAAGGCTGACTGGGTGTTCGATACCAGGTGCGCTTTGAGATCGACGTTGTTGGCGTCCATCGCATCGTACATGGCGTTGTTCGAGTAAGAGTACGCCGGCACGCCGGAAGCTCCGTCGGCGGTGTAAACCAGGTCGGCGCTGAGCAAAGTATTGAATGGCACGTCGTCGCGCACCATACCGACTACCGTGGCGGTGTAGTCGTTAAGAGGTACGAACACCGACTGGTCGCGGTTGGTCCACGGCGCCGCCAGATTGCGGATGGTGTTGTTGTAGAAAGCCGGATCCTGGGTCGCTATCAGCGCGGCACTCACGGCGTCGGGGGCGGCCGTCATCTGCGCAAGCTGCGCGGCGCTCGGCGGTATCCCGGCAACGCGATTGTAAATGCGCGTGGCTTGGTCTGCGTTGGGGTTCGCTGCCAGCGCGTTTGCTGCGGCCAGCGCCAGGACGCCGGCACAGATCGTTACGCGTACCGCGCGCGCAACAAGATTCGGCGTCGCTGATGTACGGCGTGCACTTTGCGTCATTGGTTTCTCCATCCCGTTCTTCATATGCACATCCACTCGCGTGAGTTGTGAGTTCGACTTGGGTTGCGAATATACGCAGCCACCTTGGCTCCAAGTAATGTCTCATCCGAACGACGTCGGCATTTCGCGACAGTACCGACGGTCAATAGCGGCCCTATATCCTGACCTCGATTCCCGCGAGGGTATCCGCGGCGTGCACAGAGAAACGGATATGGAGAAGTTCTTCTGTGAGTGCGTTAACAGTATGCGTATCAGCATCGAACGAAGATGCGCATATGAGACCGATTAAGTTCAATGTCGCCGGCTGCACGCGTGCCGACGATGCGCTGAACTGAAACTATGAGCACAGGTGCCATATATGAAGATTTTCACACTGCGTGAACGACATCACGGTTTGCTGAAGCTTGCGGCAATCGCGTTGCCCTTGCTCGCCGTGATCGGATGCAACAGCGCCTCGAGCGGTCATGCGCCGGGCGTGGCGGGCGGTCAGACTCTGACGCCCGGCATCACCAATTTTCCCTTGGCCTATGTGAAACGCCCGGTTCTGGCCAAGGACATCGATGCCCGCGATTTGATTACATCGATCACCGGCGGCGATCTGTACATTCGCAGCCAGGCCAGCGCCGCCGGTCAAGAAGTCAATGTCACCGGAGCCATCACCAAGGGCATGGGAGATGTGCGTGATCTTGACGTATCGCCCGACGGGACCAAGATCGTTTTCTCGCTGCGCCTGGCGTTGAACCCGAAGAAGCCGAACACGGATGTGACTCAGCCGAATTGGCACATCTATACATACGATGCCACGACGCAGACGGTCACGCAGCTGACCAACGACGGCATCACCGCGGGCCACGATGTCGGCGCTCGCTACTTGCCGGATGGGCGCATCGTATTCGCCTCGACGCGGCAGCTCGCGACTCAATCCATCCTGCTCGACGAGGGCCGCCCGCAATATCAGGCACAGACCGACGACCGCTCTCAATCCATCTTTCTGCTGCATGTCATGGATGGCGACGGCAGCAGCATGCACCAGATCAGTTTCAACACGAACCACGACTTCGCGCCGTCTGTCTTGAGCAATGGCCAGCTGGTCTTTTCGCGCTGGGAAACCACCAATGGCGGTCAGATCAGCCTGTACCGCGCCAACCCGAACGGCACGGGACTCGAGCTCTACTACGGAGCGAACAGCCACGCCACCGGCGCCAACATTGCCGGAACCAACGACAACGTCATTCAGTTCCTGAACGCCCGCGAACTCGCCAACGGCACCTTGGTCGCCATCGTGCGTCCGTTCTTGGGCACGCAGCTCGGCGGAGATCTCGTGCAGATCAATGCCGAAAATTTTGTGGAAATCCATCAGGCCGCGACGCCCGGCGGCGCTGCCGGCACGGCGCAGGCCAGCCTCACCAACCTCGGCGTAACCACCGATGCGAACATGCCGTCGCTGGGCGGCCGATTTGCCTCGGTATTTCCGCTCTACGACGGCACGAACCGCATGCTCGTCAGCTGGTCGCCATGCCTGGTGCTCGACACTACCGTGACGCCCAATGCCACCAATCTTTGTACCTCGTCGAACACTTCCGGGCCCAATGTCACGTTGGCGCCTCCGCAGTACACCTTGTGGGTCTATGACTTGGACAAGGGAACTCTAACTCCGGCGCTGGCCGCCGATGCCGGCACCATGGTGGTCGAACCCGTGATCCTGCAGCCGCGCAAACCCGCGCCGGTAACCCTGGTGGATGCAGCTCCGGCTCCCGGCCAGGCCACGACCATGGCGAATGCGGGAGTAGGACTCCTTGATATAAGTAGTGTGTACGATGTCGATGGCGTCGACACCGCGACGCCCAACATTGCCGGGATATCCGATCCCGGATCGCCCTCCTTCTATGTGCGTCCCTACCGCTTCGTCCGGATTCAGAAAGCCGTGGAAATTCCCGGCAAGACGGTACGCAAAATCAACAACTCGGCGTTCGGCCCCGCGGGCATGGGCATGCGCGAGATCTTGGGCTACGCTCCCATCCAACCGGACGGTTCGGTCCAGGTTCAAGTACCCGCAAACGTCCCCTTCACGATCGACATCGTGGATGCGAACGCGAAACGAATCACCGCCCAGCACACCAGCTGGCTACAAGTGATGCCGGGCGAGACCAAGACCTGCAACGGCTGCCACAGCACCGCCAATAACAGCATGGGCACGGGCATCTCGCATGGCCGCTCCGGCTTGACCAACCCGGTCAATCCGGGCGCACCGGCCACGGGCTCGCCGTTTCCGAATACCAATCCGGCCATTGCCCTGACCAACAGCGGCGCGACCATGGCGCAGACGTTGGCGCTGAGTACGTGTAGCGCGAATGGCACGACTCCAAGCGGGGCCACCACGCCGTGCTCGCAAATCTTGAGTTCGGACGTGATCTACGACGGCATCTGGACCGTCGGCACTACGCCGCCGCAGCCGGACGCGCCATTCTCTTATACCTATGCGGCTGCCACGCCGACGGCGCCCACGAATGCAAATTGCGCGACGTGGAGCGCGCAATGCCGGAGCACGATCCACTATGCAGTGACGCTGACGGGAGTCGCCACGACCAATCTCTTCCTGCAATCCGTCTGGGACAAACCTACCCGCACCAACGTGGTGAACGGAGTAACGACCTCGACCGTCTGTTCGGTCTGCCATAACCCGGTCAACGCGATGGCCATGGTCCAGGTCCCGCAGGGCCAGCTGGACTTGAACGCTACGGCATCGAACGTCGACACCACGGTCGTCACCTCCTATGAGCAACTTCTGTTTGCACATAATGCACAGACGCTTAATATGGGCGTGCTGCAAGACCTGCTGGTTCCGGCGCCCGGCCCTCCGGATCCGGTGACCGGCCTGCCGACGACCATCATGGTGCCCGTGTCTTTGGCGCCGCCGATGGCTGCCGGCAGTGCTGCTGGTTCGACCACGTTCTTTAGGATGTTTGACGGTAGCTTTCATGACCCGGTACTCGATCACACAGGTTTCCTGTCCCCCGCGGAGTTGCGATTGATCGCCGAATGGTTGGATATTGGCGCGCAGTTCTTCAACGACCCGTTTGTTGCGCCCGTAGCGAACTGACCTGATGCGTCGTCTGCTCGCGCTCGTGCTGTTGATGCAGGCGTTAAATGGTGGTCTTGCGAATGCGGCGGCGAAGAAGCTGGTGTTGGTCGTTGCCGACCCGTTCCTGGAAATGCACTCAGGTCCTGGACGGGGCTTTCCGGTCGTTTACGTCATTGGCCGCGACGAGCTGGTCACCGTGCTCTACAGCCGCACCGATTGGTTCAAAGTGCGTGCAGCGACCGGCAACGAAGGATGGGTAAGGCGCGCGGATTTGGCGCGCACCCTGCTGGAGACGGGCGAGCCTGCGCCCATACCGCCCTATCCTGAATTCGCTTCGCACCGCTGGGAGCTCGGTGCCGGTTACGGCGTCTACAACCGCGAGAATCTCGTCACGACTTATGTGGATTTCGGGCTGACCACGAGCCTCGACGTCGAACTCGCCGTGCAGCAGGCTTTCGGCACGCTCGATAACCGCTATGTGGCCTCGATCGGCGTGCGGCATACGTTTATTCCGGAGTGGAAGTGGTTCTCGCCCACCGCCGGCATCGGCACCGCTTACCAGTATGTGCAGGACAAAGTGCCGCCGGCGCCGCTGCAAAAGAGCAACGAAATGGCTTACGTTTCGCTGGGAGCGCGGGGTTTCATCACGAGGCGATTCCTATGGCGCGTGGATTGGCGCCACTACGTCGTCTTCAACAACCTGAACGTGTATGAGGATTTAGAAGAATGGAAATTCGGCTTAGCTGTATTCTTCTAGCCGCCGTGGTGTTGTCCGGCTGTAGCTGGTTCCACCGCGGCCACAAGGCTCCGCCCGAGATCGTGGCCGAGCAGCCGCAGGGCGAGCCGTCGATCATCGAACCCCAGGTCACCCGGCGCGTCGTCAAAACCCCCCATATCAAGGCAAAGGACTTCGAACTGGGCGCGTATTACGGCGCACTCAGCATTCAGGATTTCGGCACCAATCCGCTCTATGGCGTGCGCGCCGCCTATCACGTGTCGGAAGATATTTTCTTGGAGGGATTTCTAGCTCGATCGAAGGCCGGCACGACCAGCCTCGAGGACGTGTTTCCGGATATCACGGTGTTGAGCGACTCTGGGAGGCGCTTCACGTATTACGACTTGGACGTAGGCTACAACGTACTTCCCGGCGAGATCTTTCTCGGGCGGGGCCGCGCGTTCAACTCGGCCCTCTACGTGACGGTGGGCATGGGCGATGTGAAATTTGCCGACAAGGACCAGTTCGCGCTGAATTTTGGAGTGGGCGAGCGACTTCTGATAACCGACTGGCTGGCCGTACATGTGGATGTGAGAGATCACATTTTCGAGACCAGTCTGACCGGCCGTACCAAGAACGTCGACAACATCGAAGCCACTCTCGGTTTAACCGTTTTCTTCTGATGAGGAGTAAAGAATCCATGCCGAGTACCTCAACACTCATTAAACGCTGTGCGATGGCGGCGATCGTCGTTGCCTCGACCGCGTTTGCCGCGGGCGGCGATGCCTCCGGTCCCGCCCCATCGTTCACCCTTACCACGCTGGCCGGCCAGTCGAGCGGGCTCAGTGCCTACAAGGGACAGGTCGTGATGGTGAATTTCTGGGCAACCTGGTGCGGACCCTGCCAGCAGGAAATGCCGCTGCTCGATCAGATGTACAAGAAGTACAAGCCCGCGGGCTTTACCCTCATCGGCGTCAACGTCGACAAGGAAACCCCGCCGGTCAAGCAATTGCTGGAGCGCAAGCCGGTCAGCTTCCCCGTGCTGCTCGATCCTGCGAACCAAGTCAGCAAGGCCTATCACGTCGATGAAATGCCGAGCTCGGTGATCATCGACCGCAAAGGGCAGATTCGCTACGTCCACCGCGGCTACAAGCCGGGCGACGAAAACGACTACCAAGATCGAATTCGTCAACTGATCCGGGAGTAGGCCATGCGCTGCCGTCAGATGCTGATGTCGGGTGCCGTGCTGGGCGCGCTGCTGCTGTCGAGCGCGTGCAGCATTCAGCCCTGGGTCAAGCCCTACGAGCGGGATCGCCTGGCGGACCCCATCATGGCATGGGACCGCGACGCCATTTCCAGCGCGTATCTCGATCATATCCGCGAATCCCGGGAAGGTTCGCGCGGTGCCACCGGCGGTGCGGGCGGCGGCTGCGGCTGCAATTGACGACGACGCATGATTCATAGGCACACCGTCGCTCGCGCAGCAATGATCGCTGCTCTGCTGCTGATCCGCAGCACGAGCGCGGATGTGCTCCCCGACAATCGCGCCGACGTCTTTTACAGCAAGTACAGCGGCGGCGGCATGGACATCACCGGCTATTCGGCCACGGCGCGCGCCAAGATCACGGAAAACTTCGCGCTCGAAGCCAACTACTTCGTCGACAAGGTCAGCGGCGCGTCGGTCGATGTCTTGAGCCAGGCCAGCGTCATCAAGGATGAGCGCAAGCAAAAGAGCGGTACCATCGAATACCTGCACGACAAGACGACGTACACCGCCTCGTATATGTCGAGCGTGGAGCGCGACTATATTTCGGAGACTGCGAGTTTCTCACTAAGTCAGGATATGTTCGGCGACTTGACCACCGTGACGCTGGGATTCGCGAATACGCATAACACGGTCGGGGACAATGGCGGCACGGCCAATAAACCTGATGTCGCGTGGGTTGGGCACGCGCTGACCCGCGCCTACAGCGGCGGCGTATCTCAGATCATCACCAAGAATTTCATTGCCGGCGTGAATCTTCAGGTCATCACCGATGCAGGATACCTTGCGAATCCATACCGTGAGATCCGCTACCTCGATCCCACCAAACCGATCGGCTACACCTTGGCCAACCAGGTCTACCCGGACACTCATACGAGCACGGCGGTACAGGTGCAGGGCAAGTACTATCTGCCCTACCGCGCGGCCGTGACCGTCCTGTATCGCTACTACAATGACACCTGGGGCGTTCGCGGAAATACCTACGAGATCGACTATACCCACCCCATCCGCAATCGATGGATCTTCGAAGGCAGGGTGCGCTACTACAAACAAACGGCGGCGACTTTCTACAGCGACCTGTTTCCTTTCGCGGGGTCGCAGAATTTCACGGCGCGCGATCAGAATCTCGCGGCCCTGGACAACACGACCATCGGCGCGAAGGTCACCTACGCCTTTTTGCCGGAAGGCTGGAAATTCTTCAAACGCGGTACCGTGACGCTCGATGCCAGCCGCATTCGCTTCAACTATCTCGACTTTCGCGACATCAAGGATTTCAGCGTTGCCAGCGTTCCGCCTTTTGGCCCGGGCGCGGAGCCGTTGTACCAGTTCAACGCGAACGTATTTCAGGTTTTCGTGTCGATGTACTTCTGACCTGATTTCACCTGCGCCCGCCACCAATACAGCAACATCGGCGCGAGCGCGCTACCGATGGCGACGCTGTCGGCCACCCAGTCCCAAAAATCGCGATCTCGTCGCACCATGGGCAGTCCTTGCACCACCTCGATGAGCGCGCCGAAGGCCGACAATAGCGCCGCCGTGATCCACAAGGGGCGTTTCGGAAAGGCCGCGACCGCCAGGCCCGTAAGGCCGTAAAACGCAATAAAATGCGTCGCTTTGTCCCAGGGCGTCAGCTTCAGCGCGTGCGCGGGAGGAGCCACCGCGCTGTAGAATGTGAAGAGCAGCGCCGCAAAAAACACGGTTCGCGCAATTTTCAGCAATAGCGATATGCTTGGCACAGCGACACCAAAATAAGCAGCATAGCAGGTAGGCCACCCATGAACCGACCCAGACACGATGGCGGGATTATCAACCGCAGGACAGTTGTGAAGAATCTGGCCGCTGTAGCCGCGGCGGCAGCGGTGCTTTCGAGCCGGCAATCGCAGAGCGCCGAGTTGCCGCACCTCGATGTCAAGGATCCCGCCGCCGTCAAACTCGGTTACGTCGAGGATGCGAGCCAGGCCGATGCAAAGAAGTATCCGGCGTTCGTCAAAGGCTCGAGCTGCGACAATTGTCTCTTGCTGCAGGGCTCCCCCGGGGCCGACTATCGCCCTTGCGAACTATTCCCCGGCAAGGCGGTGTCCGTGCGCGGCTGGTGCAGCGGCTGGAGCGCGGAAATATAGGCATCACGCACCCGCACGCCGATGGCGGGAAAATCGACGAAAAATCCGTCGATGCCGCGCTCCAAATAGCGGCGAATATCGGCCTCGAGATTGCCGTGTGCCGCGGGAGCGCCGCCGATCCGCAAATCGGCGGGTAGGAACTCGTTTTCCGCGCGAAATGTCCAGACATGCACCTGCAATTGCACCGCGTGGGCCGCTTGGACGGCCGCGGGCGTGGCGAGCGCCCTGGCGATACCGATTACATCGGCATAGCGCGCGATTGCCCCGGGATCCCCCATCGCATTTTCCAGCAGCTGCACCAATGGCAGCTTGGTCATGGTGCGCAGCTGTTTGAGGTTTCGCGGATCAAACGACTGGATGAACACGGGGGCGCCGGACTGCGCGTATTCGTAGCGCCGCAGCGTGTCCAAAAGCGCCAGCTCCAAGGGCAGTCCGATGCCGGCGAAATGCGCCGGGTGCTTGGTTTCAGGATACACGCCGACAGGCCGGTTGCGCCCCGTCTGGCCGTTCGCGCGCATCACCAGCTGCATGATTTCATCGAAACTGGGCACGCTGAGGCGCCCGTCGAATTCGCAATTTTGCGGCCGCAGCTCCGCCAAACGTTCGCGCGCGCGCAGGCGTTTGATCTCCGACAGCGTGAAGTCTTCCGTAAACCAGCCGGTCATGGACTCGCCATCGATGATCTGGGTACGGCGGCGAGCCGCGAACTCCGGATGCTGCGCGACATCGGTTGTACCGCCGATTTCATTCTCGTGGCGTGCAATGAGCACGCCGTCGCGCGTCATGACCAGATCAGGCTCGATGTAATCCGCACCCTCTTCAATGGCGAGACGGTAGGACTCGAGCGTGTGCTCGGGACGTTCGCCGCTCGCACCGCGGTGCGCGATGACCGTAATGCTGGACACGTGAGCTCCGGTTTAGCGTTGCCGCGAGTCTAGCGCACTGCTGGGACCGAGGTTCATCCTTGAACTCTCGGCCCCCAAACCGCTTTACGCTAGCGTGGCGGTGCCAGCGGCAGCTCGAACGGCTCATGTGCAGACATCGGGCTAGCCGACCCCGGTATCCAGGGCGAGCGCTGCGTCACCAATCCGTGGCCCCAGTCGGCGTGCAGCGACGTCGGCTGCGCGGCAAACGCGGCGCCGATCGCAAATACGGCCGCGACGGCCACGGTGATTCTTCGACGATGCATGACTTAACGTCCTTGGACTACGCGAGTTGATGCAGAGCCGTGGGCGCGGCGGCCAAATGCGGTGGGGTGCTCGGCGGCACATCGAAGGCAAAAGCGTAACTGGCGACTGCGCAAGCGGTGATCAAAGCGGCTAGACTGAATTTCATTTTCATTGCTCCGGTGTAAGGTTGATTAGAAGACCGCGACTCATGGGGCACGCGCGCCTATATGGATAAGCGACTTTTCATCGCGATTCCCCTCACTTTGCATAACAATGTATGCTTAGGGGAAAGCCCTAGACCGCAGGGGGACCCAATCATCGCCCATGGCTGCCGTTAAATGACGTTGGAAGTCCCCGCCAATTTCACTCAGCTGTTGACCGATTGGCGATCCGGCCAACCTCAGGCATTGGAGCGGCTCACGCCCTTGGTGTATGACGAGTTGCGCCGATTGGCGCGCAGCCATATGCGCACCGAGCGCGGCAGCCATACATTGCAGGCCACCGCGGTGGTGCACGAGGCGTTTCTTCGCTTGGTTCAGGCGAATGTCGATCTGCAGGACCGGCAGCATTTTTTCGCGCTTGCCTCACGCCTCATGCGCCGCGTGCTGGTGGATCACGCGAAGGCGCGCTCACGGGCCAAGCGCGACGGCGGCGTACGCGATGAGGCCGGCGCCGCGCTGACCGAAATTAGCGTGCCGATCGATGTGGACATCGTGGCGCTCGATGAAGCCTTGGAGGGACTGGTGCAACTCGAGCCGCGTCTCGCGCAGGTGATCGAGCTGCATTATTTCGGCGGCATGACCTACGATGAGATTGCCGCGGCAGTCGGCGCCTCGCCGGCGACGGTCCACCGCGATATTCGGCTCGCCAAGGCGTGGCTGCTCAACGAAATCGGCAGCTGAGCCGATGATTCCACGCACGCGCTGGCATCAAATCAAATCGGTGTTCGAACAGGTCGCCGACATGCAGGGCAGCGCGCGAATCGCCCATTTGGACCAGTGTTGCGGCGACGATTCGGATTTGCGCTCCTCGGTGCAGTCGCTCCTGATGCTGGACGGCAGCAAGCAAGATCCTCTGCTGCATGCGGTCGGTGCCGCAGCCGAGTACTTGCTGGAGGATCATCGCGACCGCTTGCTCGGCACGCGCGTCGGCCCCTATCGAGTCACATCCATTCTGGGTCATGGCGGCATGAGCGTGGTTTACCGCGGCGAGCGAGACGATTCGCAATACAGCCAGGTGGTGGCGATCAAGGTACTGCAGCACGCGACGGTGCATCCTCGGTTGCGCAGCCGCCTGCATAGCGAACGCCACATTCTGGCAACCCTCGACCACGGCTCCATAGCCCGGCTGATCGACAGCGGCGATCTGGATGACGGCACACCGTACCTTGTGATGGAGTATGTCGACGGGGAATCCATCGACAGCTATTGCGACAATCGCACGCTGTTCATCCGCGAGCGTCTCGAGTTGTTCATTTCAGTTTGCGCCGCGGTTCACTACGCACACCGCAATCTGGTCGTCCACCGCGACATCAAAGCATCGAACATCTTCGTCACCGACGAAGGCAATCCGAAGCTCTTGGATTTCGGCATCGCCAAGCTGCTCGCGCCCGAAAATTTGTCGCATACCCTGCCTGTCACGCGCCTGCAGGAGCGCATCCTGACGCCGGAAAATGCGGCGCCGGAGCAGGTCCTGGGCCGGCCGATCACCACGGCGACGGATATCTACGCGCTGGGGGTGCTGCTATATCAATTGCTGACCGGCCGATCGCCCTATCGCCTGCTGAGCTTCAGTCAGCTGCAGTTGGAGCGCGCCATTTGCATGGACGAACCGGCAAAGCCCAGTCAGGTGGTCGTTGGCAAGGTCAAGGGTGAATCCGACGGCGATCGCAGCCGTATTTCGGTTCGACGCGGCCTCTCGCCGCAGCGTCTGCGCAGCCGTCTGAGCGGCGATCTGGACGCCATCATCAGCATGGCAATGCGCAAGGAACCGGATAAGCGCTACGCCTCCGTCGAAGCGCTCGCCGACGATTTACACCGCCATCTGCTCGGCTTACCGGTGCGCGCGCGGCAGGGCGATTGGCGCTACAACACCGCCAAGTTTGTGCGGCGCAACTTGTTGGCGGCAGCGGTCACCGCCGCGGTGTTCGTCGGCTTGGCAGTCATGGCCGGCGTCACGCTGTGGGAAAATCACCGCATTCTGCTGGCGCGCGACGCCACGGCGCTCGAGCGCGATCGGGCGCAGCAGGTTTCCGCTTTCATGGTGGATGTGTTCTCGCAGGCGGACCCGTTCATCGCGCAAGGCAAAGAACCCACCGCGAAGGATCTTTTGGACAAGGGCGCGGAAAAAATCAAAGGCAACGTGAGTCTGCAGCCTGAAGTCAGGGCGCAGCTGCTCGAGAGCATCGGTCTTGCCTATCGAAGGCAGCAATTGAACGATCGCGCCATACCCCTGTTCGAACAGGCTGTGGCCATTCGGCGCAACGCACGCCCGGTTGACAATGCCAAGCTGGCTGCGGCGCTTGCCAATTTGGCCCAATCGCTGAACGACGCGGGCCGGCTGGGCGGCGCGGAGGCCAGCATCAAGGAGGCCGTGGCGTTGTCCCGGCCCGGCGACGCACCCCTCACGGTGGCAACCGCCGATATTCTGTACCAGTACGGCTACTTCGAACTCACCGCCAAAAGCGATCCGCAAGCCGCCGGCAAGCTGTTCAGCCAGGCGCTGTCCATCTACCGTGCGCTGCCCGGCGATCAGCGCTACGGTATCGCCAGCACACTCGGAGCTCTGTCGGCGGCCGCGCAATGGACCGGCGATTTCGCGAAGGGCGAGCAGCTGATGCGCGAGGCGATCAACTTGTTCGGCGCAACCGTGGGCCGCAATCATCCGGACTATGCGGCTGTGATGGCGAGTCTTGGCTACTTGCTCATGGAGGAAGGCAAATATGCCGAGGCCGAACAGGCGCTGAATGAAGCCAGGCAGATCGAACGCGACGATTTCGGCAGAGACAATCAACGCGTGGCCTCCATCGAAGCGAATCTCGGCACCGTTTACGAGCGCGAAGGCGACCCCGTGCGCGCCATGAACATCACGCAGGATGCGTTGCGGATAGCGTCCGAGCGCTTGGGGCCCGATCATTACCTGGTGGGCTACTTCAAGGACGCCGTCGCCAAGCTGCAACTCGACGCCGGCGATTTGCAGGCAGCGGAGAGCACGGCGCGCCAGGTGCTTGCAATCTATGATAAGTCGCTGCCCGCCCGTCACCTCTTTGTAGCCGCCACGCGACATTTGTTGGGCGAAGTGCTTCTGCAGCGTGGTCAGCTGACGGATGCTGAACGAGAACTGCGCGCAGCCTTGGACATCGATTTAGGATCGGCCGGTCCCGCCGATTGGCGCGCCGCGCGAACCGAGGCGAGCTTGGGATGGTTGCTGATCGCGGAGAACAACGCGGCGGAAGGCGACCCGATGCTGGTGGCAGCGCGAACAAAACTGCTGAAATCCCTGGGGCCGCGGCATCCGGAAGTCGCGCTGGCGAGCGAGCGCCTTGCGCAGTACTACCGCTCGCATCACCGCGACGCCGATGCGGCGCGAGTTCTCGCCGAACTGAAGCAGGCTCCTGCCGCCGTCTTGCGGTAGACTACGCCGCATTAGTGGAGGGTTCATTGATGCCAAACCGAAATCACCCCGCTGCGACCTTGCTCGCAGCGATTTTTACGGCGTTTATTGTAAATGTTGCACATGCCGGCGCGCGCGAAGAAGGTCGCTTGCTCACCGCGACAGAAGTGCTGGAAGAAGTCAGAGCCATGCCGGACGTGCGGCTACCGGATACATTGCTCGCCCACGCCTACGGCATCGCTGTAATTCCCGACGTCACCAAAGTTGCGTTCATCTTCGGCGGGCGGCATGGCAATGGCGTGCTCTCGGTGCGCGATAAGCTGAATGCCCCCTGGAGCAATCCGGTTTTCATTTCGCTGACCGGCGGCAGCTGGGGTTTGCAAGCGGGCGCTCAATCGTCCGACATCATCTTGGTTTTCACCACCAAGACCGGCATCGAAGGTATTGCCGGCGGCAAGCTGACGCTGGGTGCTGACGCTTCAGTGGCAACAGGACCCGTGGGACGGCAAGGATCCGCGGCCACCGACATGAATTTCAATGCTGAGATTTATTCGTATGCGCGCACCCGCGGCTTGTTCGGCGGCATTGCGCTCGATGGCAGCGTGATCGCCATCGACCGTTCGGCGAACTCATCGTTCTATCACAAGGGCGGCGTAACCGCGTCTGAGATCTTTTCGGGACAGTCGCCCGTTCCCCCGCCGACCGCACAACGTTTCCTCGAACGGTTGGCCCAGGCGACCGGCACTTCCGTGCGCGGCTCGGCCGCTCCGCAGGCGGACGTGCCCGCGACCGCCGGGCAGCCTGTCCCACCCACCGCCCAACCCGCGCGTACCTATCCGCTGGAAGACGAGAAGAAAAACTAGCGAGGCCGAAAATCCAAAGCGTCACTCGGTTTCCTGCAGGCTAATCATGGTGGCGCCGAAAACGTTCGAGCAGCGGCGCGCCACGCCAAGATCCCGCCTTGCATCCGTGCTTTGACATTCTTTTTTGGCCACGGCGGCGGAAAGAATCGCCGCCTGACCGACGCGCGCGACGGCTTGCGCGGATGGGCGGATCTTCTCGAACGGTCCGGCCTGGCTCACATATTCGGCCGGCAGCCTCAAGGAGGAAAAATCTCTGGGCGTGTCCGTCACCATCACCATCAAATAATCGGTTCCCTTGGGTCCGAGCGCAGTCACGCTCCAGTCTTGACGAGGCAGCTTGAGCGATGCGTTTGCCTTGATCGCATTGGAAGAATCGAGGTTGTTCGGAAACAGCAGGTAAAGACTGTCCGGTTGCGTGCCGCGATAGAACAAATATACGAAGCCGTCGCGCGCCGAACGGACCGACATGGACAGATTGCCGCCAATCTTCAAACTCGGCGATGCCAGAATCGCATCCACCTGCCAACGATCGTCGCGTTGATTGAAAATATCGTTCAGAGTTGCCAGCGTATCGATAGCGGCTGACGCCGTAACCGGTGCGGTCGGGGCGGGGCTGCCGGGCGCGGCGGGCGCGGCGGGCGAGGCGGGCGAGGCGGGCGCGGCGGGCGCGGCGGGCGCCGGACCTGCCGGCGCCGGGTTGGCCGGCAGGATGGGCGAACCGTCCGGCCCCGGCGGCGAGTTCGATTGCGCCTCGCTGAATGCCGGCACCAGCGCAGCGTTGCCGGCCAGCGTTGCGTGCTGACGCGCGGAGTCCTCCTGGGTCTTGTCCAAACGCGCTTGAACACAGGCGGTCAGTTCCTGCATCGACAGCGCACCGCTGTGATCGGCATCGGCGGCACCGCCCGCGAGGCATTGCTCGAAGTTGTAGGTCATCGCACCGCCCTTGGAGGTATCCCACGCGACTTCGTTATTTCTGGCGGCGGCCAGAATCACCATATTGTGATCGGTCGTGTGAAAATCGATGCCGCGCGCCTCGGCAAAGCTGCCGAGATTGACCGCCAAGGAGCACTGCGGACTCGATGCCTCGGGGCTAAATTTCGCCCGGTACCGAACTGCGAGGGAACGCGAGCCGGCCGCTTGCGCAACACCGCCTGAGTGGCATGAGTCGAGCATGACCACGGTCTTATCGGCTTTTGCACTCAGTGGTTTGATCATGTTCGCGAATTCGGCATTGGTCACGACGCGCATGTCTTGCATCACCAAGCTCTCGGTGCATTGCCCGGTCGTTTTATTGAAGTACCTGGCGCCATGGCCCGAGAAATACACGTAGAGCTTGTCGCCGGGCATCAGGGTCTGGTTCATGGCGGCAAATGCCTGTTTCAGGCCTTCACGCGTCACCTGTTGCTCGGATAACTCGACGATGTTCTGCGGCGGCACGCCGAATCGTTGCGCCAATTCAATACCCAGCTTGCGATCGGTCAACACGCCGGGAAGCGGACTTTTTTGATATTCAGACACCGTAATGATGAGCGCGTGATTCGACGGCAGTGCTTGCGCAAAGCCCGATTCCGGTTGCAGGGTACGAATTCCGGTCGTCAGGATTTGGGTGTTGTTGCCGGCTTCGCGGCCGTCACGCAGCTGCACGAGCGGAGATTGTTCAACCGCGGAAGGCTCCGGCTTCTGCTGCGCGGATGCGGCGCCCGCGGCAAGCAACAGGCTTGCGCGAATCAATGCCCATTGACACCGGTTCATGACTTCTCCCGCGTCGCGGCGGTCGCCGCCGAGGCGATGGCGGTCGCCAATGAAAATGCCGTGCCGGGCGCCTCGACCGGCACCACGTCCATCCACTGTATATCAAGGGTTGTCTGCGGGGTTGCGCTCGAGGAGGAAAACCAGCGCCACAGCACCCAGCCTTGAGCGGCCCAATGCCGGCCGAGACCCACGGACTCTGGCTCCCAGAGTTTGAGCGGGGATCCGCGTTGCGCCAGCAGCGCAAGCACCTGGGCCCGGCTCACCGACGCCGGCAGGCAGGCCACCTGCAGTTTTCCGGCACCTTCCTGCGCCGTGGCGGCAAACGGTCCGGTGCCGGAGATAAAGCCGCGCACGTTGGTGTCGAAAAGCTTTGCAAAGGTGAAATAGCCGAGCACCACGGCCGCCGGCACGCTCAGGTCGACCAGCAAATCGCTGATGCTAACCGACAGAAGTGAAATAGCCAGCAGCACGGCCGGCACGATGAAGAAGTACTTGGCCACCGTGAGCGCTTGATTGGTGCGCGTGAACAATTGCGCGGACGCAGCCAGCATCAACAGCTCAAAGGCCCAAATCCAGCTGGGACTCAACGGACGCAAAAAACGATTGTTCTTGAGGTTGTCGACGACGGTGGCAAGCACATTGACTCCTGCGTAGCGCGAATCCATGGGAGTTGCCTTGATGTCATTGAGATCGGGCGCCGTTGAACCGACGACGACGACCTTGCCTGATAATTGCGCGAAGAATGCATCATCGTTGCTGCGCGCCGCCTCCAGCACACGGGCGAAACCCAGCGTCCTATACGGTGCCACGCCCTTCGGCCAGTTGATCAAATTGTGCGCCCGCACCGGCAAGGACCAACCGAGAACTTGCCCCACGCGATACGGCAGGGATGGGATTCGATAGCCCCCGAGCGTCTCATAGCCCTCATACCAGCGCACGACATTGTCCGCGTCCGGATAAATATTGCTGATTCCGACCCGCGCACCGTCGTAGATGCTTTTAAAGTACGGCGTCATCAGGGCGACGGTACGCTGGCCATTCACTCGAAATGCGGGCAGGGAAATCTCCGGCTGCGCAAACTTGAGCATCGCCACCGTGACCTGGCTGGCGCCGTCATTGGCCGGATTGAGCCTCACCGCGGGAAAGAAGGATTTGCGGCTGGACAGCACGTACTTGTCGAAGGCTGCCTCGCTGCCGGGATTTGCCACATCTTCGTCAGAGAACAAGATGTCGAAAATGACCGCCTGGGCTCCTGCTGCCTCCATTCTTGCAGCCACTTGGCCGAGAACTTCTCGCGGCCAGGGCCAGCGCCCGTATTGAAAGCGCATCGCCGCCAGGCTGGCCTCATCGATATCCAGAACGACGATGTCGGGGTCCGCGGGGTAGGCGATGGGACGCTGGCGCATCAGCAGGTCGAAGCTCTCGTGCGCCAGTTGATTGTCGAACGGATGTCCCAGCAAGTTCCATCCGCCGATCAAGGCAAACACCGCCGCAAGCCCCCAGTAGTAGGGGCGACCGATCCATAACAGCAAATGGCCGAATGCATCGCGCCACTCAGGATGACGCGCAAACAGCCAGCCTAAGGGCTTGAGCAGCCAATCGGTTATACCCATGATCCCCTACGGAGCACACGGGGCATTGCTTTTCCCGGGATAGGTATTCACAGTAATTTGCTGCACGCCGATCGCGCCGGCGGCATTGGCAAGTCCCGTGGCGAGGGCGACGGCGCGGCTGCCGTCAGCCGCAAATCGTTGCGCGCCGGTCAGATCGACGAAAAAAGCCGGCTGCTGCTCGAATGCCATGACGGTTACCAAGTCGGTACCGAACGGCGGAGTCACGACAATGTGGTCCTTGGGATCTGCGCCGGGAATTGCCGTGGCGACAGCCGCCGGCAGTACGCGCCGCTCCAGCGGGCCGGCCGGATACAGCACGGTCATGTTCCCCTCGCTGTCCAAGTCCAGCAGCATGACGAAGGCCGGCTTTTTCAGACGCACCTCGAAGACAAATGACTCGCATTGCACGTAGGTGTTGCCGCGGCTCCCAGGATCCGTATCGGCGCGCAACCCGAGCTTATCGTTGCCCACGGGCAGCGAGCGGTTGAGCCACGCTTGCGCGGCGATGCGCTTCAGCAAATTCGGATCATCGGCGCTGGTCGCCGTCACCGGATCGCCGGCCGGACCCATCAGCTGCAACTGCATTCCCGTTTGCCTGAGCGCCAAATCGGCGCCTGTGGCGACGATCAAGACGCCGGGAATGGCGGCAATCGTGGCGCGCAGCGGCGCCGCGACTCCTTCCAGCCGGATATGCAGCACATCGCGCTGCGCGGCGGGTGCGGCCGGCGTGTGCGGCAGTGGGGGGGCGCCGCTCGATTCGATGCCGGGCAGGGCCGGCAGATTCATGCCCAGGAACGCATTCGAGCCGACATCTTGCGGGTCCTCCGCGATGGCGGGCAGCAATTGCGGATGCTGCGGAAAATTGCGGTGCTCCAGAAATGAATTCATCGCCTCGCGCGCCTGCGCATAGTTGAACGCACCCGGCAGCAGTTGGCCCTTGAGCAGGCGCAGGAACGCGTCGGTGAAGGCGCCGTGATACCTGCCATCCAGCGTGGGCGCCTGCTGCAGGGCCTGCGGCGTGGAGATGTCCGCACCGGTCTCGCTGTCGCTGGCGCCGGAGAGCAGGACGACATGCTGGTAAGGATAGGGCGGCGGTTGCGGCCGTGGGGCGATGGACGCAGCGATATGAGCGACGCCGAGATCGCGGAAATTCAGCGGCAGAAAACGCGTGTGGCTGAACTTCTGGCCGAATGAGCGCACCACTTGCCCGGAATAACAGCTATCCGAAACGACGACAACCCAGCGTCCGCCCTCGTCGAGGCGTTTCAGCCGCGGCACCAGATCGCGGCGCCCGACGACTAGGCTTCTGTTCGCGGCGGGCAGCGAGCTGTAGTCAAGATCGTAGGGCACCCACGCGCCGGTCGCGTAGGGCAAATCGAAGCTGTTGTCATCCGCGTTTGCACTGGTACCGTGCCCGCTGAAATAGATCAGCACCGTATCGCCCGCCGCGGTGCGCTGCTCGAGAGCGGATATCTCCCCGAGTATGCGCTCGCGTGTGGCCTCCTGGTCGCGCAACGTGCGCACGTCGGCCGGCAAAAAGCCCCACTGAGCGGTCAGCGTTTGCTGCACGGAATCGATATCGATCGCAGGGCCCTGCAACGCAAAGGATTTGAGCGCAGGATCGCGGAACCGGCCCACCGCCACGAGCAGGGCGACATTGCGCGCGGGGGCGATCGCTGAGCATGCCAGATACAGCACCAGCACCGAAGCGATGCGTTGCGCGGCTTTTATTGAGGCCGTCATCCCATTCGTTTCCAACCGCTGGTTGCTTGTTGTGTATGATTCCAGCGCCCAACAGAATAACAAAGGATGCGATGCGTTGATATTTCGCTGTAGCGGAAAGAGCGGTTTCTCCGCGGAGGTCTTTGGCCATCCGCAGCATGTCGAGGCGAGAAAACTGGAACGGGAGGTTGAGGTCAGATTCACCGATGTGGCCTGTATCGTGCGCACCCCTGAAGGGGCGGTACACGCGCACCCGGGCGATGCGATTTTGACCGGCAACGGCGGCCACCATTGGCGCGTCTCGCACGCAAAATTCCTGCACAAATACCAGCCCATCGCGCCGACCGTCGCCGGCGAGCCGGGCCGCTACCGCAGTTTGCCGTACCATATTCTTGCCCTGCAGTTGCAAGAACCCTTCGAAGTCCTGCTGGCGGATGAGGTCTCGCAGCTCAGCGGGCACCCCGGAGATTGGCTGGTGGACTACGGGGATGGCAGTCTCGGCATCGTTGCGCACGACATATTTGCGACCACCTACGAAATTTTAAGCTAGACCATGGCGCTGCATCAGGCAATTCAACGGGTACTGCTGGTCGGCACACGGCTGAATATTCCGCCGCCGCCGGCACCGGCCAGTCCACCCGAGCGGCTATTGCCGCTAATCGAGGCCTTGGCGCCGGCCCACCTTATGTTCGATGCGCGTGCGGTGCACTACGGCCATCGCTATCGCAGCGGTTTCTGGGCGATCTATCTCTTGAGCGCAATAGCGGTGCTTTTCGCGGTGCTGCCGCTGGCGCTCGGCTGGGACGACCGACGGCATTTGCTGCACCCCACCTTAGGATTATGGGCGCTCGCCGAGGTGTTCGTCATCGGCACGGTCAGCATGACTTATTGGACGGGTCATCGGCGAGATTGGCAGGGGCAGTGGCTGCGCGCCCGCACCGCGGCGGAATTGATATGGTACCTGCCGCTCGTGGCGCCGCTCATCGACTTCACGCAGCGCGAGAGTTCCACGAACTGGTACATGCGCGTGTTCGATCCCGGCAATCACCTGCGAAGCGGCGATGAATTGGAAGCCATCTGCTCCAAGAACGAGTCGCTGGCACGAACGCTGCTCGATGGGGCGTGGTCGGATCCGGAGTTTGTTTCCAAATACGCGACCTGGACGGCGGGTATCCTCGAGGCGCAGGCGCACTACCATCATCGGGTCGCCATCAAGCAGCACGCCCTGCTGCACCGGGTCCACTCCATCAACATTGGCCTGTTTGGATTGACAGCGCTCGGCGCGCTTCTGCACCTGGCGGTTCACACCGTTTGGCTGTCGGTGCTCACCACCTTTTTCCCGGCTTTGGGCGCCTCGCTGCACGGCGCGCTCGCCCAGTCCGAGGCCTATCGGCTCGGGTCCACATCGGAACGTTTATGGGGAGAGTTGCAGCGCGCCATCGGTTCGATTCGCGCGACGCTGGATATCCAAGCTGCGACGCCGGATGCCGCCCCCGTCAAGGAATCAGTCATGGCCGCCATTGAATTGATTCTCGAGGAACATCAAGATTGGCACATGCTGGTGCGTCCGCATCATCTACCTTTGGCCTGAGAGAGTAATATTGCGCTGATAAGATTCATGGGCTCAAATCGTAAATAGACCGGGGAGCGGGATTCGACAATGCGTACCTGCGCGATGCTGTGCGTTGCGGCGCTTGCGCTCGGCTCCAGTATGGCGGCCGCACAAACCGAGGCGCAGCTCGGCGCCTACCAAAATTTCGAGAACGCCAAGGCGGCCGGCAAGACGGCCGAGGCACTCAGCTTCGGCAAGCAGGCGGTCATGCTGACGGAGAGCGCGGGCGATGAGCAGGAACTCGCCGAACTATTGCGCAATGTCGGAGACTTCGCCGCGCAAGCCGGCCGCGATGACCTGGCGCAAGACTACTACCTTCGGGCCTTACACCTGCAGGAAGCGGCGCTCGGGCGCGCTCATCCGGACCTGGTCTCCATATTGTCCGCGCTCGCTGACCTAGCTCTAAAGGACAAGCGCTATTCGGATGCGGAATCGCAGCTGACGCGCATCGTGAGCATCGAGCAGGCGGTGTACGGCGAACGCCACCCCAACACTCTGGCGAGCCTCGCCAAGCTGCGCGTCCTTTACCGGACGACGAATAACGAGCCGGGCATCACGCGCGTGGATGCGCAACTGCAGCCTCCGCCTGCCCCCGATCGCGGCGCCCTGCCACGCCCCGGAGAGGTCGCGGCCAAGGAACGCCGCTATAAGCAAAACGAACAGGGATTTGCCAGCGTGCGGGTGTTTTACGGCACCAATCGTGCGCGCACGGGCGACTCGAAGCCATCGCAGTTCTACGGCAAGGCACGAGGTGAGCTGGAATACGGATATCTCGACGTCACCATCCCGCGAGCGCACGAGGAAGCGCAACTCGAAACCGAACCGCGCTGGGTCGAATACACTCTCGGGTCCGATTCGACGGCCCTGCGCGCTCAGTATGTCTTGCTCGACAAAGTCGCACCGCTCGAAAAGAGCGAGTTCGCGCGCGACCTGCACCAGCAAATCAGCGAATCGCGCTTCAAGGACGTCTTCATATTCGTGCACGGATTCAACAATACTTTTGAAGATGCCGCGCGGCGTGCAGCGCAGATGGCCTACGACTTGGACTTCGACGGCACCCCGATGCTGTACAGCTGGCCCTCGCAAGGAAGCGCGACAGCCTATGCCGTCGACGAAGCTGCCGTGGGCATCAGCGGACGGCGCTTGGCCGACTTTCTGGAAACGGTCGTCGCCCAATCGGGTGCTCAGCGAATTCATTTGATCGCGCACAGCATGGGAAACCGAGCGTTGATCGAAGCGCTGCAGACCTACCTCGCCAAGCGCGCGCCGGACAGCCGGCGGCACATCTTCGGGCAAATCCTCTTCACCGCACCGGATGTGGATCGCGATTACTTTACCGACGCGATTCAATCGCTGACGGGAGCCGCCGAGCGCATCACTCTGTACGCGTCCGACAATGACTATGCCCTGCGCAGCTCGCAATTCCTGCACGGCGCTCCGCGCGCGGGGACCGCGGGCGATGTCATCGTCCAACTGGCCGGAGTCGATTCCATCGACATGTCTTCGGTACCGGCGGACGCGCTGGGACATTCCTACTTTGCCGCAAACTCCGGTGCCATATTCGATATTTTTCGGCTGTTTTGGCGCGGCGATCCTCCCCCGCAGCGCTGCGGCATGAGCAACCGCAAGCCAGCGGATGCGGGCGGAGGTGCGGGTGCGGGTACGTTCAGCATATGGTGGTTCAATGCCGACGCCTGCAAGGGGGCGGACATGCTCGAGGCCGGCGTCATGTTGAAACGCTTTGGCGACCTGGCCCGGCAGCACGTACTCAGCAATATCAAGGCTCTCACGGATCCCTCGCAGAAACACGAATGGAATCTGGTATTGGCGCGGCTCGACGCCCTGCTGCCCGTGCCGATCCAGCCTAAAGGCAGCGCCTCCCAATGACCCGGTTCAAAAGCATGCTGGCCATTGCGCTATGGGCTTCGTTGCTGCAGCAGCCGGCTCTCGCCGCCAAGGAAAAGGACAACCTCAGCGTCCACGCCTATGTGAACGACACCTGCATCATTGCGGATGAGCCCTTCTTTCTGCCGGCCGCGCCGCCTAAAGACGGTGAAATCCGGGCAACCGCAAAATTTCTGCCGCTTCTCGGGCTGGTGGTCGGCAAGCTGGCGGAGTTATTCATCAATCACGAAATCCAGTCATCGGCCAATCGCTACAAGGCCGGTGCGGCGCGCAAGGACACGCGCTATGCGGTGACCAAGGAGATGAATCTGTATCGGGCCGATTTTGAACCGGTTCCGGCGCTTCAAATCAATGCCAAATTGGGCTGCATGACCCTGGTGGCGGCCAATTTCAAACCCGATGCCGCGGACTGTACGGCTGCCTACGTGCCGAAGGAGCTTGCGAAGGACAGTGTGGGCCTGCCGCAAGCGGACTGGAAGACGTCGCGAACCGACGAATCCATCGAAAATCAGCTGCGGCGAGCCAACATCTGCATCGATGGCAAGGTACGCGCCGAATACGAAGCCCGCTTCGAATTTTCGGCTGATGGGACCGCTTATCGGCTGAAGGATGCGGGTTATCGGGTCGATGCGCTCTTGACCACGGATAAGCAAGGTGCTGCGCGCACCACGCTTTACACGCTGAAGATCTTAAACCCCAGCGCGACAGACCAACAGGAGGTGCTGTCGAGCGCCTGGGTGAACATCGGCCCTGTCAAGGCGGGCGCAAGATCGCATGGCTCGGGCGGCGATGCCGCTGCTTGGCTGCGCGTGCCGCCATTGTCGACGGAAGCGCGGCGCAATTTCGACGAGAAAACCAAGGTTCACCAGCAAGTGACCGGCGAGATCGAGGCGCTGCAGCGCGCCCTGATCCGCAATCAGCGGCTGCTGGCGGGATTGGATCAGCGAATAGCCAAGGCCGGCGCGGACTTGTTGGAAGGGCTCAAGCTGGAACGCACGCGCGTCGCGGTGCAGAATCAGTCGCAGTCGGCCGAACTCGATGCACGGCGCGCCGAATACCAGGACCTGCCGCGCGATCCGCTGGAGTTCATGCCGGTCACGATCGAAGTGGCGGTCACCGAATCGGAGTCAGAGAAAAAGGCTCAGCTGGCGTTGGCGGAACTCGTCGGCGGCAACAGCGATCTGCTGGCCTCGGCAGTCGGAAATGCCGCGACCGGCCTCATTTCCAAGGCTGCCAGTGTGAATGACCTCAAGATCGAGCCGGATTCGGCGGACGCCTCCGCCGCGCTGGAGCACGCGCGCGCCGGGTACTACGACGCCTTGATTGCGGCACACACACCCTCGTCCGCATCGGCGCAGTGGGATCTGCAACGCAGTCTCGCGCTCGAGAAGGATAAATATAATCAAGCCCGGCGCTTGGCTGGACTGGAGCAGATCAAATGAGACAAACAATCAGCGCGGCGATTCTCGCGGGCGCATTCGCCGGCATCTGCACGCCGGCGGCGGCGGCCCCGCCCGCCGGCCAGGAACAAAACGCGGTCCTGTCGAAGGACCAGATTCAGCAAGCGCTGCAGGCGCCGGTGACGCGCAGCTTCTCGCCGCGCGGCTTGGCGCGGCGCCAGACAGGCGGATCCGGCCAATCCGTGAACCTGAATATCCCCTTCGCACACAACTCCGCCGCCTTGATGCCGCAAGCCGCAGCACAGCTGAGAGAGCTCGGGTTGGCGTTGACTTCCGCCTCCCTGAACCAAGACAAATTTCTGGTCGCCGGACATACGGACGCAAAGGGCAGCGCCCAATACAACAAGCAGCTATCGTTGCGTCGCGCCGAATCGGTGAAGCGATTCCTGGTTGCCAAGGGTATGGATGCGGGGCGATTGACTACCGTAGGCTTCGGATCGGAGAAACTTCTGGCACCGGAGCGGCCCGAGGATGCCAGCAATCGCCGGGTCGAAATCCGCGATCTCGGTTCAGCCAACTGAGGCACCTCAACGCAGCACTGGTCGACCGGGCCAGCGAGCCCTATCGCGGCGCCGGACTGTTCGCCTACAAGTTTGCACGCGGCAAGCTGAGCGGGGACCCCGTGTTCCGAGCTCTGTTGGAACGGGGCCTGCTGCTGGGGCGCGCCCGAATCCTTGACTTAGGCTGTGGTCAGGGGCTGCTGGCCGCCTGGCTCAACGCCGCCCTGCGCTGCTATGAAAGCGGAAGTTGGCCGCAGGAATGGCCGCCGGCGCCGATGCCCACATCCACCCGTGGAATTGAGTTGATGGGCCGCGATGTGCAACGGGCGCGGATTGCACTCGGGGCCGAATGCGAAATATCGCAAGGCGATATTCGACACGAGGAATTCGGCATCAGCGATGCCGTGGTCATCCTCGATGTTTTGCACTACATCACCCAGGAAGAACAGCTGCAGGTGCTGAAGCGGGTGCGCGCCGCTCTGCCCGCGCGCGGCCTGCTGCTGCTGCGTATCGGCGATGCCGACGCCGGTCTGCGTTTTCGCTACAGCCAGTGGATCGACAAGCTGGTGATGCTATTGCGAGGTCACGCATCGGTGGCAACCTATTGCCGAAGCGCCGCTCAGTGGCACGCATTGCTGCGCGAGTGCGGCTTCGACGTGCAGGCAACTCCGATGAGCCAGGGCACGCGCTTCGCCAATGTTCTTTTGATCGGCTATGCGCAATGAGCGCACTAATGCCCCGGCTGGAACACCACGAGGCTCGTAACCTCAGGATCGCCCGTGATGGACGTAAGATGGCCGTCACGCGAGAAATTGAGTTGATATTCCCCGTGAGAGGATCTCCACATTCTCCATTGCGGCGCATCAAGAGAGATGTTCTCGCTGGTCAAGGGATAACCAACCGCGACGATTGCCTGCTCCCTGGTCATACCGATCATGACCCTACCCTGACGGATCGCCTCTTGGATGGCCGACGGATACGACGAGATGCGTCCCCGAGGATCTTCCCTGATGACGATCTTATTGACCCAAGCGTCCAGCGATTCCTGGTCGCGCCCATAGTCGTGACCCAAGCGCATGGGCTTGCCGTCGATCTTTACCGCGGCCCGCTGGCGCCCATAACTCAACACCTCGACGGGCGTACCGGCAGGAATCATCGGTAATTGCGAATAATTTCCATCGTTTATCCAGTCCTTTTCGTAGTGAAGGTCGCAGCAGGCGTAGCCCTGACGCGGAAAGGCAGGCTGCCCGTCCGCGCCGACCGGTGCGGGCGCCGGCTTCGCGAGCCCGACTGATGCCATGACGTCGCGCAGAATGCCCGCCTGTGTCCCCGCAGGGATGATTGAGAGTACGCACACCAGTGCCGCCGAGCCAACCAGTGTGCGTAGGACGAGGTGCGCGCGCGAGTTGCTATCGTTCATTGTTTTTCTCCCTATCGGCGCCGACGGTCGGCGTGCCGTGGCGCATGATCATGCCACCAAGAGCCGCCATTTCGCCAGCGGCACGAGACAAAAATTCCTCTTATGTGAATGCGCAGCGCGTGCGGCGCGCTCGCCGCGACTCTAGCCTTTATACTGGCGCCATGGGGTTCATTCGCTTTGCGCTACTCGCACTGACCGTCTTTGGATCGGCAGCGGCGATTTCGGCGGAAAACCGCATTGCTCTCGTCATCGGCAACAGCGACTACTCCAGCGGCCCGCTGCCCAATCCGGCCAACGACGCCAAAATGATCGGCGCGACCCTGAGCAATCTCGGATTCGAAGTGATTGCGCGGCGCAACGCAGACCAGAACACCATGAAACGCGCCATTCAGGAGTTCGGGTCCCGCCTGGAGAAGGCCGGACCATCGGCCGTCGGGCTCTTTTATTACGCCGGGCATGGCGTGCAACTGAATGGACGCAACTATCTCATTCCCACCACGGCGCAAATCGAGCGCGAAGGCGACGTCGAGATCGAAGCCGTCAGCGCGGACTGGGTCATCGAGCAGATGCGCTATGCGCGCAACCGACTCAACATCGTGATTCTCGATGCCTGCCGGAACAACCCCTTCACACGCAGCATGCGCTCCGTCGACCATGGGCTTGCCAGCATGGATGCGCCGGCCGGAATTCTCATCGCATACTCCACCGCCCCTGGGGCGGTGGCCGCGGACGGGTCAGGCCGCGACAGTCCCTATACCGAAGCCCTCAGTCAGGCGATGCGTGAATTGCACGAACCCGTGGAACAAGTCTTCAAGCACGTTCGGGTCGGCGTCATGAGCGCCACGTCCGGCAAGCAAGTTCCCTGGGAATCATCCTCTCTCACCGGAGACTTCTACTTTGCCGCACCCCAGGCTGCACCGTCCGCGCCTGCCCCGCCGGTGGTTGCCGCACCGAACAAGGCGTCCGGTTCATTCACCTCCTGGGTGTCCGGATGGTTCGGAGCGAATAAGGAGGCGACCGAGCCGGCGGCCAAACCTGCCGCTGCGCCCATCCGGCAAGCCGTGAATATTCCCAACAAGGCGCCGGATGCATCGGCCGGATCCCTCGCCGGCAGCAGCGTCTCTGCTCTCTTGCAGACCGTCGGCATTGAGTTCAGCGAGATCGATGCAGCGCACAGCTACCCGCCGGCCCCGGTCCGCCAGCTGCTCGCGCGCAGCCCGCGCCATGTCACGGTAGGCAATATGCCCAAGCAGATTCAATCCGCCTTATCCTTGTGCCGCCAATACTCCTCCAGCTGCCAGCTCAGCATGTTCAGCGATGAGGTGCTGCGCACGCAGGTACTCGATCCGTTCGAGCTCGATGCGCTTCCCGTGAGCGTTCAGGCGTTCCGCCAATTCGTGGACGCGACGCACTACAAGACCGAGGCAGAGAACATCGGATATGCCTACGCCTATGTCGACGGCAAACTGAAATCGGTGACGGGCGGCACATGGCGCAACGGCATCAAGCAACACGAAGTGGTTGATGAAGCCGCGGTGGTTGCGGTCAGCTTCCAGGATGCGGTGGCCTACTGCAAGTACAAAGGGCAACGCTTGCCGAGCGAAAACGAATGGGAATACGTTGCGCGCGGCCCTGAGCGGCACACCTTTCCCTGGGGCGAAAACATGGGGCCGGCGGTCGGCACCGCCAATGCAGCGCCGCGGGTCGGCGATGGACCTGCGGAGGGTATCGGCGGCCGCTATCGAGGCTTGTCGGGAAATGTCTGGCAGTGGGTCGACAGCAAGGTCAACGGCAGGCGCGTGCTCAAGGGTGCGTCGTGGCTGGAAACCAATCCGGCATTCAGGCGCCCTGCCAGCCGGCGATACGAGTTGCCGGGCCGCGCCGATGAGGACAGTGGATTTCGCTGCGCCAAGTCCGTGACAGAGTGGCCCGACACCGATTTTTGGTTGGCGCAGGTCAAATAGTTTGCGGCGCCGCGCCGCTATACTATGGGGCGTGTCAGCCCAAGTGAGTAACTCCCCGATGAATCTACCGGTTCGAATTTGCGTCCTGATTGCGGCCTGCTTGACGGCGCCGGTTGCGTCCACGGCGGAGTCAGGCGCTGCCCTCAAGCCGATCACCCATGAAGCGCTTTGGATGATGAAGCGCGTCGGCGCTCCGGTCGCGAGTCCCGACGGCAAATGGGTGGCGTACTCGGTGCTCGAGCCGTCATACGAGCCGGACAAAGCGGTGAGCGACCTGTGGCTGGTCGACACCGACGGCACGAAGCCGCCGCGAAGGATCACGAATACCAAGGCTCCGGAAGGCGATGTCGCATGGTCGTACGACAGCAGCAGCATCGCCTTCACGACCAAGCGTGAAACGGACGAGGCCGAGCAAGTTTACATTCTCAATCTCAGCGAGGGCGGTGAGGCGCAAAGGCTGACGAACATCTCGACTGGCGCTTCACATCCTAAGTGGCGGCCGGACGGCAAAGCGATCCTATTCGAGTCTTTCGTCTATCCGAATGCGCTGGACGATGAGGCCAACAAGAAAATAGCGGCCGAGCGCAAGGCGCGCCAGTACAACGTGCGTACCTACGAGCACTTTCCGATCCGTTTTTGGAATCAGTGGTTGGACGACCGGCAGCCCACGCTCATGGTCCAGAGCATCGGGCCCGGATCGGCCCCCAAAGACATCCTGGCCGGCAGCGTCCTGGCGCGAACTTCTGGATTCTCCGGAGCGGAAACCGACTCGAGCGTCACTCTCGCTCCACTCTGGAGCCCCGACGGACGCGAAGTGGTGTTTGTTGCCACGACCGAGCGATGGAACGCCGCATTCAGCCATGTCGGCTATCACTTGTACCGCATGCCCGCGGAAGGCGGCGAGCCCGCCATCGTGAGCCCGGCCTCAGGCGAATACCTCGAGGCGAGCTTCAGTCCCGACGGTAAATCGCTTTTCTTCAAATACGAGCTGCAGGATATGGAGGTCTATCACCTGCCCCGCCTGTACAAGGTCGCGTGGCCGGCGCCCGGCGAACCGTCTTTAGTGGCGCGCGATTTCGACCGCGAACCCTCGCGCTATGCACTGACTCCCGACGCTAAGCTGGTCTATCTGTTGGTGCCCGAAGCGGGGAAGGAGAATCTCTATCGAGTCGCCGCCGCCGGCGGCAAGCCGTCCATCGTCATCGAGCCGGCCACCGGCGGATACACTTCGCTCGAGATTCCCGAGAAGGCTGCAAAGCCCGTGCTCATAGGAAGTTATGGGAGTTCGGTCAGTCCGAGTGAAATCGTGCGCATCGATCCTGCGCGCCGCGCTCATACCAGCCTCACTCACGTGAATACCGCAGCGGCGGCGGCCATCGACTGGCGGCCGCCCCAACATTTTTATTTCACCAGCGCCAAGGGCCGCAATATTCACAACATGATCGTGCTGCCGCCGGCCTTCAACCCCGCAAAGAAATATCCGATGCTGGTCTTGATTCATGGCGGCGCGGCGAGCAACAACCCGGATCAGGTCGGATTGCGCTGGAACTACCACCTGTTGGCGGCGCCCGGCTATGTCGTCTTGATGACCGATTACACCGGATCGACCAGCTTCGGCGAGAAGTTCGCGCAGGCGATCAAGCTTGATCCGCTGCGGACGCCCGGCGATGAAATCAATCAGGCGGTCGATGAGGCGATCAAGCGATTTGCCTTTATCGACGGATCGCGGCTATGTGCGGCCGGTGCCAGCTACGGCGGCCATCTGGCAAATTGGATCGAAGCGACGACCACGCGCTACAAGTGCATCGTCAGCCACGCCGGCGAGGTGGACCTGACCAGTCAATGGGGAACCAGCGACTCGATATACGGCCGCGAAGTAACCAACGGCGGACCGCCCTGGCAAGGAAATCCAGTGTGGCGCGATCAGAGTCCCCTGACCTACGCCGGAAATTGGAAAACACCGATGCTGCTCAGCATCGGTGAGCGGGATTTTCGCGTGCCGATCAACAACACGCTGGAGAATTGGAGCGCGTTACAGCGAATGCACGTACCCAGCCGCCTGCTGGTGTGGCCGGATGCCTGGCATTGGATTCTCAAACCCGAAGATAGCAGGCACTTCTATGAAGAGGTTCATCGCTGGCTTGCCACCTACTTGCAAGATGCGGCACCGGCGCCCTGAGCTTAAGTTTAGGGCCGCGCAGCAGCTTGCTCTGCGCGGCCCTTTTGTTCAATTGCCGGCTGAGCTCTTACTACGGCTCTCGCTGGAACTGCCGGTGCCCTCGGTCCGCCGAATGAACGCCGCGACATTGTCGTGCAGCTGCTTCAACGAGGCATCCTTGGCATAAACCATGTGGCCCGAGTCATAGAACCTGTACTCGATGTTTGCCTGCAAACTCGCGGGGATCGGCAAGTGATGCATCTCGTAGATGCCCTGATAGAACGGCGTGGCCAAATCGAAGTAGCCCGCATTCAGCTGGACCTTTAGATTCGGATTGATCTTCATGGCATTCGCCAAGTCGGGCATTACATTCGAGCCTTGACGCGACGAGCCGAATCTTTGGCTTTGACCGGGCTGCTGGTGCTCGAAGCTCCAATTGCGGCCGGCGGAAATGCTGTGCTTGAAATCCCGTTCGCCGCCGAAGTGCAGATCCTTGCGCGCATACTCGTTGAATGCCGAAACGTACGCTGACCCCAGGGCCGTCGACTGCGGATCATACTCAGCGCGCTGGCTCAATGGGTCGATGTCAGGTCCGGAAAACCGCGTGTCCAGTCTGCCCGTCGTCAGGTCCGTATCGCCCTGCAAATTTTGACGGAATTCGCCGCCGTCGATGCGCAGGTCGGCTTTCAAAATGTATTCGACCGGCAAGCCGGTGTACTGATGCAGCTTCTCCGCGACGGCGCGCTTGTCGGCGGGACTCAGATCCGAACCGGCCGCCAATGCGCGCCCGTAGTCTCCCATGGCGAACTGCTCCGCCTCGGTCAGCAAGGACTCGAGATCCTTGTGATCGCCGGGTAATTTCTTGTGATACCACGCGGTGGCGGCATAAGTGGGAAGCACGGTCTGATAAGGCAGGTCGACGCCCGGATTGCCGGTGGGGCGATCTGGACTCAGATCGAAATTAAGAATCTGCGACAGCAGAATGACCCCGTTGAAGTCGATGGCACGGTCCGCTTCGAGTTGATTGACGAGCACCGCCGAACGCGGCGTCCCATAGCTCTCGCCGAACAAATACTTGGGCGAATTCCATCGCCCGTATTTGGACAGGAACTCGGAAATGAATTGAGCGAAGGCATAGGCGTCCTGGTCGACGCCGAAAAACGCCTTTTCCTTGTCCTTGCCGGCAATGCGGCTAAAACCGGTACCCGGCGCATCGATAAAGACAAGATCGCTCGCATCCAACAAGCTCGAGACATTGTTGACCAGAGAATAGGGGGCCGCCGGCGTATGCGCATCGGTGGAAGCGACGATGCGTCGAGGCCCGAAGGCGCCCATGTGCAGCCAAACGGTCGCGGAGCCCGGACCGCCGTTATAGATGAAGGTCACCGGCCGGGTACCGCCGCCATTCTTGAAATAGGCCACGTAAAACATCGAGGCTTCGGCGGTCGGATTCTTGCCCTCGGCCTCATCATTCCCCGGCGTGGGATTGCGATCGGCCTTCGGGTCGCGCGGCACATCGTCCCAATCCTTCGGATGCACGATCAGCGTGCCGGCGATCGCTTGATACGCAATCGACTGCCCGCCGATGGTCACCGTGCCGCTGCTGGTAACCGATTCGGACTTGAAGGGCTGAAACTTCCCGCCTTCTGATTTTTCCGTGTCGCTGTCAGGCTTTTTATCCGGCGAATTCGGTGCAGCGGGCGCGGCAATCAAAAGCGCAGGCAATACCAGCGTAAACGCCACGCCCAAGCAGGCACCGAATTTGAATCGAGTCATGTTAGTCCTCCAGTGAATATCTTGAATCTGTTCTACGAAGTCTAACGGCACCGGCTGCGAGAAGTAAGGCGCGCTAATGGATTCCCTCAACCGCGGCGCTCGCTTATAGTGAGGCAATGCGCCGCCACTCTCGTGTTCCGTTATGGTCGATGGGATTGGCCAACAGAAAGGCTTGCGGCGGCGAGGGCATCTCCATCATGAAAACAATCAACTGGGCGGCAGGGCTGGTCTTGCCGCTCGCTTTTCTTTCCGCGCATGCTGAAGCACCTGCCTCATTCAAGGATGGGCTGTACTTCCCGGCCGCCGTCACCCAGACCGAGACCGACGAATACACCCGCTATGAGCTGCTTGCGCCGGAGACGGCGAGCTTCAAGATCTACTATGAAGTCACGGCGACGACCCCGGGCGCAAAATTCTTCTACAACCCGATCCGCAAAGGCAGCGCGGCCAGCGAAGAAAGCGTTTACGACGCGATGCGCGGCATCCCGCTGCATTTCGAGGTGGTGAGCGGCGCGCAGGCACGAAGGGACCCGTTGATGCCCGACGCGGATCCGGACACCCACTACATCAGAGTCACGCTGGCAAGACCGGTGCCGATGCATGGCCAGGGCCGCGTGCTGATCATCAAGACCTATAAGGATGCGAAAAGCTACCACACCGATGGCAAGGACATCGTCTTCGATCGGCCATTGGGAGTGAAGCGCAATAAAGTCGTGCTGCCCTTAGGGTACGAAGTCACGGGCTTGACAGTGCCTTCGCAGATTTTGACCGAGAAGGATGGGCGCATTGCCGTTAGTTTCTTGCATGCCGGAGCCGGGGAAGCGCCGCTGATCCTGCGCGCGGCCAAGACCGCACAGGTGGGCGCAGCTGCACTTCCCAAAGCGCCAAGCGAATCGCGCAGCTGGGAGTCGCCGTTCATGGGAGAAACCGAGCAAGAGCGGCTCTCTGAGCGCGCGCATCAGGACAGGGACATCGTGTACTTCCTACAACAGCCGGAAACTCACGCATTCAGTCTTTATCACGACTACACGGAATCCAGACCCGGCATCAGCGGGTACGCGAACATCGTGCGCGAAGGCAGCGTCGCCAGCCATCCGTCGGCAAGCATTCTGGATACGGGCGAGCAGTTGAAGACGCTGGAGATGAGCGGCGCGGAGTTGTCGGCATCGAAGATCAATGTGGGTGAAAGCGCCGCAGCCACGGCTCGCGTGGTGGTAATTCCGTTTCCGGCGGTGCAAGCCGGCGAGACCCTGCGGCTGCGTATCGCGGAAACCTATACGGCTCCCGTGAGCTACAAATTGGACGGAGATGAATTGGTGTTCGACCGGAGCTTGGGACGGCCGCGAAACGCGGTGGTGCTGCCGTCCGGCTGGTATTGCACCGACAGCGCGGCGCCGGCGACGGTGACGCAGCTGCCCGACGGCCGGGTCCGCCTGGACTACTGGGATGATAGGCCGGAAGCGGTGGATGTATTATTGAAGGCCAAGCGGCGCGTAGCCGCTGGCACGCGACCTTAAGGTTTTGTCTGGCTGACGGTCGGTGACTGCGGGTCCTTGGGCGCCGGCGCGGGCTCCACCGGGATCACCGGCAAGTGGTAGGCATCGACCTTGGTCTTGGATTCTTGTTCCTGCTTTTTCTTCTCTTCGCTTGCCCGCAGCTGCTCGCGGCTGCGTTCGAAATCCTCGACCCGCTTGGCTTCGGCGGCCGGGTCGACTCGCGCGGCGAGACGCTCGATGGCAATTCGGGCATTCAAGCAGTCCGAATCTCTGCGTGCCTTTTCAGTATCGCGGTTGCACTTCAAGAGCACGCCGTCCAGCGCGACCCGATCCTCCATGAGATCCGCGACCGTCATGGGAGGAATGCGCCGCGGACTGCACGCAGCCGACGCCACTGCGACCGCGGCCACGCAGCCGCATACGATTGTCGATTTGATTGAAATTGGCATATAGCTTCCCACCAGCAATGTTACCCAAAACAGCGAGTTACGCGACCCCTTGGCTGTGACGCGTCTCACGACTTGACAATTTCCTACCGAACCTGCTTTACCGGCGGCGCGTTTGACCGCGCCGAAGCGCATGTGTACCGTTCTGGGCATGCAAACGCCAAAAGCCGCAAGGCAGGAACCGCCCGATTTTGAGACGGCCATGCACGACTTGGAGGAACTGGTCGAGCGTCTGGAACACGGTGATCTGCCCCTCGAGGAGTCGCTGGCGGCATTCGAGCGCGGCGTGATGTTGACACGGGCTTGCCAAAGCGCGCTGAAAGACGCTGAACAGAAAGTCGAGATCTTGCTGAAAAAAGCGGGCGAGCCGACGGTCGAAGCTTTCATGGCCGAAGAACCGAAAAACGGCTGACGCCACGTGAATGCCGATGCGATGGAAGCGCGACTGCGTGGCTATCAAGCACGCGTGCAGAGTGTCCTCGATTGCGCCCTGCCCGCGGCCGACCTGGTGCCGCAGCGCTTGCACGCGGCGCAGCGCTACGCGGTTCTCGGAGGCGGCAAGCGCCTGCGTCCTTTGCTCGTCTATTGCACCGGCGAAGCGCTGGAAATTCCCGCCGCCATCCTGGACGCACCCGCAGCGGCGGTGGAACTCATCCATTCTTACTCGCTCGTGCACGATGACCTGCCGGCGATGGACGACGATGATCTGCGGCGCGGCCAACCGACCACGCACCGAGCCTTCGATGAGGCGACCGCCATTCTCGCCGGCGACGCGCTGCAGGTGCTGGCATTTTCGTTGCTTTCGCGTGATCGCACGCCGGGCGTGACGGGCGAGGCGCGGCTGCAGATGATTGAAATTCTAGCCGACGCGAGCGGCACCGCCGGCATGGCCGGCGGCCAGGCAATCGATCTTGCCGCCGTGGGCCATGCTTTGACGCTACAACAGCTCGAGGCCATGCATCGACTCAAAACCGGCGCACTGATACGCGCCAGTGTGCTGATGGCGGCGGCCTGTTCGCCCGGATTGAGCGCTGCGAAATGGCAGGCGCTGGACGGCTACGCGCAGGACATCGGTCTCGCGTTTCAAATCCAGGACGACATACTGGACGTGGAAGGGAAAACCGAAGAAATCGGCAAGCAAAGCGGGGCCGACGCGGCTCGGGCCAAACCCACTTATCCCAGCGTGCTGGGGCTCGAGGCAGCCAAATCGCGCGCGCGCGAATTGAAGCTGCGCGCCTGCGAGCGGCTTGCGCCGTTGGGCGAGGCGTCCCAGGTCCTGGCGTGGCTGGCCTCGTACGTGATCCAGCGCCGGGCTTGAGCCTGTATTGTCCGCAAAAGCCGTCGCAAGGCGCCCAAATCAAGGCTTTCCGCGCCATTTCCGCCTGTCGGTCGCCGCCTTTCTGCTGGTCTTGAGCCAAGTCGGGTCGAATGGTCTAAAATTCTTGCGTTACGCGATTTCGCCGCCATCTCGAGGCGATCGCTTCATCAGGAACCGAATATGAATGTTGCCTCGACCGTGAAAAAGCCTACACCTACGTCCGTGGAGGATGTCCAAGGGCATTCCGACACCCGGCGAATACCCATCAACAAGGTGGGCATCAAGGATATCTTCCATCCGGTGAAGGTAAAAGACCGCTCGCGGGGCGAACAGCACACCGTGGCGAACTTCAACATGTACGTGAATCTGCCCCACAACTTCAAGGGCACCCACATGTCGCGCTTCGTCGAAATCCTGCATCGGCACGAGCGCGAGATCTCGGTCGAGTCGTTCAGCCTGATGCTCTCGGAGATGACCGAGCATTTGGCGGCGACTGCCGGCCATATCGAGATGACTTTCCCTTATTTCATCATGAAGAAGGCGCCGGTGTCGGGCGTCGAAAGTTTGATGAACTACCAGGCTACGATTTTCGGCGAGCATCGCAACGGCACGACGGAAGTCTGGCTCAAGGTCGTCGTGCCGACGACCAGCTTATGCCCCTGTTCGAAGGAGATTTCGGACTATGGCGCCCACAATCAGCGTTCCCACATCACCTTGACGGCCCGGCTCGCCGAGCACATGTGGCTGGAGGAGTTGATTGACATCGCGGAACGCGAAGCGTCATGCGAGGTTTATGGGATCTTGAAGCGGCCGGATGAGAAATTCGTCACCGAGCGTGCTTATGACAATCCGAAATTCGTGGAGGACACGGTACGCGACGTCGCCATGGCGCTCAACAAGGACAAGCGCGTCAGAGCCTACATTGTCGAATCGGAGAATTTTGAGTCGATACACAATCATTCGGCCTACGCCATGATCGAGCACGACAAGGAAGCGGCCCCTTAGGAAACGTCCCGCTCCGCGCTCTGGCCCCGCTCCGCGTTCTGCAGACGGCCGATCATGCTGCGCAGGAACACTTGGTTGAAGCGCAGCTGGCATTCCGCCGAGACCTGCTCGAGCAGCGTCGAGCTGACTTTCATGACGGTCACGGAACCCGATGCAAAAATCGTGGCGGTGCGCTTCGCACCGCGCACATAGCTGGTTTCGCCGAAACAGTCGCCGCTTTCCAAATAGCCGAGCGCCCTGCCGTTTCGCTGCACGCCGACCCGGCCTTGAACAATGATGTAGAAGCGGTCATCCATCTCGCCTTCCTTGACGATCTCCTCTGCATCGGCGTAGTCCTGCCAGCTGCTGGCCCGCAGCACTTCCCAGATTTCGCCGTGTGAAAACTCATGAAAGAATTTCAGCTTGCGCAGCAGGCTGAACTGCTCTTGCTGGTCGATGCGGTTGTACTGCGCACGCAGCTTCTGATGCACCCGCGTCAACTCGGCCGCGAAATCAAGTCCGGTCTTATAGCGCTTCTCCGGATCCTTTTGCAGCGCCATTGCCGTCACATTCTCGAGCTCCTCGGGAATCTCGGGGCGCAGGGTATGGATCGGCGGCGGCGTGGCAAAGACGATCTGATGCAGCAGCTTCTGCAGATTGCCGGCACGGAACGGCCGGGTGCCCGTCAACAGCTCATACATGACGGCGCCCAGCGAATACAGGTCGGAGCGGTTGGTCAATTCGATCGACTGCACCTGCTCCGGCGACATGTACGAAGGGCTGCCGGCGATGCCCTCGATTCGCGAGATCTCGGAGTCGGCAACCAACGCGATGCCGAAATCGATGATGCGAACGTCGCTGTCGAGCGTGAGCATGATGTTGCTGGGCTTGATGTCGCGGTGAATCACACCGCGGCTATGCGCGTAGTGAAGCGCGCGCGCCGCTTTGTAGACCAGCTCGACCACATCGTCGATGCGCAGCAAATTGTCGGGACGGCAATAGGCGGCCAGCGTGCGCGCACCGTGCACATGCTCGGTCACGATGTAGCAATGGCCGTTCTCTTCGCCGGCGTCGTAGATGGGCAGGATGTTCGGATGCTGCAGCATGCCGACCATGTGCGCTTCCGACAGGAACATCTTACGGGCTATTTTCTTGCGATTTTCGTCGCCGCTGGCGTCGACGTTGTAGACCTTGATGGCCACGTCGCGGCCGTAATAAGGATCGTGCGACAGGTACACCACGCCGGTGCTGCCGCGGCCCACCTCATTGATGATGACGTATTTGCCGATTTTCTCCGGCAACGATCCGCGGCCCGCCTGGGCCTTCGCAAGATTATTGGAGCGAGTATTGGTCAAGGTAACCCAAGCGCTGCGGGACGTCATTCGACTTCGATGCAGCGAGGATACTGGGCCGGCCGGCGCCAAACTGTGATTTGGGTCGAGGCTTAGGCGAAGTGGTCGTAACCTAAGACGCCGGGCACGAAATCCTCGCCGTTGAGGGACCAGTTCACGCCGGCTCCGGCACGCAGTTCACCAATTGCGGTCAACGTTAAGTTCAATTGGTCCGCCGCCGCGGCGAGGTCGGCGAAGCGATGCGGAGGCACGGCCAACAGCAACTCGTAGTCATCGCCGCCGGCTAGCGCCAAATCGCGCGCTTCGCTCAAATCCACCACTTCGCGTATGGCATCCGACAAGGGCAATCGATCCACGCTCGCATGCGCGGCGAGGCCGCTGGCGTCCGCCAGTTTTGCCAAGTCGCCGGCCAGGCCGTCGGACAAATCCATGGCCGCGCTCGCGATGCCGCGCGCGGCTATGCCGAGCTGCACTCTCGGCGTCGGATACTCAAAGCGCCGCACGACCGTATCGACCGCGCCAGAGCGCACCGCGGCCGGCTGCTTGAGAAATGCAAGACCCGCGGCCGCATCGCCCAACGTGCCGCTGACCGCCAAAAGATCGCCGGCCTTCGCGCCGCTCCGGCGCAGCGACGTTGCATGCGGCGCGTGGCCCAAAAGCTGCACGCTGATTGCGAGCGGCCCCCGCGTCGTGTCGCCGCCCACCAGTTCGACCGCATATGCCTCCGCGAGCGCAAAAAACCCTGCCGCAAATTTCTCGAGCCAGCCCGAGTCCGCGCTCGGCATGGTCAGCGCGAGCGTCGACCATGCCGGCGTTGCGCCCATGGCAGCCATGTCGCTTAGGTTGACCGCGAGCGCGCGATGGCCGATCGTGCGCGCATCGGCGTCTTGCAAGAAATGCCGCCCGGCTACGATCGTGTCGACCGAGACCACCAGGTCCGACCCGGCGGGCAGGTCAAGCAGCGCGGCATCGTCGCCAATGCCGAGGATCACGCCGGAGCCGGGCCGGCACGGCTTGAGAAAAAAGCGGCGGATCAATTCAAACTCGCCGAGGTCAGATTCCATATTCATGCGGCCGCGATTCCCGCGCGGCGCGATCCAGGACCGCGTTGACGAATTTGTGCCCGTCGGTCGCACCGAATTGCTTGGTGAGCTGCACCGCCTCTGACAGCGCCACCCGGTAAGGAAGTTCCGGGTGCGACTGCAGCTCGTGCAGGCCCAGCCACAGTACCGCATGCTCGATCGGATCCAATTCCTGCGGTTTAATCTCGCACAGCCCTGACAAGCGCGAATCGAGCGCCTCGCGATTCGGCGCGATGGCTTCGATCAGTGCCCGGAAATACCCGATATCGACGCGCTCAGCCTCGGGGTCGTCGGCGAATTGCTTTTGGATGTCCTGCCACGGCAGCGGGTTGATCTGAATCTGGTAGAGAGCTTGCAGCGCCAGGCGGCGCGCCAGGCTTCGGGCCCGATGGGCATTGGCCCCCGAAGCCATTTAATTGTCCAGGCGGCGCAACAGATTTGCCATCTCGAGCGCCACCAGCGCCGCATCCGCGCCTTTGTTGCCGGCTTTGCCGCCGGCGCGGTCAACGGCCTGCTCCACCGTATCGGTGGTGAGGACTCCAAAGGCTATCGGCACGCCGGACTCGAGCGCAATTCCGGCAATTCCGCCCGCGCACTCGCCCGCGACATAGTCAAAATGCGGAGTTTGCCCGCGAATCACCGCTCCCAGGGCAATAAGCGCTTCGTAGCGATGCGACAGCGCCAGCTTGCGCGCGACGAGCGGAATATCGAACGCGCCCGGTACTCGCACGATCTCGATTTGCTTCTCGCCGACACCGTGACGCTTCAAGGCATCGAGCGCTCCGCGCACCAGCGCTTCGACCACAAAATCATTGAAGCGCGCGGCGATGAGCGCGAAGCGCAAATCGCGCGCCAGCAATTCTCCCTCGATTATTTTCGGCTGATCATTCGGCACAAGTCGTTCCTCGCATTGGCAGACCGCAAGTATAAGCTTAAGCGGCGCTCAATCATCGCCATCGACGTAGCTGGTGATTTCCAGGTCGAAAGCGGCCAACCCCTGCAGTTGTTTCCGGGCGCTCAAGACGCGCATGCGCTTCAACCCGAGGTCCTTGAGTATCTGAGCGCCGATTCCGTAGGTTCGCACGACGGCTCCCACACGCTGCCGCGACGGCGTGGCATCCAACAGCCTCACGCTGTCCATAAAATTGCGCGGCGACTGCTCCGGCCGCAAGATCACGACCACGCCGGAGTCTTCCTTGGCCACCCGGCGCATCGCCGCGCGCAGGGGCCAGCCGAGCTTCTCGTTGACGACGCCAACGACGTCGCGCAGCGTGTCCTTGACGTGCACGCGCACCAGCGGCGGCAGCGCGGAGTTCAAATCGCCCTTGACGAGTGCGATGTGCACGGTCTTGTTGACGTGATCCTCATAGCAGCAAAGCTGAAAAGCACCGTACTCGGTGTCCACCGGCTCATCATAAATTCTCTCGATGGAGCGCTCATTCTTCAGGCGGTAGCGAATCAGATCCGCAATGGTGCCGATCTTCAAACCATGAGTCTCGGCAAACCGCTCGAGATCGGGGCGGCGCGCCATGGTGCCGTCGTCGTTCAAGATCTCCACGATCATGGCGGCGGCGGAGAAACCGGACAGGCGCGTCAGGTCGCATCCCGCTTCGGTGTGACCCGCACGCGTCAGCACGCCGCCCGGCTGCGCCATCAATGGGAAAATATGCCCGGGCTGGCGCAGATCTTCGGGCCGAGCGTTCTGCGCCACCGCCGTTTTGACCGTGTGCGCCCGGTCGTGCGCCGATATTCCCGTGGTCACGCCCTCGGCGGCTTCGATCGACAAGGTGAAGTTGGTGCGGTGGGTGTGGTCCGTGTCGCTCACCATGAGCGGCAGACGAAGCTGACGGCAGCGGTCGCGAGTCAGCGTCAGGCAAATGAGCCCGCGGCCGTAACGCGCCATGAAGTTGACATCCTCGGCGCGCACGCACTCGGCGGCCATGATCAGATCGCCCTCATTTTCCCGGTCTTCATCGTCCATGATGACCGCCATCTTGCCGCGGCGCAGGTCTTCCAGAATCTCATCGATCGTGTTGAGGGCCATAGATCGCCTTAATTTTTTCCATTGGATATGAGTCTTTCAAGATAGCGCGCGATGGCGTCGATTTCGATATTTACCTCATCGCCCACCTTAAGCTCTCCTAGCGTCGTGACTTTGAGCGTGTGAGGAATGACGTTGACGTCGAAACGCGCGCCCTCGACCGTGTTGACGGTGAGGCTGACCCCATTGATGCAGATCGACCCTTTCGCCGCCACGAACCGCGCAAGCTCCCTCGGCACTTCAAACTCCATGCGCCAGGAACGTGCGTCTTGATCGAGCCGCCGCAACACACCGAGCGCATCGACATGGCCGCTGACCATGTGGCCGCCGAGCGCATCGCCGGCACGCAAGCTGGGCTCCAAATTTACATTCGATCCCGCAGCTAATTTTCCCAGCGTGGTCTTCGACAGGGTTTCGCGCGACACATCGGCAAAAAAACTGGCGCCTTGCCTGCGCGTCACCGTAAGGCACGCACCCTGCACGCAGATGCTGTCGCCGATGCTCAATCGTGCGCCGTCGAGGCCGCCGGCCTCGACGCCCAGCTCCAAATCTCCGCCTCGGTCGGCGAGCGCCGCGACGCGGCCTTTTGCCAAGATGATGCCGGTGAACACGCTAGTGCTTCTTCAGTTTCAAAATCAGCCGCATATCATCTCCCAACTGCCGCACATCGCGAAATTCGTACGGCGGCAAGCCCTGAACTCCGATCTTGAGGCGCATCAGGGGCGCTGCATCGTCGCCAAGCAACTTGGGCGCGATGTACAGAACTAGTTCATCGACCAGCTGCCGGGACATAAAGGCTCCCGCCAACGTCGGGCCGCACTCGAGCAGCAGTTCGTTGACCTCGCGCGCCGTCAAGTTTTGCACGGCCGCATCAAGATCCAGGCCGCCCTGCGCGCGCGGAATTCGTTCGATTTTGACGTCGTGCAGGGGGCCCGCGGGCACGTCGGGTGCCGCAAAAACCAGCGCCTCGCCATTGTTGAAGATTTTGGCAAGGCGCGGCGTCCGCAGCATGGTATCCAGCAGCACACGCAGCGGCTGCCGCACCCAGGGACCGTAACTCAATCGGACATTGAGTTGGGGGTCATCGCAAAGCACCGTGCCGGAGCCGGTCAGCACCGCGGAGCTGCGGGCACGCCAATCCTGTACGTCGGCACGCGACGCTTCGCCGCTGATCCACATCGGTCCGCCGTTCGGCGGCGCGGTGCGTCCATCCAGGCTCATCGCCAGCTTCAAGCGCACATATGGGCGGCCCCGCTCATGCCGCGAAAAGTACCCGACGTTGAGCCGGCGTGCCTCCTCCGCATAGGCGCCAATCTGCACCGCAATGCCGGCTTTCTGGAGGCGCTCTACCCCTGAGCCGGCAACCTGCGGGTTGGGGTCGCGCGTGCAGCACACCACGCGCGCCACGCCTGCTGCAATCAGCGCATCCGCGCAGGGCGGCGTGCGGCCGGTATGGCTGCACGGCTCCAAGGTCAGATACACGGTGGCACCTCTGGCCTGCGACCCGGCCGCGCGCAGCGCCAGGACTTCCGCATGCGGCTCACCGGCACGAACGTGCCAGCCCTCGCCTGTCACGCGCTCAGCGTTCACAATCACGCATCCGACGCGCGGATTCGGATCGGTCGTATAAAGACCGCGCGCAGCGAGGTCCAGGGCCCGCACCAGGTGCTGCCGGTCCTGCGATGTCAGCGTCTCGTTCATTGATCCTCGTCATCGTCGGCATCGCCGGGCAGCAGGGGCAACTGATCCTTGCTGGGCTCGCGGCGGCGCCGATGCCGCCGCAGCTGATCAATTTCGGTCCGGAACGCATCCAGGTCCTGAAAGCTGCGGTAAACGGAAGCAAAGCGGACGTATCCCACCTCATCCAGGTGCCGCAATTCCTCCATCACCATTTCGCCGATACTGCGCGATGCAATTTCGCGCTCTCCCAAGCTGCGCAGCTTGTGGCAAATGCGTCCCACGGCAGCTTCGACGGCTTCGCGCGACACGGGACGCTTTTCCAACGCTTTCTGCATACCGGTCAGCAATTTCTTCTCGTCAAACGGCTCGCGGCTGCGATCGCCCTTGACCACCGTGGGCAGCAGCAGCTCTGCAGCTTCAAACGTGGTGAAGCGCTCCGTGCATGCCAGGCATTCGCGGCGTCTGCGAATTTGCCGCCCCTCGCCGGCCAGGCGAGAGTCGATCACCTTAGTCTCGGTGTGACCGCAAAACGGGCAATGCATCGGGACTACTCATCGATCGCTAACCGTAGACCGGGAATCGCCGGCATATCGCCACCACCTCGGCTCGGGTTCGCTCGAGTACGCGTTCATCGCCCATGTGATCCAGCACATCAGCGATCCAGTTGGACAACTGCTCGACTTCGCGTTCCTTGAAGCCGCGCGTGGTCACGGCCGGCGTGCCGATGCGCAAGCCGCTGCTGATCGAGGGCGGGCGCGGATCATTGGGCACGGCGTTCTTGTTGACCGTCATATGCGCGCGGCCCAACGCGGCATCCGCATCCTTGCCGGTGATGTTCTTATCGATAAGATCGAGCAGGAACAAGTGATTGTCGGTGCCGCCGGAGACGATCTTGTAGCCGCGCTGCTGCAAAACCTTGGCCATGGCGCGCGCATTGGCAATCACCTGCGCCGAATAGGCTTTAAATTCCGGCTGCAATGCTTCGAGAAGGGCAACGGCTTTGGCCGCGATCACATGCATGAGCGGGCCGCCCTGAATTCCCGGGAACACCATGGAGTTGAATTTCTTGTGCAGCTCAGGGTGCGGCCGCGCCAGGATCAGTCCGCCGCGGGGGCCGCGCAAAGTCTTGTGGGTGGTCGTGGTGACGGCATCGGCGAAGGGCACCGGATTCGGATACTCGCCGGCCGCGATCAGTCCAGCCACATGCGCCATATCGACGAACAGATAGGCGCCGGCCGAATCGGCGATGGCGCGAAAGCGTGCCCAATCGACGACGCGGGAGTAAGCGGAAAAGCCGGCCACGATCATCTTCGGACGATGTTCGTGCGCCAGCCGTTCAACCTGTTCGTAGTCGATGATGCCGGTTTCGGCGACCAGGCCGTATTGCACGGCCTTGAAGAATTTCCCCGAGAAGTTGACCTTCGCGCCGTGCGTCAAATGCCCGCCATGATCCAGGCTCATTCCTAAAATCGTGTCGCCGGGATTGAGCAGCGCGAAATAGACGGCGGCATTTGCCTGGGACCCGGAATGCGGCTGAACATTTGCGTACGCCGCGCCAAACAGCTGCTTTGCTCGGTCGATCGCCAGCGATTCTGCAATATCGACGAATTCACAGCCGCCGTAATAGCGCTTGCCGGGGTAGCCCTCGGCATACTTGTTCGTCAGCACCGACCCCTGGGCCTCCAGCACACGCGGACTCGCGTAGTTCTCGGAGGCAATGAGTTCGATATGATCCTCCTGACGGAGGCGTTCACTTAGCAGAGCTTGCGCAAGCTCTGAATCGAAGCCGGCAATGGCCATTTGGGCGCTAAACATGAAACGATCTCCAGAGATAGCCGGTAATTGTAGCTTATTGGACTAAGGTTCCCTAGGAGGCCGGCCCCTTAAGTCAGCCGCACCGTGACAAGCCGGCTTCAGTCGCGGATAATTCGTGAGTTTCCCCGCGAATTCACGCAAGTATTTCAATACAGGCAGTCGATGGCTCAGTTCATTTACACCATGAACCGGGTTGGCAAGGTCGTGCCGCCCAAGCGCATTATTTTGCGCGATATCTCCTTGAGTTTTTTTCCGGGCGCCAAGATCGGCGTGCTCGGATTGAACGGCTCCGGAAAATCCACCCTGCTCAAGATCATGTCCGGCCTCGACAAGGATATCGAGGGCGAGGCGCGCGCTCAGTCGGGGATCAAGGTGGGCTATTTGCCTCAAGAACCGCTGCTCGATGAAACCAAGACGGTGCGCGAGGTGGTCGGCGAGGGCGTCGGCGACGTCCAGAGCTTGATCGACCGATTCAATGCCATCAGCGACAAGTTCGCCGAACCGCTCTCGGACGACGAAATGAACAAGCTGATGGAAGAGCAGGCAAAGATGCAGGACAAGATCGACGCGGTCGGCGGCTGGGAATTGGAGCGCAAGCTGGAAATCGCCGCCGACTCGCTGCGCCTGCCGCCGTGGGAGGCGATGGTCGCCAAGTTGTCGGGGGGCGAGAAGCGGCGCGTCGCCTTGTGCCGGCTGCTGCTGTCCAAGCCGGACATGCTGCTGCTCGACGAGCCGACCAATCACCTGGATGCCGAATCGGTGGCCTGGCTGGAACACTTTTTGGAAGAATATCCGAGCACCGTGATCGCGGTGACGCACGATCGCTATTTTCTCGACAATGTCGCGGAGTGGATCCTGGAACTGGACCGCGGGCACGGCATTCCCTGGCAGGGAAACTATTCCTCGTGGCTGGAGCAGAAAGGACAGCGCCTCGCACAGGAAGAACGGCAACAAGATGCGTTGGCGAAGACGTTGAAGCGCGAGTTGGAATGGGTGCGCACCAATCCGAAGGCACGGCAGGCCAAATCCAAGGCTCGCCTGCAGCGCTACGAAGAACTGGCATCGCAGGAGTTTCAGAAGCGCAACGAGACCAACGAAATCTACATTCCCCCCGGCGAGCGTTTGGGGGATCTGGTCATCGAGTGCACGAACTTGAGGAAGGGCTACGATGATCGATTGCTGATCGATTCGTTGAGCTTCAATCTGCCGCCGGGCGGCATCGTGGGAATCATCGGCCCCAACGGGGCCGGCAAGACCACGCTGTTTCGCATGCTGTCCGGAATCGAGAAACCCGATAGCGGCGAAATTCGCGTAGGACCCAGCGTCAAGCTCGCTTACGTCGATCAATCGAGGCAGGCGCTCAACGACAAGAATACCGTGTGGCAGGAGATCTCGGGCGGACTGGATCTGATCAAGGTCGGCAACTACGAAACCTCCTCGCGCGGCTATGTCGGCCGCTTCAATTTCAAGGGCGTGCAGCAAGGTCAGATGATCGGCGAGCTTTCCGGCGGCGAGCGCAACCGCGTGCATCTTGCAAAGGTCCTGAAAGCCGGCGGCAATGTCCTGCTGCTGGATGAGCCGACGAATGATTTGGACATCGAGACGCTGCGCGCGCTCGAAGACGCGCTGGTAGCCTTTCCCGGGTGCGCAGTCGTCATTTCGCACGACCGCTGGTTCTTGGATCGAATCGCCACGCACATCCTCGCCTTCGAGGGCGATTCGCAGGTCTTCTGGTTCGAAGGCAACTACCAGGAATACGTCGAGGATTACAAAAAGCGCAAGGGCGAGGATGCCAGCCAGCCTCACCGAATTCGCTACAAACCACTGACGGGTTGAACCATGGGCATCTACATCACGCCGCAAGATGAATTGCACGTCGAATACCAAGGCATTGCACTGACATGTCCGCACTGCCAGACTTTGACCCACCTGACACCCATTGCGGTGCCCAAATTCGATGAGCTGAGCCGGCGAAAGCCCAAGCACATCGGGATAGTCTTCCGCTGCGACACCTGCATCGAGCCGATATTCTTGAAGTTCGCCGCCAAAGCGTACACGGCGCTGCGCGTGGAGCTCGCGTCGAACTTCATGGAGATCGAACGCGCGCGCGAGCATTTCCCGTTGACGTATCTGCCCGAAGATGCGGAAATTCTCTTCAAGGAAGCGCTCAATTGCTATTCGTCGGCTTGTTTCAATGCATTCGGCTCGATGAGCCGCCGCACGGCGCAGTCGTTGTTTCGCGAACTCGGCGAGCGCGGCAAATTGGAACTCTTCGACACGCTGCAGGAAATCCGCTCCCTCGCGGACCTCGACGATGATACCTTTTCGATCTTGCGTGCGGTGCTGTTCGGCAGCGACAGCGATCCTTGGCCGAATCAGCCGAATTTAACCTCGGAACACGCCGGCATTCTCCTGGAAGTCATGCGCGACTTGCTGTATCAAACCTTTGTGCGCAAGGCACGCTTGATCCAGGCGGTGACCTTCCGCCGGTTCGTCGCGCCCAATCAAGCCGAAGCCGGCTGGCCCGCGGCGTGAGCATCACCGCGTAGCCGGGCCGGCTAGCCGACGAAGACTCTGGCGTTTCGAAACAGCCGCATCCAGCCCCCATCTTCGGCCCACTCCGTCGGCGCCCAGGAATTCTGCACGCTGCGAAACACACGTTCGGGATGCGGCATCAGCGCGGTGACCCGGCCGTCGCTGCTGCACAGTCCTGCCAGGCCCAGCTCGGACCCGTTGGGATTAAACGGATATCTTTGCGTGGGCTGATCGCGATGATCCACATATTGCAGTGTTATGAGTTGGCGCTCGAGCAAGGCTGCCGCGCCGGTATCCGGTGCAAATTCCGCCCTCCCCTCGCCGTGCGCCACCGCGATCGGCAATACCGAACCCTGCATCCCCGCAAACAGCACTGAATTGGATTTAGGCAGGCTCACCAGCGACAGGCGCGCCTCGTACTGTTCCGATCGATTGCGCACGAATCGCGGCCAGCCTTCGGCCCCCGGAATCAACTCTTTGAGCGCGGCGAGCATTTGGCAGCCGTTGCAGACGCCCAAGGTAAAGGTCGCCTCGCGTGCGAAGAACGCCGCGAACTCTTCTCGTCCCCGTGCATTGAACAAAATAGATTTTGCCCAGCCTTCGCCCGCCCCCAAAACATCGCCGTAGGAAAAGCCGCCGCATGCCGCCAGCCCGTGAAACCTGCCAAGACGGACGCGTCCGGCGAGAATGTCGGTCATGTGCACATCGTAGGCGTCGAACCCTGAGCGCGTGAACACGTAAGCCATCTCGACGTGGCTATTGACGCCCTGCTCGCGCAGGATCGCTATCGCCGGACGTGCCCCGCCCGCTACAAAAGGCGCCGCCACATCCGCGCTCGGATCGTAGCTCAAGCGGGCGTGCAAGCCGGGATCATCGCCGTCCTCGAGCCGCGAGTACTCCTCGCGCGCGCATTGGGGATTGTCGCGGAGTTCTTGCATGCGAAACGAAGTCTCGCTCCAGCGCCGATGCAATGCCATGCGCGAGGCGGAATAGACCGTGCCGCCGCGGGCGCTTATCTGCACCTCGGAACCGGTTGCCGGTTCGCCTATATTTTGAATGAGAGACGCCAAGCCGTGGCGCGCGAAGATGGTCTGTACGTCCGCGAGGAGCGCCGCCGGCACCTGCACGACGGCTCCTAGTTCCTCCGCGAAGCACGCTGCGACGACATCGGCGACGGATCCCAAGTCGATGCGCAAACCGCACCGCGCGGCGAAAGCCATCTCGAGCAGCGTTATGAGCAGGCCGCCATCCGAGCGGTCATGGTAAGCGAGCAGCAATCGTTCATCCTTGAGTTCGCGCAACGCGGTGAACATCGCGTGCAGCAGACGCGGGCTGTCCAAGTCCGCCGGAATGCCGCCGCTCTTCATGTGCACCTGAGCCCAGCATGAGCCGCCCAGGCGGTTCTTGCCGGCCCCCAAGTCGATCAGCAGGAGGCGCGACGGCCTCGACAAGTCGAGCGCGGGCGTCAGCGTGGCGCGCGCATCCTGCACCGGCGCGAAGGCAGAGACGATGAGGGATACCGGCGCAATCACCGAACGCTCGCCGCCGGCATCTTGCCAAGCTGTTTTCATCGACAAGGAATCTTTGCCCACCGGAATGGTGATGCGCAGCGCCGAACAGAGCTCACTGACGGCCTGCACCGTCGCGTACAACTTCGCATCTTCTCCTGGTTCGCCGCACGCGGCCATCCAATTCGCCGACAGGCGGATCTCTTCCAGGCGATCAATGTCCGCGGCCAGAATATTGGTAATCGCCTCCGCCACCGCCAAGCGTCCCGATGCGGGCGCGTCCAGCAGCGCGACCGGCGCGCGCTCCCCCATGGCCATGGCTTCGCCGCTGTATCCGTCATAGCTGCTCAACGAAACGGCAGCGTCGCCGACCGGCACCTGCCAAGGACCAACCATCTGGTCGCGGCTGATCAAGCCGCCGACGGTGCGATCGCCGATGGTGATCAGAAAGGATTTGTCGGCAATGGTCGGCAGACGCAACAAGCGATCGAGCGAGCCGCTCAAGGTCGTGCCATCCGTGCTCAACGCCGAGGAAAGACTGGCGATCGAGCGGACATCCCGCGTCATGCGCGGCGGCTTGCCGAGCAGCACGTCGATCGGCATATCGACGGGCGTCGAGTGCAGCAACGGGTCGATCACCTTGAGCATGCCATCGCCGGTTATTTCGCCCACGACCGCAAACGGGCAACGTTCGCGTTCGCACAGCAGCTTGAATTGGTCCACGGTCCCGGGCGCCAACGCGAGGACGTAGCGCTCCTGCGCCTCGTTGCACCAGATTTCCATCGGCGAGAGCTCCGATTCCGCATTCGGTATTTTGCGCAAATCGATGCGGCCGCCGCGATGGCTGTGGGCAATGGCCTCGGGCAATGCGTTCGACAATCCGCCCGCGCCCACGTCATGAATCAGCAGGATGGGATTCGCAGCCCCCAAGGCGACGCAGCGATCGATGACTTCCTGGGCGCGCCGCTGCATCTCCGCGTTGCCGCGCTGCACCGAGGCGAAATCGAGGTCGGATGAACTTTGGCCGCTGCCGACTGACGAGGCTGCGCCGCCCCCCAAGCCGATCAGCATGGCGGGACCGCCGAGGACGACGAGCGGAGCGCCGACGACGACGTCCTTCTTCTCGACATTCGGACGCCGCACGCTGCCCAACCCGCCGGCGACCATGATGGGCTTGTGGTAACCGCGAATCGCCTCAGCGTTTTCCGCCCTTTGCTCGAATACGCGGAAATAGCCGACGGTGTTGGGGCGGCCGAATTCATTGTTGAAAGATGCGGCGCCGATGGGTGCGGCTATCATGATGTCGAGAGCGGAGGAAATTCTTTCGGGTTTGCCGAAATCGAGTTCCCAGGACTGCGTCATGCCGGGGATTTTGAGATTGGAAACGGAGAAACCGGTCAATCCAGCCTTGGGTTTGGCGCCGATACCGGTTGCACCCTCGTCGCGGATTTCGCCGCCGGCGCCGGTGGCCGCGCCCGGGAAGGGCGAGATCGCCGTCGGATGATTGTGGGTCTCCACCTTCATCAGGATGTCCATCGGCTCGGCGGCGCCTGCGTAGCGCTGCGTCGATGGATCGGCGAAAAATCTGGTGGCCTGCGCGCCGACGATGACGGCTGCGTTGTCGCGGTAGGCGGACAGCACGCCGGAGGAATTGTTCGCATAGGTGGCGCGTATCATGCCGAACAGCGACAGGGGCATCGGTGTGCCGTCGATGATGAAGTCGGCGTTGAATATCTTGTGGCGGCAATGTTCGGAATTGGCTTGCGCGAACATCATCAATTCCACATCGCTGGGGTCGCGTCCCAAGTTGCCGAATGCCTTGACGAGATAGTCGATCTCATCCGCCGACAACGCCAACCCCAACGCTTGATTCGCCCGCGCCAGCGCTTCGTGGCCGCTCGCGCCCAGGACGATGTTGCGCATACCTCGCGGGGCAGCCGCATGAAACAGTCCGCTGGGTTCAACCGCATCCACCCAAACGGATTCCGTCATCCGATCGTGCAGCTGCGCCGCCAACCCCTCGAGATCGGCCGCGTCCAACGGTGAAGTGGCCTCGATGAAGTACACGGTGCCGCGTTCCACACGAGTCACGGCGTTCAAACCGCACACATGCGCGATGTCGGTGGCCTTGCTCGACCAGGGGGACTCGGTACCGACGCGCGGCGTCACCAGGATGGGTCGTCCGCCGGGAAGCTCCCGCTGAGCGTCGCGAACACGCTCGCCGTACGTCAGCAGCTTGCCCAACACCTCGAGTTCGGGTTCGCCCAAGGGGCGCGAGGTATCGACGAAATGCATCCAGCGGGACTTGAGCGCTTGAACGCGCGGCTCTTGGGCCTTCAGTGCACGCAGCAGTTGCTCGAGTCGGAATTGCGACAGCGCCGGTGCGCCGAAAAGGCTAAACATGCTCCATTCTACAGGAATCGGGCTATTTACGAGCGCTGGAATCTCCTCCCGGCGTGTAGATCGGCACGGGGAATTGAGAAACATTGGAACCTTCGAGCGCGCTGATCTTGCTGACCCCCTGTTTCTTGACTTCGTCAATGCGCAGCACGGAATGCATCGGCAGGTAGGTGCGCTTTACTTCGTTGAATTCCGCCTTGATCTTTTCCTCCGCAGGATCCACAACCACCGCCGAGCGCTCGCCGAACACCAGTTCCTCGACCTCAATGAAGCCGAATAGGCTGCCGTGACTCACTTTTCGGGCGTAGATCTCGTAGACCTTGCCTTGATTCACGAACAGAACTTTGAAAATGTGACTCGCTGCCATTTAGGAGGCTCCCAGCATTGCTAGTATTTCACCATATTATACCGGCACTTAGCGCCGCCCTTGAGACCCGCTGGAGGGATTGAATATGGCCCTGCGCTTGCGCGTCGTCAGTGAACACTCAACCCGCCTCGCAACCCTATCCACCAAGGTGTTCGGCGTGCACGGCGGCAGTATTGGACGCGCGACTGACAATGAATGGATTCTACCCGACCCTGAGCGCTATCTCTCAGGCAAACATGCCCGGGTGGATTTTCGGGCCGGCGCCTACATTCTGGTCGATACCAGTTCCAACGGCACGTACATCAACGGCGCGCAGGTGCCGTTGGGCAAGTATCACGACTACGCGCTCAAGGATGGCGACTACATCCGCCTGGGCGAGTATGAGCTGCTGGTCAGCATCGACCAGACGAATGACTTTCCGCCGGAAGAGAGCGCGATCATTGCCTACGATGGCCAAGCGCCGTCCTCGGCGATCAAAAAGTCCACGGCCAATGATCTGGGCGCGGACCTTGACCTGAGCCAGCTGCTCGAGCCCAGCGGTCTTTCTATTTCCGGCTCCGGCGCGAGGCCCCGCGATCTTTATGGCCAATCGCTTCCGCCGCTCGAACAGCCGGCGAATTCCGCCGAAGCGGCAGGCACTCCTTGGCACATGATGACGCGGCCCCTGAAGGTCGAGACGCCCAAAGCCTCTTCCGTGATTGAAAACGCGCCGAACCCGAATCTATCGCGCTCGCAGAGCATCGGCGCGCAGAGCATCAGCGCGCAGAGCATCGGCGCGCAGAGTGCAGCCCCAAGCCTGGCATTGTACGAAGGCGACTTCGACGTCGGTTTGTCGGCGTTTTGCCGCGGCGCGGGCATCGACCCGCGTTCGCTCGGCACCGATGCACGCGGCGCCGCGCTGCAGCTCGCCGGTCAATTGCTGCGCGAAGCGGTGCTGGGATTGATGGATCTCAATCAGGGCCGCGGCGAGTTCCGCAATAAATTCAGAATTCCCGCGCCCCCGGCGGATGGGTCCGAATCTCCGTTGAACCTCTCCAAGGGAGTCGACGAGGCCCTGGTGAGATTGCTGACCAACCTGTCGACCCGCGCAGGATCGGTCGATGCGATCCGCGAGAATTTTCGCGAGCTCAAAGCACAAAACACCGCGGCACTCACGGCCATGCGCGCCGGGTTCGAGGAATTCTTGAGCCGCGTAAGTCCGAAGGAATTGGAAGAGCGCTTCGAGCGTTCCGGCAAGCGCGGCGTCTTCGGCGGCCAGAGTAAAGCCAAGTACTGGGATATGTATGCCGAGTTGTTCGGCGGACTTGCGCATCGTCCCGCCGATGGCTTTCCGCACCTGTTCATGGAAACCTTCGTCAAGGCATACGAAGCCAAGCTGCGCGCATTGATACCCCCGCGACGCAGCAGCTTCGGCGGCGAGCGGGACGAGACGGGCAATCCGAATGGTCACGCGGTCGGCGATCTCTAAGCCCTTAAGTAACAGCCTTGCCCGTAGTAAAGTGACGCGTGCGGCTATTATTAGTAGAAGATGACGACCTGGTTGCCGACGCCATCGTGCGAGGATTGACGGCCGCAAGCTACGCCGTACATCGCGTGAGCAGCGCCGAAGCCGCCCAGGCGGCTGTGGCGAGCGAGGAGTTCGCGCTCGCCGTGATCGATGTCGGCTTGCCGGGCGCCGACGGCCTGACCTTGGTGCGGCGGCTGCGCAGCGGGGGCAAATCCCTACCGACACTCATTCTCACCGCCCGCTGCACCCTCACCGACAAGGTCAAGGCGCTCGATTTGGGTGCCGACGATTTCTTGAGCAAACCCTTCGAGGCCGCCGAATTGGCGGCGCGCTGCCGCGCGCTGATGCGCCGCTCGAGCGGCGCCCACACCGGCGTGATTAAACTCAATCGCCTAAGCGTTGACTTGGCGGGCAAGCGCCTGTGCATCGACAGCGTCGAGATCGAACTCACTGCGCGCGAATGGTTATTGCTCGAATGCCTTGCGCGCCGCGTCGGACAAATCGTCTCCAAGGAACGCGTTCAACAAGCGGTCGCCGGTCCCGATCAGGATATCACCGCCAATGCACTCGAGGTGCACATATCCCGCCTGCGCGCCAAACTCGGAACGGCGGCAAACATCCGCAGCTTGCGCGGCCTCGGGTACCGGCTCGAAGAGACGAAGCCGGCGTGAACGCCTCCATCAGCCGTCAATTGATCTTGTGGCTGGCCATACCGCTCATGCTGCTGGCCCTGTGCGGCGCCCTGATTCACTATTTCAACAATGTGGCTCCGGTGGTGATCAGCAGCGATCGGCGCTTGAAAGACGCGGCGAACGCGTTGATGGCCCATGTGATTCTCAAGCAAGGTCAAATCGAGCTGGATCCTCTCATCAAGCCCTTTTTGCCGCATGCGGATTCGATTAAATTTTCACTGCGCGACGCCCAGGGACGCCTGCTCGCCGGCGACGCACAGCTGCCGGTGGTCGCCATGGGTAGCGAGGGCACTCAACTGCTGGCGATGGCGCAGCTCGATGGCCGCAACGTGCGCACCCTCACGACACGATTCAATTCGCCGGGAGGCTTGATCACGGTAACGGTCGCGGATCTCAGCCGGACCAGCGAGCCGGAAGCGCGGTTCGGTCTGATGAGTACTTTGCTGTGGGACTTCGTGCAGCTCGATATCACGCTGGTTCTGGTTTGGGTGGCCATTCAGCTGGGATTGCGTCCGATTCGAAGGTTGCGCGATGAAATCGCCAGGCGTTCGCCGCTTGATCTGCGCCCGATTGTCGAAACTTCGGTGCCGCGTGAGATCGCACCCGTGGTGGTCACTCTCAACCGCTTATTCGGCATGCTGCGCACCTCGGTTCAGTCGCAACAACAATTCATCGCGGACACCGCGCATCAGTTGCGCACGCCGATCACCGGAATGCAGGCGCAGCTCGGCCTGCTGGTGGCGGAGCCCGCGGCGCAGCCCGTCAAGGCCCGACTGCTCACTCTGGAAGAAGGAGTCAAGCAACTCGCGCATTCGGCCAACCAGCTGCTGACATTGGCACGGGCGGACCCGGCCGCGAACATCAGCGCCAAAAACCAAGTGGTCGATTTGCAATCCATCGTCAATGAAGTTGCGGCAAGGTCCTTCGATCGGGCATTGCAATCCGGAATCGATTTAGGCGTCGATGCGACATCCATTTCGATCCGCGCCGATCCATCGCTGCTCGACGATCTGTTGAGCAATCTGGTCGACAACGCGCTGAAGTACACGCCAGCCGGCGGCAGCGTCACGGCCAGCGCGGGAGAGAGGAATGGCCGGCCATTTCTTGCCGTCGTGGACACGGGCATCGGCATACCCGAATCGGAACGCCAGCGAGTGCGGCAGCGATTTTACCGAATGCCGAACTCGCCGGGGCACGGCAGCGGGCTGGGACTCGCCATCGTGGACGAAATCGCCCGGCTTTATGACGCCTCGATGACGATCGAATCGGGCGCAAACCGCACCGGGACCCGCGTGCTGATCCAATTTCCCGCGCGCGCTGTGAACTAGTTCGCATTCTCCAAACGTTGCGATCCGCACGTCAGCTTCGAGCAAGCTTGCCTCTCTAGGATGGCGACCCATGAAATCCTTGTCGCACGGCTTCACGCTAATAGAATTGCTCGTCTCGGTGACAGTGGCGGGGATCCTATTTGCGATTGCGATACCGGCCTTCGACAGTTTTGTGAAAAACGATCGCGACACCGCCCAAGTCAATTCCCTGGTCGGTAGCTTCAATTACGCGCGCAGCGAAGCCGTGAAACGCGGCTCATCGAACGGCGTCGCGGTCTGCCCCTCTTTGGACAGCCAGAATTGCGATGCCGGACCTTGGACGGAGGGCTGGATCGTGAAGTACACCGATCCGATCACCCCCGCCAATACGGTCGTGTTGCAAGCAATTCCCGCGCTCGGCCCAATAAACGCCTTGACGGTGGTTGTGGGGCCGGCCACGGGAATCGTATTCAACTCGGATGGAACAGCGCCTGCGGCACCGTTGACGATCAAAATCTGCGACCCGCGTCTTTCTGCATTTGCGCGACAGGTCGAAGTCCTCGCCACGGGGCGCGTGGCGGCGTCGCAAACACCCGGACAGTCGGTAAATGGCGCGGCACTGGCGTGCCCGTAACATCATGAGCCTCATCAAACATCAACTGCAACGCAACGGCTCGGGCGCGCGCGGATTCACGCTCGTCGAAGTGCTGGTCTCACTCGTGATCCTGAGCATAGGCTTGCTGGGCATTGCCAAACTCATGCTTCTCTCATCGCACTCGAACGACAGCGCCTATCTGCGCAGCCAAGCCACCGACTTGGCCTACCAGATGCTCGACTATATGCGCTCGAACATCGCGCAGGCGGGTTCAACAGGGACCCCGCCCTATGCCTATACCACGCTGGCGACAACAGCGGCGACCGATCCCGGGTTCACTTGCGTTGCAGCAGCGGCGTGCGCCAATCTTGCCGCATACGATGTGTACCAGTGGAAACTGCGCCTGAACGCGAACAATGGCGTGGCACCGCCGGGCGCGCCGGGCGCACTGCCCAACGGTCAGGGGTCCGTGACCGCCGCCACCGCGGCCAATGGCCAGACCACGGTGACCATCGTCGTGAGTTGGGATGACAGCGTGGCTCAATCCACCCTCAATCCTGGCGCAGCAGCAAACACGCAATCGGTCACGTTGGAGTCGGTGCTATGACCCGGCAGCGCGGCTTTTCGCTGGTCGAATTGATGGTCGCCATCACGCTGGCGTTGATCGTCACGGCGGGTGTGATCTCGGTCTTTGTCGGATCGCGCGCCGCGTTCAATGCCACATCCGGAACCGCGGAACTGACGGATGGCGGACGCTTTGCGTTGAATTTCATTTCGACTTCGGTCCGCGGCGCCGGCAACATGGCCTGCACTACGGCACCCCTTGTGCAGGGAATTCTCAATCCCGGCGCGACCGCCTTGACCACGTCTTGGACCCAGGCGCTCGGCGGATTTGAAGCCGTTGACCCCGCCGCTGCGTACAACATCGCGCCTTCGATCCCGCCGGTGCAGGTTGCGGTCGACGCGAACAACGGCGACTGGGTGGGCGGCCTCGATGCAGCCTTGTCGAATCTGGTGGTGCAGAACAATGATGTCCTGGTCGTGCGTTCGACGCTGGGGAATGCAGTGACAGCCTATGTCCAGACCATCGCTGACGGCGCTGCAACATTCACGGTTTTCTCGCCGGCGGCTGCGCCGCCGCCGTTGTCGAATGGCCAAATGGCTGTCATCTCCGATTGTTCAAAAGGGGTGATCTTTCAGATCACCGGCGTCGGAGTCGGCGCGAATCCCACGATCACCCACAATGGCGGCGGCGGGCCGCCGGGCAACACGGTATCCGCGTTTCCCCTGTCGTTCGCCGCAGGCTCTATGGTGACGCCGGTCGACACGCTCGCGTATTACATCGGCGTCGGTGCCGATGGCGATGGCGCGCTGTTCGTCTTGAGTTCCAATGCCAGCGGCTTTTGGCAACCAACCGAATTGGTGCCGGATATCGAGGCGCTGCAGATTCTGTATGGTGTGGACACGACCAATACGCAAACCGTCAGCAATTACGTAACCGCTGATCAAGTCGTGGATTTCAATACCGTCATGAGCGTGAAGATTGCGCTGCTCGCGGCCAGTGCGCCGGGTGCGGGCCGCGCCGCCGCGGCCGTGACTTATAACTTGCTGGGCACGACTGTGACTCCGCCCGCCGATTCGCGCTCGCGCCAGGTATTCGAAGCGACCATCGCCGTGCGCAACTCGCTGCATTAAGGGTTTTATCATGCGCAATCATCATTTCTCAGGCGGCCAATCATCGAAGCAAAGCGGCGTCGTCATGTTCGTCGCGTTGATTCTGTTGTTGATCTTGAGCTTGCTCGGCGTCACGGCCTCTCGCATGCAAACCGTGGAAGAGCGGATGGCTCGCAACGACAACAATCGCCAACTCGGCGCTCAGGCGGCGGAAGCGGCCCTGCGCGCCGCCGAAGCTGGAATATTGAGTGGAACCATTTCCGATTTCGTGGCCGGCACCGGCGGTTTGTACACACCGGATCTGACCCAGGGAAGCCCGCTGACCGGCATGGATTGGACGGTGGCGGTCAATACTCTTCCTTATCCGGGTCCCGCGCTCGCGGACCTGCCGGCGCCTTCGCGGACGCCCAAAATCGTGATCGAACAACTCAACTCCGTTGCCGGCGCCGGCCAGAACATTCAGGTTGTGGGCTTGAACGGGCCGCCTCCAGTCAGCGTATTTCGCGTGACCGCTCAAGGCGTGGGTGCAGACGGCACTTCGACCACCATGCTTCAAACCATCGTTCGTTAGCCCAGGTTCTCAAGGAAATTATTTATGCAAAGGCTAATCTCAAATACAACTCGAGCTCGCATCGCGCATACGCTGGCATCGTCCTGCTACGCGGTGCTCGTATGCTGGTCTGCGAATGTGATGGCCGGGCCTGCACCGGCCCCGATCAATATCTCACAGATACCACTGACGGTTACGATTCCAGCACACCCGCAGATTCTTCTGGCATTGGCCAATTCCGAATCCATGGATGGCGACTTGAGCGGCGCCATCCGCACCGGGTCCGGCTCCATCGCGCAGTCACTGCTGTACCCGACGTCATCGCTCGTCAATTTCACCATTCCTGCTGGTTTCACGCCGCCGCTGAACCTCGGCGACGGCACGAATGCGCCCTACACAGTCACCTCCGGAGCGTTGCTCGTCGATAACTCACCCAGCCGTTTGAACGTCGCGAAGGCGGGCCTTACGGCGGTGTTGAACGCCTATATAGACAGCGCCGATTTCGGGCTCATTGACTACGCCGTCGGCGGGTTGTCTTCTTGGAAAACATGGGTTTACCAGATGAGCAATCCGGGCGGATTTACCTTCACCAACACCATTCCGCCGGCCGGCCAAGAGTACGTTTTGAATCCGTGCTACGGCGTCAATCTCGCGCTACCCGCTCAGGCGGCACAGAATTGCGCGCAGCTCAATACTTTTTACGCCGCTCAAAACATAACGGCGCAGCAGTACATGCTGGTCAGCGCGAGCAGCGATGACCCCAGTGTCAACGACGTCTTCTATGATCCAGGCGGCTTTGCTGCGGTATGTGTGGTGTACAACGGTCCGCACCCGGCGCCTAACCCGTTCCCGCCGCAGTTCAGCCTGAACACATTTAAAAACGGCGGAGTGACTGAGTCGTACAACAGCGCAATCAATGGTTGTCCGGGAGCCACCGGCCCGACCAATGCCGGCTTCGTGCCCTACTCCTCGCAGGTGATGTATGAGCTGCGCGGGTTTGGCTATTTCACGTTCAGCGAAACCGCAAACGACGGCAATCCGGTGGTTCCGATGACCTCTTCGGGGGCTGTTCCCAACGCAGCGAGCGTGGCGGCTGCCATCGCGCATTTCACGCCCTATCTGGCACCGGAAACGAATTCCACCGGCACCCAAGATATCAAAGCGTCGGCGACACAATCGCCGATAGCAGGTCTGATGGTGCGCGCGCAGACTGTTTTTGCCGGCAATCCACCGACGACCAACGGGTGCGTGACCCAGCGGTACGTGGTCCTGGTGACCGATGGGTTGCCGACGAAAGACCTCAGCAATAAAAATTGGCCGCCATTGGGCAGCACTTCCGCTGTCGGTTATGGCGTCACCGCCACCTTCAATCCCGATGGATCATTGGCGGCCACGAACGATCAGGCACTCACCGATGTCATCACCAAGTTGAGCGCACTCAACAGCGGTGCAAATCCGATTCAAACTTACATTATCGGCGTGGGCGCCGGCGTCGATCCCAGCAAGAACCCTGCTGCGGCGGCGACGCTCACCGCGATGTCGATCGCCGGCGGCACGGGGACCTACTTTCCGGCCACTTCGCCGCAGGCCGTCACCGACGCCTTGCAAACCATCATTACGCATATTCTGGCGGTCACCGAATCGACTGCCTCGGCCGCTGTCAATACCACCGGTCTCAATGTCAATTCGGTCGTTTACCAGTCGCAATTCGTCACGTCTGACGCTTTTCAGGACTGGACCGGAAATGTCCTGGCGTATCCCATCGATGCGGCCTCGGGAGTCATCGATACCACACTGGCAGACATCCACTGGTCCGCGCAGACGCAATTGGACGCCCAGGCAACCAGAGCGATAGCCACATGGGATCCGGTGACAGGTCAGGGAATTCCCTTTGAGTGGACCCCGGGAACGCCGGCATCGGGAATCGCGAGCAACACGGCCCTCGGAATGGCCCTGCAGACCTTCGCACCGGATACCAACGGCCAGGACGTCCTGCAATATCTGCGCGGCTCCCCCACCCAGGAGCAGCGCAATCCCGGCGGCAAATTCCGCAGCCGCTCGCATATCTTGGGAGATATCGTCGACAGCAACCCGGCCTACATCGGGCCTTCGGCTGAGAATCTTCAGTCAACCTCATATAGACTCTTTGAGACGGCAACCGAACACCGGACGCCGATCCTCTATATCGGCGGCAACGACGGCATGCTGCACGCATTCGATACGACGACCGGTAACGAGCAATTCGCCTACATGCCGCGCGGCTCCTATGCAAATCTCATCAATCTGGTCTCGCCCTTCTACAACGCGCAGCACAAGTTCTTCGTCAACGGCTCGCCGCAGGCGGCGGATGTCCAGTTCAGCGATCTGACCTGGCATAGCGTGCTGGTTGGAACCGAGGCGCAGGGCGGCAACAGTGTCTTTGCGTTGGACATCACGGATCCTGCCTCCATGAATTCGGAAGCCACGCTTGCCACCAAGGTCCTTTGGGACATCGTCGATACCGATTTGGGCTTGGGGTTCAGCGGTCCGGCGATTGCGAATACCAACAGCGGCTGGAAGGTGTTTATAGGCAACGGCTATAACAGCACCAATCAAAAGCCGTTTTTGTATGCAATCGACCCGCAGCACGGCACCAATACAAAAATCGACCTGTGTGCGGCTGTGCCTACCGCGTGCGACCTGACCGCAGCGAATGGACTTTCGGGCATCGTCGCGGTCAATACCAGCGGCGCGGTGACCGCAAACGCCGACATGCTTTATGCCGGAGACTTGCAGGGTAACCTGTGGCGGCTGGACATCTCCAATTCCGACCCAACGCTGTGGGCCGCGACGGTGATGTTCCAGGCGCGGGACGCCGGCGGCAACAAGCAGCCGATCACGACCAAGCCGGTCGTCACGCTCAATCCGCGTTTCCCCCAGGTGTTGGGTACCCTGGTCATGTTCGGCACCGGCCAGTATCTGGGTGTCCCGGATATCTCAAATACAAACGTGCAATCGGTCTACGGCGTCTATGACCCGCCCGCCGGATATGCGTCTGCGATCAATAGAGCCAGCCTGTTGAAGCAGACCCTGGCAAATGCGACGCTGGGAGGTGTTGCGGTGCGCACCACCAGCGGAACTCTTGCGTCATACCCCGCCAACAAAGGCTGGTTTATGGATTTGGACCTGCTCCCTGGCGAGCGCGTGATCAACACGCCGGCGCTGTTCTCAGGCGGCGAGCTGATCTTCACGACCTTTGAACCGATACTCCCGGCTCCCGGCGTTTGCACCACTCTGGGCAGTTCCTTTCTCATGGTGCTCAATTTCGCGACGGGCGAGAGCTTTACATCGCCCCAGTTCGATGCCAACGGCGACGGACATATCGGCCCGGGAGATATGGTAACGGTCGGCGGTGTAACCATGGGCGTGGGCGGAATAGGATTGGGCCACGTCTATGCATCCGGCGTGACCAATCTAAATGGATCGGTAGGCGGCGGGTCCGGGCTCGCCATCGTTACAGTGACCAGTCTGCCGAACGGCGGCACTTCCTACGTCGATCCGCCGGCCGGAGGTCCTCCAAAAGCACGCAAAGCATGGTGGGAGATACGTCAATGAAACTACATAAATTAACCTTGGCACTCAGCGCAGCCGCTCTCGGGCTATGTTTGCAGCCCAACATCAGCTGGAGTTCGCGCGCTCTCGGACCTGCCATCACGGGTACCGTGACCGCGGCGCCATCGAGCGGATCGATCGAGATCGATCATCGCAGTTATCCGATCAAGGCGGGCAGCACCGCAGCCACCGTGCTCAGCAGCGTGTACGTGGGCGAGACGGTCGATATCATCTTGGATGGTCCGCCGGGCGGGACCGTCGAGGTCATCATCATCACCGAGCATCAGGGATGAGCGCGCGCGCCATGAAAAAGAATGGATTTACCTTGGTGGAACTGATGATCACCGTGGCAATCGTGGCAATTCTGGCCATGATTGCCATTCCGTCGTACACGCAATACGTCAAAAGGGCGAATCGCACCGATGCGACAAAAACCATGACGTTGGACGCGCAGGCGCTTGAGCGCTGCTACTCGCAGACTTTCGCGTTTGCGGGTTGCGCCGGCGCGTCGATCGGAACACAGGCCTCTCCGCAGGGTAAATACAACATCACCATTGCGGTGCCGGACACGGTGACGCCAGGCGCACCGGCAGCAAGCTATTTGATCACGGCCGTCGCAGTGTCAGCCGATCAATTGGGCGACACGGCGTGCCGGACCTTTACGCTCAACACGGCTAACCTGCAAACCGCCGCCGATAGCGGCGGCGGCCCCAACACCCAAACCTGCTGGGGTTCAACAACTTAAGCTTTCAGATGGCATGGGGCGAAAAAAGGCCGCGCAGGATGCGCGGCTTTTTACTTTCGGTCGAACCGATCTATCGAGCGCTGTAGCCCCGTCCCTCGACGCAGGCAACGAAGGCGCGATTGTAATCAGAGCCATTTTGCGCCACCTGGCCGGCCTGCTGCTGTGCCCACTTCTGGCACTCCGCTCGGTCGGTGGCCTGCTGCTCGGCGCTCTGCCCATTCTTCGGGTACATGAAGATTTGCGCCATGCTCGCACCACCCGGGCCGGGGCCTTGATTGGCAGCGGCTTGATCGGGAGCAGCGTTATCGCTGGGCGGCGGCGCGCCCACGTCCGCCGAGCCACCTGAATCATCCGCTACCGGCGGCGGATCAGTGGCCGTGTAGCCATCATAAGTCGGGTTCCAGGTGTAGTAGACATCATCTGAGTAGTAATACGGCACGCCCCCGTACCAGTAGGTGGCATAGGCCAGCGGCAGCACCGGCAGGAACCAGGCA
>DATAVX010000114.1:0-1801 GCA_036267535.1 Steroidobacteraceae bacterium
GCGATAACGGCAGCACCACGCGAAAACACATGTCCCGCCCATATCGATTTTTGGTCATCTCGATTTCTGGTGAGATGAACTCTACTTTGCGCAATCACAGTTTCGTCGCACTCGCGCTTTAGCTAACGGGAACCATTCACGGCTTCTGGATTTGAACCGGTCGACGACGATAGTGGAACTTCGACGCGGACGATGGCTTTCGTAAGCCGGCGATTGGCCCTCAACCAAGCCGCAGAGCAATGGAACCGCGGAGTAAAACGACAACGAAAGCCCTGATGCCGCTGCCGCGCGAGTTAAGTGACCGGCGGCGGCGGAGGTGTTGCGATGAGAAAACGTCTTCGTTGCGCGGACGCCAGTTGCAATTTCGATCTACGAGGCATTGGGGGCTTCTCATCTCAGGAGGGGTCACGAAGCACTGGAGCGAAACGACCAACAAGATCGGTAAATCAGCCAGTGGAGCAGCTTGGACGCGCTGTGTCCCAGTACACGGAGAGTTTATGGCCGACTTCAGCCGAGCCATGATCGAAAATTGGTCGAGGAAAGCGTTCGTTCCGTTCGATACGGACGTGTGCGCGCCGCGGTGTTACCGCAATGCGTAGGCCCGCTCCACCAAATGTCGAGCCCGGCGATGGCCAGGATACCGCTTACTCGATCGATCACGATCCGACGGAGGTCCGTGTCTGGAATTGGAGGGGCGGCCCGCTGCGCCGATTACTCATCGCTTTCCTCGCACTGTTGCTCGCCGGCATGGTGCTTTTAGGCATAGAAAAAGAAGCCGCTGAAATCGACTTTCAATTATTGGTTACAGCGCTGCGGGCCACACCTGCGGCGAGCCTTGCCGCAGCACTTGCTGCAACGGCGCTCAGCTATCTCGCCCTTATCGGTTACGACGTCTCCGCATTGCGCTATGCACGCGCGCATGCGCCATTGAGGACGATTCTGCTCGCCTCCTTCAGCGGCTTTGCCATCGGCAACACCGTTGGCCTGGGTGCCTTCTCAGGCGGGGCCGTACGTTATCGGCTCTATACAGCCGCGGGGCTCTCGCCGGGCCAAATTGCGCGCGTCGTCTTGTTCCTTTCAATCGCCTTTGGCGTGGGGCTCGGTACCATCGCTGCTCTAAGCATGATCCTGCAGGCCGGCGAGGTGAGCCACTTGCTCGGCGTCTCACCGCAGCCACTGCGTGTGACCGCGGCAATCATTCTGACCATAGCCGGCGGATTTCTGATCTTTTGTGCACAGCGCCGAACGCCCTGGCGACGCGGCGCGATCGACATCGATGCGCCGGGCGCAATGCTGGTGCTGATCCAGGTTCTGCTCACGGCGATCGACGTGCTCGCCGCCGCGGCCACGCTTTGGGTGCTGCTGCCCTCGGTCGGAATTGGCTTTTTCGCCTTCGCCGCTATCTATTGCGTAGCGCTGGCGCTGGGCGTGCTGAGTCACATTCCCGGCGGGCTTGGAGTATTCGAAGTCGCAATCCTTTACGCGGTTGGAAGCAGCGCGCCGGTGGACGCCGTGGCGGCAGCCCTGGTGATCTATCGCGGCATATACTTCCTGCTCCCGCTGCTACTCTCGACCCTCCTCCTGACCAACTTCGAACTGCGGCGCTCGCTCGGTACGGCAACGGGCCAGCGGATCGGTCGTGCGGCAAGCGACCTTGCACCGCTCTTTCTCGCCGCAACCACCTTTACCGTCGGCACGATCCTTGTGGTTTCGGGCGCCATGCCGGCCTTCGTCGACCGGTTTCAAATCCTCCACATTGCCGTTCCGCTCTGGGCGGTCGAGATATCTCATTTCCTTAGCA
>DATAVX010000115.1:0-2004 GCA_036267535.1 Steroidobacteraceae bacterium
GCCGTCTGCATCCTGGCGCCGGAGAGATCAGCCCCGGAGAGATCGGCGGCGCTCAGATCCGCGCCATAGAACATCGCGTTCTCGGCCTTGACCTGCTTGAGCGACGCCAGCTTCAGATCGGCCTTGTTGAGATTAGCCTCGGTGAGGTTCGCGCCGTCGAGCTTGGCACCGCCGAGCTTGGCGCGGTGCATGACGGCGCGGGACAAGTCGGCACCCGAAAGGTCGGCGCCGGACAAATCCTTCTGCTTCAGCGGCGCTTCGGCGAGCGCGCATTTTACGCAGTCCTTGCTGCGCCCAGCTAGAAAGTCGGCCGCCTGGTCGGCCAGCACGCGGGTCGGCCACGCGGCAAGCAGCAAGGCGCTGGCGGCAAGCACCGTGGCGGCAAGCGCCCTCACCGGCGACGGAGTGGACATTGCGTCTGTCTGTTCGACTGTGCCGGCAATCCTGCACCCGCCGTCTAGAGAGCGAACACGAACAGCATGGTCTGGTTGCGCTCGTTCTTTAACTCCGGCGTGAAGTCGTGCCGCGACCGCGCGATCGCTTCCAGATTCTCGTTTGCCGTGGTGCCGCCGAGCGCAACCGCATAGGCGAGCTTGAGCCCCTTGATGTTGTCCTTGTTGATGACGTTGAGCGGCGAGTAGCGCTGGCCGTCATAGGTGCGGTGATTGAGCAGCCAGTTCTGCGGCTCGCTGTCGGCATGGATGAGGCGATCGGGCGTCACCTCCGCCGCCAGCGCCGGCGATGCGGCGAGCAGCACGGATACCAACAAGAGGTGCCGAGTCGAAGGAAAGCGCTTAGTCATGACTTCCTCCTTGTGTCGCCCCCAAACCTAATCCCACGCCTGGCGCGCAATGCTAAGGCGTAGAGACCGCGCGATTGTACCAGTGCAGTGCGTCAACGCTGACGACGCGCTGAGTGCCGTCGAACAGCGTGCCGACTTTGCCGCCGGACGCAGTCACCTGAAGTTCCTGGACGCGGTCCTGCACCTTGACGGTTGCGTTGCGCATGATGTCGAGGCCTTGGTCGATCTTCCAGATCTGATAGGCACTCGGATCCGCAGCAGAAAAGAATTTGGTCTCTGCGCTTAGTTTGCGGGCGATGCCGCGCTGATATGTGAGGTGCAGCGCCATGTGCTCGCCGTTGGCGGCGGTGAAATCCCAGGTTTCCTCATTCTGGATCGGCTCGCCCGCGGTCGCGTGGGTCATGCGCTCCACGCGATGGCTGCTGGCGGACTGATAGACCTTGAACGGTCCCGGCGCGTTCTTGGCATCGGCGGTAATGCCGTCGATTAACATCTGGCCGGCCATTTCGGCGGTGCCGGATTTTTTGATTGTCGAGGCGAGATAGACCATCTGTTCGGTGCCGACCGGCGCGCCGTCCGGCGCGTTGATGTCGACCCGGTCGACGAAAATCATTCGGACGTTGCAATCCTTCGCCGCCCCGGTGGTGGCAACGGCCGGCTCCCATCCATCCGGCAGCAGCGCTTTAAGCGCCTGAGGAGAAACCACCAGGTCCAGTTGCAGGCGGACTTCGGCGCTCTGCTCGATCAATGTCTGCGCGTGGGCGGAGCCGGCAAGCCCGCAACCCAACAGCGCAATGACAAGCGCGGCCTTCCTCAGCATGACTTCCCCCTTGTCGGCCGTTTTCCATCTCGCAGCCCGGCCTTGGTGCGCCATGGTAGTCGAAAACCTCAGCCCTCAGTACTGCCAAATTGGCAGGTCGGAGCCGCTACGACGTGACGTGCCGTCATCTGTTGGCTAACATCCGGAGCGCCCAGGGAGCCGAGAGCAGGATGGCAATCGCGACACACTCTGCGTCTGTCTTCGCGCCGGCACCGGTGACACCGCCGGTACTCCGGCGCGCCATGAATGTGGTCTGGCTCGGCCGCTCGATCCGCAGCCAGTTGCTGCTGGTGTTCGTCGTGATCGACCTGATCGCCATACTGATCGCTGGCAGCGTGATCATCGCACGCGCCCGGATGCAGGCGCAGATCGAGACCGCCGC
>DATAVX010000116.1:0-180284 GCA_036267535.1 Steroidobacteraceae bacterium
GCACTTGGGATTGGTTCTGCTGTTCGAAGCCGAGCACGGTCAGCCCGTGGCGCTGCTCGATGCCGCGGAAATCACCGCCATTCGCACTGCCGCGGCCAGCGGGCTGGCGACGCGGCTTCTGGCGCGTGAAGACGCGTCCGACCTGGCGTTGCTGGGCGCGGGGGAACAAGCTTGCAGCCATCTGGAGGCGATGTTGGCGGTGCGTCCGCTGCGGCGCATCCGGGTCTGGGCACGCGATCGCGACAAAGCCAAGAAGTTCGCCGAGTTTGAGGGCGCGCGCCGCCGGGTGTCGATCGAAACCGCGGCGACGGTCCGCGAGGCCGTCGCGGGCGCGGACATCGTCTGCACCACGACCAAGGCGCGGGAGCCGATCCTGCAGGGCGACTGGCTGTCTCCCGGCGTGCACCTGAACGTGGTGGGATCCAGCATCGCCGCGGCGGCGGAGATCGATACCCCTGCGGTCCTCAAGTCGCGCTTTTTCGTCGATTGCCGCAATTCGACCGTCAATGAGGGCGGCGAGTACCTTCGCGCGCTGCGCGCCGGCGCGATCACACCGGAGCATATCCTGGCGGAGATCGGCGAGGTCGCCAACGGTTCCAAGCAGGGGCGCCGCTCGCCGCTCGACATGACTCTGTACAAATCGCTGGGGATTGCGCCGCAGGATCTGGCCTCAGCGCACTATGTGCTGCAGAAGGCGCGCGCTGCGGGCACCGGGCAGGTCATTGATTTCTGAACCCTTGACCTTGCCGGACGGCAACAGCGTCGCGGCGGCGCGCGGCAATATTCGCGGCATTGCAATCCGAACGCCTCTGCTCAGGCTGAATGCCGAGATGCCCGGCACCCGCATTTATTTGAAGCTGGAAAATCTTCAGCCATGGGGCTCGTTCAAGATCCGGCCGGCTGTGAATGCGCTCAAAACCATGGATCCGATCCGTCTTCGGCAGGGGGTCTTGAGCGCGAGCTCAGGTAACTTTGGGCAGGGTCTCGCCTTTGCGGCGCGCCTGCTGGGTATCCCGGCGACGTTGGTGGTGCCTGACGGCGCCTCTCAGACCAAACTGGATGCGCTGACCGAGCTCGGCGCCAAGGTGATTCGACTGCCCTTCGATGGATGGTGGTCGGTGCTCACGAGCCGCAGCTGTCCGGGAGAAGAAGGCACTTTCATACACCCGGTGGCGGAAACGGCTGTGTTGGCCGGCAATGCGACCATCGGTGCCGAAATTCTCGAGCAGCTGCCGGAGTGCGACACGGTGCTCGTGCCGTTCGGCGGCGGCGGCCTGATCTGCGGTATCGGTTCGGTGATGCGGCGACTCAAGCCTGCCGTGCGCATGATTGCCGTGGAGTCGGAAGCGGCGCAGCCGGCCGGAGCCGCGCTCAAAAACGGCCGGCCGATACCAGTGCCTCACCTGAAGAGCTTTGTCGACGGCATGGGCAGCACGACGGTGCTCGAGGAAATGTGGCCGCTGCTGCGCCAGATTGCGGATGCGGCATCATGCGTTTCTTTCGTCCAGATCGGCGCCGCCATTCGCTTGCTGGCCGGCCGGCATCGCATCATTGCGGAAGCGGCCGGCGCGGTGGCGCTCGCCGCTGCCATGGCCGGGCAGGCAGGGCAGGGCAATATTGTCTGTATAATCTCCGGCGGCAATCTGGATGCCGCAAGACTGGCCGGCATCTTGAGCGGCCAGAGCCCATTTTAAGAACATGGTGTCACGAAAGACCAAGATTTCCGCAAGCGAGCCGGGCTCGGCGCCCGCACCCAAGGACCGGCCGCTGTTCGATGATTTCCTGCCGCATTTGATCGCGCGGCTTGCCTATCAGCTCAACACCGACCTGACCGAGAAGCTGCGGCGCGAAGGCATCAATGTGACCCGCTGGCGGATCTTGGCGGTGCTCTCGATGGGCGATGGCATCACCATCAAGGAGATCATCGATCGCGCGATGGTGCAGCAATCTGCTTTGAGCCGCGCGCTGATGCGCATGGAGAAGGAAAATTATGTGCGCCGAATCTTGCGCCGCGACGATGCGCGCTGCGTCGAGGTCTATCTGACCGACAAGGGCCGGGCGCTGTTCAACTCCTTGAACGTCGTCGTGAGGCGCCGCGAGCAGCGCCTGATGGAAGGCTTTTCACCCGCGCAAGTTGCCGCGGCATTCGCGCTGATCCGCCGCTTGAGCCGAAACATGCGCAGCTAAAAATGGCGCCTTCTTTGGGCCGTGCGCAACAGTTGTCCGGCTTTATTTGATATTTCATATGATAACTCATATTGTGATCGCTTAAATCCAGGGAGAATTTGCGATGAATAAACCAATTGGACGGGGTTTGACCGCCAGCTCAGAGTTTGTAATCCGGCTATTGGCCGCGGGCGCCGGCATTGCCGCCGCATTGGCTGCGCCGCTCGTCTCGCTGGCCGAGACGGTCGCCGCCAACTCCACCGGTCTCGAGGAGATCGTCGTCACCGCCAATAAGCTCAACGCCCAGAAAGTCCTGGATATTCCGGTATCGATCCAAGCCATCAGCGGCGAGTCTTTGCAGAACCAGAGCGCCGCCGGCATCATGAGCATTGCAGGGCAGGTGCCGGGCCTCTCGATTCAAGACCTGGGTCCCGGCGACAAGAAATACGTCATCCGCGGCATCAACTCGACCGGCGATGCAACGACCGGCGTGTACTACGGCGAGGCGGTGATCAGCGGCTCGAATGCCGATGATGGCGGCGGTTTTGAATCCGATATCCGGCTGTTTGACTTGAACCGCGTAGAAGTGTTGCGCGGGCCCCAGGGCACCTTGTACGGCGCGAGTTCCATGAGCGGCACGATCCGCTTCGTGCCGAATTCTCCGGACCTCGCCACGCTCGGCGGCTATGTGACCATGGAAGGCTCGCAGACCTCGCACGCCGGCGGCAACTACAATATCAACGGTGAGGTCAATCTGCCCATCATCGACGGTGTCCTCGCCCTGCGCTTGGTGGGATGGAAGCTCTACGACAGCGGTTACATCAATCAGACCAGGGTGGGCGAGGGCGTCACCGGCATCACCAACATCGGAACAGCGACGGCTCCGAATTTCCAGACCGTGCCCGTGGCGGGCATCGGGTTCGTCAAGGGCGTCAACGATGACGATGTCGGCGGCGGACGGGCCATCGTGCGTTTCCATCCGAACGAGAATCTGACCATCGATGCCAACTACACCACGCAGACCGAAACGTCGGGCGGTTCGTCGCGCTACACCCCGGCCGGCGTGGCCGCGTTTGCCGGCGGACCGATCCCGCCGATCCAGGGCTGCGATCTGTGCAATACCGACGTCACGTTGAGTCCATGGAGCGACAACACCAAGATCTTCGGCTTGACGGTGGAATACAAGACCGGCTTCGGCACGATAACCGGCACCACCAACCAGTACAACCGCACCACCGGCTTCACATTCGACTCGACGCCGGTTCTGGTGTCCTTCGATGTTCCGGTACCCGCGGAGACGCTCGAGCCGCGCACCCGTAAACTCAATTCCAGCGAAGTGCGTTTTGCGAGCGATTTGAATTCTCCGCTCAACTTCGTAGCGGGCGTCTTTCGTGAGCACGAAACCCAGGATCTGGCGGTGCAAGTCATCGCCACCGGCGGCGACGGCTTGGTGACCGGTCCTTTCAGTACCTCGACCGCCCAAGATGCGCTGGATTTCCCCGGCGTCGGCAACACCTTCTTCGGGCGCACCGACCAGCGCAGCGACACGCAATATGCGGGCTTCGGCGAGGCCACGTGGAAAATTACCGACGCCTGGACCGCCGTGGCGGGTGTGCGCTACTTCACTGAGACCTTGAATGGCGTGCAGACGCAGACTCATCCGTTCGGCGGCTTTCCCGGCGCTCCGAACTTGGTGCCCGTCCCGGATCCCGAGGAAACCTTCAACAAGGTCACCTGGAAGGTCAACACCAGCTACAAGTTCAGCGAAGCGGTGTTGGCCTACGGCACCATATCGACCGGATTTCGCAGCGGCGGATTGAACGCTGTCAGCGAACCGTTCGAGCCTATTCCCGCGGCGTACTCGCCGGACTCATTGACCAACTACGAGTTGGGCGCGAAAGGGCGGCTATTTGGCGGCTTGTTCGATTATCAGGCCGATGTTTACTTCATCAAGTGGAACAACATTCAAGTGCAGGAGACGACGGCGGATGCCGCTTTCGTCTACCAGGGCAATGCCGGCACCGCAAACGTGAAAGGCTTCGAATTCGAGTTCACCGCGCATCCGATCGATTACCTCTCCGCCACATTCGCGGGCTCGTATCAGCAAGCCTACCTCACGCAAGGGGCCACACCGGATCAATACGCGCTCAACAAGACGCTGGGGCGCACCGGCGACGGCATTCCGAACGTGCCGCGCTTCCAGGCCAACTTTGGACTGAACTACACGCGGCCGATCATGAATGGCTGGGAGGGCGTCGTGGCCACGGATCTAACCTTTCGGGGCCGCGAGAACTCATATTTCTCTTCCGCGGTGCTCTCTGTGGGGCCTCCCCCCGTCTATGAAAACGTCCCACTCTCCTCCTATACGTTGGTTAATTTGCGCTTGGGCGTGATCAACGGCCCGTGGAGCGTCACGGCCTTTGCGCGTAATCTCACCAACAAGCGCGCCGAAATTTCCGCGATCAATTCCTCGCAGGATCCCGATGCGCTGCTGACGGTGCGTCCGCGGACCATTGGCTTGACCGCAACGCGCAAGTTCTAGCTTTCGAAGGAGGATGCATGCGCCGGTTCGTCGTCTGGTTCACCGTTGCGGTACTCGGCGGCGGAGGATTGGCGCTCGCAGGCCAAAGCGGCAAAGGACCGCCGCTTTGGGATCTCTACAACGCAGCGCTGCGCCATGCCAAGTACATCGACTTGACGCACGCGATCGCGCCCGGCGGCCCGCTCGGCGAAGGGTTCGTCGACTTCAGTGTGAGGTCGACGCGGGCGGGCCGCACCATACCCGGCGTGATCGAGAAGGGAGAACCCTTCAGCTACGAAAAGCACGGCGTAGCCATCACCGCCTATGAGTTGCCCATGGATCACATCGGCACGCAATTCGGTCCGCCGGCGCATGAGAACGAGCACGGCGCGACCATCAGCGATATTCCGCCCACGGTGTCGCTGCGTCCGCTGGTCGTGATCAATGTCGCACCCAAAGTCGCTTTGGATCCGGGCTATCAGGCCACGGTCGCGGACATCAAGGAGTGGGAACAGCGCCACGGTGCGATTCCGGCGGGCTCGGTGGTGATGATTCGCTCGGACTGGTCGAAAAAGTGGACTGATCCAAAGCGGTTCACGGCGCAGCCGTTTCCTGGCGTAAGCTTGGCGGCACTCAAATATTTACACTTGGATCGGCATATTTTGATGCATGGACACGAACCCTTGGATACCGACAATACCGCTCCGGAATTCGTGGGCGAGAAATGGCTGCTGCAGCATAACTTCGCTCAAGCAGAGGGAGTTGCGAATCTCGATCAGGTTCCGGAAGCCGGCGCGCTCATCACGATCGGCTTTGCCAAGTTCGAAGGGGGCACCGGCGGATTTGCGCGCTACATCGCCATCGCGCCCGCGAGTTGGCGATTCGGCGCGACCATCGAGGATAAGCCGGGCGCGCCGCTGCCGGTGCATGCTCATGCGCTGCGACGGGGCGCCGATGGTGTGATGCGGGAGACGCCATGAGCGATACCGAGTCAGCGCCCCGCGTCGCCAATCGCAAGGGCTACTACCACGAGCTCAAGGCGGGAAAACGCTATCTGTGGTGCGCCTGCGGACGCTCCAAGTCCCAGCCATTTTGCGACGGATCCCATGCGGGAACCGGCTTCCTGCCGGTTGCCTTCAAGGCTGAGCGCGACGAAGACGTCATTTTTTGCGGCTGCAAGCAGACCGGTACACGACCCTTTTGCGATGGAGCCCACAGCAATTTGCCCGGCGGCTATCTCACGGATGATCCCGACAGCCCCGAAAACCAAAAAGTGCCGTGGGCGGCGGCCGGCGGAGGACCGCTCGTACGGCTGGACGGGCGGTGCTATGTTTTCGCGACTGCCCGTGCGTCCCTGAATGCCTGCGGCGCGATGCGCTACTGCCGGGTGGTGACGCCGACGCTGGGCGCATTATTTCAATCGCAGTTCTACGCGGAAGTCCCGGCGGGCAGCTCGCCGGTGATTGCGGCCGACGGGCGTCATACGGCGCTGTTCGTGGTCCAGGGCGGCGGCGACATCGAGATCGGCGGCCGGCATTTCGCCGTGGAACCCCTCACCGGTGTTTATGTGCGGCCTTCGGAAGCGTATCGCGTGCATAACAAGTCCTCGGCGCCGCTCAAATTTTTCATATCGAACGGACCCGGCAGCGAGGATCTGGTTCTGATCGACGCGATGCCGGCGACTTTCGAGCCGCGGTTTCCCGATCGGGTCGCCTCGATCGATCCCTCGCAGCGGCACAAAATGGCCGAGCGCCACTACCAGATGCTGGTCAACCGCGAGCACGGCTCGACGGTGGTGACGCAATTCATCGGCAACATTCCGTTGTCCAAAGCCGAACCCCATCGCCACCTGTACGAAGAGGCTTTGATCTTTCTCAACGGAGAAGGCGTCGTCTGGACCGAAACGGCCAAGACCCCGGTGTCCGCCGGGGACGTGCTGTTCTTGCCGCGCAAGCAGCTGCATTCGGTTCAATGCACAACGCCGGGCGGATTTGATATCGTGGGCGTGATTTATCCGGGGGACAACCCTTCCATCAATTACTAGATTCGCGCCGCACACACGGGAAACTCAATGGCCACTCATTCGCAGACGCTGTCCACGCTCGTCGACGGCATTCTTCGCGGCGGCATTCGCGTCGTCGATCTGACGGTGCCGCTGGAAGCCGCCACCCAGACGATTCGCCTGCCCGAACAATTCGCACCATCGAAGCCCTTCGCGCTGGAAGAGATTTCACGCTATGACTCGCGCGGTCCGGCATGGTATTGGAACAACATCAGCTGCGGCGAGCACACGGGCACGCATTTCGACGCGCCTGTGCATTGGGTCACAGGCAAGGACTATCCCGACAACGCCACGCACAATATCCCGGTAGAACGGTTCATCGGACCGGCATGCGTGATCGACGTGTCTCCCCAGGTGCGGGGCAGCGCCGATTTTCTGCTGACGCAGAGCCTCGTCGAGCAATGGGAGAGCAAGCACGGCCGTATCCCTGCCCGCGCGTGGGTGCTCATTCGCACCGACTGGTCGAAGCGGGCGGGGGATTCGTTTCTCAATTTCAGCGCCGACGGTTCCCATACGCCGGGCTTCCATCCGGAATGCGTGCCTTTCCTCGCGCGGGAACGCGATATCCTGGGAGTGGGGGTGGAAACGGTGGGCACCGACGCGGGTCAGGCGCACACCTTCAGCCCCATGTTTCCCTGCCATACCATCATGCACGGTGCCAATCGTTTCGGACTCGCGAGCCTGACCAACTTGGATCAGTTGCCGCCCACCGGCGCCGTGGTGATTGCGCCGCCGCTGAAAATCGTGAACGGCTCGGGCAGTCCGCTGCGCGTGCTGGCCCTGGTGCCGGTCTAACCCGAGCCGGCTGCGAGTATCGTCAATAGACTCAAGGGCCTTGAAACCAAACGCATCCTCATTTTTTTTCGCGCCGGTGCTGATCGCCGCTTGCTGCGTATCGAGCGCCGCCGATAACGAAGCGCCTCCCCGGAAAATTTCCGTCGACGCCACCGTCACGGTCGGTGCGTTGCGTGCCTTCAACGGTGTGCAGGCGGTGGATGCGCAGGGCACGCCATTTTATCGATCTGCGCACATCGATGTCGTGCGGGTCCCGGATGGCTCGGCGGCGGCCGATATCGATGCAATTTTCCCCGATAAAAATGCCGACGTCGACAAGCCGAAAAGCTACAACTTTGCGGCTACCGATGGATTGATCGCATCCATCCGGTCGGGCGGCGCGGAGCCGTTGTTCCGCCTCGGCGGCAGCGCCGGCGCCGCAGCCGGCCCACCGGCGAATCAGGAACAGTGGGCGCAAATCGTGCGGCATATCGTGCTGCACTACAACGCCGGTTGGGCGAAGGGTTTCCACTACCGCATTCGGTACTGGGAGGTATGGAACGCGCCGGACTCCCGGGCTTTCTGGAGCGGTTCTGCGGAGGATTATTACAGCCTGTACGAAAAAACCGCACGAGCCATCGAGTCGGCCGATGCGCAAGCGCTGGTGGGCGGGCCGGGCCTCGCCAAGCCGTTGATCGCCGGCGCTTACCGTGAAAAGTTCCTGGACTTCGTGCGCATCAGGCGCCTGCCGCTCGATTTCTTTGCCTGGCATTTCGATGCCGTCGATTCAAACGATCCCTATCTGTTTGTCTCGATCGCTCGGCAACTTCGCATCATTCTGGATGCACACGGATTCGGCTCCACCAAAAATGTTCTGGACGAATGGAGCGCCGATCCGGCCAGTGCCGACATGCCTGGCGCAGAGCGGGCCGCCTTCGCAGCCAGCTCGCTCATTTACATGCTGGGCGGTCCGATCGATGCGCAAACCTACCGCGTCGCGGAGGCCGCTCGCGCCGCCGGCGTCGCGGCCGATCCGGCGGCCCCGGCACTCAAGGCATTCGGAGCCCTGAAAGACACACCCATACTGATTCGCACCACGGGCGGGGACGAGGCGGGATTGGCGGTGGTTGCCGGCCGGTCCGCGGACCGCCGACTCATTCAGATCCTGCTCAGCAACTACCAAATCGCCGCAAAACTGCTGCAGCCGCGCGATAATTGGGACACCTCGCTGCCGGAACGGCGCACGCTGCAATATCGCGACAATGGCGGCTATGATGCCGCGATCACGCTGCCGAGCGCGGGAAAGTATCAAGTGAAGCGTTACCGGATCGACAACTCAGCGGGTTTGACGCTGTTCGATCAAGGTGTGCAGAACGGGCCGGATATGCGTTTGCAAGCCCAGCTGCCGCCGCCGGCGGTCGAGCTGATTGTCATCAGCGCCAAATAATCCGGGGCGATCGCAACCGAACTGGACGAGCGTCCAACCTAAAGCGGCTTCAGACCCAACCGCAAGAGATCTGCGATTTCTGCCGCGATCTGCGCCTTGCGTTGATCATCGCCGCGCACCAAACCCTTGGCGAGCCAGCTGCCGGCGCCGCGCATGAAGAGCAGCAGGCAATCGCGGTTCACATCGCGCATGGAGCGCTCGTTGTGCGCTTCCCGGCATAACGCCCGATAGGCTTGGACCAGCACTCTGCCGCGCTCGGTTGCAAGAATTTTCTCCGCGCCGCTCAAGGAATCGTAGCCGGTGGAGGCGCGCAGCGGCTCGATATCGTCGCGTTGATGAGAAATCGAATTGGCGCGCAGCACCGCGATCAGCGTATCGATGGCGGGACCGCCTTGCGCGGCGGCCTGCTCGCGGATGAAGGAAAAGATGCGGTCGGTGCGGGCGTAGCACGCCGAGAGGATGGTCTGCTTGTCGCCGACGTAGTGATAGAGGGTGCGCTTGGTGGCGCCCACGGCCGAGGCGATATCATCGAGCGAGGTCGTATCGACGCCTCTGCGATTGAACAGCTGTGAAGCCGCGGCGAGAATCTTCTCGCGTTTTGCGTCGAACTGCGCACCGCGATCGAACAGGCCGCCGGGCTGGCTGAGCAGGGGCGAAAAATCGATCGGCGCGGGATTGACCTCGCGCACGCGATCGGCGCCCCAGCCGCTCGCCAAAATATCCTTGGCCGCCACGATGATCTCATCCCGGCTGACCTTGAGGGCCGAGGCTAAAGCGGAGTTGAGCGGAATGGAGTGAATTATGCTGATGATGGTGCGCGCAACGATCTCGAAGTCGCAGACGCGGATATTGCCTGCTTTAGCGCCGGCTTCGAGCAGGCTGGCGAGCCGCGCCACTACCGCTTCGAAAATGCCGAGCACGGTTTCGCGCGCCGCCTGGTCCAGCAGCCCGATCTCGCTCAAGGCCGCCAGTTCGGGCTCTGCGGGATCCAGGGTTCTGGAAATAAAGTCGCCGAGCACTTGCAGTGCGCTGCTGCGCGGCTGCGCGGCCTCCCCAAGGTGGCGTGCCATGATCTCGGACGAACGCAGGTAGACCTGAAACATCAGGTCCTCCCGATCCTCCACATAGTAGTAGAGCGAGGCGCGCGAGAATCCCAGCTTGTCGGCGACATCCGTCAGAGACGTCATGGAAATGCCCTTGGAATTGAGCTCCCGCGCTGCCTGGTCGAGCAGCTGCTCGCGGCGGGATTTTCCGGCTGCATCGATGCGCCGCGCCGATGCCGCGTTTTTGCTGCCCAGTGACATCGCTTTAATATTCGATCGCGCAGCCCTGAGGCTGGGTCTCCGGGTAATGCAAAGGCCGGCCCGCGACCAGATCATCCAGGGCCGATTTCATGTATGCGCGGCCCTCGCCCTGGTCCGCGAATACCTGATCATCCATGGCGCCTTGGTAGGCGAGCTTGCCGTTGCGGTCGATCACGAAAAAGCTCGGCGTGGTTTTGGCGCCGTAGCTGCGCGCGATCTTGCCGCTGGCGTCGAAAAGAAATGCTGTGACCGTCGCGTGTGTTTGTGCGATGCGTGCGCGCGCGGCCGCAGCGGTCAGATAGCCTGCCTTGTCCGGTGCCGCAGTATCGATGGATATCCAGACGATTTGCCGCTCGGCTGCATAGCGCTGCAGCGTTTGCATCGCGCCGCTCTTGTACTTCACGGCGGTGAAAGGGCAGACGGGGCTGGTCCATTCCAAAACGACCAGCTTGCCGGCGTAGTCGCGCAAGCTATGTGCCTTGCCGTCGGCACCCGGTGCGGTGAACGAGGGTGCCGGAGCACCCACGTTGACGCGGCTCAAGCCCGTGGCGTTTGCATAGCCAGATGCGCCGATGGCCGCGGCCGCGATCCAAATGAAAGCGGCGGCCCGTGCGAATCCCTTCGAATCAAAGGAAAACACGGGCCGCCACGAGGGGGTTACTGTCCGCCTGCGGTCTACCGTCCGCCTCCGGATTTCTCCGGCGCCGCTTGGGCAGGAGCAGGCGCTGCCTGTCCTTGGGCTGCCTGCTGACGGCGCCTCTGGCCATTGGCCTGGGCCGCCAGCAACTCATTGGGCTCGATGAAGCCGTCATGGTCGGAGTCGATTTTGCCGAAGGCGCCCGCAAACTGCTTGCCGATCGGGCCGGTCAATTCCGACATGTCCAGCTTGCCGTTCATTTTCGTGTCGAGCATGCCGAAGACGCGGTTCTCATTCATCTCCTTATCGAAGGGCTTGTACTGGTCCATCTTGTCCGAAGTCTCTCCCACCCATTCATAGTGGAATGCGGTGTAGAGCATTTCGTCAAAGGACTGATCGCCCCAGGGCACGACGCGATTATGATCCGGGTTGGCCGGATTTCTCACTGAGTTGTCGTACGTATACACCGCCAGGAGCTTGGAGCCGGCCGGCACCTTGACCGGGTGGACGAAATTATATTCGCGCTGCCAGTTGAAGTCGTAGTGCGGCAAGGCGACCAGCAAGGTCTTCTTGCCGTCCGGCTCGATCAGAAAGAATTTCGACGACGCGCCGCGATAGTGGGCGTGCGGGAACGCGCCATAGAGCATCATCTCCTTGGGCACGTCGATGTAGGCTTGCAGCTCGGTGCTCTCCGTGTTCGCCGGAATCACAATGTTCGCATTCAAGACGACCGAATTTCGCATCACAAATTTCGGCTTGTCCTTGTAGAAGTACAGCGCGATCTGCGAGTGCTCGGTAACCTCTTGGCCGAAGGGCGTGTAGTGGACTTGAAAACCGACCGCGCCGCCGGGCGGAATGTAGGCGCCGGTGTTCGCGGGCTCGACGAAGGATTCGGCGCCGACTGCGTAGCCGCCCAACGATGTTCCCCACTTGCTTTCATTAGCAACTTCGCCGGGTTTGGGCACTTCGGCCAGATACCCGGTGAGAATGTGATGCACCGTTTGGCGATTCACGACTTTGATGGTCGAGGCGCGCAGCCACTTGCCTTCCTTGAGAGGATTGACGATGTAGGGGCGCTGATATTCGACGATGCCGTTGGCGGGAATCGTGTACGCAGGAAGGTCCAATACCAAGTCAGGCTTGCCCAGCGGCCATTCCGGCGCCTTCCAGGTCTTGGCGGCCAGGGGATCGGTACCTGTGCCGCGCTGCGCACCGGCTTCAACCCAGTGCACCAGCGTCTTGATCTGTGCGGCCGACAGGCTGCGGTCGCCGAGGAAATGCCCCACGCTCGGATCCGCGCGCCAGGGCGGCATGCGTTGCGTGCGGATCATCTCGCGGATCATCGGCGCAAACGGCGCAATCTCTTCGAACTTGGTAAAGGGCATCGGGCCGATGCCGCCGGGCTCGTGGCAGGAAACGCACTTGTCTTCGAACATCGGCGCGATGTTCTTTACATAGGTCAACTTGCTGTTCGCCAGGTTGGCGCGTTCAGGGAAGCTGGTGATGCATCCAACCGGTTCGACTCGGGCAACCGCAACCGGCTTACCGGCGAGCATGGAGTCCAGCGCGTCCTTGGCCCAGGTTTTGTCCGCAGCGGCCTTTTGGCGCTCGTAGGTGACCTTGTCGTCGATCGGACCGCGGTACATGATCTTCCAGGTCTTAGGGTCGATGACTATGGCTTCGGCCGTTCGCGTCACGCCCAGCTGTTCACCCACCAATTGATTGGTGTCCATGAGGATCGGCAGGTTGTAACCGTAAGCTTTGGCTTCGGTCACGATTGCATCGCGCGTGTCCGACGGGGTGGAGTTCAGCATGAAAAACTCGACGCCCTTTGCCGAGTACTGATCCTGCAGAGCTTTCACGGCGGCGCTGGTATTGCGGCTCACCGGACAGCTATCCGCCTGCGTGATGAGAACGACGGCGCTCGCATCGCCGAGCTGACGCAGCTCGTGCGAATGCAAATTTTGATCGGAGAGCCGGAAGTCATCGACCGTGACGGGCAACGCGACTTCGGCTGGAGCTTTCGCCGCCGAATTCGCTGTCGCGCCGCTCAAGCCTACGTAGCTCAAGCTGGCGACCGCAATCAATGCCGCGCCTGCGACAGATGTACGAATCTTCTTCATAGTCGTTAACCTTCCCCTGTGGTTCGCCATGGTTTTGCCCGCGCTCGTAGCACGCAGCTAGAATCAACGTTTCGGTGCAATTATGCCACCAAATGTGGGGGTTGTCTGCATTGGATACTTTTGGCGACATTCCGGTCGAACGCATTGATTTAGCTGCCTATTCGAGCGTCGGCGATCCTCCATGGGAGCGCCTTTTGAGGGCAATTCATGCGTTAATGGCGCATGAATTCCAGCATTAGGCTGCGCCGCGGGTTGATTTGGAGCGCTTGCATTGCAGCGCTGCTGGCGTTGCCGGCGGTCATCGCGGTACTGGCCGCCGCGGCCTTGGATGCAGGCTATCTGCACGAGTTTTTGGTGAAATTCATTGCCGCCAAGCTCGAGCGGCAGGTGCACGTCGCCGGGACGCTGCGCCTCAATCTTCTGTCGCGAAATCCGCGGCTGATCGCCGAAGATGTCAGCATCGGCAGCCCGCCGTGGACACCTGCCGGCGTTGCCGTGAAGGCGGACAAGATCAGCGTCGAGTTCGCGACACCGCATTTAGGACGGGAACTCATCGTCAATGAGCTGACGATCGAACATGCAACCTTGCATTTGTTTCGCGACATAGCCGGCCACGCCAACTGGCAAGCCGGAAATCCGGACAACAGCTCCCCTCACAGCTTGCCCTTCATCCGCTCGCTGTCGATGCGCGACGCGCACGTTCTGCTCGACGATGCGCAAAAGCACCGGCAATTCGACGGTACTGTTTCCGCGTATGAGGCCAAGGGCACGGCGGCGGAGCAACCGTTTCGCATCCAGGGCAAGGGAAAGCTGAACGGCAGGCCGGTCAGCTTCGAAGCGACCGGCGAATCCTTGCGGACGGCAAGCCGCGACAAGCGCTACGCTTTCAGCTTCAGCGAGCGTTCCAGCGGCGCACATCTGGCCGCCAACGGTTTTCTGCGCCGCGGCTTCGATTTGCGACGCTATGATGCGACCTTCGACGTTGACGGCGCGGATCTGAAAGACATGTACTATTTGACCGGTACCGGGCTGATCGATACCGGCAGCTTTCATCTTTCCGGAAAACTCGTGCGCCAAGGCCATAGCTCTTCGTTCAGCGATCTGCTCGTGAAGAGCGGTCAGAGCGATATGCGCGGTTCGGTGACCATAGAAGGGATCGGCGCGCAGATCAATGTCGAGGCTGACTTGAATTCGCAATACTTGAGGCTGGCGGACCTGGGTGCGCGCGCCGCCGGCCGCGACTCGGGGAATGCGGCGCTGCTCATGCCCGATGCGAAACCCGATCCCAGTGTGTTGCGCCGGGGGCGCACCGCCATGAAGTACAGCGCGCGGCGCGTGGAAGCAGGGCGCGTCGCCTTGAACTCGGTGACGATCAAATTCATGAATGATCGCGGCGAGGTCGAGGTGGCTCCGATTACCGCACAGGTCATGGACGGCAGATTAAATGCCGACCTCAAGATCGACGTCAGAAAGGAGATCCCCGCGGTGCATTTGCAGGCCGGCATTGCGCAAATGCAGCTCTCGCAGTACACGCCCAAGAAAGGCGGACCGTCGCCCATGGAGGGTCCGCTGGATGTGCGTGCCGAACTTACGGGCCGCGGAAAATCCGTGCACGAGTTCGCGGAGAGCGTCGACGGCACCGTGACCGCGAGCATGTCGGCAGGCATGGTGCGGGAGTCGTTGGCGGAACTTACCGGGATCGATCTTCGGGGTTTGGGATTGCTGCTCGCCAAAAACAAAAAAGAAGTGCCGGTGCGTTGCGGCGTCGCAAGTTTCCAAGCCCACGACGGCACCCTCAGCGCGAAGAACCTGGTGCTCGACACGGACCCCGTGCTGATCGCCGGTCAGGGATTTGTCCGCATGGATACCGAAACTTTGGACCTCGTGCTGCGAGGCTATCCCAAGAGCGTGCGCTTTCTTCAGGTGCGCGCGCCCATCGCGATCCGCGGCACGTTGAAGGCGCCGTCGATCGGCATTCAGGCGCATGATTCCAAGTTGGTGCTCGTCGATCCCGGCAAGGCCAAGGATGCAGACTGCGGGGCGCTGCTTCCATGAACCTCTCGGTGGCCGTGGGCAAGAGCGATCATGCCTTGGGCCCGGAAGATGCGCCGGTTACCTTGGTCGAATACGGCGACTATCAGTGCCCGTACTGCGCCGACATGCATCCCATGATCAAGTCCATTGCGAAAAGCATGGGTTCGCAAATGCGCTTTGTGTTCCGTCACATGCCGCTGATGGAGATGCACCCCTATGCCCAATACGCCGCAGAGGCGGCCGAGGCCGCCGCCGCGCAGGGAAAGTTTTGGGAGATGCATGACTCGATCTATCAGCAGCAGTCCGAGTTGGGTTCGGATCTGATGCATCAGCTTGCGGTCAAGCTCCAGCTCGATATCGAACAATTTTTGTCGGATCTGGACGCGCGCCGCTTCAGGCCGAGGGTGAAACGGGATTTCATGGGCGGCATGCGCAGCGGCGTTGCCGGCACGCCGGCTTACTTCATTAACGGCAAACGTTATGAGGGCCCGCTGGACCAAGCCTCGCTGCAGTCGGCCGTCGGCCGCGCCTAACTCCTAACCAACTCCAGCAATCGATTGTTGGCAGGCAGATCGTGATCGGCCCGCAGTTTGAGCCCATGCCGCTCGGCGATCTCACTTACATCCGTAATGTCGCGCAAACCCGAGCGCGGGTCCCGATTCTGAAGCAGCCGATCGAAATCGCGGTTGCTTTCAGAAGTGTAGCGGCCCTCGTAGCGAAACGGTCCGTAGACGCACACGATGCCGCCAGGCGACAGCACCGCATCAAGCCCGCGAAACAGCGCCAGCACTTCCGGCCATGCCATGATGTGCAATGTGTTGGCGGTGAAGACCGCATCGACGCTGCGCAATGGCCAAGCGCTCTGATTTACATCGAGTACCGTGGGCCGGCGCAGATTGGGAGGGCCCTCGAGTTCCACCCGGGCCGCGAGATCGGGCAAATGGGCCAGCTGCTCGGTGGGATGCCAAATGAGGTGAGCCAGGTGCGCGGCGAAATACACCGCATGCTGCCCCGTACCGCTGCCGATTTCCAGGACCTGCGCGCGATCGGCGAAGGCTGCGCGCAATACGGCGAGTATCGGTGCCTTATTTCGCTCGCATGCTTCGGAGACAGTCAACATACCCAGCCGATGTTAGCGCACCCGCGCCTTCGCTACCCAAACCAGGGATCTTTAGTTAAAGTGGCGACCTTCCCCGATTTGCACGATCTTTAGGAGACATTGATGGCGACTTCCTTGTATGATTTTTCCATTCCGGCATTGACGCGCGGCTTGACCAACATGTCGGCGATCCTCGATAAGGCCGCCGCCTATGCGACCGCCAGGAAAATCGATGCCACCGCGCTCGCGCAAGCACGCTTGTTTCCCGACATGCATCCCCTGAGCCGCCAAGTGCAGATCGCCTGCGACACCGCAAAAGGCGCGGCAGGGCGCTTAGCCGGAGTCGAGGTGCCCAAACACGAGGACACCGAGACCACGTTGCCGGAACTCAAGGCGCGTATCGCAAAGACTTTGGATTATTTGAAGACGATTACCGCGGCGAAATTCTCCGGCGACGACTCGCGCCCCATCGAGATCAAATTCCCAAACGGATCCTGGAAATTTACGGCGCTCGGCTATGTCAATGACTTCGTGCTGCCGAATTTTTACTTTCACGCCAGCATGGTCTATGCGCTGCTGCGCAAAGGCGGCGTCGAAATCGGCAAGGGCGACTTCTTGGGTGCCATCCAGTAACGAGCCGCGCTCCTCGCGCGGCCTTCTCAAGCCAGCTGTTCCACCAACTGTTCGACGCGCGCAAAGAGGGCTTCCTCGGTGCGCGCGACGTGCGCGAAGCGCAGCTTGAGCGGACCGTCCAGCCGGTATTCCTTCGGCTTGCCCTGAATGAGCTTGAGCACGCGTTTCGGATCGACTTTGTTCGCTTCCTCGAAAAGGATGTAGCCGTTGCTGGCGCCGGCATCGATTTTGCGAATGCCGAGCGCGGCGGCGCGCAGCTTCAGGTAAGTCGCACGGAATAGGGACTGCGCGAAAGGCGGAATCGGGCCGAAGCGGTCGATCATTTCGACTTTCAATTCGTCGAGTTCCTCGCGCGACGGCGTTCCGGCAATCCGCTTGTACAACATCAAGCGCAGATGCACGTCCGGCACGTAGTCCTCCGGAATGAGGGTCGGCACGTGCAGCTCGACCTCGGGTCCCGCGTCCATCGGCCGCTCGAGATCCGCTTCTTTTCCGGATTTCAGCGCCGCGACGGCGCGTTCCAGGAGTTCCATGTACAGGTTGTAGCCGATTTCTTGAATCTGACCGCTTTGTTCTTCGCCCAATAGTTCGCCCGCGCCGCGAATTTCCAAATCATGGGTCGCCAAGGTGAAGCCTGCGCCCAGCTCTTCGAGCGATTCCAGCGCCTCGAGTCGCTTGATGGCATCCGCGGTCATGGCCTTTCGCGGCGGCGTGATCAGATAGGCGTACGCGCGGTGGTGCGAGCGGCCGACGCGGCCTCTCAGCTGGTGGATCTGCGCGAGGCCGAATCGATCGGCGCGATCGATGATGATGGTGTTGGCGGTCGGCACGTCGATGCCGCTCTCGATGATCGTCGTGCAGACCAGCACGTTGAAGCGGCGATGATAGAAGTCCAGCATGAGATGCTCGAGCTCGCGTTCGCGCATCTGGCCATGACCGACCGCAACGTTCGCTTCGGGAACCAATTCGCGCATGGCCTGCGCGGTCTTTTCGATGGTCTCGATCGTGTTGTGCACGAAGTAGATCTGCCCGCCGCGGCGAATTTCACGCAACGCCGCTTCGCGCACCACGGTTTCATTCCATTCCAGCACGAAGGTCTTGACCGCCAAGCGCTCGGCGGGCGGCGTGGTGATCAAGGACAGGTCACGCAGACCGCCCATGGCCATGTTGAGCGTTCGAGGGATCGGCGTCGCCGTCAAGGTGAGGACGTCGACTTCGCTGCGCAGGGCCTTGAGCCGTTCCTTGTCGCGCACACCGAAGCGATGCTCTTCATCGATAACCACCAAGCCTAAGTCCTTGAAGCGAACCTTTCCCTGAAGCAGCCGTTGCGTGGCAATGACGATGTCGACACTGCCGGCAGCGATGCCGGCAATGACCCCTGCTGCTTCTTTATTGGTGCGAAAGCGCGACAGGCTCTCGATGCGCACCGGCCAGTCTGCAAACCGATCCATGAAGGTGGTGTAATGTTGCTGCGCGAGCAGCGTCGTCGGCACCAATACCGCGACCTGCTTGCCGGTCTGTACCGCGACAAACGCGGCTCGGAGCGCAACCTCGGTCTTGCCGAAGCCCACATCGCCGCAGATCACGCGATCCATGGGCTTGTCGGACTTCAGATCCGCGATCACCTGCTCGATGGCGGCCGCCTGGTCGGCGGTCTCCTCGAAGGGAAATCCGGCTTCAAACGCCCGGTATTCCGCTTCGGCCGCCAGCATGCGCGTGCCTTGCCGCGCCGCGCGGCGCGAATACAAATCGAGCAGCTCCGCGGCCACATCGCGAATGCGCTGCGCCGCCCTGCGGCGCGCCTTCTGCCATTGATCCCCGCCGAGTTTGTGCAGCGGTGCGGTTTCCGCCGGCGCGCCGGTGTAGCGCGACACCAGATGCAGCGACTGCACGGGTACGTACAGCTTGTCGCCGTCCGCATAGTCAAGCACCAGAAATTCACCCGTGTAGCCGGCGATGTCCATGGTTTGCAAACCGACGTAGCGGCCGACGCCGTAGGTCTCATGCACCACCGGCGCGCCGATTCGCAGATCAGAGAGTTCTCTCAGTATCTTCGCCGGATCGCGCTCGGCGCGGCGCCGCCGGCGCTCCTGGCGTGCCCGATCGCCGAACAACTGCGATTCGGTGAGAATCTCCAGCGCAGGCGCTTCGAGCTTGAGTCCGGACACCGCCGCCGAAACTGTAACCCCCAGCTTGAGGGAGCTCGCCTGGAATCCGGCGAAACTATCGAAGACCTTTGGCTGTACGCCACGGCCGCGCAGCAGATCCAGAATGAGTTCGCGTCGTCCGGCGGACTCGGCCGCAATCAGCATGCGGGCCTCGGAGGCGTCGATATGCCTCACCAGCTCGGCGGCGGGCTGGTCCGCTCGCGCATCGATGCGGACCACCGCCGGCGCCACGGTGGCAAAGTTTTGGAAGCGGCCCGCCGTCTCCGGCGGCCACTCGAACGCGTGCAGTTGCACCTTGGGCCAGGAGGATGAGGCCTCCAGAAATTCGCCCGGCGGCAGATAGACTTCCGCGGGATCCAGCACGGGCCGGTAGCGGTCATGGCGCAGCTGTTCGTGCCGATCGACGATTCCCTGCCACAAGGGCTCGGCCGTGGAAACGGCATCATCGATGTCGATGAGCACGCTATTCGGCGGCAAATATTCGAATAGGTGCGAAGTGCGTTCGAAGAATAGCGGCAGGAAGAACTCGATCCCGCCGGGTGCCGCTCCGGTGCTGACGTCGCGGTAAACCGCCTGCTCCGAAAGATCCCCGGTGAAGCGCAGCCGGTAGCGGCGGCGAAATTCTCGCACCGCTTCCGGATTGAGAGGAGTCTCGCGCGCCGGCAGCAGATGAATGCGTTCCAACTTATCGAGCGAACGCTGCGAGTCCGGATCGAATCGCCGGATGCTGTCGACGTCGCGATCCAGCAGATCGATGCGGAACGGCGTATCGGATCCCATCGGAAATACATCGATCAACGAGCCGCGGACCGCAAATTCACCGTGCGCGACGACTTGCGTTACCGCGGCGTAGCCGGCCAATGCCAGCTGTGCCCGAAGGGCTTCAAGGTCGAGCGTTTCACCGACTTGAAGCTTGAGCGAATAGGCTTCGATGTAGCTGCGCGGCGCCAAGCGCTGCAGCAGGGTGTCGATGGCGACCAGCCAGACGCCGTGGCGCGCGCGCGGCAATTCGGCCAAGGTGGCGAGCCGCGCAGAGGTGATATCGGGGTGGGCCGAAAAGCTGTCGTAAGGCAGGGTCTCCAGATCGGGAAACACGCTGACATTGAGACCGGATCCGGCGAAGAAGCGGACTTCCTCGCTCAAAGTCTCCGCTTCGCGCGAATTTCGCGCGATGACGATCAGGGGACCGTCGGCACGAGGGGCGGCTTCAGCGATGGCGAGCGCCGGGGCCGCCCCATACAGCTTGCCCCATTTGACCAGCGGCACATCGCCGCTGGGAAGAATTGGATCGAGTAGAGTCATCAAACACTGTACACAAATAAAAAACGCCCGCCGCGAACGAGTCGCGGCGGGTCCGAAGAGCTTGAAACGTCAGTTGATTTTACGCGAACCTAGGAGCCTGTCTAAATATTCCGCGCGGCTCACGTGGAATATTTGGACAGGGCTACGAGCTGACAACGACGCTGTGGATGACATGCTCGTGTTCGAAGTACACCACGAATCCGGGGTACTCCCAGCGCGAGATCGGCGGTTGTCCGACGGCGGGCACCTTGGTGGCAGGCGCGCCGAATTTACCGGCGACTTGATCCATGGTCATGCCGCGCGTCGGCGTGGCAACGTCGGATTGCTTGACGGCGATGCCGTTGTCGACGGCAATGGTCTCGGCTCCCGCGAGGCCGCTCGCGAGCACGGTGGCAAGCAGCAGAATTCGATACCTCATGGCGTACCTCATATGTTACCGATATCCTAGGGTTACTTTGGGCCCCCTGAAACTATACCACCGCCTTTATGGACCAATACTTGACTCAATTAACACTCTGATTGTGTTGCCATTTAACAGGTCCGTTTAAGGATTGGTCGCCGAGCATGTTCCAACCTCTCCCCGTCTTCGTGGGTCTGCGGTACTCGCTGGCCCGGGAGCACAGCTTTTTCGTGTCTTTTATCACCTGGGTGTCGCTGCTCGGCGTCGCCGTGGGTGTGGCGGCACTGATTACGGTGCTTTCCGTGATGAATGGGTTCGAATCGGAGCTGCGCGGCCGGCTCCTGAGCCTATCGGCACACGCCACGCTGAGTTCGGGCGGGGCGCCGATCACCGACTGGAAATCCGTTTTGGGCCGGCTGCATGGCGCGCCCGGCCTGATCGGCGCCGCCCCCTTTCTGGATACCGACGCGATGTTGAGCAATCAGTCCTCCATGAGCGGTGCGATTGTGCGCGGCATCGATCCAGAGCGGGAGCCCCAGGTATCCTCCATCGGCGATGCCATGCGCGAAGGCAGGCTCGCTGATCTTCTGCCGGGGTCGAACCGCATCATTTTGGGAAGGATGCTGGCGTACCAGCTGCAGGTCGGTGCCGGCGACACCGTGGTGGTGATGATCCCGGGCAATTCCGCCTCGAACGGCGCAGGTTTCACGCCGCGCCTGCAGGAATTCCAGGTCGTGGGAATTTTTGAGGTGGGCGTGCAGGAACAAGACGGCATTCTGGCGCTCATCAACCTGAGCGACGCGGAGACGCTGCGCGGTCTCAACGGCCCGACGGGAATTCGCCTGAAATTCGACGATGTGCTCAAGGCGCCGGAACTATCGAGGATCGCCGCCGCGCGCTTGAATCCGAAGATGCAGCTGCGCGACTGGACCCAGGAGAATGAGGCCTATTTTCGCGCCATCCGCATCGAGAAATCGATGACGGGGTTTCTGTTGCTGCTGATCGTCGCCGTCGCTGTGTTCAATATCGTGGCGACGCTGGTCATGGTGGTGAACGACAAGCGCACCGACATCGCGATTTTGCGCACCTTGGGACTGAGCCCGCGCGGTGTTCTCGGCGTTTTCATCACGCAAGGCGTGCTGATCGGTTGGATCGGCACGGCGCTCGGCGTCGGACTCGGCCTGGCCTTGGCCTTGAACGTCGATGTCATCGTGCCGTTCCTGGAAAGCAATTTCGGCTTCCATATCTTCGATCCCGACGTCTATGCCGTGGCCGGCGTGCCGAGCGAGCTGCATCCTTGGGACGTGGCGAGGATTGCCGCCGCCGCGCTGTTTCTCACCTTCGCCGCAACCGTCTATCCTGCCTTGCAGGCGTCCCGTACCGAGCCTGCCGTGGCGTTGAGATACGAATGAGGGGCTACTGGTACGAGGGCTTTTTGGGATTCCGTTATTTGCGTGCCTCGCCGCGGCGCGGCTTCGTATCGTTGATAGCGGGCATTGCCATCGTGGGGCTGGCGCTGGGGGTGGCGGTTCTGATCGTCGTGCTCTCGGTGATGAACGGCTTCGAAGAGGTGCTGCGCACCCGGATACTCAGTCTGACGGCACACGCCACCATTTCAGGGATCGAGGGTCGCATCGTCGAGTGGCGCAAGGATCTCGAAAAACTCGAGGTCTATCCGGGCATCGACGGTGCTGCGCCCTACATCGAGGAGCAGGGGCTGATGACCCATGGCGACAAGTCCTCCGGCGTGTTATTGCGCGGCATCCTTCCCGCCGCCGAATCGCGCGTGGTCGATTTGGGACCGCACCTTCAGAGCGGGCATTTGGCCGATCTGACGCCGGGCGGTTATCGGGTCATATTGGGCAGCGCGCTGGCGGAAGAGCTGGGCGCGCAAGTCGGCGACCGGGTCGTGCTCATCGTTGCGCTGGGCGATGTCACGCCGCTCGGCGTGATACCGCGCATGCGGGCATTCGAAGTCGCCGGCATACTCTCCGTCGGCATGTATGAGTACGATCGGCGCATCGCCATCGTGGCGATGCAGGATGCGGCCAAGCTGCTGCGGATGGGCGATACGGTGACCGGCATCCGCCTGCATCTCCTCGACATGTACGCCGCTCCCAGGATATCGCGCGCCGCTGCGGTGGCGATCGGCGGCGGAGTCGAAATCCAAGACTGGACCAACGAACATTTGAATTTCTTTCGCTCCATCTCGATCACGAAGCGCATATTGTTCGTGATTTTATCGCTGATGGTCGCGGTGGCGGCATTCAACGTCATCTCAACCATGGTGATGGTGGTGAAGGACAAGCGCCGCGACATCGCGATCTTGCGCACCTTCGGCTCTTCGCCGGGCAGCATTCTGTCCGTATTCATCGTGCAGGGCAGTCTCATCGGCATGCTGGGCATTCTGGCCGGCGTGGCGCTCGGCGTCATCATTGCGATGAACCTGCAGGATTTGGTGCACGGGTTGGAAGGCGTGGTTGGGTTCAAATTTCTGGACGCGCGCGTGTACTACATGAGCGACTTGCCGGCGCATGTCCGCATGAGCGATGTGCTGCGCATCTGCGGCTTCGCATTCGTGCTGGCGTGCGTCTCGACGGTGTACCCGGCCGTGCGCGCCGCCCGCTTGTTGCCGGCCGAATCTTTGCGAAATGACTGAAGGATAAGACGATGCCGACTGCAAACGATACCGTGCTCGAGGGCACGGACCTGGTCAAAGAGTTCATCCAGGGCGGCGTGACGCTGCAGGTGCTGCGCGGCGCGAGTATCCGCGTCCGCAACGGCGAACGCATCGCCATCGTCGGCGCCTCGGGCTCCGGCAAGACCACGCTGCTGCAGCTGCTCGGCGGCTTGGATTTACCGACGCGGGGCACCGTCGGCATCGACGGCTCGGCGATGAATGAGCTGAACGACACCGAGCGCGGGCGCCTGCGCAACCGTGCGGTGGGCTTCGTCTATCAATTTCATCATCTGCTGCCCGAGTTCACCGCGCTCGAGAACGTGGCCATGCCCCTGCTGGTACGGCGCATGAGCCCGCAGGCGGCGAAGCAGCAAGCCGAAGCATTGTTGACGCGCGTCGGATTGGGCGAGCGGCTGGATCATCGCCCGTCGCAGCTTTCCGGAGGAGAGCGCCAGCGCGCCGCCGTTGCGCGTGCTTTGGTGACACGGCCCAAATTGGTGCTCGCCGATGAACCGACCGGAAATCTGGACGGCAAGAACGCAGCGCAGGTGTTCGAACTGATGCTGGAGCTCAACCGCGAACTCGGCACGAGTCTCGTGATCGTGACGCATGATGAGAGGCTCGCGGCGCGCCTCGACCGCGTGCTCACGCTGGCGGACGGGATTCTAGTCGAGCGCGATGCCGCGGCGGCTTAGACGCGCGCGGCGGCGGCGCAGCTGATAGATGATGTGCGCGCGCCACAGGGCCTGCGCCAGCACGTAGCCGGATGCGGCCGCAATGAGGCCGAGCACCAGTGCTCCCAGCAGCAGCGGCGGCCAGAGTATCCCCATGTCGGCCCACAGCGTGCGGTGGCCGACGGCATGCAGGAAAGGCATCAAATCCAAACCCAGCAACTTCGCGCCGACCCACAGCGAGCCGGCAACCTGCGGCACCCACGTAAAGGGATTGCTGATGAACACCGTGGCAAACAGCACCGGGAGGTTCAACCGGAAGTACACGCCGAGCAGCGCGCAGGCGACCAGGTGCACCGGCAGCGGCGTCGGCGGGATAAACGCGATAAACAGCCCCAGTGCGAAGGCGCGGGTGACGTTGGAGCGATTCAACGTCCAGCAGCGGCGGTCCAGCATCACGGCGGTGAAATGCTTCAGGCACCAGTGGCTTTCCAGCGTTTTTCGATCCGGGGTGACGCCCTTGAGCCAGCGTTTCATAATTATAGTTTTACGCCTCGCGAAACCTGATTATGCCGAATTCGTGACGTCCGCACTCGACTCCGTGACCGTTTGGTAAATCAATGGCTTGTGCAGGGTGGCAAAAGCACTGTCTGAACAGTCGGCGGTCAAGTATCATGCCCGCAAGTTTTTATTTGACTTAAACGAGGGCGCAATGTGGGAGATTATCCGCGCGGGCGGCGGCTTCATGTGGCCGATCATTTTATGTTCCATCGCGGCGGTCGCCATCATATTGGAGCGCCTCTGGACTCTACAGAGCAATCGGGTCATTCCGCGTGATCTGGCTCAAAAAGTCTGGAATTGGATTGAAGCGGACCAAATGAGCGACAAATTGGTGGTCGCACTGGAGCAAAACTCGCCCTTGGGCAAGCTGCTCGCCATTGGCCTCGCCAACCGCGACAAGCCGCGTGAAATCATGGTCGAACGTCTCGAAGACGGCGGCCGTCACGTGATCCACGATTTGGAGCGTTTCCTCAATACGCTCGGCACGATCGCGGCAGTGGCGCCCTTGCTGGGCTTGCTGGGCACTGTTGCGGGCATCATTCACGCGTTCAATGCCATCACGGCCAGCGGGCTCGGCGATCCGCGCACGCTTTCCGGCGGTATCGGCGAGGCGCTCATCACGACTGCCGCGGGATTGACCGTGGCAATTCCTTCCTTGATTGCCTACCGGTTCCTAAGGGGCAAGGTCGAGCGCTTGGTGGTTCGCATGGAGAAGGAAGCCATGAAGCTCGTCGATGCGATCGATGAGCGCGGCGGGTTTGCGCGGCGATGAACCTGCGGCCGCGTCGCCAAGAGGATCCCGAGATCAATCTGATCAACATGATCGACGTGCTGCTGGTGCTGCTGATCTTTTTCATGGTCTCAACCACGTTCAATCAAGAGGGCAGGGTCAAGGTTCAGCTGCCGCAATCGAGCGACATGCCGATACCGCGCGGCATGCGTGAGCCCTTGGTGATCACCGTCACGGCGGAAGGCGCCTACCGCGTCAATGAGAGAACCTTGATCAACTCGAGCCCCGACACGCTGCGCGCCGCTTTGATCAAGGAGGCCGGGACCGACCGCGGACCGATCACGATTCGCGCCGACGCGCGCACCACGCATCAGGCGGTGGTGACCGCGATGGACGTGGCCGGAAAACTCGGGTTTGCGCAGCTCAACATCGCCACCGTGCACGAGGAAACGGCCCCTTGAGCGCGGCGCCGGTTGTAGGCGTTGCATCTGCCGATTCTTGGTTGATCTATCGACGGCTGCTGGGGTACGCGAAGCCCTATGTGGGCATGTTCCTCATCGGCGTGCTCGGATCGATTCTGTTCGCAGGTTCGAATGCGTCGCTCGCCTATCTGGTGAAGAAATTCATGCACGGCGCATTTCTGGACAAAAGCCCGGAAATCCTCTGGCAGATACCCTTGGGAGTCGTCGTGATCTTCACGCTGCGGGGAATCGGCGACTATGTGCAGAGCTATTTTCCCAGCTGGGTGGGGCGCCAGGTCATCAAGGGATTGAGACACGATGTGTTCTCGCACTATCTGCGCCTGCCCACGGCATTTCTCGATCAACAGCAATCGGGACACTTGCTTTCGAAGCTGACCAACAATATCGAGCTGGTGGCGGCGGCCGCCACCGGCGCGGCGATCTCGCTCATCAGCGACAGCATGACCATCGTCGCGCTCCTGATCACCCTGTTCTACATGAATTGGCGCTTGGCGGTTTTCTGCATTCTTGCAGCTCCGGTCATCGCGTGGCTGATGAAGATCGCCAACCGCAGTTTCCGCCGCTATAGCGAACGCATTCAAAATTCCATGGGCGACGTGACGCGGGTCGCCAAGGAAGCGATCGACGCCCATCGTCTGATCAAGATATTCAATGCAGAGGATCACCAGACGGCACGCTTTGAGCAGGTCAACGAGCACAATCGGGCGTCGAATATGAAATTGGTGCGCGCCAGGGCGATCAGCAATCCGGTGGTGCAGAGCATTGCCTCGATTGCCCTTGCCAGCGTCCTGTACGTCGCAATCCGCCAGGTTTTTTCGCATCACATGCTCGAGGACGAATTTTTCGGTTTTTTGACCGCGTTGATGCTGATCCCCGCGCCGCTGCGGAACTTGGTGAACATGAGTGGACCGCTGCAGCAAGGCATCGCCGCGGGGCAAAGCGTGTTCGAACTCCTCGATCAACCCACCGAGGGCCGGGGCGGGGCGTTGCCGATCAGCAGGGCGAGGGGAGAGATCGAGTTTCGCAACGTCTCTTTTGCATATCGGGGCGATAAGGGCGATGTGCTGCACGCCGTGAGCTTCCACGTGAGTCCCGGCGAAACCGTGGCCATCGTCGGCCGCTCGGGCAGCGGCAAAACCACGCTGGTCGGCTTAGTTCCGCGCTTCTATGACGTTCAGCTGGGCTCGGTGCTGCTGGACGGGGTCGATGTACGCGAGTATCGATTGACCGACCTGCGTTCGCAGGTGAGCCTCGTGAGCCAGGATGTGGTCCTGTTCAACGACACCATTCGCAACAATATCGCCTTCAATGCTACGGCCAAGACCGATGCAGACGTGGAAGAGGCGTCGCGCGCCGCGAATGTCCTGGAATTCGTCAACCAGCAGCCGCAGGGTCTCGACACCATGCTCACCGACCGCGGGCAGAATTTTTCCGGCGGGCAGCGCCAGCGCATCTCCATCGCGAGGGCGTTGCTCAAGGACTCGCCGGTGCTGATTCTCGATGAAGCGACCGCCGCGCTCGACAATGAATCGGAGCGCAAGGTACAGCAGGAGTTGGCGCTGCTCATGCGCGGACGCACCACGCTGGTGATTGCGCACCGGCTATCGACTGTGGAAAGCGCCGATCGAATCATCGTGCTCGATCAAGGCCAAATCGTCGAGTCCGGCAGTCATCAGGACCTGCTCGCGCGCGGCGGGCTGTATGCCGCACTGCACGGCATGCAGTTCAACGCGTGAGCGGTTCGGCGAGGGTGTCGGCGCACTCCTGGTTCAATAAGATTTGGTATGGCAGCCTGCCGCCGCCCTGGTGGCTGCGGGTGCTGTCCGCGCTGTTCGGTTCCGCGTCGAGACTACGCCGCTTCGCCTATGCGCGGAACTTGGTGCGCTCGACGGGACTGGCATGCCCGGTGATCATCGTCGGCAACCTGACCACCGGAGGTACCGGTAAAACGCCGCTCGTTTGCTGGCTCGCGGAGCAGCTCACCGAGCGCGGTTTTCGGCCGGGGGTAGTCACGCGCGGCTACGGCGGATCTTCTCGCGGTGCGCGCTTGATTCAGCATACCGATGCAGCGGATGTCGTGGGCGATGAGGCACTGCTGTTGGCGCACCGTGCCCGGGCGCCGATTGCGATCGGCCGAGCCCGTCCGGCTGCAGCCCAGTTGCTGATCAATGCCGGCTGCGACGTCATCTTGAGCGACGACGGCCTGCAGCACTGCGCACTGGCCCGCGACTGCGAAATTGTCGTGGTCGACGGCGATCGGCGCTTCGGCAATGGACGGCTCTTGCCCGCCGGACCGTTGCGCGAAAGCACGCGTCGGCTCAAAGGAGTGGATGCCATCGTCATCAACGGCGGCGCCCTCGACCGCAATGGCGAACCCGGCCGCAATGGCGAACCCGGCCGCAATGGCGAACTCAAGCTCGATGGCGCTCTCCACGTGCGATTGCTGGCGACCAGTGCAGTTGCGATGAAGTACGGCACGATCAAGCCGTTGCGCGAGTTTTCCGGCCAGCCGGTGCACGCGATCGCGGCCATCGGCAACCCACAGCGGTTCTTCGCGATGCTGCGTGCCGTGGGCATCCGCGCCATCGAACACCCGCTGCCGGATCACGCGCGGATCACGCTCGAGGATATATCCTTCGCCGACGACCTTGCGGTGCTCATGACGGAGAAGGATGCCGTAAAATGCCGGGAGATCGCCGGCCCTCATCATTGGTACGTTCCCGTCAGCGTGGCTTTCGCGCCCGGCGATGCTGAGAAACTGCGAGGCATCGTCATCAGGTCGATCGAGAGCCGCGCTGCCCGCGCGTGAGGATATATGGATAAGCGCTTGCTTGATTTGCTGGTTTGTCCCGTCTGCAAGGGTCCGCTGCGCAGCGTGGGCGCCGGCAATGCGCTCGAACTCATATGCCGGCCTGATCGGCTGGCTTATGCCGTGCGCGACGGCATCCCGCTGATGCTGCCCGAAGAGGCTCGCGCGTTGAACGCCGACGACCCTCTCCTGGAATCCTGATAGGCCGGTGTTTCACGTCATCATACCGGCGCGCTTCGCATCGACACGCCTGCCCGGCAAGCCGCTGCTGGAAATCAACGGCCGGCCCCTGATCCAATGGGTGTGGCAGAGCGCCGTCGCCAGCGGCGCGGCCTCGGTGCTGGTCGCCACGGACGATGAGCGGATTCGCTCGGCCGCTGCCGCGTTCGGCGCCGATTGCGTGATGACATCGCCGGATCACGTCTCCGGGACCGATCGAATTGCCGAGACGGTACGCCGCAAGGGATTCGCGGCCGACGATATCGTCGTCAATCTGCAGGGTGATGAACCCATGATGCCCGCCGATGTTGTCGCGCGCGTCTCGCAAAGTCTCCACGAAGCCGCCGGCAGCGAAATCAGCACCGCGGTCGCGCCGGTGCAATCGCTGCAGGAATTTCTCGATCCGAATTGCGTGAAAGCATTGCGCGCGCGCGATGGACGGGCGTTGTATTTCAGCCGCGCGCCGGTGCCGTGGCCCAGGGATGATAGCGCCGCCAATAGCCCGACCTCGCATGCCGGAGCGTGGCGGCATATCGGCATTTATGCCTATCGCGTCCGCAGCCTACTGCAATTTGCCGCGTGGCCGCCGACCCCGCTCGAAACCACGGAAAAGCTCGAACAGCTGCGTGCACTGGAGCACGGCATGCATATCCATTTGGTGGCACTGGCGCAGTCGCCGCCCGCGGGAATCGACACCCAGGCAGATCTCGAGCGTGTCAGAGCTGCATTGCGGAAGGCCTGGCCCCAACGATCACAACCCTAAAACACGGCGCAGGAACGCCTCGCTCTTGCGCAGCATTTCGGCGCGCGCCGCCGAGTCATCGAGCCGATGGTCCAAGTCCGGCCAGGTTATCAATTCGTGCGGCACGCCGGCGGCCGCCAAATGATCGGCCATCTCCTTCGATTGCTGGATCGGCACGTTGAGGTCCATTTCGCCGTGGAATAGCAGCACCGGAACTTTGATCTTCGCCGCGTTCAGCGCCGGCGAGCCCTCGCGCACATGCGGGCCTTCGCCGATTTCGCGGCTTACAACCAGGAAATCGGACCAATGGCGGCGCTGTTCCTTCAGTTCCGGGAGATCCGTCACCGGTGCGATGGCAACTACCGCTTTGAACACATCCGGGTCGACCACCGCCGACTGCAGCGCCGCGTAGCCGCCATAAGACCAGCCTACGACCGCGAGCTTATCGGCGCGTGCGATGCCTTGCGCAACCAGCCACCTGCCGGCATCGAGCACATCGCCAATGGCCGTCGGCCATGAGCGAAAACCGTTTTTATTGAAAAAATCATCTCCATAGCCGGTCGAGCCCCGAAAATTCGGCTGCAGCACCGCATAGCCGCGCGAGGCGTAAAATTGCGCCAGCCAATCGAAGCGCCAGTAATCGCGCGCGCCCGGGCCGCCATGCGGCATGACGATGGCGGGCAGATCCTTCGGCGTATCGATGCCGGGCGGCAGTGTCAAGTATCCTGGGATCATCGAGCCGTCGGCGGCCTGATAGTGGATCGGCTTGACGCGGGCGAGTTTCACGCCTTCCAGCTCTCCTCGGACGGCGAAGAACGTCTCCAATTGCCGCAGCTTCTTGTCGAACAAATAGTAAACGCCCGGATCCTGGTCGCTGCCCGCGCGAATCAGCAGCTTGTTTTCGTCCAAGCTCGAATCAACCACATGCAGGGATAGTTGTCCCGGCAGCGCTTTTGCCAGCGACACCAGCAGTCTTTCAAAATCCGGATCCAAGAAATGGTAGCGCGGGAAATCGTCGGAATAGCTCACTCCCACCACTCGGTGGCGACGGCCGATGCGGTTCAATCCGCCGACGTCCACGTCGGGCCGCGCGTACACGAGATCTTCTTTTAGCGAACCGTCGAGGGCAACCGTATAGAGCGCCCGGCGGCCGTCCAGCTTCTTGTAGCCGTAGGCCAGGTTCGCGTCATGATCCACTGCAACAGGTTCGAAGCCGTTGTACTCCTCGCCGACCATTTCCCCCATCGGCAGCCAATCGCGCGAACCTATCATGCGATAGAAATAAGCCGTGTTCCCTGAGGCAAATTCCCCGAGCGCGCCGCGCCTCGATCGGGCTCCCATGATGCGGATAGTGCCGCGGCCGTCGCTGATGTAGGCGAAGGCGTCGTCGCGCGGCTGCTCGATGGTTCGCGAGTTCAGAGTAAGCGTGTCGACCCGGTCGACAGCGATGCCATGCTTTGAGGAACCGATGTGGCTGCCGGTGTGATCATCCGGCAAGTAAACCCGGGTCATGAGCACTGCCCCGTCCTCATCGGGCAGCCAATCGATGACGTCGCCGCCGCCGAGTTGTATTCCCCGCGTGAATGAGCTCCCTTTGCTGCTGAGCATCTGCAGCTTGGTGCCATCGGCGTTGATTGCGACGAGGCGGGAAAACTCCACCGGTTCAAGCACCAGGCTGCTGGCCACCACGCCGTACATGGTGCAAACCAGGCGTTGATTCGAGACCCAGTCGCAGCCGCCGAGCCGCTCGGGCTTGCCGCCCGCGCTAAGTATGGGTTTGGCAACCCGCGGTGCCCCTTTCGCAAGACTTTGAACGAACACCATCGATCCCTGGCCGCTCGCCGGAGCGACAAACGCGACGCTCATGCCGTCGGGCGACAGGCTCAGGTCCTCGACGCTTGGGCGGGCGCCAAACGCCTTTGCCGCATCGAATGCGGGCCCGGAGATCGAAAGAAGTGGAAAGGACACGAGCAGCAAAATTGCCGCCGCACTAGCTTGTTGTGACATCCCGCCTCCATGCCTGTTTTTATTCCCGACGCGAATCATAATGATTGCATGGCTACAATTCAAAGGGGCGCAGGGCGGAAACGGGCGCCGCACCGCGTGCTTTTTGTATGTTTGGGGAATATCTGCCGCAGTCCCACCGCGGAAGGGGTGCTGCGGTATTTGGCGGCGCGTGAGGCGCCGGGCCTGGTTTTGGAAATTGATTCGGCGGGAACCGCCGATTATCACATCGGTGCGCCGCCGGATCCGCGCAGCCGGCGCGCGGCGCTGGCGCGCGGTATTGACATCGGCGACCTACGGGCGCGGCAGGTGACGGCGGCCGATTTCCTGCGCTTCGATCTCATTCTGGCGATGGACCGGGACAACCTGCGCGGGCTCGAGGCTATCCGGCCCGGCAACGCGCGCGCCGGGCTAAAACCGTTTCTTGAATACGCGCCGCAGACGAAACTCCGGGACGTGCCCGACCCGTAATACGGCGGCGAAGCCGATTTCGAGAAAGTGCTCGATTTGACGACAGCCGCTTCGCGCGGACTGCTCGCTGCCTTACAGGAAGGTGCGTAGCAGCCAATATAGGCCGCCAGCGTTGCCGCTGCTCACCTGCAAAATCAGTTCGACCGGCAGCAGCGAGATGATGCCGAATGCGACCGCGCCCGTGCGATGGCCAAGGCGATGCCGAGCAGGATGTAGGGATAGGCGCGGGTATCGTGAACCACCGATAAGTCGTCCGCGAGATGATAGCCGGCGTATATGATTCCGGTAATGATTACGGCAATTGCGAGAATGTTGAACCAAGGACTGGACCTATGCCGAACGAGCGCCGAGGAGGCGGCCGGTTCGTCAATTGCAAGGGAACTCTGGTCTAGCGCGGATATATTAGCCATTGTGATCCAGTTATTTCTGAGTGAAGCGCAACTCCCGGGTTATAGATGCAGGATATGACGTTTACATGACACTCTAGCCCGCCATGCCATTTACCATTTCACACACCGCGGTCGTCCTGCCGTTCGCGCGCTTATTGGCGCGCTGGCAGCTGCTTTCTGCCGCCGTTATCGGCGCCATGGTCCCGGATTTTCGAATTTTTTTTCCGGGGATGCCGCGGGTGGAAACCCACAGCGCGATCGCCCTGCTGACGTTTTGCCTGCCGATCGGCTTGAGCACGTACTGGATTTTTCAGCTGTTGATCAAAACGCCCATGATGGAAGTGCTGCCCGACGGCCCGTACGCCCGCTGGCGGGAATTCGCCGCCGAGGCGAATTTCCGCTCAGTGCGGCAATGGCTGCTGGCGGCGGCCGGGATTCTGGCGGGCGCATTGACCCACCTCGTCTGGGATGGATTCACGCATGACGGAGGGCGGGGCGTTCGAATGTTTCCGCTACTCGACGATTCCATCATCGACATCGGCAGCCGGCATCTTCCTGCGATATATGTGATGCAGGATCTCGGCTCGCTCTTGGGTCTGGCGGCGGTGCTGTTGATGGTGAGCTACAGCTTGCGTCGCGGACCGCAAGCGGCGGTGCCCAATCGGTTGATGCCGCAGCGCGATCGGATGATCTGGATGCTGATCTATGTGCTGACCGCGGCAACCTTCACGGCAATATTTTATGTTTGGGCGAAGCTCGGCCAGCCACCGACGCACTCGGCTGTCATGCGCGCCTCTAGTATCGCCGTCGCCAGCTTGCGCGGCATGACGGCCGCGCTCGTGAGCGTTAGCCTGGCGCTGGATTTTAGGCTACGCACCCTCCATCAATGCTCATCCGGGCCGGAACGCTGAACGTCGGCGGGGGCGGAAGACCACACCACGTATTTGTTGTCTGTTCCCGGGTTCGCGGGTGCCGTTTCGGCGTTCCGAGGCGGCGCGGGAGGCGCAAGCGGTGCCGCTGCAGGTTCGCGAGAGGGAGTTGGCTCAGGTGCCGCATTCATCGGCGCGGTCTCACGCGTGGCCTCAAAGGCCGGGCGTTCGAAGGAGGGCGCCGGCGACGCTGCCGACTCCCTCTCGGCGGTCCCTGCAAAATTCTCCGAGCCTGCGACCGGTGCGCCCGCCGGCGCCTGATTGCCCGAACCACCGTTTGCGGGTCCTTCGCTGCCCTCGCGCCGGCCTCGCCCGCGGCGACGGCGACTGCGGCCGCCCCGCTCGCTGCGCTCACCACGTTCGTTTCGCTCGCCGCGCTCGTTCGCAGCACGCTCGGCCTCATTGGCCGGGCGAGGAGCTTGATCGGAGCGGGGTGACTGATCTTGGCGGCTCGACTGATCTTGGCGGCTCGACTGATCTTGGCGAGACGGCTCGCCACGCTGGCCGCCCGCGCTGCGCTCGGGCTGGCCTGAATTCTCGGGCCGGCGTGCCGCGCCTTCATTGCGATTGTCGCGCGGGTTGTCGCCGCGCGGCCGGCCGTCGCGGCGCGGATCGCGCGGTCCATCACGCCGCACGTCGCGATTCCGGTCGCGATCTCCCCGGTCGCGCTCGCCGCGATCACGGTGTCGATCTCGATCGCCGCCGGTACGGTAGCGGTCATGGCGAATGTCGCGATTAGCCGGCCGGTCCCGGTGCGGTTGCGCAGGCGCAGCCCCGGCCTTGGCCGCGGCCCGGGCCGCGGGATCCCCAAACAGCCAGCGCCAAAATTTCACCAGCGCGCCGACTTGCGCGATCGCCGGCGGGGCCTTCGCCGCAATGGGCTCCGGCATGGGAACAATCGGCGCGGTGGAGGCCGGCAAAATACTCGGCACCAGCGGAACATCGCCGGGCGGTTTTTTGTCCCGCTCGCCGATGTTCGAATCATCGACAACCGGTTGATCCGCCAGCTGATAACTCGCAGTGGTGTTCTCGGGCAGTTCCTTTTCGTCTTCGCGGAGGCGCCGCAGCGTGTAGGCCGGAGTCTGCATGTGCTGATTCGGCACAATCACCAGCGACACCTTGTCGCGCGTTTCGATTTGATTCAGCTGCTCGCGTTTCTCGTTCATGAGATAGGTCGCGACATCCACCGGCACCTGAGCGACGACGCGGCCGGTCCGCTCCTTGCGCGCCTCCTCGCCGATCAATCTTAGCAACGCGAGCGACATCGATTCGACCCCGCGGATCGTGCCCATGCCGCCGCAGCGCGGACAATTGATGTGCGTCGTCTCGCTCAAGGCCGGCCGCAGCCGTTGGCGCGACAACTCGAGCAATCCAAAGCGCGAGAGTCTGCCGAGCTGGATTCGGGCCCTGTCCATCTTGACCGAGTCGCGCAGCATGTCTTCCACGGCACGCTGATTCGCCGTCGACTCCATGTCGATGAAGTCGATGACGATCAAGCCGCCGATATCGCGCAGACGCAGTTGGCGCGCAATTTCCTCGGCAGCTTCCAGGTTGGTATTGCGTGCGGTGGCCTCGATATCGCCGCCGCGGGTGCTGCGCGCCGAATTGATGTCGATCGACACCAGTGCTTCGGTGTGGTCGATCACCAAGCTGCCGCCCGAGGGGAGGGTCACCTTGTGCGCATAGGCCGATTCGATCTGGCTCTCGATCTGGTAACGCGTAAACAGCGGCACCGGATCGGTGTAGAGCTTAAGCTTGCGCTGCGCATCCGGGGGCATGAAGCGCTGCATGTACTCCTGCGCTTTTTGAAAGGCCTCCGGCTGGTCGATGAGACACTCGCCCACGTCGTCGGAGAAATAATCGCGTAGTCCGCGCGTGACCGCATCGCTTTCCTGGAAAATCAGGAACGGCGCCGGCCTGCCGTCGTTAGCCGCAACGATCGCATCCCATGCGGCCTTGAGGTTGTTCAAATCCCACTGCAATTCTTCCGTGCTGCGGCCCACACCGGCAGTTCGCACGATCGCCCCCATGCCCTCGGGGATGACCAGGCCATTCATGGCATCGCGCATCTGCTCGCGGTCCTCGCCCTCGATGCGGCGCGATACGCCGCCCGCGCGCGGATTGTTCGGCATCAATACCAAGAAGCGGCCGGCGAGGCTGATGAAGGTCGTAAGAGCTGCGCCTTTGTTGCCGCGCTCCTCTTTTTCGACCTGAACGATCAGTTCCTGGCCTTCCTGCAAAAGGTCCTTGATGTTGAGGCGGCCGCCATTCGAGGGCTGCGCGCGGAAGTACTCCTTGGAGACTTCTTTGAGCGGCAGGAAGCCGTGACGCTGCGCGCCATATTCAACGAATGCCGCTTCGAGGCTGGGCTCTACGCGGGTAATTCGGCCTTTATAGATATTGGATTTTTTCTGTTCCCGAGACGGGATCTCAATCGATAAGTCGTATAGTTTTTGACCGTCGACGAGTGCAACTCGCAGTTCTTCTTCTTGAACTGCGTTGACGAGCATTCTTTTCATGTGCCCCAACTGAAATGGTAGGGGCCGAGGAGAGCTTGAGAATGAAAGGCAGGGTCGTAAGCCTGGATGCGGCAAGCAAAGAGTGAGCGCCGAACGCGAAGCACGCGACCGGCAGCAACTCCATCACTTTAAGCCAAAACGTATACGGCAAGCCCGGGGCCTTGGTTCTCGGTTAACCGCTTATCAAAAGCCTAAGCTCAAGTTTTGAGCTTTCGCGCCTCTGTCTCATCGGCCGAGCGATGGTCTGGAGTTCCAGAACCAACTAATATGCGGCTCCCCAAAAGGATGGGGGACCACTGGAAACCGGTGTCTATATGCGTCACCTAGATTAGGGCGTTGGCCCTTAAAGGTTCTCGCGCCTGACACGGTTTTGAGACATTAGCACGACACGGCGCCAGGGTCAATGTAATCAATGTGTTAGGCCAATAGCGGTATAATTCAAGCGAAAATATGCACAGCCCTGCCACCGAATCGTCTCGACCGCAAGGGCCGAAAAGTCCTCTCACTCTGCGCACGGTGACCGCGGATGAGGCGGGTCAGCGGATCGATAATTTCCTGATGCGGCATTTCAAAACGGTACCCCGCAGCCGCGTTTACCGCCTGCTGCGCAAGGGAGAGGTTCGCGTCAACCGCAAGCGGGTGGACGCCGAGTACCGTATTCAGGAAGGGGATGAGCTGCGCCTGCCGCCGGTGAGGATTGAGGCCGACGCACAGCCGGGCCGGCCCTCCACCAGCCTGTTGGAATTGATCGAGCGGGCGATCATTTTCCAGGACAAGCATTTGCTCATCGTCAACAAGCCTGCGGGTGTTGCTGTGCATGGCGGCAGCGGCATGAGTTTCGGAGTCATCGAAGCGCTGCGGGCATCGCGGCCGCGCGAGACCCTCGAACTGGTGCACCGGCTGGATCGAGACACCAGCGGCTGCTTGAGTGTAGCGCGCGATCGCAGCACGCTGGTCGCGCTGCACGCCTTGATCCGCAACGGCGGCATGCACAAGACGTATCTTGCGCTGGTGGCGGGCAGCTGGCAGCTGGGGACGAAGCGCATCGATGCACCGCTTGCAACTGATAACCGCCAGCATGGCGAGCGGCACGTGCGGGTGGCGGCGGCCGGCAAGGATTCGGTCAGTGTCTTCAAGCCCGTGCAGTTCTTCGGTGCTTTAGCGACGCTCATGGAAGTCGACATTCCCACCGGGCGCACGCATCAAATTCGCGTCCATGCCGCATTCGCCGGACATCCGCTATTGGGCGACGACAAGTACGGCGACCGTGCGCGCAACGCGGATTTGAAGGCCCATGGCCTGAAGCGAACGTTTTTACATGCGCAATCGATCGCCTTTGAGCGGCCCGGTTCCGGTGTTCCGTTTCACGTGAGCGCACCGCTGCCCGAAGAATTGACCGCGGTGCTGGATGCCATCACACCGGTCAAACGCCGCGGCGAGAAAGGCGCGCGCGGTGCAAAGCCCGCGAGGCGCTAGGAGTCTGGGCGGTAGGAAGAGTCTCCTAGGGCAGCGCGAAGCCGGCCGTGCGCAGCGCCGCGCTCAAACCGATCAAGGGCAGGCCGATGAGTCCCGTGGGATCGGCGCTTTCAATCGATTCGCACAATGCGATGCCGAGACCCTCGCTCTTGAATCCGCCTGCGCAGTCCAGCGGCCGCTCCTTGGCCACGTAGCGCTCGATGACAGCGTCATCGAGGGTACGGAAACTGACGCTCGTTCTATCCATGAATTCGCTCACCGAGTTGCTTTCCCGGTGCATCACCGCCACCGCGGTGAGAAATTCGACCCGGCGGCCGGAGCAACTCCGCAGCTGCGATCGGCACTGCGCTTCCGTATCCGGTTTGCCGAGTATGGTTGGCGCGGCGGATGCGTGGAGAACCGCGACCTGATCCGACCCGATCACCCAGGCACCGGGTTCCCGGGCCGCCACGGCGGCGGCCTTGGCTCTGGCGAGCCGCGCTATCAAGGCGGCGGGTGCTTCCCCGGCTGCCGGGGTCTCGTCCACGCCCGGGGTCATGCAAGAGAAAGCCAGTCCAAGCCTTGCCAAGAGCTCCTTCCGGTAACGCGACGTCGAGGCCAAAATGAGTTGAGGGGGAGACTTCAAAAACAAAGACTTGCACCGGATTCGTTTTGACAGTGGGATACCCGAGCACTATTATACGCGGCCCATGGCATCGGGCCTGTCTGACCGGGTAGATTGCGCGCGCCTGGCGAAAGACGCGACGGTGTTGGAGCGCGTCTATCCCTTGAGTGAGATGTCCCGGTTGCAGGATTTGCTGGCGGATGCGCGCGGGTCGGTCAAGGCGCGATTCGCCTTCTCGCGGCTGGAAGCGGGACGCATCGGCGCTACTGTCGCCGTGCAGGCAACCCCCCGGCTGGTATGCCAACGGTGCTTGCAGGGTTTCGAACTGCCGGTGGCCGGCGACAGTGAAATTGAATTTGTAGTGAGCGAAGCGGAGGCGCCCGCGAAGTCGCCTCGAGAAATTTATCTGATGGATGAAGGCGCCATTAGCTTGCGCGAATTGGCCGAGGAAGAATTATTGTTGGCTCTGCCCGTCATTGCCTCCTGCAGCACGCCGGAGGCATGCGGCCAGGCGCCGGCGCCGGAGGAGCGGCATCGGCCGTTCGCAGTCTTGCAGGATTTATTGAAGAAAACTTAAGTTAGGACAACCCATGGCAGTTCAAAAAAGTAGAAAGACACCGTCCAAGCGCGGCATGCACCGTTCCCATTCGGCGCTCGCGGCCCCTGCGGTGTCGATCGAGCCCAAAAGCGGTGAAACTCATTCGCGGCATCGCATTTCCCGCGATGGGTTTTATCGCGGCAAGAAAGTATTGCAGACCAAGGCGGATGCGGCAGCAGCCGAAGAATAGCCCGTCAGATAAGCTTTAGGCGAATTGCGCACCGTGACTGCGCCGCTCCATATTGCCATCGACGCCATGAGCGGCGATCTAGGGCCGTCGGTCTCCGTCGGCGCTGCGCTGGCGGCGGCGCGCGAGTTCAAGGATGTGCGCTTTACATTGACCGGCAGACAGGCCGATCTGGAGCGCGAGCTGGCGGGCGCAAGCCTTGCCAACGTGTCATGCCTGTTCGCGGCGGAAGTCGTCGAAATGACCGATCATCCGCGCGAAGCTCTGAGGCGCAAAAAAGATTCATCCATGCGGCGCGCCATCGATCTCGTCAAGGCCGGCGACGCGCATGCCTGCGTCAGTGCCGGCAATACCGGTGCCTTGATGGCCACCGCGCATTTCGTCCTGAAAATGCTTCCCGGCGTCGAGCGTCCGGCGATCGTTCAAATCATCCCTTCGACCGGCGGCCATACCTACATGCTGGATCTCGGCGCCAACGCATCGTGCACGCCCGTACAGTTGGTGCAATTCGCCGTGATGGGTTCGGTATTGGCTGCGGACCTCGAAGGTGCGCATGAGCGGCCGCGGGTGGGCTTGCTCAATATCGGTAAGGAGGAGGTCAAGGGCAATGAGACCGTCCAAGCCGCGCACAATCTGATGGCGGCAGCGGACATCAACTATGTCGGCTTCGTCGAAGGGCATGACATCTTCTCGGACAGCGTCGATGTCGTCGTTACGGACGGATTCACCGGCAATATCGCGTTGAAGGTCATGGAAGGCGCCTCGCGCCTGATTACCAGTGCGATGCGCGAAGAGTTCGCTCGCTCGCCGCTGCGCAAGTTCGGCTATCTGGCCGCGCGTCCGACGTTGAATGCGCTGCGTACGCGGATAGATCCGCGCCGCTATAATGGCGCCGCCATGGTCGGCTTGAACGGCATCGTCATCAAGAGCCATGGAGGCACCGACCTGTTCGGTTTTCAGCGCGCCATTGAGGTCGCGGTTCTGGAGGCGCGAAATGGCGTGCCGGCGCGAATCGCGCAGCGTTTGGGCGTTTCACGCGGTGCTTGAAGGACTGTAATGTACTCACGAATCGCCGGCACCGGCAGCTACCTGCCGAAAAAAATTCTCACCAACCGCGATCTCGAGAAATTGGTCGACACCAGCGACGAATGGATCCGAACCCGGACCGGAATATCGCAACGCCACGTGGCGGCCGAAGGCGAGACCACCACGGACCTGGCGGAGATCGCCGCACGCCGCGCGATCGATGCCGCAGGTGTCACGGCGGCCGATATCGACTTGATCTGCGTCGGCACGACCACGCCGGATCAGGTATTCCCGAACGTGGGGACCTTGCTGCAGGATCGATTGGGGATTCACGGCTGTCCGGCATTCAGCATGGAGGCGGCGTGCACCGGCTTTGTCTATGCATTGAGCGTGGCGGATAAGTTTGTGCGGCTCGGCGAAGCGAAGTGCGCGCTCGTGGTCGGGGCCGAGACGCTCACCCGCATCATCGACTGGAACGATAGAGGTACCTGCGTGCTGTTTGCCGATGGCGCCGGGGCCGTGGTGCTGCAGCCCTCCGGCGCGCCGGGAATCATCAGCACGCGGCTGCATTCCGATGGCAGGTACAAAGATCTGCTGACCTACCCCGACGGCGTGTCGAAGGGCTTCAAACTGATCCGCGAAGGCAAGGCCAGCGTGCAGATGAAGGGCAACGAGGTCTACAAGGTCGCGGTAAATACCTTGGGACAACTGGTCATTGAGACACTGAACGCCAACAATATCGCGAAGACCGAACTCGATTGGCTGATTCCGCACCAGGCGAATATTCGAATCATCGAGGCGATCGCGAAGCGGCTCGAATTGCCGATGGAGCGGGTCATCGTGACGATCGGCACGCAGGGCAACACCTCAGCCGCGTCCGTGCCTCTGGCTCTCGACACGGGGATTCGCGACGGTCGCGTAAAGCGAGACCAATTGCTGTTGCTCGAAGCGTTCGGCGGCGGATTTACCTGGGGGTCGGCCCTGATTCGCTACTGAGCGCCGATTGGCTGCTAAGCAAAGAAAAACGCCGCGGGGATGCCGCGGCGCTTGAAGTCAAACGATTGCTGTTTGATCTACTTCGAGACGGACTTCTTGAACATGCGATCGATCTTCTCATTGATCGCTTCAATGGCCGTCGAATTTGCCTGTGCCGTCGACAGGGCTTGATTTGCCGTGCTTTGTGCGCCCGAGGCCGCCGACTGAGCGCTGTTGGCCGCAGCGTGCGCAGCAGCCGCTTCGCTCGAGGCCCGCGCCGTGTCGCCCTGCAGCTTACTGACCTGCGACTTCAGGTCATCGATCTGCGCCTGGATCGGCTTCAGGTCAGTGCACCCCGCGAATGCGATGACGCAAGCCGCGGCGAGAGAGACCTTTAGTGTGGTTGTCAGATTCATAAAAATATTCCCCTAGGGTTAATTCATTTGTCTCGGAACACTCCGATGTGTTGCCACACCAGGCACAGGAACGCTATCGCACCCGCCCGCGTCGCAGCACAGTCCTACATAAAGCCAAATTCGAGCCTCGATTGCAACTGAAAATAACGATTTGTCGGTATAACAAGACGCTTTTAAGCGTAGTTCGTTTCTGACAAGTCGTGAATTCATTAAGAATTCGCCATCTAGATGCAATTTTTACAGACACTGCGGCTTTGAATTGTCTCGTGCGTTTTACACGCAAAGCTCGCGGTCGACCATTCACTGGATGATCAGCAAAGCGAAGAGAGCGCGACATCGTGCTTTCCATTCGCTCAACCATTTATCTGATACGCCGGTTTTGGATTGTGTTGAAGAGTGAAAAAACGTCGATGCGCTTGCGGGCGTTTCTGCTTTATCCAGAAACGCATCGATGCGAGAGATTCGCCGCAGCTCATCCGCAGAGCGAGTGCAGACGGCGCCGCCGTCGGTTGATCTCGATGTCGACGGTACGCATTCGAGCCGGTGGTTGCGGCTCGATAAGCGACGGTGGGGTGACTGCCGCGCAGATTGCGGTATCAGATCCAGAGCAGCCAGCCGGCAGATATCGGGGCCCGGCTTGCCAGCCGCCGAAGACTGTATATAATGACAGTCACTGTCTACATATACAGGTGATGTCATGTCGGACCTTACTCCTCGTCAAACTCAGATCTTACGGCTGATTCAAAACGCCATTTCTGAAAGCGGCATGCCACCCACTCGTGCGGAAATTGCCCGCACCCTCGGCTTCAAGTCTCCCAATGCCGCCGAGGAGCATTTGCGCGCCTTGCAGCGCAAAGGCGTGATCGACCTGATTCCCGGTGCCTCTCGCGGCATTCAGCTCAAAGACATTCTGCGTGAACAATTGGGTTTGCCCCTCATCGGCCGCGTGGCTGCGGGCCGGCCGATTTTGGCTGAAGAGCATATCGAGAGGCGCTACCAAATTGATCCGCAATTATTCCAACCTCAGCCGCATTACCTCCTGAAGGTGCAGGGCATGAGCATGAAAAATGCCGGCATTCTCGATGGCGATTTGGTTGCCGTGCATCGCACGCCCGAAGTGCGCAATCGCCAGATTGTGGTCGCCCGTTTAGAAAACGAAGTGACGGTCAAACGATATCGGCAGGAAGGCGCGATCGTTTGGCTGCTGCCCGAAAACGCCGACTTCGAACCGATTCGCGTCGATCTCAAAGAACAACCCATGATTATCGAAGGGGTGGTCGTCGGTGTGCTGCGTCGTGGTAAAGACGTGGATGCCGCGTGAGGCACCGTTACTTGCGGAAGTCCTGGCCGATGCGCGCGTTTGGAAGCTAAAAGACGCCTCGGCTGCCCCCGCTCGTCCGGTTTGGTCCACCGGTAAGAGCTCGCTGGATGCCCGCTTGCCGGGGGGTGGGTGGCCGACGGCGTCGCTCATCGAGGTGCTGCTGGACGATACCGGCTTAGGCGAAGTGCAGCTTTTTTTGCCGGCGCTGGTGGCCTGTCAGCGCGGCAACGGCGGCGATGCTCGCTGGCTCGTCTGGATAGCGCCTCCGCATGAACCCTATGCGCCTGCCTTGGCCCAGCAGGGAATCGAACTTAAGCGTTTGCTCATTGTGCGTCCGGCCAGCGCCACCGAGGCTTTGTGGGCGGCAGAACAGGCCTTGAGCTCCGGCGTCTGCGCTGCCATTCTGCTTTGGTTGAAAGGCACCGATGATCGCTGGCTGCGGCGCTTGAAATTGGCGGCCGAAGCGGGCGCATCGCTCGGTGTACTGTTTCGTCCCGAGAGACACCGTTTCGAATCTTCGCCGGCCAACTTGCGCATCGTCATGAGCCGGGGCGAGCCGTGCGCACGCCTTGATTTACTCAAAGTGCAGGGCGGCCGTCCCGGCCCGGTAGATCTTGGTGATCCTTGAAATTGCGTGCTGCGAAATCGCGAACGGCAGACCTGTTTGCCGCGGCGCCGGAGCGGCGTCCCGACGCTTCGCCGGCACCCGCGCTGAAAGCTCGGCCGGCGCCGGCATCGCCGGCATACCCGGCGCTGCCGCGCGGGCAACCCGCATCATCACGCCCAAAGCAATTGTGGTATGCCGCGGTATTTCCGGAAATGATTGCGGATACCTCCGCCGCTTTGCAGGAACTCGGCCGGCAGGCGCAATCTTTCACTTCGTTCGTCAGTCTCGAGCCGCCTAACGCCTTACTGCTGGAAATCAAGGGCAGCGTGAAGTTGTTCGGTTCGTTGCAGCAACTGCACGCGGACATCGACGAGCGTTGGCGCCGCCTGGCACGCACCGCCAACAGCGCCACGGCTCCTTCGACCTTGGCTGCGTTGTGGTTGGCGCGTGCCGGCGATCCGGCGCGCCTGGAGGACATCGAACTGCTGCCGAGCCGCCTGGCGAAGTTGCCCGTTGCCTGCACGGCTTGGCATGCCGAACAGCTGCAAACGTTGCGGGCCATGGGCGTCACGTCCTTGGGCGAACTGATGCGCTTGCCGCGCGCCGGCCTTGCGCGCCGATTAAGTCCCGCCGTGGTGGCGGATCTGGACATTGCCCTGGCACGGCAGCCGGCCCCTCGTAAAGCATTCTTGCGGCGTGAGCGTTTTCGGGAACGCTGCGATTTCGAAACGGAAATCGAGCATGTCGCCTATTTGGAAAAAGCGCTCGAGCCCTTGATCGAGCGCTGCGCAGGATTCTTGCGACGGCGCCAGGCAGGCATTCAAGCGATGCAGCTGAAACTGAAGCATCGGGAAGGTCCGGCGACTCGCCTGCAATTGGGCTTGGCCAGCATCACGAGCGAGCAGCGGCGTTTGAGCGATGTGCTTTGCCAAAAACTGACGCGGCTTGAGCTTAGAGCGCCGGTTCGAGGCATGGAACTCATTTCCGGTTCCCTACGGAACCTGTCGGCCAGCTCACTCGATGTTTTTGCAGGATTGACGGGCGCCGGCAGCCGCGACAGCGCGCCGCAATTGGTGGAGCGTTTGCGGGCACGCCTGGGCGAGACGGCAGTGTATGGCGTTTGCTTGATTCCGGAACACCGGCCGGAAGCGGCATGGCGGCGGGTGCATGAGCTGTGCTTGACCGCTGGAATAAAGGCAGAGCAAGTCGATCAGCCGCCGCCGCGCCCAGTGTGGCTGCTGAGTGAACCGCTGCCTTGCCCTAAGCCGGAAGTGCTGCAAGGTCCCGAACGCATCGAGAGCGGCTGGTGGGATGGCAAAGGCATAGCCCGCGATTACTACATTGCGCGCCAGCCCCAGGGGGCCCGGCTGTGGGTTTTTCAGGAACGCCAGTCCAAGCGCTGGTATGTGCACGGCGTATTCGCTTGAGGCTTGACGTGTACGTCGAACTGCATGCCTTGAGCAACTTTTCCTTTTTGCGCGGCGCTTCGCACCCCGAAGAACTCATAGCGCAAGCCAAGGCCCTGAACTACAGCGGACTGGCGCTCACCGATGAGTGCTCTCTGGCGGGCGTGGTGCGCGCCCACGTCGCCGCCAAGGAACTGGGGTTGCATCTGATCGTCGGCAGCGAGTTCAACTGTCTCGATGCACTCAAACTCGTGGTGCTGGCCACCGATCGGAGCAGCTACGGCGCGTTGAGCCGCTTGGTCAGCAAGGCGCGGCGTGCAACCCGCAAAGGCTGCTATGCGCTGCAGCGGTCCGATCTCGAGGGCGCGCTCGCCGGATGCCTGATTCTCTGGCTGCCCTCGCTGGACAAGGCGCGATGGCCGCATCAAGAATCGGACGGCCGCTGGCTGCGCGAACGCTTCGAAGGGCGCTTGTGGATCGGCGTGGAGCTTTTGACGAGCGGCTACGATGCACGGCGTGGGGAAATGCTCGAAGATTTGGGAAAAACGCTGCAGCTGCCATGCGTGGCGGCGGGCGATGTCCATATGCATCGGCGCAGCCGCCGTGCCTTGCAGGATGTGCTGACGGCGATTCGTCTCGGCGAAGCGCTGCAAACCGCCGGCTATGCCCTGTTTCCCAACGGCGAACGGTGCATGCGTTCCCTGCAACGTTTACGCGAGCTGTACCCTGAGCCGCTGCTGGCGGAAACACTGAATATCGCCGAGCGCTGCACTTTCAAGCTCGATGAGCTGCGTTACGAGTACCCGGAAGAAATCGTCCCGGCGGGAGAAACGCCGACGAGCCACTTGCGCGCACTGACCCTGCGCGGCTGCGCCTACCGCTGGCCGAACGGCGCCCCGCATGCCGTGCGCGAGAACATCGAACATGAGCTGCGCCTGATTGCCGAGCTCAAATTCGAGCCGTTCTTTCTGACCGTGCACGATGTGGTCGAATACGCCCGCTCGCAGAAAATACTTTGCCAAGGACGCGGTTCCGCTGCCAACTCGACCGTCTGCTATTGCCTGCGCATCACCGAAGTAGACCCCTCGCGCATGTCCATGCTGTTCGAACGCTTCATTTCCAAAGAGCGCAATGAACCGCCGGATATCGACGTGGACTTCGAGCATGAGCGGCGCGAAGAAGTCATTCAATATATCTACGGCAAGTACGGCCGCGAGCGTGCGGCATTGGCCGCCACCCTGATCTGCTACCGCCCGCGCAGCGCGCTCCGGGACGTAGGCAAGGCGTTAGGGTTCGATCTTGCGCAGGTCGACCGCCTCGCGCGCGCCATGCAGTGGTGGGATGGCCAGCGCATCGATCCGGAACGCATCCGCGCTTCCGGCTTCGATCCTGAGAATCCGCTGATCGGCCGCCTGATCGCGCTCGCGGCGGAGATCTTAGGCTTCCCCCGCCACCTCTCGCAGCACGTGGGCGGCTTCGTCATTGCCCGCGGGCGGTTGGATGAACTCGTGCCCATCGAGAACGCGACGATGCCGGACCGCACCGTGATCCAGTGGGATAAGGACGATCTCGATGCGCTGGGACTCTTGAAAGTGGACGTGCTGGCTTTGGGCATGCTGACCGCGATACGGCGCGCGTTCAACCTGGTCAATGAATTCGGCGCAGCCTCGGGTGCCGCGGGCGGGCTCGAGCTGGCCAACGTACCGAGCGAGGACAGCGCCGTATACGACATGATTTGCCGCGCCGACACCACCGGCGTGTTTCAGATCGAATCGCGGGCGCAGATGTCCATGCTGCCGCGCCTGCGGCCGCGAAATTTTTACGACCTGGTGATCGAGGTGGCCATTGTGCGCCCGGGTCCCATTCAAGGCGAGATGGTGCATCCCTACCTGCGCCGCCGCAGCGGAGAAGAGGCGGTGACCTATCCCAGCAAGGAGGTCGAGGCGGTGCTCAAGCGCACCTTGGGCGTACCGATTTTCCAGGAACAGGTGATGCAGCTCGCGATTGTCGCGGCGGGCTTTTCGCCCGGCGCGGCCGATCGGCTGCGCCGCGCGATGGCTGCCTGGAAGCGCAAAGGCGGCCTGGAGCCTTTTCAGAAGCAGTTGATCGACGGCATGCGCGAGCGCGGCTACGAGGATAGTTTTGCCGGGCAGATTTTCAAGCAGATTTTGGGGTTCGGCGAATACGGCTTTCCGGAATGTGTCGTCGGCGAGACCCGGGTGGTGGATGCCGATACCGGAAGATGGCTGACCATCGATGAAGTTGTCGGCGGGCGCGCCAGCCTTAGGAACACCCTCGCATGCGATGAGGAACTGCGCTTGCGGAAAAGAAAGGTGGTGCGGGTTGTTCAAAGCGGCGTGAAACCCGTATGGCGTCTGCGCACCGCTCTCGGACATGAAATCATGGCGACTGCCGAACATCCTTTCATGACCAGGGGTGGCTGGCGTCAGCTGGGCAGGCTAAAAGTGGGCGATTGTGTTGCGACGGCGCGCTCTATCCCCCTGTCAGGCCGTCGCAGGTGGCCACGACATCAAGTTCTCGTTCGCGCAATTGCAGGCCTGGCCGAAATTCTGAAGTCGCGCGATCTTTCGCGCCTGGCTAGCTCCGATCTTTATTGGGACCGGATTGTGGAGATCGAATCGGCCGGTGAAAGAGAAACTTATGACCTGGAAATCGAGGGAAACCACAATTTCTTGGCCAATCATTTTGTCGTTCACAATTCTCATTCCGCCAGCTTCGCGCTGCTGGTCTACACCTCCGCCTGGCTGAAGCACTACGAGCCGGCGGCCTTTTGCGCAGCGCTCATCAACAGCCAGCCGATGGGATTCTATGCGCCGGCGCAGCTGGTGCGCGATGCGCGCGGCCACGGCGTGGAAGTGCGCGCCGCGGACGTGACCATCAGCGACTGGGATTGCACGCTGGAGCGGCGCGAGGATGGCCGCCCGGCCTTGCGCTTAGGCTTGCGTCTGGTGAAGCATCTATCGCAGGAGGGCGCCGCGCGGCTGCTGGCGGCGCGGAGGCAATGCGCGTTCGGCAGCATTGCAGACATGGCTGAACGTGCCGCGCTCGACCGGCGCGATCTGGAGGCCTTGGCCGCTGCGGATGCCCTGTCCCCTTTGAGCGGCCACCGGTATCGTGCGGTGTGGCAGGTCACGGGGGTGGAACGCGCGCTGCCCTTGCTGCCGGCCTCGACGGCGGTCGAGGAAGGCATTCCGCTGCTGCGCGCGCCGCGCGAGGGTCAGGACATCGTCGCCGACTATGGCAGCCTAGGACTGACGCTGCGCCGCCATCCGCTCGCGCTATTGCGCGACCAGCTCAAGCGGCGGGGCGTCGTGCCCACCCAGGATTTATGGGAGCGCACCAACGGCAAAGTGGTGATCACGGCGGGTCTGGTCATTACGCGCCAGCGGCCGGGCAGCGCGGGCGGCGTGACTTTTGTCACCCTGGAAGACGAGACCGGCTATGTGAATCTGATCGTCTGGAATCGTGTCGCCATCGAGCAGCGCGCGGCATTGCTGGAATCGCGGCTGCTCGAAGTGCAGGGAAAATTACAGCGCGAGGGCGATGTACAGCACGTGATCGCGGCCCGCTTGACGAATCTGTCCTCGATGCTCGGCGAACTCGTCGTGGCCTCGAGAAATTTCCATTGATGAGTGCTGACGCCCGGACACGCGGCTCAATCTCAGACATCCAGTCCAATGGAGCGCATCAGCTCGATGCCGTTGCTCTTGGTGACGATGCCCGGCTGCAATTTGAAATCGAACTCGAGCCGGCCCTCCACCAGTTCGTCCTGGAAATGCACATTCTCGATGGCGCCGGGCTCGAGACCGTCTACTTCCGTGAACGACAGATCGTGGGTGCTGATCAAACCGATCGCGCCCTTGTGCAGCAAGGCGCGGATCAGTCCTTGCGCGCCGACGCGCCGGTCCGCCGAATTCGTCCCCTGCAGCAACTCGTCCAGCAAAAACAGCAACGGCAGCGCGCCCGGCTCGAACAAGCGGCGCAGGCGCGTGATCTCCGCGTAGAAGCGCGAGCTGCCTTCGTGCAGCGAATCATTGATGCGGATGCTCGCCCCGATCTGCAGGGGCGTGAGCTGCAATGATTTCGCGCGCACCGGCGCTCCGGCCATGGCAAGCACGGTGTTGATGCCCACGGTGCGCAACAGCGTGCTCTTCCCCGACATGTTCGAGCCGCTGACCAGCAACACGCGCGTCTGGCCGGAAATATCGACGTCATTGCACACGCGCACCGCGGCAGCGATCAAAGGGTGGCCCAACGCGGTGGCATTGAACGCGGGCGTACCCTCCAAGAACTCGGGGAACGGGTCCGCTGGCTGCTCGAAAGAATATTGAGCGAGCGACAGTAACGCCTCGAACTCGCCGAGCGTATCGAGCCAGCTGTGAATCACGGCTCCGTGCGCGGCGCGCCAGCGCTCGGCGGCAAGCGCCGTTTGCAATGGATACATGAACAACAGCAAGAGCGGCGCCAAAATCGGATTGCGCCGCGCTTCGACAAAATTCACGATGGTGGCGAGCTTGGAAATGGCGGCCGAGGCGCCCAGCGTGTGCGACGACAGCTTTGATTGCAGATCGCGCAGCGGCGCCGCTTCAAAATGCTCCGTTTCGATGCGATTCAGCAGCACCGCAAGACCTTTCAAGTCCTCGAATGCGCTCTCGACCGCGGTGATCGCCTCGTGAATCGGCTTGCGGAGGGCGTAGCTCAGGGCAGCCTCGATCAAGATGACCGCCAGTAACGGGAAGAGAAAGCCCCAAGCCGCCCAAACGGCGATGGCGCCTACCGCGAGGCCCGCACTTAAAGGTGCGGCCCCGCGCACCCATGCGCGGTCCAACCGATTGGGCGCCCGCGCCCAGGCGTTGAGCGATTCGGGCTGCAGCGTTATCGCCGCGGACTCGCCGTCGGTTGCCATGGATTCCCGCAAGTCGAGCCGCTCGCGCAGGTCGGCGATACAGGCGTGGCGCGCGCGAATCGTTTGAATGCCGGCAGGGGCCAGCAGCCACTGCGCCAGGCTGTTCTCGCCCATTTGCGTCCGGGCAGCACAGAGCAGTTCGTACAAGCTGTCGGTACCGAATAAATCCAGATCATCCGCGTAAATATGATGCGGCACGTCGAAGCGTGCGCCGGCGGTGCCCTTGCCGCTCCACTGATCATTGATGCGATCAAGGCCCGCCTGATAGAACTGCACGGCTCGCTGCGCCCGGATCCGCTGATTACGGATGCGGTGGTGACCGACGAGGAGGGCGGCGAAGGCGAGCACCGGAACGCACAGCCACGCCAGCCCCCACTTGAAGGGACCGAAACACAACCACGCGGTGATCAAAAATAGGCCGCCTAAGCCGAGACGGATGCTCTCGATGCGGCCATTGAGCGCGTCAAAGCGTGCGAGGCGCGCTTTGCGTTCTGACAGACGCTGTGAATATTGTTGTGTTGGCGACACCAAAAACAGTGTGGCACATTTTTCAGGCCCGGCGATGCCGTTGGGCTGAAGGCGCTCAGTTGCGCGGTTTCTTCTTTTTGCGCAAAGCCTTGGCAGAGTCAGTGGTCTCGCCCGGATCGGCGCCGTCGGAATCCTCGCCGTCCGCGCCGCCGATTTCATAGTCGTCGAAATCGCTCATGAGCTCGGCGGTCCGCCGCTCTTCCATGACCCGTTCCAGCCGCCGCCATGCGGGCTCCGCACCTTTCGGCGCGCGGCGCCGCTGCGAATCGACATCGCGCATGATGTGATCCACGTCGACATCGTCACCGCCGGGCGCTGCGTCTTCGGCGTCCTCTTCCTCGAACTCTTCGGATTCGGGTTTCTCACTTGACACGCGCGCGTTATAAACGGAAACGCGGTTCCCGTGCAATACCCCAACGCACAGACTCCGACAGGCTGCCCTATTTGACCAAATCGTTGAGTTGGAATATGGGCAGCAAGAGTGCGATTACGATGAACATGACGATGGCGCCCATCAGTACCACCATCATCGGCCCCAATAGGTTGGTCATGTTCGACAGCAGGCCGTCCATTTCCCGTTCCTGGTTGGTGGCTGCCCGTTCGAGCATCTTTTCCAGCTCGCCGCTGCTTTCGCCGCTGCTGATCAAATGGATCATCATGGGCGGGAAGAGTTTGCGTGCCGCCAGCGATCTACCGATGGGCGCCCCTTCACGCACCCGCAGCGCAGCTTCCTCCACGGCCCTTCTCATGGGCAGATTGGTCACGACTTCGGCTGAAATGCGCAGCGCCTCGAGCACCGGCACCGCGCTTGCGGTCAAGATGCTGAAAGTGCGCGAAAAGCGCCCGGTGTTGAGGCCGCGGATGAGTTTTCCGGCCACCGGCACGCGCAGCAAGAAGCGATCGAACTTCAAGCGGGCCTCCGGCGCCTTGAGCCAGCGTAGAAACCCCCAAACCACGGCACCGAGGACGATGAGGCCATAGAACCAGTAGTGGCGTATGAGATCGCTCATGCCGATGAGGACCTTGGTCGCCACGGGCAATTCCTGGTTGCTGGACTCGAACACGGCCACGACCTGGGGCACGACATAGGCGAGCAGGAAGGAGACGATCCCGAAGGACAGCACCAGCAGCACGATCGGATAGACCAGGGCGTTGCTGACCTGCTGGCCCATGACCTGACGCGATTCGGTGTAGTCCGATAGCCGCTCGAGTACCTGGTCGAGCTTGCCGGATTGTTCGCCCGCTGAAACGGTGGCGCGGTAGATCTCTGGAAAGGCCTGCGGGAAATCCCGCAATCCATCGGCCAGAGGATGGCCTTCGACCACCTTGCTGCGCACCCCGAGCACGATGCGCTGGACACGCGGCTTCTCGGTTTGCTCGGCGACGGCTTGCAAAGTCTCCTCGAGGGGCAGGCCGGAGCGCAACAGGGTCGCCAATTGGCGCGTCAGCATGGCCAAATCCAAGCTGGAGAGGCCGCGTCTCAGGAAGCGCCGGCGGCGGCCCTGCTTGAGTTCCTGTTGGGCGGTTTCCTGGATGTCCACAGGCAGCAATTGCTTGTCGCGCAATAGCTGCCGGACGTGTTTGGCGGTATCGCCCTCGATCAGGCCCTTGCGTTCGCGGCCCTGGCTGTCCAACGCCGTGTATTCGAACGCGCCCATTAGCAGCCGGCCATCGGCTAGTCCTCGCGGGTAACGCGCAGGACCTCTTCCAGGGTCGTTTCGCCCGCCATCACCTTGCGGCGGCCATCATCCCGAATGCCTGGGCTGGCAGATCGTGCATAGCGCTCCAGATCCTGCTCCGAGGAGCCGTCGTGAATCATCGTGCGCATGTGATCATCGACCGCGATGAGTTCGTAGATCCCGGTCCGGCCTCGGTAACCCGTGCCCGGATCGCTGCACGGACGATACAGGTCCACCGCAGCGCCTTTCGGATCCAGATTCAGCAGACGCCGCTCGTATTCTCCGGCGCTGAACTTCTCGCGTGTCGTCGGATTGAGCACGCGAACCAGCCGCTGCGCCAGCACGCCGATCAAGCTCGAGGAGAGCAGAAACGGCTCAATGCCCATGTCGCGCAGCCGCGTGACGGCGCCGACGGCGGTGTTGGTGTGCAGTGTTGAAAGCACCAAGTGTCCCGTCAAGCTGGCCTGCACGGCGATCTGCGCGGTTTCCAAGTCGCGGATTTCGCCGACCATCACCACATCCGGGTCTTGCCGCAAGATGGCGCGCAACCCGCGCGCGAAGGTCATTTCGACCTTGGTATTCACCTGCGTCTGGCCGATGCCATCGATGTAGTACTCGATCGGGTCCTCGACCGTCATGATATTGCGCGTATTGTCGTTGATGCGCTCGAGGCTGGCGTACAGCGTGGTCGTCTTGCCGGATCCGGTGGGTCCCGTCACCAATATGATGCCGTGCGGCTTGTGGATGATTTCATCCATGGTGTCTTGGGTGCGCGGGTCCATTCCCAACGAGGTGAGTTCGATTCTGCCGGCCTGCTTGTCGAGCAAGCGCAGCACGACGCGTTCACCGTGGCCGGAGGGCAGGGTGGAGACGCGTACGTCCACGGCCCGGCCGGCGATGCGCAGCGAAATGCGCCCGTCTTGCGGCAGGCGGCGTTCAGCGATGTCGAGCTTCGACATCACCTTGATGCGCGAAACGACCAGCGGCGCGACCGCGCGCTTGGTCTGCAGCACCTCTCGCAGCACGCCGTCCACTCGAAAGCGAATCACCAGCCGGTTTTCATAGGGCTCGATGTGGATGTCCGAGGCGTTCTCTTTGACCGCTTGCGTGAGCAGTGCATTGATCAGTCGAATGATCGGCGCTTCATCGTCGCTTTCGAGCAGGTCGGAGGATTCCGGAATGTCCTCGGCGAGGTGCGCCAAGTCGGTATTGTCATCCAAACCCTCGAGCATCTGCATCGCCGCGCCGGAACCGGCCTCATAGGCGACGCGCAGCATCGAGTCGAAGATTTCGACCGAGACGCGCTGCAACTTCAAGGGCACGCCGACGAAGCGGCGCACTTCCGCCAGACTTTGCGGCGTCACGCCCGGTCTGCAGACCGTATCGGCCAAGCCGTCGGCGATGCCCCGCACCAGGACCCCGTGGCGTTTCGCAAACGGAAACGACAGCTTTCGCGGTTGATCGGGATCTTGCAGCTCCGCGTTCATGGCGGCGGTGTGCCCGGCGGCGGGACAGGCGCCGGGGCAGGCGCCGGGGCAGGCGCCGGAGCCGGCGCGGGTGCCGGCTGCGCGGTCTGCGGCAAGGGCACGGTAAAGGTCGTGGGTATTGCTCCCTGCTCATTGGTCTCCGCCGGTGGGGGCGGCGGCGGCAGTGCAATGCCTTGGGGGATCGCAGGAACGACGGGCTGCTTCTGGCCGGGGAGCAGGGTTATGTGCCCGCCGGTGATCCCCTGCTGCATGCGCCGCACGTCATTGTACTTCTCCTCGCTGGTGCTCTCGGTGGATTCCGCATCGCGCATGATGCGAGGCCGAATGAACACCACCAGGTTCTTTTTCTGCCGCGAACCGCTGCGCGATTTGAACAGGTTGCCGATGAGGGGAATGGCGCCGAGTCCGGGCACTCGATCTTCGCTCTCCGTCACGGTGTCCGACATCAGGCCGCCGAGCACGATGATGCCGCCGTCTTCGATGAGCACCGTGGTCTTGATCGAGCGCTTGTTGGTGGAAATATCCGCAGAATCGGTCAGCTTCGCGCCGGGCGAGGAGTCTTCCTGCTCGATCTTGAGCTGCACCGAGTTGCCTTCATTGATGTGCGGCGTCACCTTCAAGATCGTGCCCACTTCCTCGCGCTGAATGGTCTGGAACGGGCTGGAGGTTCCAGCGACGCTTGCTTGGGTGTTGGAGAAGGATCCCGTGATCAACGGAATCTCCTGCGTGACCTTCACCTCGGCCTCTTCATTGTTCATGGTGATCAATGATGGCGTGGAGATGATGTTGCTGCTGCCGTCGCTGCGCAGCGCCTGAATCAGCGCGGCGAAACTCACGCCGCTGTTGACGACGCGGCCCACCGCCACGGTCGCGCCGGTGCCGATCGTGGAGCTGCTGATGGTGGGCGTGCCAACCACGCCGGGGACCGTCGCCGTGCTCGTCGTGCCTTGAGTGAAGCCCAAGGCCGCGGCCGCCAGGTCGACGATGCTGGTGCCGGTGCCGGGCAGGTTGATGACGCCGGCCGGCACCGTGCTGTTTCCCTGCCCAAACAGCAGCCACTGCACGCCCAAATTCGAGCTCTTGTTCACGTCGACTTCGACAATGATGGCCTCGACCTGCACCTGCGCACGACGGATGTCGAGCTTGTCGATGACTCCCATCAGGGACTTCATGATTTTGGGCGGCGCCGTAATGATGAGCGCGTTGGTCGCCACGTCTGCCCAAATCGTTACGCTGGCATCGACGTTCGACGTGCCGCCGCCGGCAGCCGGCGCACCCGTAGGCGGGCCGCCCTGGGCCTTCGCAGAGGCGGTGGCCTGGCCTTTCAACTTATCGGCGATCTTTTCCGCGTCGGCATAACGCAAATACCGCACCTGGATGTCGCCGCCGGCGCCCATGGGCGTGTCCATGTTGATGATCAAGGCCTTGAGCCGCAAGCGCGCCGAGCGCTCGCCGGTCAATAGCACGCTGTTGGTACGCTCATCGGCGACAACCTTTGCAGGGGCGCCCTCGGCGCCTGCGCCGGAATTTAGAGAATTGACGATCCGCACCACATCGGCCGCGCCGGCATTGTGCAGGGGGACGACCTCGATGGGTTCATCGCCGGTTTCATCCATCCGATCAATGATGCGCACGATGCGGCTGACGTTGCTGGCCCGATCCGAAATGATCAGCATATTGCCGTTCGGGTAGGCCGCGAGATGCCCGTACGTCGGAATCAGCGGCCGCAGCATCGGCACCAACTGCGCCGCATTGATGTTCTTCAACGTGACGATTTGCGTCACGATCTCATCCGAGGTCGGACTCACGCTATTGGGCAGGTCGTTGGCGGGCAACTGCCGCAAGTCGGTATTCGGGACGATCTTGATCACTTTGCCGGCCGGTACCGCGATATAGCCATAAACCTGCAATACCGCCAGGAACGCTTCGTAAAAGGCTTTCGGCGTCATGGGCGTCGACGACAGCATGGTGACCTTGGCGTTGACGCGCGGGTCGATGATGAAGTTCTTGCCGGTCACCTCGCCGACCGCCTGGATGATTTGCCCTAAATCAGCGTCCTTGTAGTTGGGCGTGATCGTTGCGCCTTCCTCAGCTTTCGGCTGCGGCTGGGGAGCCGCCGGCAGCGTGCTCGATGCCAGCATGCCCGACAATGCGAGTACGGCGGCAATCCGATGTTTGGAATCGTAATGAGTCGGCTTAGCCATCAGAGGTACCCGCATGTTGAACGGCTTCGACCGCGGCCGGCGCTATTCGTTTGAACTTTCATTGGTGTTATTTGGCGACGTATTCGGCGGTGCGCCGTTGGGCGAGGCTCCGAAGTTCGGCTCGCCTTCCAAATCCTTGGTGGCCTGCGCTGCTACTTGGGCAATGTTCAACGTGATGTCCTGTTTCTGACCGCCGCGCTCGATGGTAACGGTGACGTGATCCGAAGTCTGGATCGTATTGAATACATCTTGAGCGTGCTGCGGATCATCCAAGGGCGTGCCGTTGATGGCGGTTACCAAGTCTCCGGCCTTTAAGCCCAATTTACTGAATATCGCGCGATTCCGTCCCGGATAAGCACGAAAGCCTCTCAGTTTTCCAGCTGCGTTGTCGTAAGAGGCCACCGTGCGCATCACCTGATCCAGGATGCTCGGGTCTTGCTGCACCATCCGGCGAATGTTATCGACCGCCGCAGCGGTCCGCGGATCTGCCGCAGGCCGCCGCGCGGCGCCGGCCGCACGGGTGGAGGGAGGCAATTGACGCGGCAGCAACAGCGTCTCCAGCGCCCCGCCCCGGTCCAAAATGACGTGATCGAGATAGACCGAGTGCAGGGACGCGCCGCCGATCCGCTCCCCCACGGAATAAACCTTCGAAGGTCCCCCGCCGTCGCTGATGATGGCGACGCCCCGCTTGGGGTCTTGGGTTGCGATGGTCCCCGCCAGCTGCAAATTGGCGGAGCTCTGCGGTGCATTCTCAGGATCCTGGCTGGTTTCGACCGGCGCAACCCCGAACAGGTGCGCGGAGACCACACGTTGTATATCTACCCCGGCACGCGCTTCCCCGCGCACCGTGGCCGGCAGCACCGGCTGCGGCATTTTCAAGGGCTTGGATATGAGCGAATAACCGATTTGCAGCAATTGCAGCAGAATTAGGGCGCCGAACAGCCACGAGACCAGCTTGGGCCCATTGGCTTGGAGCCGCGACCGCCATTCGTTTGAGCGTGTATCGAGCATTAAGGTGGACGTGACGTGATCCGTGTGTTCGGCAATGCCGATCGCCTCTGGTTTTGGCCCCGGCGGCAATCATACGGGCTCTGCGCCGGGCCGCTCAAGCATTTGTTTTTACTTGCTAAAGTAAAGTGACAGTGTTTGGCGACAGTTAGTAGCATAGGGGTGTATGAAGGCGATTAATTGCTCTGGTCGGCGGGTTTGGATCGACCGTCTTGTAAACCAACTGATCGCGCCATATAAACTGATGACTCATGAGTGACATTGAACGCGGGCGGGACGGAACGAGCTTAATCGTCGAGGAAGCGGCGCCGAAGCTCAAAAGACCGCCTCTGTATCAAGTAGTTCTGATCAATGACGACTACACTCCCATGGAGTTCGTGGTCGACATCCTGCAGCGGTTCTTCGCGATGGACCGCACCAAAGCGACTCGGGTGATGCTGGAGGTGCATACCAAGGGCAAAGGAGTGTGCGGAGTCTTCACTTATGAAATTGCCGAGACCAAGGTGGCTCAAGTGATCGCGTACGCGCGACAACATCAGCATCCGCTGATGGCAACGCTAGAAGAGGCGTAATGTGCTAAGTCAAGAACTGGAATTTTGCCTGAATGATGCTTTTGCCGGCGCGCGCGAGGCGCGCCACGAATTCATGACCGTGGAGCATCTGTTGCTCGCGATCGTGGACACGCCGAAGGTCAGGGAGATATTGAAGTCCTGCGGCGCGGACACTGCGAAGCTCAAGACCGAACTGAAGCAGTTCATCGATCAAACCACGCCGCGCCTGCCCGCCGGCGAAGACCGGGACGTGCAACCGACGCTCGGATTTCAGCGCGTGCTGCAGCGGGCCGTGTTTCACGTGCAATCGAGCGGCAAGAAGGAAGTGACCGTTGCCAATGTGCTGGTCGCCATATTCAGCGAGAAGCAGTCGCATGCGGCCTATCTTCTCAGCATGCAAGATGTGTCGCGTCTGGATGTCGTGAATTTCATCGCTCACGGCCTGTCGAAAGCCGGCGGCGAAGAACGCAGCGAGCGCGACGATGCGGCGGCCGCGCCGGACAGCGAGCGCGAGGGCGACGGCAGCGGCAATGCGCTGGAGAAATATGCCACGAACCTGAATGAGTCGGCGCGCAAGGGCAAGATCGATCCGTTGATCGGGCGCAAGCTCGAGGTCGAGCGCACCATTGAAATTCTCTGCCGTCGACGCAAAAACAATCCCCTCTACGTGGGCGAGGCGGGCGTCGGCAAGACGGCGATCGCGGAAGGCTTGGCGCGCATGATCGTCGAGAACCAAGTCCCCGATGTGCTGCTCGATGCCACCATTTACTCGCTGGACATGGGCTCCCTGGTGGCCGGCACGAAGTATCGCGGCGATTTCGAGAAGCGCTTGAAAGCGGTTCTGGCGGAAGTCAAGAAGCAGCCCGGGGCGATTTTATTCATCGATGAAATCCACACCGTCATCGGCGCCGGCGCCGCTTCCGGCGGCGTGATGGATGCTTCGAATCTAATCAAGCCGGCGCTCAACAACGGCGAGCTGCGCTGCATCGGCTCGACCACGTACAACGAGTACCGGGGGATTTTCGAGAAGGACCACGCGCTCGCGCGCCGCTTCCAGAAAATCGACATCACCGAGCCCTCGGTTCAGGACACCGTCGATATTCTGCGCGGCTTGAAGTCGCGCTATGAAGAGCATCACGGCATCAAGTACGAGGACGAGGCGCTGCGCGCGGCCGCAGAATTGGCGGCTCGGCATATCAATGATCGGCACATGCCCGACAAGGCCATCGACGTCGTGGACGAGGCCGGCGCCAATCTGCGCCTGCAGCCGGTGGAGAAGCGTGCACAGTCCGTCACCGTGACGCAGATCGAGAATGTGGTGGCGCGCATCGCGCGAATTCCGCCGAAGAACGTGTCGATGTCGGACCGCGATGTGCTGAAGAACCTGGAACGGAACTTGAAGCTGACCATCTTCGGCCAGGACCGCGCGATCGAGGCTTTGTCGGCCGCGATCAAAATGTCGCGTTCCGGGTTGGGCGATCAGCGCAGGCCGGTGGGCTCGTTCCTGTTCTCCGGCCCGACCGGCGTGGGCAAGACGGAAGTGACCCGCCAGCTGGCCATTGCCATGGGCGTGGAATTCGTGCGTTTCGACATGTCGGAATACATGGAGCGGCATACGGTGTCGCGCTTGATCGGCGCACCGCCCGGCTACGTGGGATTCGATCAGGGCGGCCTGCTCACCGAGGCGATTGCCAAGCATCCGCACTGCGTGCTGCTGCTCGATGAAATCGAAAAGGCGCATCCGGACGTGTTCAACCTGCTGCTGCAAGTCATGGACCATGGCACGCTGACCGACAACAACGGCCGCAAAGCGGATTTCCGCCATGTCATCATCGTCATGACGACGAATGCGGGGGCATTTGAAATGAGCCGGCCGAGCATCGGATTCACCCAATCGGACACGGGCGCGGACGGTATGGAAGCGATTCGACGTCTCTTCTCCCCGGAATTCCGCAATCGCTTGGATGCCGTCATCCAGTTCGGCAGCTTGGATCAGGACACCATCGAACGGGTGGTCGACAAAATCCTGGTCGAGGCGGAGGCACAGCTGGAGCAGAAGGGCGTCTCGATTTCCGTCGACGAACCGGCGCGGCGCTGGATCGCCAAGCGAGGCTACGATCCAAAGATGGGTGCGAGGCCCATGGCGCGCATCATTCAAGAATTCATCAAGCGACCCCTCGCCGAAGAGCTGTTATTCGGCAAGCTGGTGAACGGCGGTCACGTCGAAGTCAGCGTGAGCGAGGACGGCGAGAAGCTCAAGCTCGAGACGCGCACGGCCAATCAACCCGCGCTGCTATCACATGAAGGGAGTGCCTAGCCTCTTCGTACTTTAACCACGGGGTCGCTTCGACCCCGTAGAAGTTGCGCGAAGCGCAGGGAGACATCAGCGGCCGCGGTAGACGATGCGGCCCTTGGTCAGATCGTAAGGAGTCATCTCCACCGTCACCTGATCACCGGTGAGAATGCGGATGTAGTTTTTGCGCATCTTGCCTGAGATATGTGCGGTAACTACATGGCCGGTCTTGAGTTTGACGCGAAATGTCGTATTGGGCAAAGTCTCGACGACTTCACCTTCGAATTGAATGGCCTCTTCTTTTGACATGCGTCCTTATGGTATGCGTGAAACCGCGCGCATTGTGCATAAAGCCTTAAGTGAATGCAATTTGCTAAGATTCGCGCAGCCACTTGCCCGCCGGTGTCCGCCGCGCATATTGGCGCAGCAAGGCGACAAATTGGCCGCGCGAGACCTCGCGCGCCCCCAGGGCCGCCAAGTGAGTGCTGGCCACCTGGCAGTCGATGACTTGGATGTCGCGCGCACGACACTCCTCGACCAACCGCGCAAGGGCCACCTTCGAGGCATCGCGCTCCAGACTGAACATCGATTCGCCGAAGAACACCTGTCCCAGCTGGATCCCGTACAGTCCGCCCACCAGCCGATCAGCCTGGTACGTCTCGACCGAATGCCCAAATCCCAGCTCGTGCAGCCGGTCGTAGGAGTCGATCATCTCGGAATTGAGCCAGGTGTCGGGGCCGGAGCGGCGCGGCGCCGCGCAGGCGCGAATCGCGGCGCCGAAGTCGTGATCCACGCGGGTGCTGAAAACGCCGTTGCGCAGGGTTTTGCGCAGACTGCGCGAGCAATTGAATTCTCCGGGAAACAGCACCATCCGCGGGTCCGGCGACCACCACAGGATGGGTTGCTGCGCGGAATACCACGGAAAGACGCCGCGCTCGTAGGCAGCGAGCAGCCGCGCCGGACTCAAATCGCCGCCCGCGGCGAGCAGGCCGGGCGGTTCGCGCAATGCCTGATCCAGGGGCGGAAACCAATTCGGATCCGCCTGTTCCCCCAGCCAAACGAGCCGGCTCAGAACCGCAACTCCTCTTCGGGCACCCGGTGATACGGCACGTGTTCGTTTACCGCCGCAGCATACGTATCGACGCCGCGGGCCTCGCGCCCCGCGTAATCCCGTATGGCCGCGGCAAATCGGGCGTCGGCGATATAATGTGCCGAGTGCGTCAAGGTGGGCACGAAGCCTCGCGGGACCTTGTGCTCCCCTTGAGTCCCCGGCTCGAAGCGCTGCAGTCCCTTTGCAATGCAATACTCGATCCCCTGGTAATAGCAGGCCTCGAAATGCAAGCTGTGAAAATTGCCGCCGGCGCCCCAGTAGCGGCCGTATAAAGCCTCGCCATCCACAAAAAAAATGGCCACGGCGATGGGCTCGGCGCCGATGCGGGCAACTTTAAGCATCAGCGCTTCCGGCATGGCCGCGGCGATGCGCTTGAAAAAATCCAGGTTGAGGTACGGCTCATGGCCATGCCGATGGAAGGTGTCGGCATAAAAGCCGTAAACGATTCTCCATAGCGCAGCGCTCATATCGCCGCCGTGCAGCGTGTCGAACTCGATGCCGGCCTCGGCGACCCGCCGGCGTTCACGCTTGGCCTTCTTGCGCTTTTCCGCCGTGAAGGTTGCGAGAAACGCGTCGAAGGAATCGTAGCCATGGTTGTACCAGTGAAACTGACAGTCGCGGCGCAGTATCAGCCCGCTGCGATCGAGTTCTGCCGCGGCGTCCCCGCTTGGAAACAGGACATGCCAAGAGGAAAGGCGCTCCTCCCTCGTGTAGTCGATCGCCGCGCGAATCAACCTGGCGGTCATGAGTTTCGGATCGGCCTTGGGTGCCAGCAACATGCGCGCTCCGGACACCGGCGTGAACGGCACCGCAGTGAGCAACTTCGGGTAGTACCTAAGACCCTGTTGCGCGTAGGCGCCGGCCCAGGAGAAATCGAAGACGAACTCGCCGCGGGAATGGGATTTGCGAAACAACGGCATTGCCGCCGACACGCCGGCGGAATCCTCAATCAAGAGATGCTTCGGCTCCCAGCCGGTGCGCGCTGCGGCGCAGCCGGATTGCTCCAAGGCCAGCAGGAACTCGTGCCGCAAGAAGGGTTGTGCACTGCCCGTCAGCGCATTCCAACTCGGCGCGTCGATCTGCGCGATGCTGTCGAGAAATCGAGCCTTGCCGGGCGTCACGCGTGGGCAGCGCGCGGCTCGGCGTGGGCCTCGGCCTCAATCCGTTCTAAATATTTATCGGCGTCGAGCGCTGCCATGCAGCCGGTGCCCGCCGAGGTCACCGCCTGCCGATAGACGTGATCGGCCACATCGCCGGCCGCGAAAACTCCCGCGATGCTGGTGCTCGTGGCCCCGCCCTCGCTGCCGCCCTTGACCACGATGTAGCCGCCGCGCATTTCCAACTGCTGATCGAACAGCTGGGTGTTGGGCACGTGCCCCACAGCGATAAAGACGCCATCCACCTTGATCGAGCGCGTGGCATTGCCCGCCGTGGCGCGCAGTCGCGCGCCGGTGACGCCCGAGTCGTCGCCCAAGATTTCATCGATGGCGTGGTTCCATATGATGCTGGCCTTGCCGCCCGAGGCCATGGCGAATAACCGGTCTTGGAGTATTTTCTCGGCACGCAGCTTGTCGCGCCGATGCACGAGCGTGACGTGCGAGGCAATGTTGCCCAAGTAGAGCGCCTCTTCGACGGCGGTATTGCCGCCGCCGACGACCGCCACCGCTTTGCCGCGGTAGAAAAATCCGTCGCAGGTCGCGCAGGCCGACACGCCCTTGCCTCTATAAGTCTCCTCGGATGGCAGCCCCAGGTACTGGGCAGAGGCGCCGGTGGCGATGATCAGCGCATCGCAGGTGTATTCGCCATTGTCGCCTGCTAAGCGAAAGGGCCGCTTGAGCAGATCGACTTGATTGATATGGTCAGGAACGATCTCGGTGTTGAAGCGCTCCGCGTGCCGGCGCATGCGCTCCATGAGTGCAGGACCTTGAAGGTGTTCGACATCGCCGGGCCAGTTGTCCACGTCCGTGGTGGTCATGAGTTGCCCGCCTTGCTCCAAGCCGGTGATGAGCAAGGGTTTTCGATTGGCGCGAGCCGCATAAACGGCCGCGCTGTAGCCCGCTGGTCCTGACCCCAGGATGAGGAGACCACTGTGCCTGACTACGCTCATGTATAATTTGCCTCTCGTCGTGAAAATCGCTTAAGTGTAAGTTGCCGGCGAACGCTTAAGGTTAGCTGACCCATGGTAAGTAAATCTGTGGGCGGGAGCCACTTCCAACAAGTCCCTTCAGCAACATCACATTGCGATGTTGTTGCCGCACGTTCAACGGGTTACTATCGCATATTATTCAATTGGTTAAGCGGTAAACATCATTAAAAGTCTAGATATAGCGGAAGCTTCGTCCTCAAAGAAGCTCAAACAGAAAGCGAAACTCTCCGCCGCCGTGTCGCGCTCCTTGCGCGAAGGAACGCTGTGGGTGCTGGGCGCACTCGCGCTGCTGTTGCTGCTCGCGCTCGCTTCTTATCACGCACACGATCCCGGCTTCTCGGACACCGGTGAACCGGGCCCGGTAAGCAATTGGATTGGTCCGGTAGGTGCTTGGCTGGCCGGATTCTTCCTTTTCCTCTTCGGCCGACCGGCCTATTTGTTTCCGGTCATGCTGGCGTACGCCGGTTGGCTGGTTCACAAAGACCAGTCCCTGCCGGAGACCCGTTCGCGCATCAACACGCTGCTGCGAGCAGTCGGTTTCGCGTTGACGCTGGTGACCAGCTGCGGCCTCGCCAGTTTGCATTGGAGCGGCTCAGGACTGCCCAACACCGCGGGCGGCGTGCTGGGCGAGCTGGCGGGACGCGGCAGCGCCCATGGGTTGAGTTTTCTCGGGGCGACACTGCTGCTCTTGGGACTGTGGCTCGCCGGCGTGGCGCTGTTCCTGGGCGTCTCCTGGTTCGAAGTCATGGACCAGCTGGGCCAATGGGTGCTCGGCGCCATCGATTGGGCCAAGCGCCGCATGGAACAACGGCGCGAACTTGGCGCAGGACAGCTGCGCAAGCAAGCGCGCCAGGAAGTGGTGCGCGAGGAACAAAAGAAGGTCGCGAATCGGCCGCCGCCGCGAATCGAAGCGCCCGCGCCGCTGCCGCAAAAGAGCGATCGCGTCGAACGCGAGCGCCAGGTGCCGCTGTTCGATGCACCCAAATCCAGCGAACTACCACCCTTGTCGCTGCTCGATGAGCCAGGGGCGCGCGAACAGTCCTACTCCGACGAGGCGTTGGAGGCGATGTCGCGGCTGGTGGAAATCAAGCTGCGCGACTTCGGCATCGAGGTCGAAGTCGTGGCCGTGCAGCCGGGCCCTGTCATCACCCGGTTCGAATTGCGGCCGGCGCCCGGCGTGAAGGTCAGCCAAATCAGCAATCTTGCCAAGGACCTGGCGAGGGCGCTGTCCGCGATCAGCGTTCGGGTGGTGGAAGTCATTCCCGGCAAGTCCGTGGTGGGCCTGGAAATCCCCAACGAAAAGCGCGAGATCGTCACGTTGGGCGAGATCATCAAATCCAAGCCCTACGACGAAGTCGGCTCGCCGCTCGCACTCGCGCTCGGCAAGGACATCGGCGGCGTGCCCATCGTGGCGGATTTGGCGCGAATGCCGCATTTGCTCATCGCCGGCACCACCGGTTCCGGTAAATCGGTCGGCATCAACGCCATGGTCCTCAGCCTGGTGTACAAGGCGACGCCGGAACATGTGCGCATGATCATGATCGACCCGAAAATGCTCGAGCTTTCGGTGTACGAGGGTATTCCGCATTTGTTGTCGCCCGTGGTCACGGACATGAAGCAGGCGGCCAACGCGTTGCGCTGGTGCGTGGCGGAGATGGAGCGGCGCTATCAACTCATGTCGGCGCTCGGCGTGCGCAACATCGGCGGCTTCAACCGCAAGGTGAAAGACGCCGCGGACGACGGCAAGCCGATCAAGGATCCGATCCGCATGCAGAAGATCGTGCAGGGCGTGCCCGGCATCGTCGCGGAAGATGTCGAGGAACTGACGCCGTTGCCGTTCATCGTGGTCATCATCGATGAACTCGCGGACCTGATGATGATCGTCGGCAAAAAGGTCGAGGAACTGATCGCGCGGCTGGCGCAGAAGGCACGCGCCTCCGGCATCCATTTGATCCTGGCGACGCAGCGTCCGTCGGTGGATGTGATCACGGGATTGATCAAGGCCAATATCCCCACGCGCATCGCCTTTCAGGTCTCGGCAAAAGTCGACTCGCGCACGATTCTCGACCAGAGCGGCGCCGAGTCGCTCTTAGGTCATGGCGACATGCTGTTTCTTCCGCCCGGCACCTCGATTCCAACGCGCGTGCATGGCGCATTCGTTTCGGACCAAGAGGTGCATCGCGTGGTCGCGGGCTTAAAGACCGCATCGCCGCCCACGTACATCGATGAAATCTTGGAAGGCCCGCGCAATCCCATACCCGGGTTCCCCTCGGATGAGGAGGAGGGCGGCGAAGGCGCCACCAACGATGCCGAGGCGGACCCCTTGTACGATGAGGCGGTGCGCATCGTCACCGAGACTCGCAAAGCATCGATCTCCGGTGTGCAGCGGCGCCTCAAGATCGGCTACAACCGCGCTGCTCGCTTGGTCGAGGCCATGGAAGCGGCGGGGCTGGTAGGCGCGCTGCAGCCGAATGGCAATCGAGAAATCTATGGCGCGCCGCCGCCGGAAGAGTGACACCGATGCGTACATTGAGACTCGGGGGACTGTTGGCCATCCTGCTGATCGCCGCCGCTGCTTCGGCCTCGCCGACCACGGAGGTCGAGAAATACTTGAACGGCCTGGCCACCTGGTCGGCCGATTTCACGCAAACCATCGATGACGGGCATGGCAAGGTCGTGCGCAGCGCCGCGGGTAAGTTGTACCTGCAGAAGCCCGGCAAGTTTCGCTGGGATTACTCGCAACCTTCCGAGCAGGTGATACTGGCGGACGGCAAGCAGATTTGGTTCTACGACAAGGACCTGCAACAGGCCAATGTGCGCGACATGGACGCGAGCCTCGCCAACACGCCGGCGGTGCTGCTATCCGGCGCCGGGTCCCTGAGCAGCCAATTCGACGTCACGGCACTGCCGCCGAGCGACGGCCTGGAGTGGTACCAGCTGATCCCGAAGCACCCGGACACCGATTTTCAATTGGTGCGCATCGGATTTCGCGGCGCTGAACTGGCCTCCATGTTCTTGGCGGACAAGCTGAATCAGGTCACGCAGCTGACCTTCACCCATCCCTCGCGCAACGCCAAGTTTGCACCGGACCTATTTACGTTTGTACCCCCGCCGGGAGTCGACGTGATCGGGCGCTCTGCCAAGTGAGGGGCGAGGACGGCACCTATCGGCCGCTGGCGGATCGGCTGCGGCCGCAATCGCTGGATGAGTACGTCGGCCAGTCGCATTTGCTGGGGACCGGAGCCCCATTGCGGCGCGCTCTGGAGTCCGGCCATCCGCATTCCATGATTCTGTGGGGTCCGCCCGGCACGGGCAAAACTACGTTGGCGCGGCTGGTAGCGAACGGTGCAAACGCGGAATTCGTCGGGCTGTCGGCCGTGCAGGCGGGCATCAAGGACATCCGCGCGGTCGTTGAGCAGGCGCGCGCCTTGCGCGGCACGCGCAACACCGTGTTATTTTTGGACGAAGTTCATCGCTTCAACAAATCTCAGCAGGACGCATTTCTTCCCTACGTGGAGGACGGCACGCTGATTTTCATCGGCGCGACCACCGAGAATCCCTCTTTCGAGGTCAACAACGCGCTGCTGTCGCGAGCGCGGGTCTATGTTCTCAAGTCCTTGGGGAGCGAGGACTTGCGCAAATTGCTGGATCGCGCGCTGTCGGATGAAAAGCGCGGCTTAGGCTCGCTCAAGCTTTCGGTCGATGAAGATGCGCGCGAGCTGCTGCTCGCCGCGGCGGATGGCGATGCACGCCGCATGCTGAATTTATTGGAAACCGCGGCGGATCTCGGTACTCCGGACGATTCAGGCCGGCGGCTCAATATCGACACCATGCGCGCCGTCATCGGCAGCACCTATGTCCGGTTCGACAAGGGCGGCGAGAATTTTTACGATCAGATTTCAGCCTTGCACAAGTCCGTTCGCGGCAGCGATCCGGACGCCGCGCTGTACTGGCTCTGCCGCATGCTCGCGGGGGGCTGCGATCCTTTGTATGTTGCACGCCGTGCGCTGCGCATGGCGAGCGAAGACATCGGCAATGCCGATCCGCGTGCACTGACCCTGGCGCTGGAAGCCTGTGCCGTGTATGAGCGGCTCGGCAGTCCGGAGGGCGAACTCGCCATCGCTCAGGCCATCGTATTCATGGCGTGCGCTGCCAAGAGCAACGCCGTCTATAGCGCCTTTAATGCGGCCGGTGAAGACGCGGCGAAGCTGGGATCCCTGGAGGTTCCGCTGCACCTGCGCAATGCGCCGACGCGGCTGATGAAGGAGATCGGCTACGGCAAGGGCTATCGGTATGCGCACGATGAGCCGGGCGGTTTTGCTGCCGGCGAGCGTTATTTCCCGGACGAGATGCCGGATCGCCGCTACTATGTGCCCGTCACGCGCGGCCTGGAAATAAAAATCGGCGAGGCCCTGGCGGCGCGCCGCGCCAAATCATGATGACACGCGAAGGAACTTATCGTGCTTGACCCCAAGCTGCTGCGCAGCGATTTATCCGGTGTGGCGGCGGCGCTGGCGCGCCGTGGCTTTGTGCTCGATGTCGAGGCATTCGCCGCGCTCGAAGAACGGCGCAAGAGCGTGCAGGTTGAAGCCGATCGCCTCAGGGCCGAGCGTAATAGCAACGCAAAAGCAGTCGGGATGGCCAAGTCGAAGGGGCAGAACGCGGCCGATCTTCTGGCCGCCGGTGAAACGTTGGCACTCGGGCTGCGCGGCGTGGAGATGCAGCTCGAACTCATTCAGTCGCAGCTCACCGAGCTGCAATTGGGCTTGCCGAATATATTGAGCGCCGGCGTCCCTGAAGGACGCGACGAGACGGCGAACGTCGAGGTGCGCCGCTGGGGCGTGCCGCGGGAATTTACCTTCGAGCCGAAGGATCACGTGGCCTTGGGCGAACCGCTGGGCATGGATTTCGAGGCGGCCGGACGTATTTCCGGCGCCCGGTTCGTGGTGATGAGCGGAATGTTGGCGAAATTGCATCGCGCTCTCGCGCAATTCATGCTGGATCTGCATGTGCGCGACCACGGCTATCGGGAAGCCTATGTGCCTTATCTGGTGCACGCGGCTGCACTGGTCGGTACCGGGCAGCTACCCAAGTTCGAGCAGGACCAGTTTGCGGTGCGCGGCGACCCGGGCTTCTACTTGATCCCCACGGCAGAGGTGCCGCTGACCAATCTGGTGCGCGATCAAATCTTGCCTGCCGAGCGGTTGCCCGTGAAGTTCGTCGCCCACACGCCGTGCTTCCGATCCGAAGCGGGCGCGGCCGGCAAGGACACGCGCGGCATGATTCGCCAACATCAATTCGACAAGGTTGAGATGGTGCAAATCGTGCGCCCCGCTGCCTCTTATGGCGCACTCGAAGAGATGGTCGGGCACGCCGAGGATGTGCTGAAGGCGCTGGAATTACCGTATCGCGTGGTGTCGCTGTGCGCCGGCGATACGGGTGCAAGCAGCGCCAAGACCTACGATCTGGAAGTCTGGCTGCCCTCGCAAAAAAAATACCGCGAGATTTCATCCTGCAGCAACTGCGAGTCCTTCCAAGCACGCCGCCTGCAAGCACGTTGGCGCAACCCCGAGACGGGCAAGCCCGAGCTGGTGCATACCCTGAACGGTTCGGGCGTCGCCGTGGGACGGGCGCTTGTGGCCGTCCTGGAAAATAACCAGCGAAACGATGGCGCCATCGACGTACCGGCAGCTCTGGCACCCTACATGAGCGGGACGAAGCTGCTGCAATGACTCGGGAAACACTGCTGCAATGAATCGGGAAACACTGCTGCAGTGAATCGGGAAACACTGCTGCAGTGATCCTGCAGCAGGTTCGGCGTGCCTTTAGATGTGCCTTTAGTTGCGGTTGCCCATCACCAGGCGCAGCACATACCAGAACATGAGCGCAATCGAGGCAAACAGCTGCATCGCGGCGGAGACGTAACGATCTTCCGGATAGTGCTGGATGATGTTGGACGTGTCGTACAGCACGGCCGCACCGGCGAAGCCGATCATGGCTACCGAGAACCACGTTCCAAGATTCAGTCCGAACACGGCGCCGCCAACCATCGCGAGCAGCGCGACCACGCCGCCCCACATCAGGATGGCGCGCAGGAACGAGAAGTCCTTGCGGGTGCGATGCGCGACCACCATAAGGCCACCCGCGCCGAGCGCCGTGATCAAGGTCGCGCTGTCGATCGCGCCGGGCGCTTTCGCATCGGCGATGTAGAGCAGCGGTACGAAGATCAACGCTTCGGCAACGACATACGCGGCGTAAGAGAAGTACTGCATGCCGAGCGAGGCGCTGGTTCGCGCGGTCCGCGTGGCCAGCCAGCCCACCAGCATGAAGGCTCCGAGGATCAGGAACCAATTGAAACCGAGCATGAAGCGCGCAATCTGCAGCGCGAGTCCGGATTCGAACAATCCGAGCTCGATCAGAATAAATCCTAGGATGCCGCCCACCACGTGGGTATAGGTGCGCGTAATAAACGCAGCACGGCTATCCACGCCCGAGCTGGGGAAAGCCGAATTGCTGCTGGGATAAGTGGCCATCGTGTCCTCCAATTGAGCCTGGGGCTATTTTACCACCCCTGCAGTCGGGGTGCCGATTTAGCCCGTTTCGGACAATATGAGGTTATCTGGCGCCGGTTCAATGGCTTGGCGGCCGGACACAATGGTTAATGTCGGGTAAAATCGCGCCGCAAATGCCTCGGTACGTCTATTGGGTGGGGTGTCCGAGCGGTTTAAGGAACTAGTCTTGAAAACTAGCGAAGGGGCAACCCTTCCGTGGGTTCGAATCCCACCCCCACCGCCACCTAGTATCATGACTTTTACGTTTGAGCGCGGCGGAGGAATGAGGGTGGAAAGTCTGGCCAGTAATGGGGTGGGGAAGAAGTGAGCTCAACCACCTCCGACCCGCCGAGCGCTGAGCACCCGCCGACGGTATTCCTGAGTTATGCCTCGGCCGATCGCGAAGCTGCTCGCGTACTCAAGGATGCGCTGCCAACCCTTGGGCTGGAAGTTTGGTACGACGAGAGCGATCTGGGCGGCGGCGAGATCTGGGATCAGAAGATCCGCAAGCAGATACGCGAATGCGATTACTTCATGCCGCTTATCTCCGCTCAGACGGAAGCCCGGCACGAAGGCTATTTCCGCAGAGAATGGCGTCTGGCAGTCGAAAGAACCCTCGACATGGCCGATGATCACGCGTTTCTGTTGCCCGTCGTTCTCGACGACACCAGCCAAGCCGGCGCGCGGGTGCCGGAAAAGTTTCTGTCGGTCCAATGGGTGCGTGTTCCCGGCGGTCAGGCGAATGCCGCGCTGCAGGCCCTGTGCCGGCGGCTGGTGTCGGGCGAGCCGGCAAGCATGCCGCGCACTGCTTCGCCGCCGCGCGCGGCTGCGGCGGTCTCGCGCAGCCGTGCATCCAAAGCCGATGCGATGCCGCAGGCGGTCAAGTACCCGGATTTTCCGCCGGAGAATCCCAGTGCCAAAACGCGTTACGCGTTTCAGGTTGCGGGCTGGGCATTGCGCTCGGCGTGGATCTTCTTCAATCAACTGCCGCGTTGGCTGCGGGGATTGATCTACGTGTGGCTGTCGATCGTGCTGCTGTCGCGAGGCTGCAGTTCGGGAGTGCACCCCGCCGCGAAGCTCTCGCGGCCCAATGCGGAAGAGCTGCACGCCATTTCGGATCGATATCACGGCAGCTTTGATAAAAAAGATATCTCCAAGCTCGCCGCGCAAATAGCCCGCATCACATCGGATGGTACGCCGGAGATCCCCGTGGAGCGCAGCCCCCTGCTGGCGATCCCTTTCACGGCGCCGGCTGGAAATACGGAAGCTGCCAAAATGGCGGATTCGGTCTTTGCACTGGTGTACGGCAAAATTGCGATCGCGAACCGCGGCCGCACGGGCTTGAGCCAAGAATCCGCGGCCTGCGATGACTCGAAGGCCGCGGTGGAGCGCGGGCGGGCGAACCATTCTGCCTATGTGCTGTGCGGCGCGATCGGGGCCGACGCAGCTGCGCCTGCTCTGACGGTCAAGATATTGAAAGTCGGCGATGCTGCGCTGATCTGGTCGAAGTCATACCCGGTGGCGGCCGCCGATCCAAACAAGATCGCGGAAGAAGTGAATTCCCACGTTCCGGCGTTGGATGACGATTGACGCCGGCCGCCGCGTCAGACCTCCAGCCTGTCTCCGGGCCTTGCCACCAGCGCGTACAGCACCGGCATCAAAAAGACGCTGATAACCAGACGCGCCAGCAACCCGGCGACGATCACCAGCGCAAATGGCCGCTGTGAATCCGTGCCGACGCCGGTGGCCAGCGCCGCGGGCAACAATCCCAGTGCGGCGACGAGCGCCGTCATCATGATGGGCCGCAAGCGAAGAATTGCGCCCGTGCGTATTGCCTGCGCAAGCGGGGTACCGCTGAGGCGAAGCTCATTGACATAGGAAATGTAGACCACGGCGGTGAGCACGGAAACGCCGAACAGGGCCAGAAAGCCAACGCCCGAAGAAACCGAAAACGGCGTATCCGAGATCCACAGCGCCACAATGCCGCCGATCGGAGCCGACAGCAGCACGCCGAGCACCGTAATGAAAGGGAATTTAAAATTGCTGTAAAGCGCGAATAGCAGCAAAAATATCAAGAACAAAGTCAGCGGCAGGATTACATTCATTTGCGCGCGCGAAGCGGTGTAATCGGTATATTCGCCGCCCCAATCCAACCTGTAGCCTTGCGGCAGCGTGACCTTCTTGGCGACTTGCTGAATTGCGTCGCCCACGGCGCCGGCCAGATCGCGCCCTTGCACCGAGAATTGCACGCCTATGTAGCGCGAATTATTTTGGCGATAAATGAACGAGGCGCCGTTCGCTACTTCAATGTCCGCGACTTCCTTGAGAGGAATCTGTTGTCCGCCCGCGGTCGCCACGCGAATGTTGCGGATCTCCTCGGGATTGTCGCGATATTCGCGCTCCAGACGCACGATGAGATCGAACTGTTTTTCCTGCTGCACCACTTGGGTGGCGACATCCCCGCCGATCGCCGTTTGAATCAAACTGTTGATGTCCGCAACATTCAATCCGTAGCGTGCGATCTTCGCGCGGTCGATGGTGATGGTCAGGCTCGGCTGTCCCAGTTCTTGCACCAACGTAACGTCGCGAATCCCACGCACTTGCTCCAGAACCTGCTTAATGGCTTTTCCCTTCTTTTGCAGGGTGTCCAGATTCGCGCCGAACACTTTGACCGCCAGTGCGCTCTTCAAGCCGGTTTCAGCTTCATCCACGGCGTCCTCGGCCGGCTGCGTGTAATTGAAATTTATTCCCGGAAAGGCGTCTAGCTTGCGATTGACGGCCTCGATCAGCCCGGCCTTATCGCGGTAGGAACCGCCCCATTGCGCATACGGCTTCAGGCCGACAAAGAACTCCGCATTGAAAAACCCCGTGGGATCGGTGCCGTCATCGGGCCTTCCCAATTCGGAGGCTACGGTGGTGACTTCGGGAAAGCTGTGCAGTAGATCGCGTATTCGCGGCACGACCTTTGCCGATTCGTCGAAGGAAATCGTGTAGGGCATGGTTGCGCGAACCCAAAGGGCGCCCTCGTCGAGGTGCGGCATGAACTCCGCGCCGATTCGCGGGATCAAGAGCAGCGAAGCGCCGAGCAGCAGGGCGGAGGCGAGCGTCGTGCTCCAGGGACGCGCCAAGCAGAAGTCCAATCCCTTGATGTAGGCAGACTGGATGGCCTCGAAGGCGGCATTGCGCCGCTCCTTCACTCCCTTGCGCATGGACCAGGCGCAGAGCAGCGGCAGCAACGTAAGCGTGACGACCAAGGAACCAACCAGCGCGAAGATCATCGTGTCCGCCATCGGCTTGAACAAGGTTCCCGACGGGCCGGACAAGACATAAATCGGCAGGAAGCTCGCGACGATGACCGCGACGGCATAGAAAAGCGGCCGATCGACCTCCGCAGCGGCGGCTTTGACGACTTCCGTGACGTTGAAAGCGGACCCATTGCGCGCGGCTATTTGGCGAAAAATATTCTCCACCATGAAGATCGCGCCATCGACCAGGATGCCGAAGTCGACGGCGCCGATGGAGAGCAGGTTCGCCGACGCATTTTGCAAGTCAAGACAACAGAAAGCGAACAGCAAAGCCAGCGGAATGGTCGTGGCGACTATAAGTCCCGCCCGAAAATCGTAGAGGAAAAAAATGAGCACGACGACCACCAGCAGCATGCCGCGCAACAAATTCCTCTCGACGATTTGCGTGGTCTGCTCGATCAGATCGCTCACGTCGTAAAACGGCAGCACCTTTACATCCTTAGGCAGCACCTCTTCGTTGAGTTCTTTGGTTTTCGCTTCCACCTGCTTGAGGACATCCTGAGTCTTCTCGCCCTTGCGCATCAAAATCACGCCTTCCACGGCGTCGTCCTGGTTCTCGTAGCCGAATTCACCGAGTCGCGGCGCCGTGCCGATGACGACGCGCCCGACGTCCTTTACCAGGACCGGGGTGCCGTCATGCACCGCCAGCACCACGTTGCCGATGTCTTCCAGCGTGTTCAGCCGGCCGAGGCCGCGCACGTAGTAGAACTGCCCGCCCTGGGAATAGAACCCGCCGCCGGCATTGTCGTTATTGGCGGTCAGCGCGCTCTCGACCTGTTGTACAGAAAGACCGACCGAAGCGATCCGGGCAGGGTCGAGCAGCACCTGGTACTGCATGGTGCCGCCGCCAAATCCCGAATCATCGGCGACGCCGGGGACCGACCGGTACTGCGGCTCGACGATCCAGTCCTCGAAGGTCTTGAGTTCCATGGGCGAGCGGTCGGGACTCTGCAGGACGTAGCGGTAAATCAAGCCGGACGGCGCGGAGAGCGGCGACAGCGATGGCGTTACGCCGCTCGGCAGATCAAGTCCGCCTATTTGGTTGAATACTTGCTGCCGCGCGAAGTAGTTGTCCGTGCCATTTTGAAAGGTGAGGATGACGTCCGATAGCCCGTAAAGAGAGATCGAGCGTTTGGCAACCGTTTGCGGTATGCCGTTCATCCCCAATTCCACGGGCACCGTAATCAGGCGTTCGACTTCCTCGGCGGCATGCCCCGGCCACTGCGTGATGACCTCGACCATCGGCGGGGACAGGTCGGGATATGCGTCCATCGGCAGGCGCCGCAATGCCCAAGAGCCCGCACCGATCAAGACGACCGTCATCAGAATGACTAGAAACCGCTGCCGCAGCGAAGAGGCAACGATCCGGTTCATGAATGACGCCGTTCGCGGCGGCGGCTCGGTTCGCGGCGACTCGTCGCTCATTGACTTTGCATGAACTGCACGAAGAGGCCGCCATCGGCGACGATTTGATCGTCCGGATGAGCGCCCTCGGCGATCTGATATTGATCGCCCACGCGATAGCCCAGGGTCACATGCTGACGGGTGAAGCTGCCGTCAGACTGCAGTGCGTATACAAAGGGCAGGTTCTCATCGTCGCGCAGAATGGCGGAAACCGGCACCAAAAGGCCGGTGCTTTCCTTCTGCGCATGGATCAGCACGTGTACGTACATTTGCTTCTTGAGCAAATCACCCGGATTGTTCACCACGACGCGTACCATCACCGAGCGCGTGTCCGGATCGACCAGCGCCGAAATATTGTCTATCGTGCCCGAGAGCTTGGCGGCGCCGACGCCCGTCAGCACTTCCGCCGTATCGCCGACTTTCACGGACTCGAGGTCGGAGCCGAATACCTGGGCCATGACCCAGACGCGCGACAGGTCAGCCACGGTAAAGCAAGCTGTCGTGCCGGCCTGCAACAGTTGGCCGGGCGTGATCAGTTTTTCGACCACCGTTCCCGCGACCGGAGCTCGGATTACGCCGTCGACACGCGCGATCGTCCGGCCCTGCTGAATGTCCTTGATGGTCTGAGCGGGCACCTGCAGCGAAATCAATGACTGCAATGCCGCCTCGCGGTCGGCTTCGGCATTGACGGCGTCAGTTTCGGCTTGCTCGGCTTCCCGCTTCGCCACGCCGTTGTGCTCGATGAGCTCTTTGTCGAGGTCGGCGAGCCGCCGTGCGGTCTGCGCCGTCGAAATGGCCTTGCGGTAAGCGCTGATCGAGGTTGCAAAATCCGGCGAGTCGACGACGGCCAGCGGTGCACCTTGTCTTACATGATCGCCCAAGGAAACCAGGATCCGTGAGACCGGACCGGAAAAAGGCGCGAGCACGGCAGTTGCCTGATCGTTGTCGAAATCCACGACCCCCGTCGTTTCAACCGTCCTACGAAACGCGGCCGAGGCTATCTTGTAGAAATGAATGTGCTGCCGCTGTTCCGGCGTCAGCTTGACGTTGCTCGCGGCCACGGACCCGGACGGCGGGTCCGCATCGGATTTAGCCGAACAGGCACACAGCGAGAAGATTGCAGCGAACCCCATCGCCGCCGCCATGAACCGTAGAGTCGATTTATTTGTCATGTTTCTCTTTGGCTAATTCCTCGCGGTGCCACCAGCCGCCGCCGAGCGCTTGAAAGAGTGCTGCCGTATCGGAAAAGCGATCGGCCTGCGCCTGAATCAGACTGATCCGGCCTTGCTGGTAAGCCTGCTGGGCGCTGAGCAGCGCAAGATAACCGGCATATCCGCTGTGCCATTGGCGCTGCGCCAGATCCAACGTGACCTTCGCCGCAGCCGCCGCATTCGCCGCCGCTTTGACCGCTTCGGCATCCTGTTGCAATGCCGTCAACGTGTCGGCGACATTTTGGAACGCCGTCAGCACTGTGCCGCGATACTGCTCGGCGGCTTGCTCATACGCGGCTTTTGCCGCGCGCTGCTGGTGCAGCAGCGTTCCGCCCTGGAATATCGGCGCGGTGACCGAGGCGCCGATCCCCCAAAAGCCCGTACCCGTAGTGAATAGCTGGCTCATCGCCACCGCGGTGCTGCCGCCATTCGCGGTCAATTCAATGTTGGGCAACCGATTGGCCGTCGCTATTCCGATCTTGGCGCTGGCATCGTGCAGATTCGCTTCGGCCTGCAGAACATCCGGACGTTGCGACACCAACGCTCCGGGCAGGCTGACGGGGAGTTCCTGCGGCAATTGCAGCGTGGCCAGATCGAAATTCAACTCCGGGGCCTGACTCGGGAAACGGCCGGCCAAGACCGCGAGCTGATCACGCAACTGCGCCTCTTGCTTGACGAGCGGCGGCAGCGTCGCGGAAATTTGCGCAAGCTGCGATTCCTGCGCGGCGACATCGACGCCGCCGGCGTAGCCCTTATCGAACTGGTAGTGCAGGATCTTGACCATATTCCCGGCGCCGTCGATGAGCTCGTGCGTGGCGGCGATTTGCATCTGTACCGCGCCGACCTGAATCGCGGTAACGACGACGTTGGACGTCAATGTCGTATAGGTGGCGATCATTTGATAGCGCGCTTCTTGTTCTTGAGCTTGCAGCGATTCCACCGTACGTCGATTCAGGCCAAAGACATCGGGTACGAACGAGACGTCGACCTCCGGAGTGAACAGGTTGTAGAGAAAAACGTTGGCATTCAAAGCCGGCGAAATCTGACCCGACTGTCTCTGGCGAGTTGCCGCAAAATCAGCCGAGACACTGGGGTAGAACGCACCGCGCTGCGCCAGCACGTTCTCGTGTGTGACCCGCAACGCCGCCTGCGCCGCCTTCAAGTCGTGGTTCTTCGAAAGCGACTGTTCGATGAGTTCATTGAGGGGCGTGGAATGAAACAGTGTCCACCAATCCGCCGAGATATCGGCCCCATCGACAAAGCGCTGGGATACTCCCGCGACTGTGTCCGGCACGCTTGCGGTTGAGGAGAGCGGCTTGGCCGCGATGCTGCTCACCTCGGGAGCCGCAGGCTTCCTGAAGTTGGGGCCGACCGCGCAAGCGGCGAGCATCACGGTAATCGAGACCGCAACGGCGGGCGCTACGCGCGAGCTACACGGCTCCCTGGTGCGAAATGCTGATTTGGACAACTAGGAGTCTCGACGCGAGATGGTTTGTTCGGCTCTCGAACGTCCGCCCTTATTTATTGACACAGCGCCGGATTCCTCGACAAACCGCTAAATATACTATGTTCGAGCGGCAACCTCGATCAGAGTTCGCTTTTTTTTACGCCTCGAGCTTGTTCTGCAGCTGACGATAAGAGGAAGTCCATCGCCGCCTCAGGAGCGGGCGCGCCGCTTCGGCGCGCCCTGGCGCAGAGCTTGTGAACTGGCGCTACTAGGAGGCGGCTTTCGCTGGCTGCGAAACGACCGAAGGGTCGGACAGGAATTGCTTGACGCGCTCGAATTCGTGCCGCAGCAGCGCGCTGTCCTGTTGTAAGGCGGGGGCATCTGCCGCGGCGCTGTCGGTTTCGAGCCGCGCGGCGAGCGATTTGAGCTCGTGCGCGTGAATATTGGCACCCGCTCCCTTGAATTTATGAGCGGCCTTGGCCAGCGCCGTGCGGTTATGTTGCGCGATGGCGGCTGTTATCTCACTGAGCTGCTGCTCGCCGCTGCTGATAAAGGCGGCGATCAATTCCTTTGCGAACACCGGATCGCCGTCCGTGATGCTGTTGAATTCACCCAAGTCCACCGGCGCGGCCGATTTCTCCGGCAAACTCGCACCCGCGGCGGCCGGACCCTGCGCGCCGTCGATCCCTTGCTGTTCCAGGCCGTATTTCGTCAGTATGCCGCGCAGGCGTTCGACTTCGATGGGTTTGGTCAGATAGCCGTCCATGCCGGCGGATTCGCATAGCTCTCGGTCGCCCGTCATGGCGTTGGCTGTGAGCGCAATGATTGGAGTGTGCCGCGACGTTTCCGATTCTCGTATTTTTCGAGTGGCGGTCATGCCGTCCATGACCGGCATCTGCAGATCCATCAACACGAGATCGTATTGGCGCTGCCGGCACGCCGCTACGCCTTCGGCGCCATTGCTCGCGACTTCCACGCTGCAACCTAACCGCTCCAGAAACCTGACCGCGACTTTCTGGTTGACGAAGTTATCCTCGACCAGCAGCACATGGCCGGTAAAGCGGCGCGCCACCGCCGGTTGCGTGAGCATATTGAGCGTGATCATTGGCTGAGTGTCCATCTGCCACTGCCGCGGGCCGCCGCTCATGACTCTCGCAACCGCGTCCAGCAACTCCCGCACACGCACAGGCTTGGTGAGATAGGCTGCAAAGCCGAGTGCGGCCAGCCGCGGCGTGTCGCCATGCCGGTCCAATGAGGTGAGCATGACAAGTCGGGTGCTGGCGAGATCCGGCAGTTCGATGATGCGCTCGCCGAGCATCGCCCCATCCATGTCGGGCATTTGGAAATCCGTGATGACCATGTCGAAGGGATGGTCCGACGCGCTGGCATTGTGCAATTCATCCAGCGCGGCGGCGCCGCTGCTCACGGTGATTACCGAGTATCCCGCGTGCACGAGCTGAGTGCTCAAGACCCGTTGATTGGTCAGATTGTCGTCGACGATCAGGATCCGGCCTCCGGTGTCGGGGCGCATCCGGCGCTCAGGGGCAACGGCTGCGGCGGGCCTCAAGGGCAGCGTAAAGAAGAATCTCGAACCGACGCCGGGTTCGCTAAAGACGCCGATTTCTCCGCCCATCAGTTCTACCAGTCTGCGCACAATGGACAGTCCCAAGCCGGTGCCGCCGAAATGCCGCGTAGTAGACGAGTCTGCCTGCACGAAGGGCTGGAACAAGGTATCCAGGGTCTTCTCGGCGATGCCGATTCCCGTGTCGCGGATCTCGAAGTAGGTCATTGAGTCGCCGTTGCTTACCGGCTTGGCTCGCACCTCAATGACTATCTCGCCGGCTTTGGTAAATTTGATCGCGTTGCTGACCAAATTGACCAGGCATTGGCGCAAGCGTTGCGGATCGCCGAAGACGCGCCCGTGTATTTGCGGCTCGACGTTGACGATGAGCTCGAGGCCCTTGGTCGCGGCCTGAAAGGCCATCGCGGAGCCGACATCCTCGACGTTGGCCCGCAAATCGAGCTCGATCGATTCCAATTCCAGCTTGCCGGCTTCGATCTTTGAAAAATCCAAAATGTCGTTGATGACGGTCAGCAAGGAATCGGCGCTCGAGCGAATGGTTTCCGCATAGTCCCGCTGTGTGCGGTCGAGCTGCGTGTCGAGCAGGAGGCCCGTCATGCCGATGATGCCGTTCATCGGTGTGCGGATCTCGTGGCTGACATTCGCCAGGAAATGACTTTTGGCGCGGCTGGCCGCTTGCGCAGCTTCAGTCTGCTGGCGCAACAACTCCGAGGCGACAACTTCCTCGGTGACATCCCACGATACGCCCAGCAATCTGGAGGGCGCGCCTTTGTCATCCAAGATTATTCGACCGAAATTTTGCACATGCACGATGCCGCCATCCGTGCCGCGGGCGCGATAGCGCAGGCTGATCCGGTCGGTCTTTTTGGCCACCGCCACGGCCACCGTTTCGCGAAATAGCCATCGATCTTCCGGCAGCACCAATGCTTCCAGCGCATCGATCTTCAGATTGCCCGAAGGAGCATGGCGGGCCAGAGCTTCAATTGGATTCTCGATCCAAAGATAGCGGCGTGCGATGAGATCCAGTTCCCAGGAGCAGATTCCCGCGCTTTCCGTGGCAATATTGACCTGGTCGACAAGACGACGGTTCTCGTCGGCGCGGCTTTTGAGCATTTCCGTGGTGAGCACATCGCGCGTGACATCCCAGGTGACGCCGACGATGTAGCGTACCTGTCCCTGCTCGTCGCGCATGATTCTCGCGTAGTTCTGCATGTGATGAACTTCGCCGTCGACACCCCTCACCCGGAACACGTACTCATAGGAATCCAGGTTCTTGGCGATGGCGTCGCGAGGAGTTTCCAGCAAAATGCGGTGGTCTTCCGGCAAGACGATGGTCGTCAGGGTGCGAAAATAGTCCTTCAAAGGCACATGATCCATGCCGAAGCACGGCGGCCGAGGCCCATGCCAGGAGAAGCAGTCCGACCGGGTATCGAATTCCCAGGGTGCGATACCCGCGGCCTTGGTCGTAACGCTGAGCCGCTCAATCAAGGCGCTTTCCTGGGCGGCCTTTGCCTCCAACTCCGCAGCATGCAGCACTTCTTTGGTCACATCCCAGGTCACGCCCATCATGCGTATCGCCGCGCCGTTGGCATCGCGATAGACACGCATATGCGTCTGAACGAATTGCGGTTCGGGCCGCGGATTCGCGCTGCGATGGCGCAGCGGCAAGATTGCGTCCTGGGTGGGGTCTGCAAGCAGCGCGCGAATTGCCGCAGCGGCGGCGGCGCGATCCTCGACATGGATGAGGTCTTTTGGATTGAGCTGTGCCGAAGGCGGCAGGCCGAACAGCGTCCACAAGCTGCCGTCGTTCATCAGCTCGCCGGTGACGAGATCCTTTTCCCAGATGCTGATTCCGGCCGTTTCCGTTGCGAGCTGCAGTCTCGACAGCAACTGCGTTTGGCGCTGGCCGTGCTCAGCCAGCAAGGCCGCGGCACGCACTTGGTCGCTCATGTCTATGGTAAGCCCCAAAACTCGGATCGCCCGGCCTTCGGAGTTGCGGAACACTTCGCCGCGAAGCCGCACCGGACGAATCGAGCCGTCGCGTTCCTGTACCCGATATGCGATCTCCATGGGAGCTTGCCCCTTGAGCGCCTTGATGAATTCTGCGCGATAGCGCGCACGGTCATCGGGGTGCACCTTGTTGAGCATCATGGCGTCGGCGTTGGTATCTGCGGCGGCGATCTCGGCGTCGTAAACTTCGGCAAGATCGCCGCTGAACTGCATGCTGTTGCGGACGACGTCCCACTCCCAGATTCGAACCCCGGCGCTGCGGGTCACCTGTTCCAATCCCTTGAAGAGCGATGCTTTGATGGGCGTGCGCTGCGCGGGCTGGAAGTCCGCCAGCGCGGCGCAAATCCCAGCGAGCCAGGATCGAAGGCCTACGACGAAGCCGCGGACGCGCGCAAAAACGCCATTTTTGAGAGGATTGATGCGAGCGCTCCCGGACCGCAGGTACTCAAGACTGTCCTTAAGCCTCTTATCGGCGAGGAAAGTGGCGTCTTTAGCGGCAGGAGCGGGCGGCCGACTCGTTGGAGTCAGCCGCCCCAAGGGACTCGGGGAACAGCCTCGCTGCGCGCCGCCTATTTAACAATTGCCTGGTAGGCCCAAGCATGCGACAGCCCGCGCACATCCGGAACCGCCGCCACTGCCGCAGCACCGGTACCCGCGGCCTGCTGAATCATGCCGACGATGATCAGATCATTGACCGGATCGATCCAAAACCACGTTCCGGCTGCGCCGCCCCACCAGTAGGTGCCCTTGCCGTAATAGCCGCCCGCCGCGACCGGGTCGGTATAGATCGCAAAGTCGAGACCGAAGCCCGCGCCCGGCGCGAGAATCGGAATATTCGGCGGCAGCACATTGGTGCGCATGAGTTCAACGGAAAGCGGCGAGAGAATCCGCACGCCGTCCAGTTGGCCGCCGTTCAAGAGCATTTGGCAAAATCGCATGTAATCCGTGGCCGTGGAGACCAGGCCGCCGCCGCCGGACGAGAGCGCAGGCTTTGCGGCAAAGTCGTGGTTCAACCCTTCGCGAACCCCGACGGCATGCAGCTTGCCCTCATTGTCGTAACTATAGAATTCCGCGAACCGATTGAGCTTCTCCTTGGGTACGTAGAAACCGGTGTCGCTCATGCCGAGCGGCTTGAAGACGCGCTTTTCCAGGAATTCATCGAAGGGCATGCCGGAGAGTTTCTGGACGATGTAACCCTGAATGTCCACCGAGATGCTGTAGTGCCATTCGGTGCCCGGTTGCGCGTTCAAGGGCAACTTGGCCACGCGCTTGATGAACTCGTCCAAGGTATTATTGGGGTTTAGCAGGTCCGCTTCCAACTGCAGCTTATCCACCGCCGTGTTGCTGAAGAATCCATAGGTGAAGCCGCCCGAATGCGACATCAATTCACGCATGGTCACGGGGTGATTTTGATCTTTCAAGACGATGTTGCCATTGGCTTCCGTCGAGTAGACCTTCAGTTTGGCGAACTCTGGGATGTACTTCGCAACCGGATCATTCAGCTGCCATTTGCCTTCTTCGAACAGAATCATCATGGCAACGCCGGTGATCGGTTTGCTCATGGAGTAGATGCGGAAAATGCTGTCCTTTTGCATCGGCGCATTGGCGGCGATGTCGCGCTTGCCGGCTGCATCGAATTCCACCACCTTGCCGTGACGTGAAACCATGGTGACCGCGCCGGCCAGACGCCCGCTGTCCACCAGCTCTTTCATGCCGGCGCTCAGCCGGCCGAGTCGCTCCGCCGACATACCCTCGCTTTCTGCACTTGCCGTGGGCAAATCGTGCACCGCCGCGAGCGCGGGCTGTACGGAAAAGACGGCCAAGGAGGCTATGGCCAGTAGACGCGGAAGATGCATGCGAGGACTCCCTATCAGGTGTTATTTATAAAACGCGGGCCACAGTGTATTCCAAGCAGCCTGCCCGAGTAATACTTAGCATCGCTCGAGTATCCAGCGCGACATCAGGTCGAACAGCGCGCTTCGCGCGCCGGCCTCCTGCATTTGCACCGATCATCTGCAGGTCGGCCGCGAAGTCGGCGAAGTCCTCCACATGCGTGCGCGCACCGGGATATTCTCCGTGGCCACGCTGGTCATAGACAAAAGTTGCGACTTTTCTGGCGGCGAGCGCTGCCGAGGCGTGCCGGTAACGGGCACTGTGTTCCGCAATTCCGTGCACGATGATGAGTCCCGCTTGCGCCCCGCGCGGCACCTCCTCATGGCCCGGGAACCGCGTTCCGATCACGGACTGATCTCAGCCGCGGGACCAGGCTGCGCCTTCGTGAGCAGCCAGATTCCTGTCAGCACCAGCACCGTACCGAGGGCTACCCAGACGGTAAAGCGCTCGCCGAGCAGCATGACCGCCAGCAGAATGGTGGAAAGAGGCCCGACGGTTCCCGCTTGCGCCGTGAGCGAGGCGCCGATCCGCTCGATTGCCATCATGACCATGAGAACCGGTGCGAACGTGCACAGGGTTGCGTTGAGCACCGAGAGCCACAAAACCGGGGCGGCAACGGCCATGCTGCTGACCGGCCTGAGCACCAGGAATTGCACGATGCAAATGAGGCAGGCGACGCTGGTGGCGAGGCCGGTCAGCCTCAGGGCGCCGAGCCGCTTCACTTCCTCGCCGCTGTATGACAAATAGACGGCGTAGCTCACGGCACTGCCGAATACCAGCGTGGCGCCCAAGGGTACGTCCGAGCCCTGCAAGGACATCTCGCGTCCCAATACGCATAGCACGCCGCAATAGCTGACGGCGAGCGCGAGAATCTGCGGCCGAGTCACTCTCTTTTGAAACAGAAACGCACCGAGACCCAGTACCAGGGTTGGATTGAGGTACAGGATCAGACGCTCCAAGCTCGCGCTGATGTAGCGCAGTCCCGCGAAGTCGAGAAAACTCGCCAGGTAGTAACCGCAAAACCCCAATCCCAACACGGTCCTCGCGTCGCGCCAGGTTAGCGCCGGCTTGCCGCGCCCCGCCCACCATGCCAACAGCAGGAATAGCGGCAGCGCGAACAACATGCGGTACATGATCAGCGTCACGGCGTCGACGCCGTGGCGATAAGCCAGCTTCACGATGATGGCCTTGCCGGAGAACGCGACCGCGCCGAGACCTGCCAGGAGCAGCCCTTGGCGTCTTACGGGCGGCTGAAGTTCGCGAGCAAGGGATGGCGCATTCACGATGTCCGATTCTACGGACTTAAGGCGGCATGGTCAGAGGTTTATCATGCTTCGCGCAAGCGGAACAGCTTGCTCTGCGTACGATCTATGTCCGATTCGCTTTGGTTCGTCAGGCGCGTGCCATCCTCGCGTGCGAATTTTTCGATCTGTGCGGGCGGCACCGCGGCGCTGCGGAAGAAGCCTTGATATTGATCGCAACCCATGCGCCGCAGAATGCCAAGCTGTTCCTCCGACTCCACCCCTTCCGCAATCACCTTGAGTCGCAATCCATGGGCCAAAGATATGATCGCGCGCACGATGGAGGCATCGCCCGCGTTCGATGCCACATCGCAGATGAAGCTGCGATCGATTTTGAGCTTGTCGATCGGAAAGCGCTGCAGATAGCTCATGCTCGAATAACCCGTGCCGAAGTCGTCGATGGCGACCACGACGCCAAGCTCGCTCAGCTGTTCGAGCAGCGCTACCGAGGTCTCGGCATTGTTCATCAAGGTCGCTTCGGTCAATTCAATTTCCAGATAAGTTGCGTCGAGCGCATGCTCTTCGAGCGCCGCACGTACCTTCTTGACGAAGTTGGCCTGCCGGAATTGCAGCGGCGAGACGTTGACGGCGACCCGCAGAAACGGCATTTGACGCTGCTGCCAGACGCGAGCCTGGCGGCACGCTTCGCGGATGACCCAATCGCCGATTTCCAGAATCAGGCCGCTTTCCTCGGCGATCGGAATGAATTCGCCGGGCAAAATGCTGCCGCGCACCGGATGCTGCCATCGGATCAATGCTTCGACGCTGCGCATCTCGCCCGTCGCGATGTCGATCTTCGGCTGGTAGTGCAGGGCGAGTTGGCCGGAAGCCAGCGCGCCGCGAAGCTCCGCTTCGATTTCCAGCCGTTCGCGCGAGAAGCCCATGACGCCGGCGTCGAAGAAGCGAAAGGTCTTGCGGCCGCTGCGTTTGGCGAAATACATGGCTTCATCGGCGCGCGCCAAGAGTTCTTCGGCGCTCCTGCCGTCGATCGGGAAGCGAGCGATGCCGATGCTCGGACTGACATGCAGCTCGAGGCCGGTGAGCGCATAAGGCTGGGACAACGCCGACATCCAGCGCGCGATGAGCGCCTCGACTTCCTCGGTCGAACTCAAATTTCGCAAAAGCAGCAAGAATTCATCTCCGCCGGCCCGGGCGACGACGTCGCTATCCCGGACAAGGGATAACAGGCGGTCGGAGACATGCTTGAGCAAGGCGTCGCCGGCACCGTGGCCGAGCGAATCATTGATGATCTTGAATCGATCCAAGTCGAAAACGCAAACTGCGAAAGGCCGCTGCTCGAGCACGGCGTGATTGAGGCGCTCGACGAAGAGCACTCGATTCGCGATTCCGGTCAAAGCGTCGTGGGTTGCCTGGCGCTTCAATTCAAGGTTCGCGTTTGCCAAGGATCTGTCGCGCTCTTTGAGCATGTGAACCGAATCGCGCAGCTGCTGCCGCCGATCCTGCAGCCGGAGCCGCAGCGCGCGGCCGAAAACGCCGAGCAGAATGCATCGTCCCAGCGTGGCGACGAAGCACAGCCAGACCAACCCGCGCACCAGCGAGGTATCTTGCGGGATGGAGATCCTTGCGTTGATCGACGACATTACCGCCGCCGCCGCGACGGCGACGCCGATCCACGCGATCGCAGATTGTCTTTTCGACAGTCCCAAGCTCGCGCAGCCGAACACGATGAAGAGCACCGTAAAGAAATAGAAAGCCAGTTGCGGCACGAGCGCCGCGAAGATCAGCTGGATGGAGCTCGAGCCAATGACCTGAAGCAGCGCGAAATCGCTGTTGGCGCGCCGGTATTTGATGGTCCAGGCACGCAGCAGCAGAATCATCGAGCTGTCGAACAGCCCGATGGACGTATAGGCAAGCGGGACGGTATGAGCGATCGTGCCTGAAATCGCGAAGCCCGTCAGGAGCGCGCCGTCGATGACGTAGCTCAAAGCGACAGCCAGAATCACCCGAGTGCCGAGGCCGCTTTCCGACACTAGCGTAGCTTGTCCCATGGCCGCCGATAGTCTCCTGACCGGGGGGCCGCTTACCGCGACTTGGTTCAATAATTCAGGGGTTTAAGCGCTATTTGGGCGCGGAAAACTCCGGATTCTCGACGAATTCACGGTCGGTGAGGCTGCCCAGAAACGCCAGCAAATCCGCGCGCTCAGCTGCCGTGAGCGTAAAGGGACGAATGCGCGGGTCTTGCCGCGGACTCCTGCTACCTCCGCGCACGTAATGATCCAGCACGGCGTCCAATGTCGGCATGCTGCCATCGTGCATGTAGGGCGCTGTGAGTGCCACGTTGCGCAGGGTGGGGACCCGATATTTACCCATGTCCGCGCGCCGATGCGAGACCTCGATCAATCCTCGATCGCTGCGCGGGTAGGCGCCATGTCCATCCGCATTGTAAAGCCCGGTGTTGGCAAACAGCGCTTTCTCATGTTCATGACCCTGGTAGATCACCGGTCCTGAGAAATTCAGGCCAGAATGACATTGCGAGCAGCCGACGCGCGTGGAATAAAACAACGCCATGCCGCGCTTGGCCGGCTCGGAAAGCACCGTGCGATCGTCGTCGAATACATAGCGATCGAATGCCGATCTACCCGAGATCAAAGTACGCTCAAAGGACGCGATCGCCTTGATGATGTGATCGACCGAGACCGGTGCTGGCCCTGGGAACACGGCTGAAAATTGCGCCGGGTAAGTTGAATCGGATGAAATCGCATCGACCGCGGAGGCCTGATGCACCTTGAGTCCCATTTCCACGGGGTGCTCGTTGAAGAGAGGCTGGCGCATTTGCGCTTCGAGCGTGCGTACCTGATCGCTGCTCCAAGTAAGGACGGGATAGTACGCGACGTTGGCGAGAGTCATGGCGCCGCGCCTGACCTTCTCACCGGTCGCACCCCGCGCTTGTGCCCGGCCGTCGGTGAAGGCGAGTTCGGTCCGATGGCAACTCGCGCAGGCGTATCGGCGTGTCGAGGAAAGGCGTGTATCGAAAAATAATCGCCGGCCTAGTGCGACTTTTTCGGCGGACATGGGATTGTCCGCCGGCACCACCGGCCGCGGGAATCCGGGCGGCAGACGCCACTCATAGTTTTGGACCGGAACCGGATCGGCCGCGCCGGCGGCATCGATCACCACGCACGCCGCCAGAGCGAGTAAAAGCGTGCGAATTTACCGCAGCCCCTGTCTCCAGGGCTGCGCCGCGCCGATGGCAAGCGATGCGGTTTGTGCGGCGATGCCTGCGCGCTCGTCCATCCACTTCGTGAACGCTTCCACGGTCCCTGAGGATAGCCCCTGAGCGTCCTGGCGGCGCGCGTCGGCCCAGTGATGCATCGCCACCATCAATTCGTCCGCGAGCGGCCGAGAATCGCGGAACAACGCCATGTACGCGCCCTTGGCTTCTTCGAGCTGATTCAAGCCCAAATAGGCTTCGCCGCGATACTCGATTGCGTTCGGAAAGTTGGGATTGATCTCGAGCGCCTTGGCGTACGAGGACAGGGCGTCCTCATAGTTACCCAGATGGCGATTGGCGAATCCGAGATAGTTCCATGCTTCATACATCTTCGGATCGGCACCGACCGCGTCGATGAACGATGACAGCGAATCGTGGTACGCCTTTTGCGCCTTATCGTGCGCTTTGGCCGCTTTTTCCGGAGTCGCTGCCTTGACCGCATCTGCGTCGTACTCTTGCGCTCTCTTGATGTTGCGGACGCCCGCGTTGTAAGCCGATTTGGCGGCGTCGACAGCGCTGCGCGGCGTCGCCGTGACCATTCCGGAAGGTCCGCTGGGCATGGAACCGCCGCCGTGCGCGAGCACGACACCGAGCGGCGCGGCCACCAGGACCGTGAAAACGATGTGACCGAGAAAGCTTCGCATGGGAACCTCCGAAGTTCGATGGCCCAATTATCTTTTGCTGTGAGTACCCGTGTGATTCAACTTTGTTTAACCGGGGTTCACCCGACCGAGTCCGGCGTATTGCGGCCCAATCCTCCCGGCCGCCGGATGGGGCAGTGCCGCAACCTGTTTCGCCGTGACTTGCGCCTTGTACGTATTGCCGCGGCCCGCAGTGAATACTGTTGAACTGCCGATGATTGCGCAAGTCTTATATAATCGTGCCGCTAACCTTGTTAGGGCTCAGCAACGACAGGTAGTGTCATGAAAAACACCCGCAGGATCCGATCATTGACGTTGGCGCTGTGCGCGAGCATAGCGCTGGTAGCCGGCGCCCCGGCATTCGCTCAGCACGCAGGCGCCCATGTCACTGCCGGCCGCGGTTTCGGCGGATGGCATGGCGGATTTCATGGCGGGTGGCGCGGCGGCCATGGAGGCTACGGTTGGCGCGGTGGATTTTGGGGCCCATGGGGCTGGGGATTGGGCGGTTTGGGGCTGGGCCTGTATTTCGCAACGCTACCGTACTACTACTCCACTTATTGGTGGGGCGGCGTTCCTTATTATTACGCCGACGATACTTACTACCGCTGGAATGCCGGCGCCGGCCAGTACGAAACCGTGGCGCCCCCGGGTGAGATCCGCAGTCAAGCGGGCGCTCAAGGGCAAACGGGCAGCCAAGCGATGGCCCCCTCTGAGCTCATTGCCTATCCGAAGAACGGGCAGAGTCAGGAGCAACTGGGCAAGGATAAGTTCGAGTGCCATCGTTGGGCGGTGGGTCAAACCGGATTTGATCCGACTCAGGTCGGCGGCGGCGCGGCGCCCGGCAATCGCTCCAATTACCTGCGGGCACAGGCCGCGTGTCTCGAGGGACGCGGTTACAGCGTCAAATAAGCCGCCGCGGCGCCGAATAAGCCGCCGCAGCGCCGAATAAGACCGATTGACGGCAGCGGAGTTGCCCCATGCCTTTCCCAGCGACGGTGCCGTCGCGGACTTAAGCTGCGTTTCTTTTCGACATCTCAGGGGTGGCCGTGGCAAAATACCCGGCTTTTGACCGGGCCCTTTGGGCCCCTAAGAAACTTTTACGGAATTTTCGCTATGGCCCGCATAACCCCGCTTTCCGATATCCGCAATATCGGCATCATCGCCCACGTCGACGCCGGCAAGACCACGACGACGGAGCGCATCCTGTATTACACGGGGCGTAAGCACACGATCATCGATATTCACGATACCAAGGATATGAAGACCTCCACGACCACGGATTATCTGGAGCAGGAACAGAAACGCGGCATCACCATTCAGAGCGCGGCCGTGTCCGCAATCTGGCGCGACAAGAAAATCAATCTGATCGACACACCGGGACACGTCGACTTCACCATCGAGGTTAATCGTTCGCTGCGCGTGCTCGACGGTGCGGTCGTGGTGTTCGACGGCGTGGCCGGGGTCGAACCGCAATCCGAGACCAATTGGCGCCTCGCCGACAACTACGGTGTTCCGCGAATTTGCTACGTCAACAAAATGGACCGCAGCGGCGCGAACTTCCTACGCTGCGTGGACATGATCAAGAAGCGCCTCGGCGCAAGACCGTTGCCCGTGCAGATACCGATCGGCTCGGAAGACAATTTCAAGGGAATGGTCGATTTGGTCGAGATGAAAGCGCTTGTCTGGGACTCCGACGACAAGGATGCGGAATGGAAAGTGCTGGATGTAACGCCGGATTTGGCGGAGAAGCTGCACATCACCGTGCCGAGCGACCTGAAGCTTTTGGGCAATGTCGCGCAGTTCCGCACGGAATTGGTCGATACTTGCCTCGAACAAGATGACGAAGCCATGGAAGCCTATCTCACCCATGGCACGATGCCCTCCGCCGATATTCTGCGCGCATGCTTGCGCAAGGGAACATTGAATTCCGCCTTTACACCCGTGCTGTGCGGATCGTCGTACAAGAACAAGGGCGTGCAGCAGGTCCTCGACGCGGTGGTGGATTATCTGCCGGCGCCGACCGACGTGCCTTCGATCAAGACCGTGGACGCGGACGGCCATCCGATCGGCGAGCGCAAGACCTCCGACGATGAACCCTTCTCGGCCCTGGCCTTCAAGGTCATCAACGATATCTACGGCGCACTGACCTTCATCCGGGTTTATTCCGGCGTCTTGACCAAAGGCGCGTCGGTGATGAATTCCACCCGCGGCAAGCGCGAGAAAATCGGCCGCATGGTCGAGATGTTCGCCAAGGAGGCCAATCCGGTCGAAGAAGCGCGCGCAGGCGACATCATCGCTCTGGTATCGCTGGCGGATACGGAAACCGGAGACACGCTGTGCGATGCGGCGAACGAGGTGGTACTCGAGCGCATGCGCTTTCCCGAGCCCGTCATCAGCGTATCGGTGAAGTCCAAGGTCAAAGCTGAGCAGGAAAAATTCGGCAGCGCGTTGGGCAAGATGGTCCGAGCCGATCCCTCGCTGCACTTGGAAACCGACCGCGAGACCGGCCAAACGATTTTGCGCGGCATGGGTGAGTTGCACCTGGAGGTGACGCTGGATCGCATGCGCACCGAGTTCGGCGTGGAAGGCATCATGGGCGAACCGCAAGTGGCCTATCGGGAGACCATTACCAAGAAGATCACCGAACAGTACATTCACAAGAAGCAGACGGGCGGTTCGGGACAATTCGCCGAAGTGTGGATCGTGTTCGAGCCGCTCGAACGCAGCACCGGGTTTCAATTCGTCGACGAGACCGTCGGCGGTTCGGTGCCGCGCGAGTTCGTGCCATCGGTCGAGAAGGGACTCAAGGTGCAAAAGGAAGACGGCGTGCTGGCCCATTATCCTACCGTGGACTTCAAAGCCACGTTGATCGATGGCAGCTTCCATGATGTCGACTCCAACGCCATGACGTTCGAGATCGCCGCCAAGGCCGCCTTCCGCGAGGGAATCCGTAAGGCCGCGCCGATATTGCTCGAACCGGTCATGAAAGTTGAAACCGTTACGCCGGGAGACTATTTGGGCGACGTGATCGGCGATATCAACCGCCGGCGCGGTTCGGTGCAAGATCAGCTGGAGCGGGGTACCAACATTGCCGTCGTGGCCGTCGTGCCGCTGTCGGAAATGTTCGGCTACATCGGACAGCTGCGCGGTATGACCAGCGGCCGGGCCTCCTACACCATGGAGTTCTCGCATTACGAGCCGGTACCGCGCAACGTGGCGGAGGAAGTGATCGCCGAAGTGGCGAAGGCGAAAGCTGCATTGACGGCGTAAGATTCGCTACGAAGCGAATTTGCGCTTTACAGCAGCTCAGTCCCGGTTTATCGTCCGCGACGTTTCGGGTCACAAAGGCCGTACTTGTGAGTTGTTGTTCGACGATCAGCGCCTGCGCGCTCAGGCTCGATAACGCTTAAGGTTCGCCGTAGCGTCGTCCTGCCTTGAGGCGCGGGACGATTCCACACTATTCATCGATCGAATCGATTGAGGTTCGGCCTGCGCCGAACCTCAAATTCGCTTGTGTTCGCTTCAACCCCAAGTCGTGCCTCGTTGGAGAGCGACGATGGTCAAACTGATAAAAAGCCTGGCGGAGCATCCCCGGGTCAAGCAATTGGGGCCCGGCCTCATCACCGGTGCGGCCGATGACGATCCGAGCGGCATCGCGACCTATTCGCAAGCCGGCGCGCAGTTCGGCTACAGCATGCTGTGGGCGGTCTTGTTCACCTACCCGTTGATGGTGGGCATTCAAATGGTCAGCGCCCGGCTGGGATTCATTACTGGAAAGGGCCTGGCCGCCAATGTGAAGGCAGTGTTTCCGCGACCGGTGCTTTACGGCATCGTCGCCCTGCTATTGATTGCCAACACCATCAATATCGCAGCGGACATTGCGGCAATGGGAGAAGCCCTGCGCCTGTTGCTGGGAGGTTCCGCGCATCTTTATTCGGTGTGCTTCGGCCTGCTGTGCCTGATCCTGCAAGTGCTTTTGCGCTATCAAACCTACGTTCGCTACCTGAAGTGGCTCACCTTGACGTTGCTGTCCTATGTCGCCGTGATTTTCACGATTCATGTGCACTGGGGCTCTGTCATCCGCGAAATGGTGCTGCCGCGGCTGGCCTTGGATCATGACACCATCACCATGGTCGTGGCGGTGTTCGGTACCACCATCAGCCCGTACTTGTTTTTCTGGCAGGCCGCTCAAGAGATGGAGGATCTGCGCGCGAACCATGGCCGAAACGGCGGCGAGTCGAGGCTGCCGCACACCTCCGATGTCGCGCGCCGGCACCTGCGGCGCATCCGTTGGGATACGTATGTGGGCATGGCTTTCTCCAATCTCATCGCCTTTTTCATCATCCTGAGCACGGCGGCCACGTTACATGCGGCCGGGATCACGGACATTCAAACCTCCGCGCAGGCCGCGGAGGCGTTGCGTCCGTTGGGAGGTGCAATGGCGTTCTTGCTGTTCAGCTTGGGGATTATCGGTACCGGCATGCTGGCGGTTCCTGTATTGGCGGGCTCGGCAGCGTACGCGGTCGCCGAGAGCTTCGATTGGCAGTCGGGCATGGATAGGAAACTGCCGGAGGCTTTGGGGTTCTACGGCATCATCGGCGTCGCGACCATCGGCGGTGTGGCGCTCACCTTCACTCACTTGGACGCCGTGCGCGCATTGGTGTGGAGTGCGGAGATCAACGGCATCATCGCCGTGCCGATCATGGCCGTCATGATGATTCTCGCTTCCCGCGCGGATGTCATGGGCACCTTCGTCGTCAGGCCGCGGCTGCGCCGCTTGGGCTGGGCAGCGACGGCAGTGATGGCGGTCACGGTTGTCGCCATGATGAGCACCAGCTAGACGAGCCGAAGCTGCGGAACCTGTACACTAGAGTTCCGTGAGCGGCCCGAAATCAACCAGTAGTGCTTCTGCGACCGCAGCTGCAGCGATTCCCACCGACGAGCGCAGCAATCGCCTGAACACCAAGGCCGCCGGCGTTATCGGGCTGGCGGTCATGTGCAGCCGATTGCTGGGGTTGGTGCGCGAGCAGATTTTCGCGGCATTGTTCGGCGGCGGCCTGGCGATGGACGCGTTCACCGCTGCCTTTCGCATCCCCAACCTGCTACGGGACTTGTTCGCCGAAGGTGCCCTGTCCACGGCGTTCGTCACCACCTTCAGCAAAACGATTGCCCGCGGCGGCGATGCGGACGCATGGCGGCTTGCGAACAAAGTAGCGACCCTGACCGCGTTCGTACTGGGTATGTTGTGCGTGGCCGGAATGATTTTTTCCGACCAGCTGGTCGCGTTGCTGGCGCCTGGATTCGATCACGACAAGGCCGCGTTGACCGCGCATCTCACTCGCATCATGTTTCCATTCATTCTGCTGGTGTCGCTGGGCGCCTTGGTGATGGGAATGCTGAACGCCAAGAACCGATTTGGCGTGCCTGCGATGGCATCAAGTTTTTTCAATGTTGGGTCCATCATCGGCGGAGTGGTGTTGGGGTTTTGGATCGACCCGCATTTCGGTCCACGCGCGCTCATCGGCCTGGCGTTCGCCACGCTGATCGGCGGCGGGCTGCAGCTTGCCGTGCAGCTGCCTGCGCTGGCGCGTTTGGGCTTCCGTTTTCGCCCCGACATCGGCTGGCGCGACCCGGGAGTAAGAGCCATCTTATTGCTGATGGGTCCTGCCGTGATTGCGGCCAGCACCACCCAGTTCAATGTACTGATCAATTCCATGTTTGCATCGACCCTGGGCGATGGCGCAATTTTTTGGCTGGCGGTCGCTTTTCGATTGATGCAATTGCCGTTGGGGCTTTTCGGCGTCGCCTTGGGTACCGTCACGCTGCCGTTGCTGTCGCGGCTGGTCGTTGCCGGACGCATGGATGCGTTCCGCAGCGAATTGGCGCGCGCGATCCGATGGGCGATGCTGCTCACGCTGCCCTCGATGGTGGGGCTCATGATGCTGGCTGAACCGATTATCTCGGTGCTGTATCAGCACGGGAAATTCGATGCCTTCCAGGCCGGTGAGGCCGCAGGTGCTTTGCGCTTCTATGCCATTGGTCTTGCCAGCTATGCAGCGCTCAAAGTGCTCGTCAACGCCTTCTACGCGCTGGAAAGACGTAAAACCCCGATGCTGGTGAGTTTCCTGGCCGTGGGCTTGAACCTGCTGCTCAATTGGCTCTTTACCTTTCGATTGGGGTGGGGACATCGCGGACTGGCGTTCTCCACCGGATGCATCGCGACCTTCAATTTTCTGCTCTTGTATCTCTTGATGCGGGCCCAACTCAAAGGCCTCGAGTCGCGCCGCTTTCTGATATTGCTGGCCAAAATCGCCGCGGCAAGCGCGGCGTTGATCGCCCTCTGCGCGGCCTCATCGCACTGGCTGCTGGCGGATTGGCAACATCAAGCGCTGCTGCCGAAAATTGCGGCGCTGCTCGCTACCGTAGTCGCCGGTGTCGGCCTGTTCGCCGCGTGCGGCATTTTGCTGCACATCGAAGAGCTCAAAGAGCTGCGCGATGCGTTCAAGCGGCGCTTGACGCGCATCGGCGGCTGAGAATTCTTCTTCCGCGCCGGCGAAGATGCTTAAGGATTACGCCGCGGTATGGTATTGCCGCGTTGCACTGCCGGGCGCATCGAAAAGGCCTGCAGCGTGCGCGCGACATGCGGGAACTCGGCGATTCGCACCAGATCACCCGCATTGTAAAAGCCGATGAGGTTGGCGACCCAGGGAAAGGTACTGATGTCGGCAATGCTATAGTCCTCGCCGAGCAGCCACTCGCTTTGGCTCAAGCGCTGATCGAGCACCGCGAGCAGGCGCCGAGACTCGTCGATATAGCGTTGCAGCGGCCGCTTGTCTTCGAATTCCTTGCCCGCAAATTTGTGGAAAAAGCCGACCTGGCCGAACATCGGCCCGATGCCTGACATCTGGAACATCAGCCATTGAAGCGCCCGATATCGTCCGGCCGAATCGCCCGGCATGAGCCGGCCGCTCTTGTCCGCCAGATAAATCAGGATGGCGCCCGATTCAAACAACCCCAGGGGCTTTCCTCCCGGCGCATTGGGATCCAGGATGGCGGGTATTTTCCCATTGGGGTTAAGGGACAAAAACTCCGGCGTCTTCTGATCCTGGGAATCGAAGTCAACGAGATGCGGCTCATACGGCAGGCCGGTTTCTTCCAACATGATTGAAACCTTGACGCCGTTGGGAGTCGGCAGCGAATAGAGCTGGATCCGGTCCCGATGGCGCGGTGGCCACTTGCGGGTGACGGCAAAGGAAGAAAGATCGTTCATTATCCAAAGGTTCCTGGAAGATTCGCGCCCTCACGGACCCAACGCGTGAATATTGTAAAATCGCAACCTCGCTTGCCGAAGCCACCCGGAGCGGTGCCGGCAAGATCGGCTATGATAGCGGCGATCGCATCGATTAGCCGGAGGGTGCCATGAAGTTACACCTGCCATTGATAATTTTACCGACGCTGCTGGCTTGCGCTCTGTGGGCGTTGCCGGCGGCTGCCGTGCCGGTTTCCCGCCTGGAGGTTCGCGTCGTAACCGGCGCCGCGGAACTCAGCGCCGGCAGCGACTTGGAATTGCGAATCTACGAAGCCGGCAAAAACGTGCGGCGCCTGCCGTTGGTGCACGGCGAAGCATGGCTGCCGTCCTCTACGCATTTGATCCCGGTGAAGCTCAACGATGCGCTCGATCCGCGCAATGTCACACGTTTTGCGTTGTACTATCGTGCCGGCAGTCCCCTGGCGCCGGCATGGGAGGTCGTGTCCGCGGATGTTGAATTGCCGTCCGCACAGGAGGCTCCGCAACGCTTGCTCGACACCACGCTGTCCGGCGTCATCTCCAAGCAAGGAGAACTCGCCTCGGTCGAGCGCGACCAAGCTTCCATGGCCTGCAACAGCGATGCGGATTGCGACGATCACCGGACCTGCAACGGCAAAGAGCGCTGCGCACCGCATACGCGCGGTGCGGATCCGCGAGGATGCGTCAAAGGCTCGCCGGTCGTGTGCCCCGTGAACCAGGTGTGCGGCGAGGGCACCGGATGCCACGGCACAGGTTCGCTCAAGAGTTTTGCGCCGGACACTAATCCGCCCAAACCGTGATTGATCTGCGCAGCGACACGGTAACGCGGCCGACGCCGGGCATGCGCGCGGCCATGGCGGCCGCGGAAGTCGGTGATGATGTATTCGGCGATGATCCGACGGTGAACCGGCTGCAGTCGGTTGCGGCGCGGCGCTTCGGATTCGAGAGCGCCTTGTTCTTTCCGACCGGCACGCAGAGCAATTTGGCGGCGCTAATGGCTCATTGCGAGCGCGGCGACGAATTCCTGGTGGGCCAGGAGGCGCATACCTACAAATACGAACAGGGCGGGGCGGCCGTGCTCGGCAGCATTCAGCCGCAGCCGCTCGAGCATGAGCCCCATGGCGGAATATCGCTCAGCCGTATCGCGGCCGCGATCAAATCGGATGATTACCACTTCGCGCGCACCAAACTGTTGGCGCTCGAGAATACAATCGGAGGGCGAGTGCTGCCGCTCGATTACCTGCAGCAAGTTACGGAATTTGCGCACTCCCGCGGCCTTGCCACTCATCTGGACGGCGCGCGGCTCTTCAATGTCATCGTGAAATTGAGAATTGACGAGCGAACCGCAGTCGCTGGATTTGACTCGGTCTCCGTTTGTCTGTCGAAGGGCTTGGGCGCTCCGGCCGGATCGATATTAATGGGTTCCCGCGGTTTCATCGCCGATGCGCGGCGCTGGCGCAAGGCGCTCGGCGGCGGGATGCGGCAAGCGGGCGTGCTTGCCGCGGCCGGTGTGTATGCGATGGAAAATAACGTGCAGCGGCTGGCGGAGGATCATGAAAATGCCGAATATTTGGCAGCAGGCTTGCGCGACGCTGGGCTCAAGGTAACGCCCCCGCAGACAAACGTGGTTTACATCGAAGTGCTCCCCGCACGGGTTGAAGGGTTAAAAAACCATCTTAGACAACATGGCGTGCTTGCCAGCGTTGCGCCGCGGACGCGGCTGATGACTCACATGGACTTGCAGCGCGCCGGCATCGACGCGGCCATACAAGCATTTCGCGAATATCCGCACTGGTCTTAGCGCGAGGAGCGGAAACGACGCCGGACGTTGATAAGATCGTACCGGGTGTCGACATCGGCCGCCGCAGAGGGTAGATCTATCAGCAGGCGCTGGTCCGCCGGCAACTGCCCGATGAAGTCTCGGAGTCCTGCATCGCCGCGGATCCTAACCGCGCTCGCATAGAGCCAGCGCGGCAGAATCAGAGGAGTCGCCCCGCATAGTCCAATGCGTCGAGCGACGACGCACCGCGGCGCCCCCAGCCAGCGATGCGCGAGGCGCTCAAGGTCACGGTATTCAAGATTGGCCATATCCGCCGGCATGATCAGAATTCCCGCCGAATGGCGCGCAGCAACGATGCCGAGGCGCACCGAACTGGATAACCCTGCCGCGCGCCGAGCATTCTCAGCCCAATTCACCCGCATACCGCGCCCCTCCAGGCGGTATTTCGCAGCGTTGCGCGGGATTACCACCGTAATCCGTGACGCGCCGAGTCTTGCCGCCGCGGTGAGTGCGCCGCGTAACAGGCTGACTCCGTGCACCCGCGCCAGCGCCTTGGGTCTGCCCAAGCGAGTCGAAAAGCCGGCCGCGAGGACCACTATTTGCAGTCTGCATAAGGGATTCACATTCAAGAGGTATGATAGCGCCATGAAAAGTGCGCACGCGAGTCTTCAGCGCAGGCCCTTCCTGATACCGATTTGGCTGACCGGCATCGCGGCATTTGCAGTTTTCGCGCTTGCGGTGTTTGCGATCTGGGTGTGGTTCGCCGCGAACTCGACTACCGTCATCGTGATTCGTCACGCGGAAAAGGCGTCGGCGGGCGAGCCGGATCCGGCTCTGTCCGAGGCCGGCGAGGCGCGGGCTGAGCTGCTGGTTCGGATGTTCGGCGAGGCTCGCGGAGCGGGGCAGCTCGACGCCATTTATACATCCCCGTCTCTTCGCAATCGGCAGACGGCGGCACCATTGGCAGCCCGGCTCGGGATCATTCCCATCGTCGCACCGGCCGACGATCCGAAAGCGCTGGCGCGTCGCGCCTTGCGGGAAAATGGCGGGAAACGTGTGATGATCGTCGGCCACACGAATACGGTACCGGAATTAGTTGCGCTGCTTTCCGGCAGAGATGACATACCCAAAATGGACGAACACGACTACAGCACGATGTACATCGTGACGGTGCCGCGCATAGGACGCGCCATTGTGCTGCGTCTGCACTATTGAGGATTTGCGGCCCGCAGTGCTATCGCCTTGCGAACGAAGTCCGCATGGCGCGCAATCATGAAGTCCGCCAACACTGCGTCGCGGATGCGGCGGCCCGCGTCGATCAAATAAGAGGCTCGGCGAACACCTATCCCTAAGGGCCCGTTGACGCCGTACATTTTGACGACGGCCTTCTGTTCATCCGAGAGCAAGACGAACGGCAGGTTGTATTTGGCGCGAAATCGAGCATGCGAATCCGGATTCTGCGGGCTGATGCCCACCACGCGAAGGCCGGCGCGTTGCACGTCCTCGTGCAGGTCGCGCAAAACGCAGGCCTGCCGCGTGCAGCCGGGAGTGAAGTCGGCAGGATAAAAATATAGAACGATGGCGCCGGAACTGAGTAATTCGGTCAGAGACCGATCGGTCGCAGTGTCGTCCGGAAGCGTGAATTCCGGCGCTCGTTCGCCCGCCTTCAGCATACCTTTTCCTCCTGCGCAACATCCTAAACCAAGCTTCAGGCCTAAGGGCAATACTTTGGCAGAATCCAGCTTTGCTGCTAGTATTCGTCGCCCTTTTCGGGGGAGTAGCTCAGTTGGGAGAGCGTCGCGTTCGCAATGCGAAGGTCGAGGGTTCGATCCCCTTCTCCTCCACCATCATAGTAGGCCGGTTGTCCGTCTCCGGCCTCTGCTTCCTGCCTCGGTAGCTCAGTGGATAGAGCGAGTGCCTCCTAAGCGCTAGGTCGCAGGTTCGATTCCTGCCCGGGGCACTCTTTACCTGACGCTATTGACCCGCCGGCGGCTGCCACAGCTCAACCTTGTTGCCCTCGAGGTCCATCACCCAGCCGAATATCCCGAACTCCGACTCCTCTATCTTCTCGAGCACCTCACAGCCCTCTTCACGAAGCGCCTTCAGCAGCCCACGTAGGTCCGCCACGCGGTAGTTGATCATGAACGAGGCTTTGCCCGGCGCGAAGTTGGAGCCGTCACTGACTGCCCAGGCCGTTGTACCGTTTGCAGGAACGCCCGCAGCATCGACCCAGCGAAAGGCCGTGCCGCCCCACGCCTGCACGTCAATACCGAGATGAGTTTTGTACCATGAGCGCAGTTTGGCAGGGTCCGTGGCGCGGATAAAAACCCCGCCAATTCCGGTTACGCGTTTCAACGTTGATTTCTCCGCTTTGTCCAAGGTTTTGCCGGAGGCTGGCTCAGAGGCGAGTGCTCGACCTTGGATATGGATACAGCAGATTAGAAGAGCGGCGATAGCCGAGGCAGTCAGTACGGACTTTGCTTTGATGTACATGATCGCGCATCCGTTCCAGCGGCTCAGAAAAGACGCTCCCAACGAGCTATTTGTCGCAGACACTCTTCTTGTTCGATCAGCCGGCGTGTAATTGCGGCAATAAAATTGCCCGCCCTGCCGCATCTTGGATAGGGCTGCTCCTGAGTGCCGGTCAATGCAATTCCATCACAGCGGGCTTCACCACGTAAAACAGCACGGCGACGAGGATCAGATAGGCGAGCAGAATGAACGTCCAGCCCATGTTGTGGCGGATCACATCGCCTTCCTTGCGTACGAACTTACTGGTTGAGACCCCGACGCTCGCGGTTTGCGGCGCCACGGGCTTGCCGATCTCCGCACCGACCGAATTGAGCGTCGGCAGCAGCAGCGGCGGCATGCCGAGCTGCACGGCAACCAGCGCCTGGAACTTGCCGAACATGGCGTTGGTCGACGTGTTCGAACCGGACAGTGCGACGCCGATGAAGCCGAGTATCGGGCAGACAATGATGAAAGCCGTGCCCATGCTGGAAAAGCCCTTCGCGAGCGAGGCAGCCATGCCGGAATAGTTGAACACGTAGGCCAGGCCGAAAATGAACACGCCGACCAGGCAGGCACCCCACATCTGATGGAAGGTTTTGCGGAATACCTCGCCGATTTGCGCGGCCTTCAGTCTGCCCATCGCCAACAGCAACGCCGCAACCACCAGCCACGAAGCCAGGATTGCACTGCCGCCGATGTAGGGTGCGAATCTGAACGCCGCGCTGACGTCATTCTTAGCCGCGCTGCAGGCCACCGCGGCCGCCGAGCACGCCACCGCTTTGGCGCTGAACCAGGTGATCTTCGGCAAGGGGGACCAAGGCCCGGTCCAAGCCGCGACCACGATCAGCAATACCGCAAACGGCATCCAGGCCTGCGCCACTTCGCCGAACTTGAGTCCATGTCCCTGCGTCTGCTTGGCCAGCGCTGCATCGACCGGCACGCCGCCGTAACCAAGTACAGTCTTCGGTTGCCAAAATTTAAGCAGGATCAGCAAGGCAACGAAGCAGACGATGGAGCCGGTGACATCGGGCAGATAAGGCCCCAAATAAACCGCAACGGGATACTGTCCGGCGATATAGCCCAAGGAACCGACCACGGCGAGCGGCCAGCCGCCTTTCATTCCTTCCTTGCCGGAGACCAAGTACAGCAACACCCACGGCGGCAGCAGCGCGAGGACCGCCACCACGCTGCCGACCGAGGCCGACAGTGCCAGTAGGGGATAACCTGTAACCGCAGCCAGAGCAATGATCGGTGCGCCAAGCGCACCGTAGGAGACCGGCGCATTGTTGGCAATCGCCGCGACCCGGATTGCGTTGAGATCGGATATGCCGAGTGAAATCAAGATTGGCGCAACCACCGCCCAGGGATAGCCGAAACCGACCAGGCCTTCCAGCAGCGCACCGAACGCCCAGGCAAACAGCATCGTCTGCACGCGCACGTCCATGCTGCCCTGCGCGATCAGCCAGCGGCGGAAATTCTCGAATACGCCGCTGACCCCGAGAGTGTTGAAGAGCACCATGCCCCAGACGGTAATCCAGTCCACGCTCCAGACGCCGGTCGCCGAGCCGTACAGATAGGCATGGGTGCCGTCATCGGCCGGCATCTTCCAGACCCACATCGCAAGCACGAAGGTAATGATGGAGCCCACCAACACCGCGAGCCAGGCCGGCCACCTAAAAACCGCGAGCAGAACCAGCAGGGAAACGACGGGAATCAGGGCCACCAGGCATGTGAGGGTCAGGTTGCCGAGCGGGTCGATCAATTGCGTGAACATGATTTCTCCTGCAATCGTCTGCGCGGTGTTGGCGTGGGATCGGCGCCACCGCAGTTTGACTTCTTTTTTCGTGCGCAGGCATAACCTAACACGAGCGCACGACCATCTCAAATCGTACCAGGCCGTCAGGTGGGCACGGCCATCGGCGGGCGGTGCATAATGTACGCATGAATACCGTCGCTGAAACCGAACCGGCATCGTCAAGTCCCGCGCGCGCGACGCTCCAAGCGAACGTGGTAGCCGCGCTGTCGGCAGTGCTGCCGCGCGGCGCGGTTCTATTTCGTCACGAAGAAACCGCGCCCTTTGAGTGCGACGCGCTGACGGCGTACCGAACCTCGCCGATGGTGGTCGTCCTGCCGGACAGCGAAGCCCAAGTCGCGACGGTACTCCGTACCTGTCATAACATGGGCGTGCCTGTGGTGGCGCGCGGCGCGGGCACCGGATTGTCGGGCGGGGCCACGCCGCACCACGCCGGCGTGCTCTTATCGCTCGCCAAGTTCAACGGGCTGAGGATCGATCCGGCGTCCTGCACGGCAGTCGCGCAATGCGGGGTGCGCAACTTGGCCATCAGCGAGGCGGCTGCACCCTATGGCTTGTACTATGCACCGGATCCGAGCAGCCAAATTGCCTGCACCATCGGCGGTAACGTGGCCGAAAACTCCGGCGGTGTGCATTGTCTGAAATATGGTCTGACGCTGCACAACGTGCTTCGAGTCCGTGGCTTCATGGCGGACGGCGAGCCGGTGGAGTTCGGCTCGCAGGCGCTGGATGCACCGGGCCTTGATCTGCTGTCGATCATCATCGGCAGCGAGGGCATGCTGGCGGTGATCACCGAAGTCACCGTGAAATTGATCCCGAAGCCGCAGCTGGCCCGCTGCATCATGGCGAGCTTCAGCGATATCGAGTCGGCCGGCGCAGCGGTCGCCAGTGTGATCGCGAACGGCATCATTCCGGCCGGACTCGAGATGATGGACAAGGCGATGACGGCCGCCGTGGATGCTTTCGTGCACGCGGACTACGATCTCGATGCGGCCGCCATCCTTTTGTGCGAAAGCGACGGCACGCCGGAAGAGGTCGAGGAGGAAATCGCCCGCATGGAGGCGGTTCTTAAAGCCGCAGGCGCATCGCGAATCGAGGTCAGCCGCGATGAAGCGCAGCGCTTGAAGTTCTGGAGCGGCCGCAAGAATGCCTTCCCGGCGTCCGGCGGCATCAGCCCCGACTATATGTGCATGGACTCCACGATTCCCCGCAAGCGACTGGCGGAAATGCTGCGCGCAATTCAGCAGATGGAGGCAAAGTACCGCCTGCGCTGCGTGAATGTGTTTCACGCCGGCGACGGCAATCTGCATCCGCTGATTTTGTTCGATGCCGAGGATGCCGCCGAGATGCGGCGCTGCGAACAGTTCGGCGCGGATATCTTGGAGACCAGCGTGCGGCTTGGCGGAACCGTCACGGGCGAGCACGGTGTCGGCGTGGAGAAGCTGAACTCAATGTGCGTGCAGTTCTCGCCGGGCGAGCGCGCGCAGTTTCTGGGCGTGAAGAGTGCCTTCGATCCGCTTCAGCTGCTCAATCCCGGTAAGGTAATCCCGACGCTGCAGCGCTGCGCGGAGTACGGAAAAATGCACGTGCACCGCGGCATGTTGCGCTTTCCCGAGTTGCCGAGATTCTAATGCTAGCTCGAGATGCAGCGCTGTCGCGCCTCATTGATCAAGTTGATAGCGCGCGCGCTCGGCAGTGCACGCTTGAAATCTGCGGCGGCGGCACGAAGCGCTTCTATGGCGAGGCGCCCGCCGGCGTGCCGCTCGATGTGACGGAACTGTCCGGCATCAGCAGCTATGAGCCGACCGAGCTGGTGGTGACGGCCCGCGCCGGGACCCGGCTCGAAGATCTGGAGGAGCTGCTGCAGGAACACGGTCAGTGCCTGCCGTTCGAGCCGCCGCGCTTCGCAACAGGGGGCACGGTCGGCGGAATGGTGGCGGCGGGATTGTCGGGACCGGCGCGCGCCAGTGTGGGATCGGTGCGCGACCATGTGCTGGGGATAACGCTGCTCAATGGGCGTTGCGATCTGCTCAGCTTTGGAGGACAGGTATCGAAAAACGTGGCCGGCTACGATGTGTCTCGCCTGCTGGTCGGATCGTTGGGAATTCTTGGCATCATCTGCGACGTATCGATGAAGGTGCTGCCGGTCAGCGTTGCGAAGACAACGCTAAGCTTTGACTGGGACGAGCAACACGCGCTGGAACAACTCGCCCGTTGGGCCGCTCAACCTTGGCCGATCAACGCCACAGCCTGGCATGCCGGCCGCTTGCATGTGCGTTTGGCGGGAGCGCGCGCCGCGGTGGCTGCAGCTTGCGAACGCCTCGGCGGCGAGCGCATGGACATTTCCGCGGCGGATGCCTGGTGGCTTGCGTTGCGTGATCAGAGCGCGCAGTTCTTTTCGCTCGACGCCGCATACCCGGCCCACGGCGAATCGCTGTGGCGATTGTCGGTGCCGGCCACCGCGGCGCCTCTCGCTCTGGGGGGGCAGCAATTCATCGAATGGGGCGGTGCGCAGCGTTGGTGGCGCACCACGGCTCCGCCTTCGCAGGTACGAGAGACGGCCGCGCGCGCCGGCGGCCACGCGACCCTGATCCGCGGCGCGGACCGGCGCTGCGTGTTCGCGCCATTGAACGGCGCCTTGATGCGCGTCCACAAAGGATTGAAAAAGGCTTTCGATCCAGAGGGCATCTTCAATCCCGGGCGGCTGTACTCGGGGCTTTGAACGATCATGCAAACCCACCTTACGGCGGAATTTAGCGGCACCGACGCGGGCAAAGAAGCGGCGGCAATTTTGCGCAAATGCGTACACTGCGGATTTTGCAATGCAACGTGTCCTACCTACCAGTTGACGGGGGATGAGTTGGACGGACCGCGGGGGCGCATCTATCTGATCAAGCAGTTGCTCGAAGGCGCGGACGTCACGCGAAGCACGCAGCAACACTTGGATCGTTGCTTGACCTGCCTCAATTGTCAGACGACCTGTCCGAGCGGGGTTGCATTCGGTCATCTGGTTGAGATCGGCAGAACGCTGGTGGAGGCGCGAGTGCCGCGCCCACCGCTTGAAAAGGCGGTGCGCTGGTCGTTGAAGGAGGGCCTTACCTCGGCCTGGTTTGCACCGGCCTTGCGCCTTGGACAGGCGTTGCGTCCGATTCTGCCCCAGATACTCAAGGACAAGGTGCCGAAGCGCACGAGCGCGCGCGCTTCCGACCAGGCGCTCGGCCCACGGCGGCGCAAGCTGCTGATGTTGCAAGGCTGCGTGCAGCCCGCGATGCTGCCGAACATCGATCGGGCCGCCATTCGCGTGCTCGATGCCGCGGGTATCGAAACCATCCATGCCGAGGGAACCGGCTGTTGCGGCGCGCTGCGCACGCATTTGAGCGACGCCGAGGGCGGCCTCGATGACATGCGGCGCAATATCGACGCCTGGAGCGCGCAGCTGTCGGGCGACAGCGAGGCGATAATTTCAACCGCCAGTGCCTGCACTCTGGCCATCAAAGAATATGGCCGCGCTTTGGCGCACGATGCCGCATACGCCGAACGAGCCGCGCGCGTGAGCGGATTGGCGCGCGACTTGACCGAGTTCCTGCCGGAGCTCGTGCCGGTTCTGAAGAGCAGGGTGCGCGTTGCAGCCTCACGGCGCGCGGCCTTTCACGCGCCCTGCACGTTGCAGCATGGTCAAAAATTGCGCGGCGGCGTTGAATTGCACATGCGCGAGCTGGGCTTTGACGTGTCCGCCGCCTATGAGGAGAGCCATCTCTGCTGCGGCTCGGCGGGCACCTATTCGGTCCTGCAGCCGCAGCTTGCCCAAGCGCTGCGCGACCGCAAACTGGCCCATCTTGCCAAGCTCGACGCGGACTGCATTTTGTCGGCGAATGTGGGCTGCATTCAACACCTGCAATCGGGAACGGCGACGCCGGTGATGCACTGGATTGAAATGCTCGAAGCCGCTTTGAACTGATGGACCAAACCTGGGCTAAGCTGCTGTCCGCGCAGATCAAAGCCGAGGCGCTGTTCGCCGAGGTGGTCAGCAGCGGCTTGGTGGCATCGGGCAAGCTGGAAAGTCAACTCACCGCGGAGATCCATGCGCTGGCGCAAGCGCGATTCGGCGTGCGCCGCCACTGGCATAAGCGGATCGCGCGCTCCGGTCCGAATACGCTGCTGACCTACCACGATCCGGACAGCGATCGGCGCATCACGGACGATGACATCGTGTACCTGGATTTAGGTCCGGTGTTCGAATCCTGGGAAGCCGATTTCGGCCGCACTTATGTGTTGGGCTCCGATCCAGCCAAGCATCGTCTGGTCGCAAACCTGGCCGAAGCGTTTGCGCGTGGTAAACGTTTGTATGAGCAAACGCACGACCTCACCGCGGGACAGTTATACGACTTTGTCGCCGGTCTCGCGCAGCAATACGGATGGGAGTTCGGCGCGCGCTCCGCCGGGCATTTGATCGGGCATTTCCCGCACGAGACGCGGCCGCAGGATCCCGATCACTTGAGGATACGGCACGGCAATGCCATCTCATTGCGCGAACCCGACGAGCGCGGCCGGCCGCGTCATTGGATTTTAGAGATCCACTTCATCGACAGCGCTGGTCAAATCGGCGGCTTTTTCGAGGAGTTGCTGACGGTCGACGTGCATCAGTGTTCCTTGGGCGCGGCAGGATGATTCAACGCCCAAATGTAGGCCGACACCGCCATCACCTGATCGCTGCTCAGCTGCGCTCCGCCCATCGCTGGCATCGGCGCCCGATAGTTCTTGGGATGTGCGACACCGCCGGCGATGGTGGCGGCGATTCCCGCATAGCTGCCGTTGCTCCACAGCCATTTGTTGGCGGTTAGGTCCGGTCCCAACGGCGAACCCTTCGCGTCGGAGCCGTGGCATCCGCTGCAAGTCGCGCCGCCTGCCTGGCCGTGATAGACGCGATCGCCCAAAGCCACCATGGCAGGCGTCGTGCCCGCAGGCGCCGTCAGGCCGCTGGTGGCGGATCCGGCGTCCGGATGCGTGCCTTCCGGCGGCCGCGCTTGTGCCGCAGCCGTCGGACCCGGAGAGTCGGTTGCGCTCGGACACGGCGTCGGCTGGGTTTCCGCGTCGGCGCCGCCGTGATACGTGATGCGATAGATACGGCCCGCCACATCGTCGGTCACGTACAGAGCGCCGTCCGGTCCGACCGCTAAACCGTTGGGACGATGCGCGGCCTTGCCCGGCGACTTGTCCGTGCCGGCAAATCCGTCGGCGAAGATTTCGCAGCCGCCCGACGACTTGTCGCCGGACAAGGCTTGGTAAACCACGTTGTAGCCGCCTTGCGGATAGGGGGCGCGATTCCATGAGCCATGGAACGCGATGAACAGGCCCTGTTGATAGTGAGCGGGAAATGCCTTTTGGCTATACAGCACCATGCCGTTGGGAGCCCAGTGTGCCGGGAAATAAGCCACGGGCTCGATCTTCTGCGCACACAGTCCCGCCGTGCTGCCATCGCCGCCGTATTCGGGTGCAAGCACCAATCCCGGCTTGAAAGGATCGTGGTAGCACATGGGCCAGCCATAATCGCCGCCCTGTTTGAGCAGCATCACCTCCTCGGAAGGCAGCGTCGCCTCTTTATCCGCGCTCTTGATGACATCGGGCCAGTTGCTATGCAGCTGATCGCGGCCGTGCTGAGTCACGAATATGCGATGTCCGATTGCGTCGATCCCAAAGCCCTCGGCATTGCGGATGCCCGTCGCATAGCGTTCCTGCCGAGAAAAAACCTGGTTGGTTTTGCCGGCATCGTAGCGCCACACACCGCCGCGCGTCTCGAGTTCGATGCAAGGATTCTTGCCGGCTGATTTCAGCGTGCGATTCTTCTCCTGACAGGAATTCGTCGCGCTCGCGACATCGATATACAGCGATCCGCCCGCATCGATTGCGAAGGGGTGCATCGGATGATCGCCGCTCAAGGGCAATCCGCTGACCACGACCTGCGGTTTGTTGCCGGGCAGGATCGAGCCCTGCTTGAGCGGATACTTGAGAATTTTGTCGTTGAGCTCAGCGTATAGCCAGCCTTTATAGATGCCGATGCCGGTTCCGCCAGCGCCGCCGCTTTGCACGGTTTCGCCGAAGCGCTCGTTGACATCAGCCTTACCCGTGCCTTTCGTGTCCTTCAGCGCCACCAAAAATCCGCCGGCATGAGGCCTGTCGTTGCCGTAATAGCGCCCCGACCAGGTATTCACATACACGACGCCATCGTCAGCGACGATGACATCACGCGCGTGCCCGATACCATCGGCAAATATCGTTGCGCAAAATCCACCGGGGAGCTTAAGAGCGCTGTCATCGCCGTCGCAAGCTCCGGTGTTGGTTGCGGCTCGGCCGTCGGCTGCTCCGAGCGAGAGGGCGCAGCACGTCAAGGCTGCGGCGGCGCTGCAAAACACTCGATTTTGCGATCGGATCAGGCGCATCTCACTCTCCCCAAAATGGCAGCGGTTTGTTGCATTTAAGTGTATATCGCGTTGCGCTCGTCAAGCAATCAAGGGTGGTAGAGTCGCTCGCAAGGAGCCATCGATGTGCTTGATCTTGATCGCGTGGCAAGGGCACGCGAAACACCGCTGCGTCATCGCCGCAAACCGCGATGAGCTGCATTCCCGTCCCGCCGCGCCCGCGCAGTGGTGGCCGTCGCAACCGCCCATACTCGCGGGCCGAGACTTGTCGGCGGGCGGCACCTGGCTCGGCATGACGCGCTCCGGCCGGTTTGCGGCGCTGACGAATTACCGCGGCGCGAAGCAACGGCGCGAGGGTACTCCAAGCCGCGGCACACTGGTCGCCTCGATCCTCACATCAGCCGACAGCACGGCGCAGATCTTGAAATATCTGCGCCGCGTGAGCGTGGATTACAATGGGTTCAATCTGCTGTTTTCCGACGGCGAGCGTCTTGCGGTGTATGAAAGCATGCGCGGCGCCGGGCGGGAATTGGGGCCGGGAATCTATGGACTGTCCAATGATTTGCTGGACACTCCGTGGCCTAAAGTGCAAACGGCCAAGACGCGTTTGTCGCAGGCGTTGCTGAACTTGCAGAACACCGACGCGGTGCTCGCGCTGCTGCGCGACGACGCGGTCGTACCCGACGCTCAATTGCCTCGTACCGGGGTCAGCCTGGAATGGGAGCGGCTGCTCTCGAGCGCCTTTGTGCGCGCTCCTGACTATGGCACGCGTTGCTCGACCGTGGTGCGCATTGATGAACGACGCCGCGCGTGCTTTGATGAATGGACTTGGGACGCCGCAGGCGGGCAGACGGGGACGGTGAGTCTGCAGTTCGATTTGGAGTGATCGCATGTTCAAGCGCGTAATGCTTTGCTACGACGGTACCGAGGCGGGCCGACGGGCGCTGCGCCGTGGTGCGGAGCTGGCGATGCTGGTGGGCGCGCAGGTACACGTCCTATCCATTGCCCCCGATGACGCAGCCAATCCGGCGGTGATGGCGGGTGCGGCAGGACAAGCTTGCATCATCGATGAACCGGCCCGGTATCGGAAACTGTTGGCTGAATCCATCGACTGGCTCAAGGCGCGCGGCGTCAGGGCCGAGGGGTCCCTGACCAGCGGCGACTACATCGAGCAGATCATCGCATTCTCCAATCGGCTGAATGTCGATCTCATCGTGCTCGGTCACTATCCGCGGCAGAGCGGAGGCTCCTGGTGGTCCGCATCGAAGCGAGCGACGTTGGCCGATAGGGTCAAATGCTGCGTGTTCGTGGCCGTCAACGCCGCTGATGAGCCTGGCTCTGTGCCAAAATGAGGCATGGTATCCGCTGACTCTTCCGTCCCGCCCGCCGCGCCGGTCCGCGATCGGGCCTTGGGGATCATTTCCACGGCGACATTGTTGGCGTTGCTGTATTTCGCGCGCGACGTGCTCGTGCCGATCACCCTGGCTTTCATATTGAGTCTGCTGATCGCACCGCTGGTCCGAGGATTGCGGCGCATCGGCCTGGGACAAACACTCTCGGTTCTGGCGGCGGTGCTGGTGCTGGCGCTGTCGTTCGTCGCGGTCGCCGGCGTCATCGGCACGCAGCTGGTGCACATGGGCGGAAGCCTGCCGAAATACGAGCGCACACTGCAGCGCAAGCTCGAGACCTTGAATAGCCTCACCCTGAAGCGCGTCAGTGCGCTGACGGCGCAGGCCGGGCGGGTGCTCAATAGAAACCCGGAGGCGGCCCAACCTCAGACGCTGCAGACCGAAGCCGCGGGCGCAAAGACGCCGATCCCGGTCGAATTGCACGAGGCGCCCGCCAATTCATTGCAAGTCATTCAGAGGGTGTTGGGCTCCATCTGGGTACCCATCTCGACCGCCGGCATCGTCCTGGTGGTGCTCATCTTCGTATTGCTCGAGCAAGAAGCGTTGCGCGACCGGTTCATTCGCATCGCCGGCGGTACCGACATTCGATTGACGACGCTGGTGATCAACGACGCCGGCGATCGTCTATCGCGCTTCTTCGTCTCGCAGTTCGCCGTCAATTTCGGCGTCGGCATCTTTGTCTGGGTGGGCTTGAGCGTCATCGGCTTGCCGCACCCCATGGTCTGGGCGGCGTTGACGACGCTGCTGCGCTTCGTGCCCTACGTCGGGGTATGGATCGCTGCGCTATGCGCCGCGCTGCTCGGTGCTGCCGTTGACCCGGGATGGAGCGTAGCCCTGACGACGCTCGGGCTGTTCGTCGCCGTCGAACTGGTCGCGGCGCAGCTGGTCGAGCCGCAGCTGTACGGACACACCACCGGCCTGTCGCCGCTGTCCGTGGTCATCGCCGCCATATTTTGGAGCTGGCTGTGGGGCCCGATCGGCTTGATCGTCTCGACGCCCTTGACCTTATGCTTATTGGTCGCGGGCCGCCACGTCAAGGCGCTCAGCTTCCTCGATATTCTGCTGGGCGATACCCAGGCGCTGACCATGCCGCAGCGCTTCTACCAGCGCGCGCTCTCCGCCGATTCGAATGAGATCATCGCCGGCGCGCGCGAATTTCTCAAGCGCAATTCCTTCGCCAACTACTGCGACTTGGTGCTGTTGCCCGCCTTGCATCTCGCGCGGTTGGACTTGTTGTCAGGCGCCATCAGCCAGGAGCAGCAAGCGAGGGTCCGCGGCGCGATGGTGGCGGTCATCGCCGCGATCGGCGGCGATAGTCCCAAGCTGCCGCGTCGCCGGTTGCGCTCCAGCGTGCTCGAGCAAACTACTGCGGGCCGTCTGCTGCGCCAGCAGCGGGAGCAGGTGAGCGGGCGCTGGCAAGGGCCGCTGGCGGTTCCGGCAGGTTCGGTGATCGTTTGCGTGAGCCTAGGCTCGATGGCGGATGACCTGGCCGCCGAGTTGTTGGTGCGCATCCTTCGAGATCAGAAAATAGACGCGCGCCACATGTCGCTCGATGATTTGAACGAAGCTCCGCCGCCCAATGCCGCCGAAGCCGTGTCAATAGTTTACGTGGTCAGCGCATTTCCCAGCGAAGAACGCAGCCGCGGAGACGCCGCCGCGGAGAAGCTGCGCGAGCGGTTCTCCAACGCCTGCATCGTTGCCGTCTATCTACCCGGCATGCTGCTGCAGGCAGACGCCGGAGACCTGGATACAACCATGCGCGGCGCCGACAAGTCCGCGGGTTCTTTGGGCCACGCGGTGCAGATCTGCCTCGACATGCAGTCCAAACCGGCCCGCGCATGACGGCCTCGATGAGGAGCATCCTGATGCAACCGGTGCAATCGATCGGCCGCGGCTTCGGTGCACTGGACGGCTTGGTGAACAATGGAACGTTAAAGCATGTGGCTGCAATCGACGACTGCCAGTGAACGGCGTGCGCTGCTGGCGACGTATGCCGGCTATGGCCTGGATGGCTTCGATTTCATGATTTACAGCTTCATCATCCCCTCGCTGCTCACGCTCTGGGGCATGAGCAAGGCGGAGGCCGGTTACATTGCGACCGGCGCATTGATCAGCTCGGCGGTGGGCGGTTGGGCCGCAGGCGTACTGGCGGACCGCTATGGCCGTTCGCGCATTTTGCAGCTCACCGTGCTGTGGTACGCGGTATTCACCTTCTTGAGCGGCTTCACCAATTCGTTTGGGGGACTGTTTTTCACCCGCGCCATGCAGGGATTCGGATTCGGCGGAGAGTGGTCGGTGGGCTCGGTTTTAGTCGCCGAAATGATCGACGCGCGCTATCGCGGCAAGGCGACCGGACTGGTGCAGAGCAGCTGGTCCGTCGGCTGGGCAGCGGCCGCGTTGGCCTTCTGGGCGGTCAGTCTGCTGCTGCCGCCCGCGCTCGCGTGGAGATTCTTGTTTTGGCTCGGCATCCTGCCCTGCCTGCTGGTGATCTACATTCGCCGCAAGGTGCCGGAGCCGGAAATATTCACGCAGCTGCGCGCCGCCCGTGCACTCGCCGCGCGCGCAGCCAAGCGCCGCGGCAGCTTCTTGGATATTTTTCGTCCGCCGCTCTTGCGCACGACGATACTCGCCACGGCGTTATCAACAGGAATGCTGGCAGGGTATTACTCCATCACCACATGGCTGCCCACCTTTCTAGCCACGGAACGCCGCCTATCCGTGGCGGGCACGACGGGATACCTGCTGATGGTCATCGGCGGCTCGCTGGCGGGTTACCTGGTGAGCGCGTGGCTGACGGATGCGATCGGACGGCGCCGCGGCTTCATTCTATTCGCCGCCGGCGCCACCGTATTGGTCCTTCTGTACACGCACATGCCGGTAGCCGGCAGCATGTTTCTAATCGGCTTTCCCTTGGGGTTCTTCGTGCTCGGGATTTTTTCCGGCATGGGCGCATGCCTGGCCGAATTGTTCCCCGGCGCGGTCCGGGGTTCGGGACAAGGATTCTCGTATAGCGTCGGGCGCGGCATCGGCGGTTTTTGTCCATCGTTAATCGGTCTCCTCAGCACGCGCTTGCCCCTGGGCGATGCCATCTCGGCCTTCACCGTCGCGGCCTATGCATTGGTCATCGTGTGCGCCTTGGCGATTCCGGAAACCCGAGGCCGGGTGCTCATCGAGAGCGCCGCCGAGACATGAGCCGCTGGGAGTTTTGGATCGATCGCGGCGGTACGTTCACCGACGTCGTTGGGCGCGCGCCGGACAAGTCCCTGCATACGTTGAAGCTGCTGTCGGAAAATTCCGGCCAATACGACGATGCTGCCGTGGAAGGCATCCGTCGCTTGCTGGGGCTCGAGGCCTTGGAGCCGATCAGCCCCGAGCAAGTGGCTTGTGTGAAGATGGGCACGACGGTCGCCACCAATGCCTTGCTGGAGCGCAAGGGCGAACCGACATTGCTGGTGATCACGCGCGGTTTCCGCGACGCCTTGAGGATCGCCACCCAAGCCCGGCCGCGTTTGTTCGACCGCCATATCGTGCTGCCGGAAATGCTTTACGAACGCGTGATCGAGGCCTCCGAACGGGTGGGCGCGCACGGCGAAACGATTCAGTCCCTGGATGCCGGTGCGTTGAAAACGCAGCTGCAGGATGCCTACGGCGATGGCCTGCGATCCTGCGCGATTGTTTTCTTGCACGGCTACCGTTATGTGCATCACGAGCTGGCAGCGGAGAGCTTGGCCCGCGAGGCGGGATTTACGCAGGTGTCCGTATCGCACCGCGTGAGTCCGCTGATGAAGCTGGTGCCGCGCGGGGATACCACCGTGGTGGATGCGTATCTGTCGCCGATTCTGCGGCGCTATTGCGATAGGTTGGCCGATCTCATGCCGGGGGTGCCGCTTTTTTTCATGCAGAGCTCCGGCGGGCTGACGCAGGCCCGACGGTTCAACGGCAAGGACGCCATTCTCTCGGGGCCGGCCGGCGGCATCGTCGGCATGGTGCGCACGGCGCAGGCGCTGGGGCATGACAAGCTGATCGGCTTCGACATGGGCGGCACATCCACCGACGTCAGTCACTTCGCGGGCGAGTACGAACGGGCGTTCGATACGGAGGTGGGGGGCGTGCGGGTGCGCGCGCCCATGATGAGCATTCACAGCATCGCCGCAGGAGGCGGGTCCATTGTTCGCTTCGACGGCGCGAGGCTGCGAGTGGGTCCTGAATCGGCCGGCGCAATCCCCGGTCCTGCAAGTTATCGGCGCGGCGGCCCGCTCACGGTGACCGATGCAAATGTGCTGCTGGGGCGCATTCAGCCCGACTATTTTCCGCGCGTGTTTGGCGTGAATGCGGATGAATCATTGGATCGCAAGGCCGTTGCGGACCGGTTTTCACTGATGGCCGCAAGCATGCCGAGCGCAGGAGGCCGCCCGATCACGCCGGAAGAGGTCGCGGCAGGGGCGTTGAGGATTGCCATCGGCAGCATGGCCAACGCCGTGAAACGCATCTCCGTGATGCGCGGACATGACCTCAGCGGCTACACGCTGCAGTGCTTCGGCGGAGCCGGCGGCCAACACGCCGCTCTCGTGGCCGATGTGTTGGGAATGAAGCGAATCTTCATTCATCCGCTGGCCGGCGTGCTGTCCGCTTATGGCATGGGCCTCGCCGACCAGATCGCCATGCGCGAGGCGGCGGTGGAACGCGAATTGGACGCGGAGGGCTTGAGAGCGGCATCGGCGCTGGCCGCGCGCCTCCTGGACGAGGCGGCCGCCGAACTCCGAGCCCAGGGATTGGCGGGCGAAACCTTGAACCACCTTGCACGGGTTCACATCCGCTACCAGGGCACCGACACGGCGCTGCCATGCGCGCTGCCGCTGACGGTGCCGTGCGCAGAAGGCCTCATGATCGTGCGCGAGGAATTCGAGGCGAGCTACAGGCGCCGGTTTGAATTTGCGGTTCTTGACCAGCCACTGATCATCGAAGCGGTGGCGGTTGAATGCGTCGCACCCGGCGTGGATTCGCCGGCTGCAACGCCGCTCGAGGATTCGGTGTCCCATGAACCCGGCGCGCATGCCGAAATCGCCATGTACTGTTTGGCGGATACGCAACCGGCCGGTTGGCGCCGTGCACGGCTATATCGCACGCCCGATTTAAGCGATGGCGCACGGATCGCGGGCCCCGCCATTCTCGCCGACCGCAATGCGACCACGGTCGTTGAGCCGGGCTGGGAAGTGCGCGTGCTTTCCGGCGGCTGCCTCGAGCTGCGGCGGGTTCAGCCCCGGTCCGGCGAGCAGCGCCTGGACACGCATGCCGACCCCATCAGGCTGGAGCTGTTCAACAATGTCTTCATGAACATCGCCGAACAGATGGGATTGCGCCTGCAAAACACGGCATATTCGGTCAATATCAAAGAGCGTTTGGATTTCAGCTGCGCGCTGTTCGATGCCGACGGCGCCTTGATCGCCAATGCGCCGCACATGCCCGTGCACCTGGGTTCGATGAGCGAGTCGATTCGCACGGTCATGGACCGCAATCCACAGATGCGCGGCGGCGATGTCTATGTGTTGAACGACCCTTACCACGGCGGCACGCATTTGCCCGATATCACCGTGGTCACGCCGGTCTATCTGGATGCACGCGATGCGGCGCCGAGTTTCTTCGTGGCATCGCGCGGCCATCATGCCGACATCGGCGGCAGCACGCCCGGGTCGATGCCGCCATTCTCGACGAGCATCGAGCAAGAAGGAGTCTTGATCGACAACTTCAAGCTGGTCGACGGCGGACTGCTGCGCGAAGCCGCCATGCGCGAGTTGCTCGGCGGCGGCGTGCACCCCTCGCGCAATCCGTCGCAAAATCTCGCGGACATGCGCGCGCAGATCGCCGCCAACGCCAAAGGCAGTGCGGAACTCAAGGCACTGGCCGCGCAATATGGCGCGCCCACCGTGCGGGCCTACATGAAGCACGTCCAAGATAACGCCGAAGAATCGGTGCGCCGCGTCATCACCTCCCTCACGGACGGTCATTTTGTTCTGCCGCTCGACAACGGCGCGCGCATTGAGGTGCGGTTACGCATCGACCGCGCGGCTCGCAGCGCCAGCATTGATTTCAGCGGCACGAGTGCGCAGTTGCGCGATAATTTCAACGCGCCGCGCGCCGTCACGACGGCGGCTACGCTGTACGTGTTTCGCACGCTGGTCAACGACGACATCCCTCTGAATGCGGGGTGCCTGAAGCCCTTGCAATTGATCCTGCCGGAAAACTGCATGCTCAATCCGCGTCCGCCTGCAGCGGTGGTGGCCGGGAATGTCGAAACATCCATGTGCGTGACCAATGCCCTATACGGGGCACTCGGCGCGATGGCAGCGGGTTGCTGCACGATGAGCAACTTCACCTTCGGCAATGGCCGGTACCAGTATTACGAGACCATCGCCGGAGGCTCGGGCGCGGGACCTGGATTCAACGGCACCAGCGTGGTCCAAACCCATATGACCAACTCGCGCCTCACGGACCCCGAAGTGCTCGAGTTTCGTTTTCCCGTGCGCCTCGAATCCTATGAGATTCGTGCCGGCTCAGGAGGGCGGGGACGCTGGTGCGGCGGTGATGGCGGCGTGCGGCGGGTGCTTTTTCTGGAGCCGATGACCGCGTCCATATTGAGCAACGGCCGCGAGATCGGCGCGTTCGGCATGGCGGGCGGCGAGGCGGGGGCGGTGGGTGCAAACTTCATTGAACGCGCCGACGGCAAGTGCGAGAAATTGGCGCATATTGCCCAAGCGGACGTGCAGGCCGGCGACATCATGGTGATCTGCACGCCGGGCGGAGGCGGCTATGGAAGCAGTGATAAATAAGTTTATATATATATCATAATTTATTGTTATATAAAGAGATTACGGTCCCTGGAAATTCTTGAAAGGCATCAAACTTAGAGTCGTTTCTAATCAGGCTTAAACTTGGGTTGCGGCGCCGTAGGATTTAAAAAATGTCTGAGATTGAAATTGTCGAGGTCGGTCCCCGGGACGGGTTGCAAAACGAATCCGTGCTGTTCAGCACCCAACAGAAGCTGGACATGATCGAGCGCGCGATCGACGCCGGCGTGCGCCGCATCGAGGTGGCGAGCTTCGTGAATCCGAAGCTCGTGCCGCAAATGGCCGATGCCGACGCGGTGTCCGCAGCGCTGAAACGCCGCGACGATGTGATCTACATTGGCTTGGTGCTGAATAAGCGCGGCGCGCTGCGAGCAATCGAAGCGGGGCTTCAGGAACTCGGCGCCGTGTGCGCCGCATCCGACGGTTTTGCGACGCGCAACCAAGGCCAGACGTCGGAGGAGTCGCTGGCGATGTGCGTCGACGTGGTGCGTTTGGCCCGTCAGGAAGGGCGGCGGGCGCAGATCACCATTTCCACTGCATTCGGCTGTCCTTTCGACGGCGAAGTCGATCCTAAGCGTGTCATCGATATGGCCAAGATCGCCGCTGCGGCGGGACCGGTCGAAGTCGCCCTCGCGGATACCATCGGCGTCGCGGCTCCCCGCGACGTGGCAGATCTCGTGACCGCGGTCAAAGCGGCGATTTCGCCGCTGCCGGTTCGCGTCCACTTTCACAACACCCGCAATACCGGCTTGGCCAATGTGTGGTCGGCTGTCAGCGCGGGAGCCAAAAGCGTCGATGCATCCTTGGGAGGTCTCGGCGGCTGCCCGTTCGCACCCCGCGCCACCGGCAACGTCCCCACCGAGGATGTGGTTTATATGCTGGAACGCTCGGGCTATCGCACCGGGCTCAATCTTGATCGTGTGATCGAGGCGTCGGCCTGGTTGACCGAGAATATGGGACGCGACTTGCCGGGGATGGTTAGCAGGGCCGGAAATTTTCCCGGCGCACTGCCGCGGCACTGATCTTATTCGGCGCCCAGACAGCGCTTGAATCGATCATCGACGCGGTGAGCGTACCAATCCGTCGTTAGCCGGCGCTTGATTTTCGGTCCTCCCAGCTTGATGCGCGGCACCAGGGCGCGCGGCAGCGGGTGTCCCGCGCGCCGTTCGGCCAACTCGAACACGCGTTGATAGAGCGTCGTGGACTCAAAGTTCTTGCCGTGCCCGTCCGCCAATGCGCCGTGAATGCCGCCATCGCTCATTTTGAGCCTCCCCGCCAGTGTGCGCAGCACGCGTTCGGTCGCGCCCGGATTATCGGCGTCGCCGTCGTGCGGCAACAGGGCGCCATCGCTGAGGAGAGGAATGCCCGCGGCAATCGCCGCGGCGCTCTGAAACGCGGCGTTGCGGCTGGCATATTGTCCCGCATTGAAATCAGCGAAGCGGTATAGGTAATCGTCATACGGCGCCCGATAGTCGAGCAGGTGCGCAATGCCGAAATAGACGCTGCCGCGGCGGGTGAAGAGTTCATCTTCGATGCTCGAATGCACCGGGTAAGGATAGGTCGCAGCGGAGGAAAATTGCTCCGCAAAGGCGACATTGACCTGCATCGGGCCGCGGGTGCGAATGGGATTGCGCGACGCTAATAGCGTGCGGCCCAACGGCACGGCGCCGATCAGATCCTCGTACGCATCGCTCAGGTCCTTTTCGGTTCGGGCGGCGTCGATGCGATCGCCGTAAGTGCGGCCGTCGGATGATTTCAGCCGCAGCACGCCGTCGATGAGCATTGCCGGCACGTGCCCACGCGATGCGCGATCATAGATTTCCTTCCGGGCAATGACGCCCAAGCCTGGCACGACGGGGTCCACGCGAAACCCCGATTCCTGTTCTATCACGGCAATCGATGCGCAAATGTTTTCCCGGCTGGGTGTGACCGTCAATGCGCTGAACGCGGCAAAGATGTCGGTGGTCCACCCGGCCTGGTCGTGCACGTAACGAGGCAGCGATCGTTGAATCTGCGCTTTCGCATCGGCAGCGATCAAGAGCGGGGCGGAACGTTGCTCGCCGACGCAACCGCTTAAGATCAGCGCGCCCATCGCCAGGCGCGCGGTCAGAAATTTTCGGCCGGTGCCCTGTGCTGCCATAACGTCGCGCCGCTGTCCGCCGGACCTGCATTCAGCGAGGCTCTCATTCAGCGAGGCTGCATGCGGACGGCGCCATCCAGACGGATGGTCTCGCCGTTCAACATGACGTTCTCGAGGATTTGCACGACGAGCGCTGCGAACTCATCGGGCTCTCCGAGCCGGGGCGGAAAGGGCGTCTGCTTGCCCAAGGAGTCCTGGGCCTCCTGCGGCAGCCCCTTCATCATCGGTGTCGCGAATAAACCGGGTGCCACCGTCATGACGCGAATTCCGCTCGATGCCAATTCCCGGGCCATGGGCAGCGTCATGCCGACGATACCTCCCTTGGATGCTGAATAGGCGATCTGTCCGATCTGTCCATCGAAGGCGGCGACCGATGCGGTCATGACGATGACTCCGCGTTCGCCTTGCGCGTTGGGAGCATTGGTTTGCATCGCGACCGCCGCGGCTTTGGCGACCAGCACGGTGCCGAGCAAGTTGATTTCGATCATCCGCCGAAACGAGCTGCCGGCCATGGGCCCTTGCCTACCGACCAAGCGGCCGGGAGTCGCGATGCCGGCGCAATTGACCGCTGCTGTGATGCTGCCCATGGCTTGGTGCGCTTGCTTGACGGCGCCGTCCACCGCCGCTTCGTCGCTGACGTCGGCGGCAATGAATGTCGCACCGGCGCCCAAGCTTGCTGCTGCGGCGTTGCCCTGCGGGGCGTTCAGATCCAAGATCACCGCCTTGCCGCCGGCGCGTACGATTCGGCTCGCAACCGCGAGGCCCAACCCCGACGCCCCGCCGGTGACAATGGCCTTGACTTCTTTCAACTGCATGCAAGCGCTCCTCAAAGAGTTGACCCGCGGCGTTTCGCCGCAGCCGCCAGAGCGGATCATAGAACATTGCCTCGACCGATGCGTCGGTGAGAGCATAGGCCCACATCCGCTTGATCCGGAGACCGCGATGAATACCTCGAGCGTTGCGGACGATGTTACCCCGCTGGTTTTGCAGCACCAGAAGGGCGCGATCGTGTATTTGACGCTGAATCGCCCGTCGCAGTACAACGCGCTCTCAGAAGCGATGCTGGCGGCGCTCGAGCGCGCGCTGGACAAAGTCGCTGCAGACTCAAGCGTACGGGTGGTGGTGTTGGGCGGCGCCGGCAAGGCGTTCTGCGCGGGACACGACCTGAAGCAGATGAAATCGAAGCCGAGCTTGGCGTATTACCGGGGGCTGTTCGCCGATTGCAGCCGCTTGATGCTGCGCATCCAGGCGTTGCCGCAACCGGTGATCGCACGGGTGCATGGCATCGCGACCGCGGCGGGCTGTCAATTGGTGGCCATGTGCGATCTTGCGATTGCGGCCGATGATGCGCGCTTTGCGGTTTCCGGCATTAATGTGGGCTTGTTCTGCGCGACGCCCTCGGTTGCCCTGTCGCGCAATGTGGGGCGCAAGGCGGCCTTCGAAATGTTGGTGACCGGCGAATTGATCGATGCCGCCGCCGCGGCGCAGCGCGGCCTCATCAACCGCGCTGTACCGGCTGACCGCCTGGATGATGAGATTTCCCGCATTGCGGCAGCCATCGCCGCCAAGCCGCCGTCCGCGGTCGCGGCGGGCAAAGGTCTCTTTTATCGCCAACTGGAGTCGGGCTTGGGCGCAGCATACGAGATGGCGGGCGAGGCCATGGCCCGCAATATGATCGATCCCAGCGCGCAGGAAGGGGTGGCCGCCTTCATCGAAAAGCGCCCCCCCAATTGGGACCCAGACTAGCCGGCCGGATGTTGCAAATCAGCTCACGGTCGGCGGCGGTTTCGGGCATTTGTTTCGATGCCTGGTTTCTCTAGAATCAGCGGTTAAGCCTGTTAATCTGGCTGCCTAGCCCTCTACCTGAGCAGATCCCATGAGCGCTGTATCCATCGCCGCCAATCTTAAGCCCTACCAGCCTGCCAACAAGGTTCGTTTCGTGACCGCGACGTCGCTGTTCGACGGACACGATGCCTCGGTCAACATCATGCGCCGCGTGCTGCAAGCGTCGGGCGCCGAGGTCATCCATCTCGGCCACAACCGTTCGGTGCTGGAAATCGTCAATGCCGCCTTGCAGGAGGATGTGCAGGGCGTGGCGATCACATCCTATCAGGGCGGCCACGTCGAGTTCTTCAAGTACATGATGGATTTGTTGCGCCAGAGCGGCGGCGAGAACATCAAAGTCTTCGGCGGCGGCGGCGGCGTCATCGTGCCGGCTGAAATTCGCGAGTTGATGGATTACGGCGTAACCCGCCTCTATTCGCCCGAAGACGGCGCGAGGCTCGGGCTTCAAGGCATGATCGACGATGTCATCCGCACCAGCGACTACGACCTGTCGGCGTTGGCGCCCGCCGAAGGGGAGGCGCTCGAGGCGCTGCGTTCGGGGAACCGGCGCCAGCTGGCGCGCGTCATCACAGCGGTCGAAAATCGAACTTATCCCATGCGCATCCGCCAAGGGCTGCTGCAGGCGGCCGCCGGCATCAAGATCCCGGTGCTCGGAATAACCGGAACCGGCGGAGCCGGCAAATCCTCGCTCACCGATGAACTCATCCTGCGGCTGCGCCTCGACCAGGAAGATCGATTGCGCGTCGCCGTCATCTCGATCGATCCGTCGCGCAAGCGCACGGGCGGGGCCTTGCTCGGCGATCGCATTCGCATGAACGCGATTGAAACCGACCAGGTATTCATGCGCTCGCTCGCGACGCGCGATACGGGCACTGAAATATCCGCCGCGCTTCCTGAGGTGCTCGCCTGCTGCAAGCTCAGCGGCTTCGATCTCATCGTGGTGGAAACCTCGGGAATAGGGCAGGGGGAATCGGCCATAGTGCCGTTGGTCGACACGTCGGTCTACGTCATGACGCCGGAATTCGGCGCGGCCTCGCAGTTGGAGAAGATCGACATGCTCGATTTCGCCGACTTCGTCGCGATCAATAAGTTCGACCGCAAAGGCTCCGAGGACGCGCTGCGCGATGTGCGCAAGCAGTACCAGCGCAATCATCAGTGGTTCAATCAACCGGCCGAATCCATGCCCGTCCATGGGACCATGGCCTCGCGCTTCAATGACGACGGCGTCACGGCGCTCTATCAAGCCATCGTGCCGCGCCTGCAGGAGAAGGGCTTGAAGCTGGGCGCCGGCAAATTGCCCACGGTGAAGGTCAAGTCTTCATCGCGCGGCCGTGCCATCGTGCCGCCGGAACGGGTGCGCTACTTGGCGGAGATTTCCGCGACTCTGCGCGATTATCACCGCTTCGTTGCGGAGCAGGCGCGCATCGCACGCGAACGCCAATCGCTCGGTACGGCGAAGCGGCTTTTTGCGGGGTCGGGACGCGGGATTGCCGGCTTCGACGATCTGATCGCCGCTAAGAATGCCGAACTCGAGCCGGCCGCGTCCAAGCTGTTGGAGCAGTGGCCGAAACTCCAGGAGTTGTACGCGCAGCCGGAGTATGTGGTGAAGATCCGCGACCGCGAGATCCGCACGCAACTCACCTACGAATCGTTGTCGGGCAGCAAGATCCGCAAGGTGTCGCTGCCGCGTTTCGAGGATGAGGGCGAGACTTTGCGCTTCCTGCTGAAGGAAAACGTTCCGGGCTCATTTCCCTATACCGCCGGCGTGTTCGCATTCAAGCGCGAAGGCGAAGATCCGACGCGCATGTTCGCGGGCGAGGGCGATGCGTTTCGCACCAATCAACGCTTCAAGCGGGTTTCGGAAGGCATGCCGGCGCACCGGCTGTCGACCGCCTTCGATTCGGTGACGCTGTATGGCTGGGACCCGGATCCGCGTCCGGACATTTACGGCAAAGTCGGCAATTCGGGCGTATCGATCGCGACGCTCGATGACATGAAGGCGCTCTATGCCGGATTCGATCTGTGCGCGCCGAGCACCTCGGTCTCGATGACCATCAACGGTCCGGCGCCGATGATCCTCGCCATGTTCATGAATACGGCGATCGATCAGCAACTGGAGAAATTTCAGCAGCAAAACGGCCGCGAACCGACCGCGGACGAGCAGCAAAAGATCAGAGCCTGGACCTTGTCCACGGTGCGCGGCACGGTGCAGGCGGATATCTTGAAGGAAGACCAGGGCCAGAATACCTGCATTTTCTCAACCGAGTTCGCGCTCAAGATGATGGGCGACATGCAGGAATACTTCGTGCATCACAAGGTGCAGAATTTCTATTCCGTCTCGATTTCCGGCTATCACATCGCCGAGGCGGGCGCGAATCCCATTTCCCAGCTCGCCTTCACCCTCGCCAACGGCTTCACTTACGTCGAGTCCTATCTGGCGCGCGGCATGCACATCGATGATTTCGCGCCGAACCTTTCGTTCTTCTTCTCCAACGGCATGGATCCGGAGTACTCGGTCATCGGCCGGGTCGCGCGCCGCATCTGGGCGGTGGCGATGAAGAACAAGTACGGCGCCAACGAGCGCAGCCAGAAGCTCAAGTATCACGTGCAGACCTCCGGCCGCTCGTTGCACGCGCAGGAGATGGCGTTCAACGACATTCGCACCACGCTGCAGGCGCTGTGCGCCGTCTATGACAATTGCAACAGCCTGCACACCAACGCCTATGACGAGGCGGTCACCACGCCGACCGAAGAGAGCGTGCGGCGCGCCATGGCAATCCAGCTCATCATCAACCGCGAGTGGGGATTGGCGAAGAACGAAAACCCCAATCAAGGCAGCTTCATCATCGATGAATTGACGGATCTGGTCGAGGAGGCGGTGCTCAAGGAGTTCGACGCCATTGCAGACCGGGGCGGCGTGCTCGGCGCCATGGAGACCGGCTACCAGCGGGGCAAGATCCAGGAGGAGTCGTTGTTCTACGAGCGCCAGAAACACGACGGCTCTTATCCCATCATCGGCGTCAACACCTTCCGCAATCCGCATGGCGAGACCGTGCCGGAAAAGATCGAACTGGCCCGATCCACGGACGCGGAGAAGCAGTCGCAGCTCAAGCGTCTCAAATCATTCAAGGAAGAGCATGACGAGCAGGCGGCGCGGCTGCTCGAGCGGCTGCGGCGCACCGTGATCGACGACGGCAACACCTTCGATGTGTTGATGCAAGCCGTGCGCGGCTGTTCCTTGGGCCAGATCACCCACACGCTATACGACGTCGGCGGCCGCTACCGCCGCAACATGTAGGATCGCGATGCACGAATATCAGGCGCCGCTCACCGACATGAAATTCGTGCTGCGCGAATTGGTGGACTCGAGTCTGCTGGCGCAGCTGCCCGGATTCGGCGAGATGACGCCGGATGTGGCGGATGCGGTGCTCGAAGAGGCCGCGAAATTCGCCGGTGCCGTGCTGTCGCCGCTCAATCGCAGCGGCGATCTCGAAGGCGTACGCTGGCAGGATGGAACGGTGCTCACCGCCGCCGGCTGGAAACAGGCCTATGCCCGATTCGCCGCGGACGGCTGGAACGCGCTTTCCTGTCCTTCTGATTTCGGCGGCCAGAATCTGCCGCGCGCGCTGTCCGCGCTGATCGAGGAAATGTGGAACGGCGCCAACGTGGCCTTTGCGCTGTGCCCGATGCTGACGCGCGGCGCCATCGATGCACTCGAGCTGCGCGGCACGGAAGCGCAACGCGCGATGTACATGCCGAAAATGGTCAGCGGCGAGTGGACAGGCACCATGAACCTCACCGAGCCGCAGGCGGGCTCGGATCTGTCGGCGGTGCGCACCCGCGCAGTACCCAAGGGCGATGGCAGCTACCTGCTCACCGGGCAGAAGATTTTCATTACTTACGGCGAGCACGACCTGACCGGCAATATCGTGCACATGGTGTTGGCGCGCGTGGCCGGGGCACCGGAAGGCGTCAAAGGCACATCCCTGTTTCTGGTCCCAAAATACCTGGTCAACGCGGACGGCTCCTTGGGAGCGCGCAACGACGTGCACTGCCTGTCGGTCGAGCACAAGCTCGGCATTCACGCCAGCCCTACCTGCGTGCTGGCCTTCGGCCAGAACGGCGGTGCGATCGGCGAACTCATCGGTGAGGAAAACCGCGGCTTGGAGTACATGTTCATCATGATGAATGCCGCACGCTATTCGGTGGGCATCGAAGGGGTGGGTTTGTCAGAGCGCGCCTATCAAGCCGCGCTGAGCTATGCACGCGAGCGCATACAAGGGACCGAGGCGGGCATACGGGGCGGCGCCCGCGTGGCGATCCTGCGCCATCCTGACGTGCGCCGGATGTTGATGCTCATGAGGTCGCAGACCGAAGCGATGCGCGCGCTCGCGGCTGTGGTTGCCGTGTCGCTGGACGCCGCGCGCCTGCATCCACGCTCCGAAGAGCGCGAACGGCACCAAGCGTTCGCCGACCTGATGATTCCCGTCGTCAAGGGCTGGTGTACCGAAAATTCGGTCGACATCGCCTCGCTCGGCATCCAAGTGCACGGCGGCGTCGGCTTCATCGAGGAGACCGGGGCTGCCCAGTTTCTGCGGGATGCACGCATTACGCCGATCTACGAGGGCACCACGGCCATTCAGGCCAACGACCTGATCGGCCGCAAGCTGGCGCGCGACCGCGGCCAGGCGGCCCAGACGGTCATCGCCGAGATGCGCGCCTTGTCGCGATCTCTGAATTCCGAGCCGCAGGCGGCTGCGCTGGGGCCGGCTTTTTCCGCGGCCATTGACGCGCTGGAACGGGCGGTAGGCTACGTGGTCGAAACCTACGCCACCGATATCCGCGCCGTTTCCGTCGGAGCGGTGCCGATGCTGAAGCTGCTCGGGATCGTCGCCGGCGGCTGGCAGCTGCTGCGCTCTGCCTTGATCGCGCAACAGCGGCTCGCCGCGGGCGCAGCGCTTGCCGGCGACGGCGAGTTTTACAAGGCGAAGATCTCGACCGCACGATTCTACTGCGACTACCTGTTGTCGCAGGCACCTGGATTGGCGCACGGCATTTTGCACGGTGCGGCGGGAGCCCTCGCAGAGGGTGCGTTGTAAGGCGGCATGGACGGTCGTTATCCGCGGCGCATCGTTTGCCTGACCGAAGAGCCGACCGAGGTTCTCTACGCGCTTGGGTTAGAGGACCGGATCGTCGGTATCTCGGGTTTTACCGTGCGCCCCGCGCGGGCGCGGCGCGAAAAGCCGCGGGTGTCGGCATTCATCAGCGCCAAGGTCGACCGGATTCTTGCGCTCGAGCCGGACTTCGTCGTCGGCTTTTCCGACATTCAGGCCGATATCGCGCAGGCATTGATCAAACACGGCATCGAAGTGTGGATCAGCAATCATCGCTCCGTTGACGGCATCCTCGGCTACGTGCGGCGCTTGGGCGCGCTGGTAGGAGCCGCGGAGCGCGCCGAGGCATATGCAGGCGAGCTCGAAGCGCATGTCGACAAAGTTCGGCGACAAGCAGCCCTGTTGCCGCGCCGTCCGCGGGTGTACTTCGAAGAATGGGATGAGCCGCTCATCACCGGCATCCGCTGGGTCAGCGAGCTGATCACCGCGGCGGGCGGCGATGATGTTTTTCCGGAACGCGCACTGTGCGCGCTCGGCAAGGACCGCATCCTGGGAGACGCCGCCGAGGTCGTTCGCCGGGTCCCGGACATCATTCTGGGTTCTTGGTGCGGGAAGCGATTTCGGCCGAATCAGGTTGCGGCCCGCGACGGCTGGGATGCGGTACCCGCCGTGCGCGACGGCGAATTGCACGAAATCAAATCGCCCATCATATTGCAGCCCGGTCCGGCTGCGTTGACCGATGGCCTCGATGCCATCCACCGGGTCTTCAAGCAATGGTCGATCCAGCACTGAAGCCCGCAGAGATTCCCTCGCCCTGCATCGACATTTGCCGGCTCGATGCGCAAGGGCTGTGCCTCGGATGCCGCCGCACCTTGGGTGAAATCTCCGAATGGCCGCATGCCGGCGCGGCGCGCCGCCTGGAAATCCTGCGCGCACTTCGGATGCGAAAGACGAGCGCATAGCCGCGGCGCTCAGTGGGGCGCGTTGAGCGGGCGCCGGCGCGCTCAGGGGCGCGGTGCGGCAAAGGATTCCAAATCGGCCAGCGGATGCGCGGCGGCGGACCAGCGCCGGCGGAAGAAAGCTTCGATCATGGCCTCCGTGACCTCCTCGATGCGGCTCGGCTGCCAGCGCGGCGAATTGTCCTTGTCGATCAGAACGGCGCGCACCCCTTCGAGAAAATCGCCCTGTTCGAAGCTATGTGCGGCCATGCCGAGCTCCATGCGAAAGCAATCCGCGAGAGTTAAATGAGCGCCGCGCTGCAGTTGACGCAGCGTCACGCAGAGCATGGTGGGCGAGCGGCTGCGCATGAGCCGGGCGGTTTGATGCGCCCACTCGGCGTATTCGATCCGCATTTCCTGCTCCAGCGAGGCGAGGATGGCGCCGACCGTGGCATGGGAGAAGTGTCCATCAATCGCTTCGCGCAGCGCCGCCAGTGGCGGCGTCGGCACCGCTTCAGGCTGCGCGCGCCCGTCGAGCCAATTGTGCAGATCGGCAAACGGGTCTCCGCTCCAGCGTAATTCCGCCAGTGCGTCGCTCAAGGACGCCACGGCGGCGGGCGGTAGGCAGACATCGGCCAACCGGCTGTACAGCGCGTCGGCGGCACGGATCTGCACGCCCGCCAGAGCCAAATACACCCCGAGCTTGCCCGGCGTGCGCGAGAGAAAATAACTGCCGCCCACGTCGGGAAAGAATCCGATGCCCACTTCCGGCATGCCCATGCGCGTGCGCTCGCCGACGATGCGCAAGCGCGAGCCCTGGGCGATGCCCATTCCCCCGCCGAGGGTAATGCCATCCATCAAGACGAGGTAGGGCTTGGGGTATGAATACAGCAGGTAGTCGAGCGGATATTCCGCCGCGAAGAATTCGCGATATAGGGAGCCCGAGGTTTTGAAGCTGTGGTACAGCGCACGAATGTCGCCGCCGGCGCAAAACGCCTTGTCGCCTGCGCCCCTGACGAACACGGCATAGATCTTCGGATCCGCGGCGCAGCGCTCGAGCTGTGTCCGCAATTCCAGAATCATTCCGATCGACAGCGCGTTGAGCGCAGCGGGCCGATTCAACGTGATGACCGCCACATGATTGCGGGTCTCGCACAGGACTTCCATAGGGTTTGGCGACGGACCTCAGCGGCTGGTGCGGCCCAAGCCGACGAACCCGATTTTCATTTCAAGCTGATGGTGGTGTTCACGCCGCCGGAACTGCTGCCGTCATCGAACCAGCGGGACGTCACGGTTTTAGTCTGGGTGTAAAACTGCACGACCTGTTTGCCGTAGGGCCCAAGATCGCCGAGCTTCGAGCCGCGCGATCCGGTAAAACTGAAAAAGGGTACGGGCACGGGGATCGGCACGTTGATGCCGACCTGGCCGACGTCGATCTCGCTTTGAAATTTGCGCGCGGCCGCGCCGCTCTGGGTAAAAATTCCGGTGCCGTTGCCGAAAGGGTTGTTGTTGATGAGGGCAATCGCCTGATCCAAGCTATCCACGCCCACGATCACCATCACCGGGCCGAATATTTCCGTGGTGTAGATTTTCATCCCGGGAGCGACGCCGGAGAAAATCGTCGGGCCGATGAAATTGCCGTGCTCGTAGCCGGGCACTTGGATGTTGCGTCCGTCCAACTCGAGCTTCGCGCCTTCCTTGACGCCAGCTTCCACCAGACCGAGTATCCGCTGCCTGGCCTGCTTCGACACCACCGGACCGAAGTCGGCATTTTTTTCCACGCCGGCGTTCACCTTGAGCGTCTTGGCTTTGGCGACGATATCGGGAATCCATCGTTGCGCTTCGCCGACCAGCACCGTCACCGAAGTCGCCATGCAGCGCTGGCCCGCGGCGCCGAAGGTGGCGCCGATCAATGAATTGAGGGATTGCTCTTTGTTGGCGTCCGGCATGACCACCGCATGATTCTTGGCGCCCATCATGCATTGCACGCGCTTGCCGTGTGCGGAGGCCAAACCGTAGACGTGGGTTCCGACCGCCGTTGAGCCGACGAAAGAAACGGCGGCAATATCCGGGTGAGTGCAGATCGCGTCGACCGCGCGCTTGCCGCCATGGACGATGTTCAGCACGCCGGGCGGCAAGCCTGCCTGCATTGCGAGCTCCGCCAGCAACATCGGCGTCAGCGGATCCTGCTCCGAAGGTTTGAGCACGAAGGTGTTGCCGCAGACTATGGCCATGGGAAACATCCACAGCGGAATCATGGCCGGGAAATTGAACGGCGAAATGCCCGCGCAGACTCCGATGGGCTGGCGCAGCGTGTAGGTATCGACGCCGCCGGCAACGTTTTCGGCGAACTCGCCGAGCTGCAGGCTGCCGATCGAACAGGCGTGTTCGACCACTTCGAGGCCGCGGAACACGTCGCCTTCGGCATCTGCGAGAGTTTTTCCCTGCTCCGCGCTCAAGGTTTGCGCGATGCGGCTCATTTGTTCGCGCACCAGCGCCTGGAGCTTGAGCATGATGCGTGCACGCGCGGCCAGCGGCGTGTTCTTCCAGCTTTTGTAGGCTTGCTTGGCCGAGCTAACCGCGGCGTGCAGCTCGGTTTCCGTTGCAAAGGGAACTCTGGCCAGCACCTCTTGGGTTGCCGGATTGACGACGTCTTGCCATTCGGCCGTTCGCGACTCGACAAACTTGCCGTCGAGCAGCATTTTGACCGTGGGCACGTGATCCGCGAGCGCTGCCGTTTTGGTTGTCATGGGAATGCTGCGTCTTGAAACGCCCCTTGAGGCGACGCCCTAGTTTAGCCGATACATGGTCCTCGAGTTGCGCGTATCGCGTAAACTAGCGCGGTGCGATATCTCAACGCTGATACCAGCGCCGTGAGCCGCAGCGCGGGTTCCGCCGCTCACGCCGCGGAACCCGGCACGATTGCCATCTGCTTCGTGGCGGCAGCCCTGCAAAGCGTGCGCGGCCGCGATCTGAACGCGGACGAGTTGCTGGCCAAGGTAGGATTGTCGGCGAGCTTGCTGCAAGTGCCGCAGGCGCGGGTCTCCGCGAAGCATTACGGCGCGCTATGGCGAGCCATTGCGGCGGCGCTCGATGATGAGTTCTTCGGCCAGGATTCGCGCCGAATGAAAGCCGGCAGTTTCGCCATGCTCTGCCATGCGGTCTTGGGCTGCAAGACATTAGGCCACGCGCTGGATCGCAGTCTGCGATTCTATGCGCTGATCCTTGATGACATCGCCGGCTCGATCGAGCGCCACGGCCACGAGGCGCGTATCGTTTTGCACGAGCGCGCGGCCGGCGCCCACAGCCGGGTCTTCGCTCACGAGCTTTTGCTGATGCTGCTATACGGGGTGTCCTGCTGGTTGGTCGGCCGGCGCATTCCCATTCTGCGTACGGAATTCAGCTACGCAGAACCCAAGCACAGCGCAGAGTACCGGCTGATGTATTGCGCGGATTTGCGATTCAACCGGCGCAACACCGCGCTTGCCTTTGAGGCCGGCTTTCTGGACCTGCCGGTCGTGCAAAACGAACGCACGGCGAAGGAATTTCTGCGCACGGCGCCGGAAAACATCTTGTTGAAATACAAGAATGTCAGCAGCTTGAGCGCCCGGGTTCGACGGCGGCTGCGGCAAACGCTGCCCGGCACGGTTCCGGCTTTCGAGAGCTTGGCGCACGATATGGGCATGACCTCTGCGACGATGCGCCGCCGACTGCATGACGAGGGCGAGTCCTACCAATCGATCAAGGACCAGTTGCGCAGGGATTTGGCCATCAGCTACTTGAGCCATTCCGGCCGCAGCGTCATGGATATCGCGCTGGAGCTTGGATTTTCCGAGCGCAGCGCGTTTCACCGCGCGTTCCGCAAATGGACCGGCGCGTCGCCGGGTGAATTCCGGCGCACGTTGCAGACCTAAGTATTCAAGAATCGAGGATAATCACGTCATGGACTTATCGGGCAAGGTCGTGGCGGTGACCGGCAGCGATGGCGCGTTGGGCGCTGCCGTGACCGCTACCTTGAGCGCCTACGGCGCGAAGCTGGCATTGTTGACGCGTTCGGCGGCAGCCCCAAAGTCGTTGCCTGCCGGGACGGCACATTACGGCGGCGTCGATCTGACGTTGGAAACGGCGGTGCGCTCGACGATGCAGCGCATCGCCAAAGATGCCGGACATCTGGACGGCCTGGTCAATCTGGCCGGAGGCTTCCGTTGGGAGAAGCTCGCCGGGGGCTCACTGGAGAGTTGGGACACCATGTACAAGATTAATTTAAGAACCGCGGTGGTTGCATGTCAGGCGGCGCTGCCCTATTTGCTGGAGTCCGGCGGCGGCCGCATCGTCAATGTCGGTGCGATGGGCGCAATCAAAGCGGCTGCGGGCATGGGCCCGTATGCCGCATCCAAGGCAGGGGTGGCGCAATTGACCGAAGCGCTGGCCGATGAACTGAAGGGCCGAGGCGTCACGGTCAATGCCATTCTGCCGAGCACGCTCGATACGCCGAAGAATCGCCTCGATATGCCGGACGCGGATTTCACGCGCTGGGTGCGGCCCGCCGAGGCAGCGGAGGTGATTGCGTTTTTGATTTCCGATCAGGGCGGCGCCGTCACCGGTGCGCTGCTGCCCGTTGCGGGGCGCGTATGAGCGAGGCGCAGATGTCCGCCGGTGCGCGCTTGCGTGCAGCGGTCGCGGCGGAAAATCCGCTGCAGATGGTCGGCGCCATCAACGCATATGCCGCACGCATGGCCGCGGCATGCGGATTCAAGGCGATCTACCTGGCAGGCAGCGGCGTAGCCGCCAATTCGCTTGGTGTCCCGGATTTGGGGATCAGCACCATGGACGACGTGCTCATCGATATCCGCCGCATCAGCGACGCCTGTCCGTTGCCGATGCTGGTGGATGCCGATACGGGATGGGGCGGGGCGTTCAACATCGCGCGCACGGTCAAGGCATTTACCAAGTTCGGCGCCGGCGGAATGCACATCGAGGATCAGGTGCAGTCGAAACGTTGCGGCCACCGGCCTGGCAAGGAGATCGTGTCCAAGCAAGAAATGGTGGACCGCGTCAAGGCCGCGCTGGACGCGCGCACCGATTCTCAGTTTGTAATCATGGCGCGCACCGATGCGCTCGCGGTCGAAGGCATTGACAAGGCGTTGGAGCGGGCCAATGCCTGTGTCGAGGCAGGCGCCGACATGATCTTCCCCGAAGCAATTACGGAACTCGGGATGTACCGGCGCTTCAAGGACGCGGTCAATGTGCCGATTCTTGCCAATATCACCGAATTCGGTCAAACGCCGCTGTACACGCGCGATGAACTTGCGGCCGTCGGCGTCGATATCGTGCTGCATTGCTGTTCGGCCTATCGAGCCATGAATGCCGCGGCGCTCAACACCTATCAAGCGATCCGCCGCGACGGCACGCAAAAGAACGTTCTTGGCACCATGCAGACCCGTGCGGATCTGTACAAATACCTGGACTACTATGCGTATGAGGCCAAGTTGGACGAATTATTTGCCGAAGGAAAGGAAAAGTGAGCAGCAATTCAGAGGCCCCGGCTCCCGGGGCATTCAAGCCAAAGAAATCGGTCGCGTTGTCCGGCGTCGCCGCGGGCAACACCGAGCTCTGCACCGTCGGCAGAACCGGCAATGACTTGCACTATCGCGGTTACGATATCCTGGATATCGCCACGCAATGTGAATTCGAGGAAATTGCCCATCTGCTGGTGCATGAAAAATTGCCGAATCGGTCCGAGCTTGCCGCTTACAAAAAGAAGCTGAAAGCACTGCGGCCGTTGCCGGCTCCCGTCATCACGGTGCTCGAGCAGTTGCCGGCGGCGAGCCATCCGATGGACGTGCTTCGCACCGGGGTATCGGCCCTGGGCTGCTGCATGCCCGAGGATCCCGGGCATGCCGGGGAGGGGGCGCGCGGCATCGCGGACCGCCTGTTGGCGTGCCTAGGTTCAATGCTGTGCTACTGGTATCACTTCTCGAAGAGCGGCAGACGCATCGAGGTGCAGACCGACGACGACTCCATCGGTGCGCATTTCTTGCATCTGCTGCATGGCCATGAACCCTCCGCAAGCTGGGTACGCGCGATGCACACTTCCTTGAACCTGTACGCCGAACACGAATTCAATGCCTCGACCTTCACGGCCAGGGTGATCGCCGGCACCGGATCGGACATGTATTCCTGCATCACCGGCGCCATCGGCGCGCTGCGCGGACCGAAGCACGGCGGCGCGAACGAGGCGGCGTTCGAGATTCAGAACCGCTATCCGTCCGCGGCCGTTGCCGAGACCGACATCCGCAACCGGGTCGCAAAGAAAGAGGTGATCATTGGATTCGGCCATCCGGTCTACACGGTCTCGGACCCCCGCAACCAGGTGATCAAAGAGGTTTCGCGCGTCTTGGCGCGCGAAGCGAACGACACGCTCGGATTCGAGGTGGCGTCGCGGATCGAATCGGTCATGTGGGACATCAAGAAGATGTTCCCCAATCTCGATTGGTTTTCGGCCGTTTCGTATCACCTCATGGGCGTTCCCACCGAGATGTTCACACCCCTGTTCGTCATCAGCCGAACTTCGGGCTGGGCCGCGCACGTCATCGAGCAGCGGGCGGACGGCAAAATCATCCGGCCGAGCGCCAATTACACCGGCCCCGAAAACCTCATCTTTGTGCCACTGGCGGAGCGAGCCGAGGAGCCTGTATGAGTATTGAACGTGGAGGCTCCTAACATGTCCCACGATATCAAGTCGGCCGAAAGGCCGGCTCCCGATCAGGTCCTGACCAGCATCGCGGAATACGTCTTGAACTACGAGATTGCCGGCGCGCTGGCCTATGAAACCGCCGCGTACTGTCTGATGGACACTTTGGCTTGCGGATTCCAGGCGCTGAAATATCCTGCGTGCACCAAGTTGCTGGGTCCGGTCGTTCCCGGCGCCACCCTGCGGGGAGGTGCGCGCGTTCCCGGCACAGCTTACGAACTCGATCCGATCAATGCGGCATTCAATTTAGGCTGCATGATTCGCTGGTTGGATTTCAACGACACGTGGCTGGCAGCGGAGTGGGGCCATCCGTCGGATAACCTGGGGGGAATTCTCTCCCTGGCCGACTATCTATCGCGCTCCGGCAAGCGCGTCGTGGTGCGCGACGTGCTCACGGGCATGATCAAGGCCCATGAAATTCAGGGCGTGCTCGCACTGGAGAACAGCTTCAACCGGGTTGGTCTGGATCACGTGCTGTTGGTGCGGGTTGCCTCGACGGCGGTTGTCACCGCCATGCTCGGCGGCACGCGCGAGCAAATCATCAACGCGGTGTCGAATGCCTGGATCGACGGCGGCGCGCTTCGCACTTATCGGCATGCGCCGAATACCGGTTCGCGCAAAAGCTGGGCCGCCGGGGATGCGACCAGCCGCGCGGTTCGCCATGCGCTGTTTGCGATCAAGGGCGAGATGGGCTATCCCTCGGCGCTCTCCGCCAAGACCTGGGGCTTCCAAGACGTGCTGTTCAAGGGCAAGCCGCTCGTGCTGCCGCAGGCGTTCGGCAGCTACGTGATGGAAAACATTCTGTTCAAGATCTCCTACCCGGCAGAATTCCATGCGCAAACCGCGGTCGAGGCGGCGATGACCCTGCACCCCCAAATCAGCGGCAAGCTCGAGCAGATCGAGCGCGTGATGATCGAGACTCAAGAGCCGGGTGTGCGCATCATCGATAAAACCGGACCGCTCGCAAATCCTGCCGATCGCGATCATTGCATTCAATATATGGTGGCCATCCCGCTGCTGTTCGGGCGGCTCGTGGCGTCCGATTACGAGGACCAGATCGCGGGCGATGCGCGCGTCGATGCGCTGCGCGCCAAGATGCAGGTGAAGGAAAACCCGGATTTTACGCGCGATTATTATGCCGCGGATAAACGCTATATCGGCAACGCGGTGCAGGTGTTCTTCAAAGATGGTTCGGCCAGCCCCCGCGTCGCGGTCGATTATCCGATCGGACATCGCAAGCGGCGCGCGGAGGGCATGCCGGTGCTCGTCAAGAAATTCGAGGACAGCGTGGCTGCCCATTTCCAAGCCAAACAGAGCGAGTCCATCAAAGCCATGTTTTCCGACCAACGCGCATTGGCGGCGCTGACGGTCAGCGACTTCGTCGCCAAGCTTGTGACGGCGTGATCAAAAAAATAGTCGCTGTCGAGCACGCATTATGACGAATTCGGCTTGGCGTAGGGGCGGCAAGCCGGGATAGTGGCGCCGATGAAGGATGCGGGCCGCTCGCGGCCGATCAACGACTGGGTTGTCCAGCAAGAGCAAGGCACTGCGATGCGACTTACGGGGGGTTCAGAACGCCGTCAACGCTCCGATCGGCGGCGTCGCGCGCTGTGGTCGGTGCTTTACGGCAGTTTCAATCCGCGCCGCCGCCGGCCGGCGCGGAGAATGAACGACTCCCGCTTTCATCCGATCGATTGGTACTCAGCGCACCTGTTGGCCGTATCGGTGTGCATCTTGCTGTTGAGCGCAGCGGACGCGTTCCTGACGGGCATCTTGCTGGTGCACGGTGCCGACGAGGTCAATCCCATCATGGCGGTGCTCGTGTACCGCAGCGTCGCGCTATTTGCCGCGTTGAAAATGTCGATGACCGGCACCGGCATCGTGATGATGGTGTTTCTCGCCCGCTATCGGTTCATGCGCGTCATTCGCGTCGAACTGGCGCTGTACGCCGTTTTACTGGTGTATGCGTGGCTCATCGGTTACGAAGTCTGGATGCTGCGGGGCGCGGGCGAACTGCCGGACTTGTAAATTCCCCGACCGGCGTCACATTCCATATTATGCCGCCTTCGGCTAAACTAGGGCGGCAATTCGAATTCACCTTTCCCCTTTATCATATTGATGTACTTGAGGTTTTTCTAAAGACCTGCATAGCTCATGAGCCAATCACTTGCCGATCAATTTGCCACCACGGCCCTGTCTGGCGGAAACGCCGGTTTCATTGAAGATCTCTACGAACAGTTTTTGCGAGACCCGAGCGGTCTCGATCCGGCTTGGGTCAGCTACTTCAAGGCTCTGCCCGGCAGCGGCGGCGACACCGCGCATGGGCCCATCCGTGAACGCCTGCTGGCGCGCCTTCAACACCCGCCGGCGGCCCCGGCCGCATCCGGCGCGGCCTCCGACGGGGCCAGTGCCAAACAAGGTGCGGTGTCGCGCCTCATACAGGTGTATGCGAATCGCGGCCATCTGATTGCCAACCTCGATCCGTTGGGCTTGCAGGAACGCGCGAAGCCTTACGTGCTGGACCTGCAATATTTCGGCCTATCGGACGCCGATCTAGACAGCGAATTTTTTACCGGCAGCCGCAATCACGTGATTCCCGAGCGCACCACGCTCAAGAATATTCTGCGCGATCTCAAGTTCATCTACACCGACACCATCGGAGCGGAATTTGCGCACGTCTCGGATACCGAAGAGCGCCTCTGGCTGCAGGACAGTTTCCAAGTCGGCAGAATGCAGCAGCGCTTCAGCGCGGCGGAGAAGAAAAACATTTTGTGGCAATTGACCGCCGCGGAAGGCCTGGAGCGCTACCTGCACACCAAGTACGTCGGCCAGAAGCGCTTTTCCTTGGAAGGCGGCGACAGCTTGATTCCCTTGCTGGATGATCTGGTGCAACACGGCGGCAAGAGCGGCGTCGAAGAGGCCATCATCGGCATGGCGCATCGCGGCCGCCTGAATGTGCTGGTGAACCTGCTGGGCAAGTCGCCCACAGATCTGTTCAGCGAATTCGAGGGCCAATACGATCTGAGCAAACTTCGCGGCTCGGGCGACGTCAAATATCACAAGGGATTTTCCGCCGACCTGAAGAGCGGACCGGGCAACGTGCATGTTGCCCTCGCGTTCAATCCCTCGCACTTGGAAGTCGTGGACCCGGTCGTCGAAGGATCGGTGCGCGCGCGGCAAGAGCGCCGCAGCGATGCACTCGGCGACAAAGTCTTGCCGGTGCTGATACACGGCGACGCGGCATTTGCCGGGCAGGGCGTGATCATGGAGACCCTGCAGCTTTCGCAAGCGCGCGGTTTCTATACCGGCGGCACGGTGCACGTCATCATCAACAATCAGGTCGGTTTCACGACCAGCGCTCCAAGCGATGCGCGTTCCACGCTGTATTGCTCCGATGTCGCCAAAATGGTCGAGGCACCGATTCTGCACGTCAACGCCGATGATCCCGAAGCCGTGTGCTTCGTTACGCGCTTCGCGTTCGATTACCGCATGAAATTTCACAAGGACGTGGTCATCGATCTGGTCTGCTATCGCCGCCACGGACACAACGAGGCCGACGAGCCTGCGGCCACCCAGCCGCTGATGTATCAGATCATCCGTAAGAAGCCGACCGTGCGGCAGCTGTATGCCGATAGGCTCGCCGCCGAGGGCATGGTGAGCGCGGCTGAAACCGCGGCGATGATGGAGCAGTACCGCAGCGGCTTGGATGAAGGCAAAGCGCAGACGCGGGCCGCGCTTGGGCTGATCGGCAATCGCTACACCATCGATTGGAACGAATATTTGAGCGCCGGCTGGGAATCGGTGAAAACCGGCGTGGACTTGGCGCGGCTGCGGGTGTTGGGAAAGGCGATCACGGCCTATCCCACGGATTGGACCTTGCATCCCCGCGTGCTCGCCATCATGCAGGCACGCGAGAAAATGGTGAACGGCGATCTCGCTTTGGACTGGGGCTGCGCCGAGAATCTTGCTTACGCCAGCCTGATACAGGATGGCTACCCCATCCGCTTGACGGGTCAGGACAGCGGGCGCGGGACATTCTTCCATCGTCACGCGGTATTGCACGATCAGAGCACAGGACGCGCATACGTGCCGCTGCAGCATCTCGCCACGACGCAACCGAAGTTCACCGTGACCGATTCGGTGCTGTCCGAAGAAGCGGTCATGGGGTTCGAATACGGTTTCTCGACCACCGAGCCGCATTGCCTAACCATCTGGGAAGGCCAGTTTGGCGATTTCTGCAATGGTGCTCAGGTCATCATCGATCAGTTCATCAGCTCAGGAGAGGCGAAGTGGGGGCGGGTGTCCGGCATCACTTTGTTCCTGCCGCATGGCTATGAAGGCCAGGGACCGGAACATTCTTCGGCGCGCCTGGAGCGGTTTTTGCAGCTGTGCGCCGAGTTCAACATGCAGGTGTGCGTCCCCTCGACTCCGGCGCAGATGTTTCATCTGTTGCGGCGGCAGATGCTGCGCAACTTGCGCAAACCGCTCATCATCATGACGCCAAAGAGCCTGTTGCGGCATCCCTTGTCGGTGTCGCGGCTCGAGGAGCTGACCGGAAACAGCTTCCAAACGGTGATCGATGAAATTGACGATCTGAGGGCGTCGGCCGTCACGCGGGTTGTTTTTTGCAGCGGCAAGGTCTACTTCGACTTGCTGAAATCGCGGCGCGAGGCGAAGTCGGAAACCGCCGCAATCGTGCGGATCGAACAGCTGTACCCTTTTCCCTCGGAAGAGTACGAGGCGATCTTGCAGAAGTATATGAATGCGCGCGAGATCATTTGGTGTCAGGAAGAGCCGCAGAATCAAGGCAGCTGGTATCAAATCCGCCATCGCCTGCAGTCGAAGCTCGGCGCCCAGCATGAGTTGCTGTACGCCGGCAGAGCGGGAGCCGCCGCGCCTGCCACGGGTATTGCGGCTCTGCACGAACAGCAACAGAAAAATCTAGTCGCCGCGGCGCTGCAGGGCTTGCCGCCGGACGAAACCGCTCGTCAAACCAATCGCGTCCCAGCCGCGCAAACCAGGACAGGCTCATAATGACAACTGAAGTTCGGGTGCCGCAGCTGCCGGAGTCGGTGGCTGACGCCACGCTCGTCTCGTGGCGCAAAAAGCCGGGCGACAGCGTGATGCGGGATGAAAATCTCGTCGATCTGGAAACCGACAAGGTGGTGCTCGAGGTACCGGCGCCGGTCGCCGGTGTGCTCAAGGAAATCAAATTGACCGACGGCACCACCGTGACCAGCGGTCAAGTCTTGGCGGTTATCGAAGAGGGCGCGGCCGCGATCCCGGGCGCCAGCGCACCTGCCATTCTGAGCACTTCCAGCGGCGCGACGGCTACCGCCAAAGAGAGCGTCGCAAAGGAGGCCGCCGGACCTGAGCTGGGCGGCAAACTCAGTCCCGCCGCCAAAAGAGTGGCGGAGGAGAATAAAGTCGATCCGAAAACAGTCGCCGGGTCGGGCCGCGACGGCCGCGTCTCGAAATCAGACGTGGTGAATCACTTGTCCGCGAAGGAGTCCGCGGCCTCCGGCCCCGCGACTGCGCCGGTTCCCGCCGCGAAAGCGGCGGCGCAATTTGTCCCTGCCCCAAATGCGCGCGGGGCGAGGGCCGAACAGCATGTACCGATGACCCGGCTGCGCGCGCGCATTGCGGAACGCATGGTGCAGGCGCAGGCGACTCAAGCCCTGCTCACCTCGTTCAATGAAGTGGATTTGAAAGCGGTCAACGAAATGCGCGGCCGCTACAAGGACCCATTTGAAAAGCAGTACGGCGTAAAGCTCGGTTTCATGTCGTTCTTCACCAAAGCTTGCGTCGAGGCGCTGAAGAAGTTTCCCTCCGTCAATGCCTCGGTGGACGGCAACGACATCGTCTATCACGAATATTTCGACGTAGGCGTCGCCGTCTCGACCGATCGCGGTTTGATCGTCCCGATCCTGCGCGACGCCGATCAGCTGAGTTTCGCGGATATCGAAAAATCGATCGCCAACTTCGCCGCACGCGCACGCGCCGGCACCATCACCATCGAGGAGCTCACGGGCGGCACCTTTACCATCACCAATGGCGGCGTCTTCGGCTCCCTGCTGTCCACTCCCATCGTCAATTCACCGCAAAGCGCCATTTTAGGGATGCACAAGATTCAAGACCGGCCGGTGGCGGTTGACGGCCAAATCATCGTACGCCCGATGATGTACATCGCCCTGACCTACGACCATCGCATCATCGACGGCCGCGAAGCGGTGCAATTTCTGGTGACCGTCAAACAGTGTCTGGAGGATCCGGCGCGCATGGTGCTGCATATATGAGCGATCTGTACGATGTAATCGTGATCGGCGCAGGACCGGCCGGGTATCCCGCGGCCATACGAGCCGGCCAAAACAAATTGAAGGTTGCGTGCGTCGATGAGTGGCAGAACACCGATGGCAGCTATGCCTTCGGCGGAACCTGCTTGAACGCCGGCTGCATTCCCTCCAAGGCGCTGCTCGAATCCTCGGAACTATTTCAGCGCGCCAAGGAGGAGTTCGCCACGCACGGCATCAAAATCGGCGCGCTGACGCTCGACCTTGCCGCCATGCAAAAGCGCCGCGCTGGCGTGGTCAAGACCATGACCAACGGTATCAACGCATTGTTCAAGGCCAATGGCGTGATCGGGATTCAGGGACACGGCCGCCTGCTTCCCGGCAACCGTGTATGGGTGAAGGGAACGGCGGGCGAGAAAACTCTCGAAGCCAAGCACGTGATCCTGGCATCGGGGTCTACGCCAGTACGCTTGGGATCCGTGCCCCACGACGGCAAGTACATCGTCGACTCCTGGAATGCGCTCGAGTTCGACGCGGTGCCGGGCCGTCTCGGCGTCATCGGCGCCGGAGTCATCGGTCTGGAACTCGGCAGCGTTTGGCGCCGGCTCGGCAGCGAAGTGGTCGTGCTCGAGGCCCTCGAACAATTTTTGCCGATCGTGGATCAGACCATTGCGAAGGAGGCTGCCCGGCACTTCAAGAAACAGGGCCTGGACATCAAATTGGGCGCCAAGGTTGCGCGCGCGGCCGTCTCAAACAATGCGGTGGACGTGATCTACACCGATTCGCGGGGCGAGCACTCGCTGCAAGTCGACAAGCTGGTCGTCGCGGTGGGCCGTCGGCCGTTCACCGAAGGATTGCTTGCGGAAGGCACGGGCGTGCAGTTGGATGAGCGCGGCTTCATCAAGGTCGATGAACACTGCCGCACGAATGCGCCGAACGTATGGGCGGTGGGCGATGTGGTGCGCGGCCCCATGCTCGCGCACAAGGGCAAGGAAGAGGGCGTGATGGTCGCCGATCTGATCGCCGGCCGCTACGGCGAGGTGAATTACAAAGTGATTCCGTCGGTTATCTACACTGCGCCCGAAATTGCCTGGGTTGGACAGACCGAGGAGCAGGTGAAGGCCAGCGGACGCCCCTATAAAACCGGCACATTCCCATTTGCAGCCAGCGGACGCGCGCGCGCCATGGAGGCCGGGGCGGGCATGGCAAAGATCGTCTCCGCCCAGGACGATGATGAGGTGCTCGGCGTGCACGTGATCGGGCCGATGGCGGGCGAATTGATCGGCGAAGCGGTGCTCGCGATGGAATATTCCGCGAGCACCGAAGATATTCAGCGCACCATTCACGCGCACCCTACGCTGTCCGAAGCGATTCACGAGGCTGCGCTGGCCGTCGATAAGAAAGCCATCGACGCGCTAAATCGCTGACGGCTGTGGTGTTTAGCCAACACCGCCGCAGCCGGCGTGCCGCTTAAGGCCCGTGAGCAAATCTCATTTGACCATAACTGAAACGCGGCCGGCCGCGTGACGCAGTTCACACCGTACCTGGCGCTTCACGACATACCTTCCTAGGCCTCCGGAGCTCAAGTCGCGGGACCGAGACGTTGGCTTCGCGAGACACTGGTCTTTAGGTTGGAAGAAATGATACTAAGCCACCGCTGGGTATTTTTAGGGATACTGTCGCTGCCCATTTTGTTGAGCGGCTGCGGCTCGAGTTCTCACGGCACCGACAGTGGGCCCGTCAGTCCGACCGGCATCGGCGGCACCATGCCCGTCGCGCCGGTGACACCTCCGAAAGCCGGCCCCGTCGGCGGCGGCGTCCGAGGTTCCGATGACAAGGTTTCGGCTGTCGCCTCTGTCGGCGGCACGCTTGTGGTCGCCGTCGGCACCAGCCAAACCATCAGCGTTACCTTCACCTCGACGGATGGTCTGCCGATTTCCGGCTTCTCGGTCTACGGCAGCTTGGGCACGCTTCCCGCCGCCTGGAGCGCTCCGAGCAGCCTCACGTGCGCCGTGGTGGGTCCCGGCAGCGGCTGCGTTCTGACCTTGACCTATGCGCCGAGTGCCGTGGAAAGTGGCACCCTGACTCTGGATTGCGTCTACGTCGACAATGCAGGATTGCCGCGCACACCCGGTCCGTGTATGACGCTTGCGTACGCGGCCGCCGCAAACAACAACGTCGTCGCGTCCATTTCGCCGGCGGGTGAGGTGGATGCCGCGATCGGCGCGAAACAAACCGCCGGCGTCACCTTCACCACCGACGACGGCAATGCAGCGACCGCCTTGACCGTGAGCAACTTAGGATCCCTTCCCGCAGGGTGGAGCAGCACGGCAGTGGGACTGACGTGTGCCGTGGTGGCTACCGGCAACGGCTGCCAGGTGCCTCTGATGTTCGCACCGACGGCCGCCGCCAACGGCACCCTCACCTTGAATTACAGCTATGTCGACGGGTCGGGTGCCTCCCGCAGCGGCTCGCTCAATATTCCCTACGCCACGAGCTCGAACGGCATCGTCGTGGCCAATGTTTCTCCCACCGGTCAGGTCAATGCGGCGGAAGCGGCCGGCAGCCGGTCCGTGGCCGTTACCTTTACCACCGAGGCCGGCAAAAGCGCGGCGGGCTTAAGCGTCATCACGGATTTGAGCAAGCTGCCGCTCGGCTGGAGCAGCCCCACGGTGCCGTTCGGCTGCGCCGGCGTCAGCACGGGAAACGGCTGTCAGCTGCAGCTTCAGTACACCCCGACGTCCTTGACCTCGGGCACCGTGAGCCTGCGTTATTCGTATAACGACGCGAGCGGCGTGCCGAATTTCGGCATCGCGAATATTCCCTACGCCGCGACCACGAACGACAACGCGGTCGGCACGGTTGCACCGTCCGGGCAGATCACCGCCATGCTCGGCGCGCCCGCTCAGCCTATTTCAGTCATCTTTACCACCGACGACGGCCGTCTCGGCACGGCGCTGCGGCTGACGAGCAGTCTGACCTCGCTGCCCGCAGGCTGGAACAGCGGTACCGGCACATTCACATGCAGCGCATTGAGCAGCGGCAGCGCCTGTCAGCTGATGCTGAGTTATGCGCCGACCGGCGTGGACAATGGCACTCTGAATCTTACCTACTCGTACCTGAACAATGCCGGAGATGCGAAAACCGGATCGGTGGCCATCCCGTACCAGACGACCACGAACGACAATGTCGCGGGCGCCGCCAGTCCGCTCTCGGTAACGGCCGCGACAGGCAGCATCAATCCCGTGACGGTGACATTCGATACCGATGACGGCAATATCGCCGGCGCCTTGACGGCGGACCTGTCGCTGTTGCCGGCGGACTGGAGCGCGCCGGCAAGCAGTTTCGCCTGCGCCACGGTGAGCGTCGGGAGCGGCTGTCAGATGTCCCTGACCTACGCGCCGACGGCCGCCGCCAGCGGCACGCTGGCGATCGGCTTCAGCTATGTGAACAGCGCCGGAACGACCAAGACGGGCACGGTGTCCATTCCCTACAGCGCATCCCCCTAGACGCTATTTTTTTCGCCTCGCGCTGATGATGTTCGGCACCCGTGCGATGCGCGACAAAACCTTCGACAGCTGCGCCAAGCCTGAAATGACGATGCCGAGGCGCATATGCGCCACGCTGTCGCGCTTGTCCGTAACCATCGTCATGCCGCGAATGCTGATTTTCTCGTCGGCCAGCGCCGCGCTGACATCGCGCACCAGGCCTCGCCGATCGAACGCCTGTACCTCGATGTCGACGGGAAATTCTTCGCCGGCGAGCTTGCCCCAATCAACCTCGAGCACCCGCGCCGGTGTTTTGGCGCGTAGGCGCGCCAAGTTGGCACACGATTGACTATGGATGCTGACGCCTCGGCCGACGGTGATGTAGCCCACGATGGATTCCGGCGGCACCGGTTTGCAGCAGCGCGCATAAGCCGACAATAAATCGCCGAGACCTTGCACCTTCACCTCGGCGGTGCGGCTGCAGTCAGCGCCGCGCGTGCGGGCGGGTTCAGGCCGGCCGTCGCGCGCGTGCAGCAGCCGTTGGACGGCTCCCGCCACTTGCGCGGCGCTGATCTCGCCCAATCCGAGTGCTTCGTGCAGCGCCTCGGCGTTCCTCAGCTCGAGTTCGCGCAATAGTTCAACCATGGGCGGGCTCTTTACGCCAAGCCGCTGCATTTCGCGCTCCAGCATCGCGCGGCCCTCGATCTTATTTTGGGCTGCGTTCTGCTTGCGAAACCACGCCCGCACCTTGTTGCGATGACGCGGGCTCGCCAAAAAACCGGACTGCGGGGAAAGCCAATCCCGCGACGGCTGCGGCGCCTTGGCGGTGATGATTTCGACCGTCTCGCTGTTCTTCAGCCGATGGTCGAGCGCCACCATGCGGCCGTTGACCTTCGCTCCACGGGTGCGATGGCCCAGGTCGGTGTGAACTTGATAGGCAAAGTCGAGCGGCGTGCCGCCCACCGGCACGTCGACGATTTCGCCCTTGGGCGATATCACATAAACGCGGTCCTGAAACAAATCGATTCGCACGCGATCGAGAAAATCGCGGCCGCCGCCCGCGCTCTCGGCGGGGGCCAGGAGGGAGCGCAGCTCATTGATTTTGCGTTCATAGGCTTGGTTGCTGCGGCCGCCTTCCTTGTAACGCCAATGTGCCGCGACGCCTCGTTCGGAGTCGGCATGCATTGCATGTGTGCGGATTTGAATCTCGACCGGCTCCGCGCCTGGACCGATGACCGCGGTATGAATGGAACGGTAGAGATTGTCTTTCGGCGTGGCGATATAGTCGTCGAACTCTCCGGGAATGAATTGCCACAGCGAATGCACCACCCCCAGGGCGGCGTAACAGTCAGCGATGCTGTTCACCAGCACGCGCGCCGCGCGAATGTCCGTAAGCTGCTCGAAGGCCAGCTGTTTGACCTGCATCTTGCGCCAGATGCTGAAAATGTGCTTGGGGCGCGCTTCAACAGCCGCCTCGATGCCGGCGGCGTGCATGGCCTCTTGCAACAACCGCTTCAATTCATCGACATAACGTTCGCGCTCGGCGCGCCGAGTCTTCAGCGCCGCGGCAATATGCTTGTACTGGAGAGGCTCGAGATATCGAAACGCCAGATCCTCGAGTTCCCACTTTACCTGCCAGACGCCTAAACGATTGGCGAGCGGCGCATACACTTCGCGGGTTTCAACGGCCAGGGCGCGCTGCCGCGCGGCGCCCAGCGCCTTGGCGGAGCGCATTTTCTGCAGCTGCTCGGCGAGGCGCACCACGACCAACCGCACATCGCCGATCACAGCCAGAAGCATCTTGCGCAGCGCCTCGGCCTGCGCCGATTCCAGCCCGCGTTCCGGTGTCCAATCGGCGGGCAAGCCGAACCGGCCGAGTTGGCTCAATGCGCGGGCCAGACGAATCGGCTCGGCGCCGAAGCGCTTCGCCGCACCATCGCGTTCGAGGAAGCCGCCCGCGAGCAGCGGCTGAAGCAGTGCGGCGATCACCACATCGTCGTCCGCATCCAAAGTACGCACGATGTCAGCCACGTCGAAGGCTGCGCTGCGCGCCAGATCGCCCTCGGGCGGCAATGCCATCTCGCGCAAGGCCGCGACGGCGGCGTGCACTCTGCTGCTGGTATCTCTGGAACTCGCGGTGGTTTCCATCTGGGAAGGGCCGTGGGTGGGTTTAGGCGCCTATTGCCGGTATCATACTAGGACCATGCCAGCGTCGACGACCCTTCAAATTGCGCGACCTTAAGGTTACGACGGTGCGCGTGCTCGGCATCGATCCGGGGTCGCAGCGCACCGGATTCGGTGTATTGGACGCTGTGGGACATCGCCTCACCTACGTCGCCAGCGGCGTGATCCGCACCAGCCAAGCCGATTTCGCCGTTCGCTTAGGTGAAATCTTTCGCTGCATGCAAACCATCGTTGCGCAATATCAGCCGCAAGAGATCGCCATCGAGAAAGTATTCGTGAATCGCAATCCCGACAGCGCGTTGAAGTTGGGCCAGGCGCGCGGCGCGGCGATATGCGGGACCGTCGAGGCCAAGGCGGAAGTTTTTGAGTACGCCACGCGCCAGATCAAGCAGGCCGTGGTGGGAACCGGCAATGCCGAAAAGGCCCAGGTGCAGCTGATGATGAGAAATCTGCTCAGGCTCGATGGCCCCGTGCCTGCCGACGCGGCGGATGCGCTGGCGGCCGCCGTGTGCCATGCGCTGCGCGGCCGCGTGATGCTGCTGCGGGCGGGCCTGAGCGGATGATCGGATTTCTCAAAGGCCGGCTGGCGCTGAAGCAGCCGCCAACACTGCTCTTGGATGTGAACGGCGTCGGCTACGAGTTGGAAGCTCCGATGTCGACATTCTATGGCTTGCCGGCGACCGGCGAACTGGTGGCGCTGTTTACCCATCTGGTGGTGCGCGAGGATGCGCACATTCTGTTTGGATTCGGCACCGACAGCGAACGGCGCCTGTTCCGGGGGCTGCTCAAGGTATCCGGGGTGGGGCCGAAGATCGCGCTCGGTGTGCTGTCCGGGGCGAGCGTCGAGGATTTTCTACGCACCATCGAAGCCGAGGATGTGGCAATGCTGACGCGAATTCCCGGCATAGGCCGCAAGACCGCGGAGCGGATTCTCATCGAGATGCGCGATAGCGTGCAGAAGCTCTCGGGGCCGGCGCTCAGCGGCAATCCATTGGTTTCCGCCGCCGCTCAATCGCCGCAAAGCGAAGCGTTCAGCGCGCTCATCGCCTTGGGCTACAAGCCGCCCGAGGTCGCGCGGCTGCTCAAGTCGGCCGATGAACCGGGTTTGTCGACCACTGAAATCATCCGGCGCGCCCTCAAGTCGGCCGTGAAGGCTTAAGGCAGCATGGGCATCGAGCAGGATCGCATCATTGCGAGCACCGGAGGCCGCGACGACGAGGTCGTGGATCGGGCGGTTCGGCCGAAAACGCTTGCCGATTATGTCGGTCAGGCCAACGTAAAGACGCAGATGGACATTTTCATCCAGGCGGCGCGCAAGCGCGGCGAGGCGCTGGATCACGTCTTGATCTTCGGACCGCCCGGCCTCGGCAAAACCACGCTGGCGCACATCATCGCCAATGAGCTCGGCGTCAGCCTGCGCCAGACTTCGGGCCCGGTGCTCGAACGCGCCGGGGACCTGGCGGCGCTGCTCACCAATCTCGAACCGCGGGATGTGCTTTTCGTCGATGAAATTCATCGCTTGAGTCCGGTGGTGGAGGAAGTGCTCTATCCTGCAATGGAAGACTCGCAGCTCGATCTGATGATCGGCGAGGGTCCCGGGGCGCGCTCAATCAAGCTGGATTTGCCGCCATTTACGTTGGTGGGCGCCACGACGCGAGCCGGCTTGCTGACTTCGCCGCTGCGTGATCGGTTTGGCATCGTGCAACGGCTCGAATTCTACACCACCGAAGATTTGACCAAGATCGTGATCCGCAGCGCATCGATCCTGAAGCTGAATCTGCAATCGGATGGAGCGGACCGCATTGCCGAGAGATCGCGGGGCACGCCGCGCATTGCCAACCGGCTGTTGCGCAGGGTTCGCGACTTTGCGGAGGTGAAGGCGTCGGGAATCATCAGCGGCGAGGTAGCCCTGGCGGCGCTCACCATGCTGGAAGTCGATCCGCAAGGGTTCGACATGCTCGATCGCAAGTTGCTGCTGACGGTCATCGAAAAATTTGACGGCGGCCCGGTCGGCATCGATAGCCTGGCGGCCGCAATGAGCGAGGAGCGCGGCACGATCGAAGACGTAATCGAGCCGTTTCTCATTCAACAGGGATTCTTGATGCGCACCGCGCGCGGCCGCGTCGCGACTCGCGCGGCCTACGCTCATTTTGGCCTTGCGATTCCCGCCATCGAGCGGGAATTGAATTTGCCCCTGTTCCGGGATGCCCAGTAGATGGCCTCGGCGCCGGGCTTCGCCGCGAGGTTCAGCATATATTGGGAAGACACCGACGCGGGCGGGGTCGTCTACTACGCAAACTATTTGAAATTTCTCGAGCGCGCGCGCACCGACTGGCTGCGGGCGATGGGCGTGGACCAGCAACAGTTGCGCACGGCGCGCCAATTGCAGTTCGTGGTGGTCAATATCAGCGTGGATTTCCTACGCCCCGCGGTGCTGCATGATGAAATTCTCGTCACAGCGGAACTCAAACGGCTGGCCGGTGCCACAATACATTTCAAGCAAACTATAATGCGGGGCGACGAGCAGTTGATCGAAGCCGTTGTGCGTGTTGCCTGCCTCGATTCCGGCACGTTGAAACCACGTGCCATTCCCAGGGATCTTTTCACGGAGTGGCGGAATGCCCAATGACTTATCGGTTTGGACCATGGTTCTCGATGCGAGCCCCATCGTACAGGTCGTCGTGGCCATTCTTCTGGTCGCGTCGGTGGCCTCCTGGGCGGTCATCTTTCGCAAGAGCCAGGTCATCGGCCGCTCGCGCCGGCAGGCCGAGAAATTTGAAGCCGCATTCTGGTCCGGCGGCGATCTCGCAACGCTGTACCGAAACATTGAAACCAAGGGACGCGCGGGCACGGGATTGCAGAGCATATTCGAATCCGGGTTCGGCGAGTTCAGCCGGCTGCGGCAACAGGCGATACCGCCGGAGCAACTATTGGAAGGCGCGCGGCGTGCGATGCGGGTTGCGCAATTGCGCGAACTCGATCGCCTGGAGAGGCACCTGGCGATGCTGGCCACGGTCGGCTCGACCAGTCCCTACGTCGGATTGTTCGGCACGGTGTGGGGCATCATGAGTGCGTTTCACAATCTGGGAAACGTGCAGCAGGCCACGCTGGCGGCGGTGGCACCTGGAATCGCTGAGGCGCTGGTCACCACGGCCGTCGGCTTGTTTGCCGCCATTCCTGCGGTCGTGGCCTACAACCGGCTCGCCGACCAAGTCAGCCGCTTGGAACTGCGCTTCGATACCTTCGTCGAGGAATTTTCGACGATTCTGCAGCGCCACGGTTCCACGCGGACGCAGGTGTAGCCGATGCCCGCGCGGCCGCGTCGTCGACGTTTGATGGGCGAGATCAACGTAGTACCGTACATCGACGTCATGCTGGTGCTCTTGATCATATTCATGATCACGGCACCGTTGCTCAAAGAAGGCGTGAAGGTCGAATTGCCCGACGCCGGCGCCAAGCCGATCGATGCGGATTTCCTGCAGAAGCACGAGCCGTTGATCTTGACCATCGACGCCGGTGGCCGGTTATACGTCAACTTCGGCCAAAATCAAGATCAGCCGGTTTCGGAGTCGACCGTCAGCTCGCGCACCGCCGCGCTCCTGCGCCGCGATCCGCAGACGCCGGTGCTGGTCAAGGCCGATACGACAGTCCCTTATGGGTCGGTGGTGCGCGCAATGGTACTGCTGCAGAAGGCCGGAGCCTCGAAGGTGGGTTTTCTGACCGATCCGGTGCGCAACGTGCCGGCGCGCGGAGCCGCCAGCGGAGCGCGCTAGATGCCCGGATTTCTGCGCGAACATTCGTGGCCCATCGTGTTGTCCGTCGCGCTGCACGCTATGTTGGCGGCGGCGCTATTGGCAGCGACGCTGCTCTCCATCAATAGCGCACTGCCTAAACTGCAGCCGATTCCCGTCGATGCGGTCGTAGTCGACTCGCAGGTGCTGCATGCGGCACAACGCGCGCTGACGGAGCGGGCCGAACAACAGGCGGCGCGGGTACGCGCGGCCGCCGAGCAAAAGGCGGCGGCGGATGCTGCCGCCGCTCAGGCCGTCGCCGATGCGCAAATGGCGGCCGAACAGCAGAAGGCAGCGGTACAGGCCAAGGCCGCTGCGGCGGAGCTTGAACGCGCGAAGCAAGCCGAAGCGGCCCGGGTGACGCAGGCGCAACTGGCAGCGGCCGCAAAGCATACCGACGACGCCAAACGTGCCGCAGACGCGAAGCGGGCGGAGGATGCCAAGCGTGCAGAGGACGCCAAGCGGGCCGCGGACGCAAAGCAAGCGGCGGACGCAAAGCAAGCCGACGATGCCAAACGTGCCGCAGATCTTAAGGCCAAGGCTGAACGCGAGGCTGAACTGCGGCGGCAGATTGCCGACGAGGAGCACGTGAGCGCGGTCGAGGCTAGCCCGGCGCGCGCGCAGTATGTTGCGCGTTTGGCCGCCAGAATTCAGAATGCCTGGATCAAGCCGCCCTCGGCACACGCCGGGCTCGATTGTGTTGTAAACATTACACAGGTGCCGGGCGGCGAGGTGACGAGCGCCCATGTCAGCCAGTGCAACGGCGACGCAGCGGCGCGGCAGTCGATAGAGAATGCGGTATACCGCGCATCGCCCCTGCCGGCGCCGCCGGATCCGGCTTTATTTGAGCGCAATCTCGTGATTCATTTCCATCCTGACGAATAGAGTTCACTCATGCACAAGCAGTTTTCGCGTTTGGCGATTCTCAGCCTGACAATGGCCTGTGCCGTGGCGCACGCCGAGTTCGTCGTCGAGGTGACGAAGGGCCAGACGGAGGCCATTCCCATTGCCGTGGTGCCGTTCGCCTCGCCCGAATTGGCTGCCGCATCCTTCGATGTCGCGCAACTGGTGAGCGATGACCTGGCGCGCAGCGGCCGGTTCAGGACGATGGATCGCAAGGACATGATAGATCAGCCGCACGCCGGGGCCGGCATCGCTTTCGACGACTGGCGCCGCCTCAACAACGACTACATGGTAGTGGGCTCGATGCAAGCCGGCGGAACCGATCGCTTCAATATCACTTATGAGCTTTATAATGTTTTGACCCGGCAGCGGCTCCTGGGCTTTCAGATCAGTTCCAATCGAGCGGGATTAAGATCAGCAGGTCACCAAATCGCCGACGCCGTTTTTGAAAAAATCCTAGGCATTCGCGGCGCATTTTCGACCCGCATCGCCTACATATCCGTGCTCGGACACCTGCCTGACAAGACCTATCAGCTGATCGTGGCCGATGCAGACGGCGAAAATCCCCGCGTCGTGATGCAGTCTCACGAACCTTTGATGTCGCCGGCATGGTCGCCCGATGGCTCCGCTCTGGCCTACGTGTCCTTCGAGAATCGGCTGCCTTCGGTGTATGTGCAGACCTTGAAGACCGGGGATCGCCGCACCGTATCCGCGCATGCCGGGGTCAATCAGGCTCCCGCGTGGTCTCCGGACGGCAAGAAGCTGGCATTGGTTCTCTCGACCCGGGACGGAAACCTGGACATCTATATTCTGGATTTGACGACCCAAGTGCTGACTCGCGTCACCGATGATCCCGGCATCGACACCGAGCCGCAGTGGTCCAAGGATGGTCAAAGCGTCTATTTTACTTCCGACCGAGCGGGCGGTCCGCAGATTTATAAGGTCGGAATCAGGGCGGGCGACAAGCCGCGGCGCCTCACGTTCCAGGGCAGCTATAGCGCGCGGCCGCGCATCTCCCCGGATGAATCACAGCTGGCGTTTGTGATCCAGGAAGATGGCGCCTATCGCATCGCGACCATGGATCTTCGCGGCCACGGCGATGTCCAAGTGCTGACCAAGGGACGGTTTGATGTTTCGCCAAGCTATGCGCCCAACGGAGCCGTCTTGATCTACGCCAGCCGCGACAAGGGCCGGGGCGTGCTGGCGTTGGTCAGCGCCGATGGCAGAGTCCAGCAGCGCCTGGTTTCGAGCGATGGGGAACTGCAGGAACCGGCGTGGGCTCCCTTCTGATGCAACAAACCAATACACAAATGCGCCTGTCGCCGGTACCCTTACACTCACTTGGAATACCACTCGCACTTCGGATGGAGAAATAGATGAAACGAATCATATCGATCGCTTTGCTCATCGCGGGAGCGGCGCTGCTGGCGGGTTGCCCCAAGAAGCACAACGTGAACGACACACCGGTCGCCGGAACCCAAGTCCCCGATTCCGCGGGCAGCAACGCGGGGGATGCATCGACTTCTACCAGTCCGCTGGGAGGCGATGCCAACAACAGCTCGCGCGGCATCAACGGCGAGGGCACGGGACCGCTGGCGCGTAAGATCATCTACTTCGATTTTGACAAGTCGGAGATCAAGCCGGAATTCGCGGATATCGTCACCACCACGGCGCATGTGCTGACCGCTAATCCTAAGATCAAGCTCAAACTCGAGGGCAATACCGACGAACGGGGTACGCGCGAATACAACATCGGACTGGGAGAACGCCGCTCGCAAGCGGTGCGCCGGGCATTGATGCTGCAAGGGGTGGCCGAATCGCAGGTGTCCACGGTGAGCTTCGGTTCCGAACGGCCGGCGGCCGAGGGCGACGATGAAGCCGCATGGGCCAAGAACCGGCGCGTGGAAGTGGTCTTTTTGCCGTGAGCGCGCGCGCTTCATTCGGACCGGCGGCCTGCATCGCAATGCTCGTGCTCGGCGGATGTGCTTCCACGCCTCCGGAAGAAGATCCCGTGCAGATCAAGTTGAATGATCTGGATACCCGGCTGCAGCGCATCGAAAGAGTCATGGCAAACCAGAGCCTTCTGGACATTGCAAATCAATTGGAAGCCCTGCGCAGCGATGTGCGGTCGATGCACAATGATGTGGACCAATTGCACAACGCGATGGACTCGGGCCGTAAGCAACAGCGCGATCTGTATGCCGATCTGGATCAGCGGGTGAAAAACCTCGAATCGCGCGGCACTGCCGCAGCGGCTGCGTCTGGTGCAACTCCGGGCAGCGGCGCTGCGGCCGCCCCGGCAGCTCCGGATGCCGCTGCCAATGGTGAGGACAAAGCCAGCTACCAAGCGGCTTTCAATTTGCTGAAGGACGGCCAATACGAGCGCGCCATCGCGGCGTTTCAGAAATTTCTGGCGGCCTATCCGGACAGCTCGTTGGCGGATAACGGGCAGTATTGGCTCGGCGAAGCGTACTATGTGAACAAAGCCTATCCGGAGGCGCAGGCAGCCTTCCAGCGCGTCGTCGACAAGTACCCGCAATCGCGCAAGCTCGGCGATGCCCTGCTCAAAATCGGCTATTGCCGCTATGAAATGAAGCAATGGGAGTCTGCCAGGGAAGTGCTCGGCCAGGTCGTGGCGCGATTTACCGATACGCCAGCGGCGCGCCTCGCGCAGCAGCGGCTCGACAAGATGTCGGCCGAGAAACATTGAGTGAGAATGCGGGCAAAGCGGAACGATTGCGCATCAACGAAATCTTTCATTCGTTGCAGGGCGAGGCCGATTGCGCCGGTTTTCCCACAGTGTTCGTACGGCTGACGGGATGCCCGCTGCGCTGCCAATACTGCGATACTGAATACGCTTTTCACTCGGGCGAATGGCTGGATTTTGCGGCCATTTTGCGCGAGGTGCGCCGTTTTGACGCAAGACACGTGTGCGTCACGGGAGGCGAACCCTTGGCGCAGCCGAATTGCCTGAAGCTGCTGCAGCTCTTGTGCGATGCCGGCTTTTTCGTATCGCTCGAGACCAGCGGTGCGCTGGATGTGGCGGCCGTGGACAGCCGTGTGTCCAGAGTGATCGATATCAAGACGCCCGGATCGCAGGAGTCGGCGCGGAATCGGATCGAGAATTTTACCCATCTCTCGTTCAACGATCAGCTCAAATTCGTAATTTGCTCGCGCGAGGACTACGACTGGAGCAAAGCATTTTTGAACGAGCATGGATTGGCGGCGCGCTGCCGAATCCTTTTCTCACCGAGCTACAAGCAGCTGCCGGCCGCATTACTCGCGGACTGGGTATTGGCGGATCGCCTGCCGGTGCGCTTTCAAATCCAACTTCACAAGGTCTTGTGGGGCGATGTGCCCGGCAAGTGATGCGAGCCCGGCAAGTAATGCATGAGCCCTGAAGCGCGCGCCATCGTGCTGCTATCAGGCGGTCTTGATTCGGCGACCGCGCTCGCCCTGGCGCGCTCACGCAAGCACGAATGCTATGCCCTCAGTGTCGAATACGGCCAACGTCATCGCGCGGAGCTCGACGCCGCAGGCTGGGTCGCTGCAGCCTTGGGCGCCCGCGAGCACCGGATCATGCGAGTGGACTTGGCGGGCATCGGCGGCTCAGCGTTGACCGATTCCAATGTTGCCATCCCGGAGACCCCGCAGTCAGGGGTTCCCGTGACGTATGTGCCTGCCCGAAATACTCTGCTGTTGTCGCTGGCTCTGGGATGGGCCGAGGTGCTCGGCGCCAAGGATATTTTTATCGGCGTCAACGCCGTCGACTACTCTGGCTACCCGGACTGCCGGCCGGATTTTATTGCAGGATTCGAAAAGCTCGCCCAGCTGGCAACCAAAGCCGGTGTCGAGGGCACGCGATTCAAGATTCACGCTCCTCTCATCGATATGAGCAAGGCGGAGATCATCCGCACAGGCTTAGGTTTAGGCGTCGATTTCAGCGCGACCGTATCCTGCTATCAAGCCGATGCGGAGGGGAGGGCATGCGGCAAATGTGACTCTTGCCGGCTGCGCGCGGCGGGCTTCGCCGCGGCAAATACAGCTGATCCCACGCGCTATCGCTAGGCGGCGGTTTCTACCGACTAGGCGGCCGCTTGACGGTGATCTACCGACGAAGTTCGGCTATGATGCGCGCCTGCAAACGGGACGGTAGCTCAGTTGGTAGAGCAAGGCCCTTTTAAGGCTTTGGTCCTGGGTTCGAGTCCCAGCCGTCCCAACTCCATAGACTTCCGGCAACCCGTGGGGGCATTCTGGGGTATTTCAAGAAAGTCGAATGACGATGCCCCCGACCTAAAAATCTATGTGAATCAAGCGAGAAGCGACCTATCTGGTCCGAAAAATTCCGTAAGTTCGAGTCCATGTCGCGCCACCTACCATAAGAATTTTCGATTCCGCGTACGGGGTCGCCAGTCGCTTTGTCGAACTAGAGCAAATATCTGCAGCCTTGTGGGCATGGCGGCAGTCTGCATCAGCGAATATCCGGATCTCCGGAAGGCTATTCGGCTCCAAGTGGCAGGTATAACTGTCGATTCTTCGAGTCACACAGGCGGAATCCGTACTTTCGATAGAACCCCTCGGCTGCGGCACTCTTAGCGTTCACTACTACAGCATGCACGCCAAGCAAATTCCGCGCCTGCAGGGTGCGTTTGATCGCGTTCTGCAACAGCAGTTCGCCAAGTCTCTGTCCGCGGATGGATATGGAAGTTGCGAGACGACCGATCCGCACAGCCGGCACCGGGTATGCAGGTAGCCCTTTACGGTCGGCTTCAGTAAGCCGTTCGAAGGCCAAGGAAGCGGCGCTCAGGCTGTAATATCCTAGAATCAGGGACGGCCGCTCTGAGTCGACGAGGACAAAAGTGGTTGCGATCCCCTTGCTACGATACTGCGCGGCCAGCGTTTTGAGGTATCGGTTGAGTGGCTCTTCGCTGCAATCAAAATTTGCGCGATCGTGACGCTTGGCGTCGAGTTCTTCGACCGCGAACGTCATTTCAGATGCCGAGTTCGTTACCGCGCTTGAGCGCTCGTCGCAGCGCCGCGTTTGGCGCAAACGATTTGCTAAGCGCAGCTAGAAAGCGCTTCGACTCGGCAAGCGAGAGCTTCGCTACCGATTCTGCTGCGACCGTTCTATCCGCTTCGCGCAATACCGCTGTGCGCACGAACGCGGCCAGTGGCAATCCGGCCAAAGCTGCAGCGCGCTCAATTCGTTCTCGGTCCTTTGTCGAAAGGCGTAAATCAAGGCGGGCGGCGGCAGTCATCGAGAAGCTCCATCCAGTATGTCGTACGGTATTATACCGTACCGCCCCTGGCACAGCGGCGTAAACAATAGAGACGCGACGTCCAACGACGTCATAAACACGCGTGAAATTAGGCGCTTAGGTAGACAACTAGGTGGCCAGCCGTCCCAACTCCATAGACGTCCGACGACGCCCACCGACATCCAGAAGATCGCGCGAAAGCCTAGAAAGGACCGCGAATTACGCAAATTTGGCATCCAGAGGTCGTCGATCCGCAGTGCGTCATTGACGCACATAAGTCAATGACGTACGATTGATCATCGTCTTCATCGAGTCGCCCGTTTTCACTCGCCAAGCCGCCGAGTTGCTCGATGATGACGACTACTCAGAGTTGCAGCAGTTCTTGGTAACCCAGCCCGATGCTGGCGACGTAATTCAAGATACCGGCGGGCTCCGCAAAATACGTTGGGTTACGGCGGGCAGCGGTAAGCGAGGTGGCTCTCGCGTGATCTACTTCTATGCGGCAAAGCAGCGACAGATTCGCATGCTCCTTATTTACCGAAAAGGAATCAAAGACGATCTGAGCGCCGCAGAGAAGAGAGTACTACGACGTTTAAACGAGAATTGGTAGGAGACCACATGGATAAGAAACTGTTTGCGGATTTGGTCGAGAGCATGAAACAGATGAATGAGATCGTGCAGGGCAAGCGATCTCCCTCGCGACGTTTCGAAATGAATGCCATCTCGGTCAAAAAGCTGCGCTCAAAGCTTGCGCTGAGCCAACCCGAGTTTGCGGCGCTTCTGCATGTGGACGTGGGGACACTTCGCAATTGGGAGCAGGGCAGACGCGAACCGACTGGTCCGGCTAAAGCGCTACTCACAGCCATCAGTCGTGATCCGGAACACGTTCTGAAGGCACTTGCAGCCTGACATCTGCGTCGCGCTTGCCGCAGGGCGGCTCGAAAACCTGTCTCAATCGTCGACTGACGGCCAACTGCGGCCACTCGGCATACCAATGTCGCCGCGATGAAGCTACCGATGGCTGGCGCGTATGCTGTGCCATATATCGCTACGAAGTTGACATCTTATGGCGGGATCTCAGCACAAATTCGGTATTTGTAAGTTGAACAGTGCGTGACAATCTTCTGGATCAAGCCCACGACGACGGAGTAGTAGTGTGAACAATAAGTTCCTGTTGCACAGCATTACTGTCGCGTGTCTGCTGGGCGTGCCAGTGTTCACGGATGCTAGAAAAGCGAAGGAGTCGATGGCGGTAAATTGTCGTCGATGAGCTCCGTGGTTCGATCGTCGGGTCGCTTTGATCGCCGTCTGTACTTGGGTGCAAGCCTCATCTTCCTTGCGCTAGTTTTCTGGACTTTCGCGCGCACCTTCTATCTAAAACGGTTCTTTGGAACACCTCCTTTATCGGCGTTATTGCAGATTCACGGTGCTGTGATGACCGGGTGGGTCATCCTGCTTGTAGTTCAATCCAGTCTGATCGCCGCGCATCGTGTCCAGTGGCATCGCCGGCTCGGTGTGTTCGGTGCCGCTTGGGGCGCACTGGTTGTTCTTTTCGGCTCAGTTACGACGCTGTGCGCTGCTGCGCGTGAAGTACGGGGTCACACAGAGTTTGCTGCTGGTCAGGTCATCATCACCAGTTTGGATCTACTCCAGATGCTTTTTTTTGCAAGTTTCGTCGCAATTGCAGTTTTGCAGCGCCGCCGTCCTGACTATCACAAGCGCCTGATGCTGCTGACCATCGTCTGCATGTTGCCGGACGCACTCGCGCGGCTTCCAGTCAGCTTCATGACGAATCAACTCATCTTGGTTGGAATGGATGGATTCATAATCCTCTGTGTCGGAATAGACACGCTTTGGCACCGTCGATTTCATCCAGCTTTTGCGTGGGGCGCTCTCCTGTTCGTCGCCGCATTTCACGTCGCGCTTTACTTCACGCAAACTCGCGCGTGGATTGCGTTCGGCGAGTCGCTTCTGGCTTGAGGGGAGGGGCTCGCCAGTGGCTTCGGGGTGAAGCTCAGAAAGCTGACGCAAGTGTTCAGGGTGGTCCGACTACATCTTCGTGCAGTCAATAATGTTTAGGGTAAGGGCAGGGGGATCTGCCTAACACGTGGTCGCGATTTTCAATCAGAACAGTTACTTAGAGCAACTCACCAGCGGCCAGCCGTCCCATCATTAATTATAGTAAAAATAAGTTCTATTATTTTGATTTTAGACCGCACGGAAGCGGTACGGAAAGTGTGGATCATTCTCTCCCGAGGTTCGTTTCCAGCACATCGTCTCGGGCGAACGGCAAAGACCAATACCCGCAGGAGCGGCAGGTAGGCCTCGTCATAGGGGCAATTCACAAACACCTGGCGGCCGTAAGGCGCGAGGGTGCGCGAACTTTTCGAGCCGCCTCTGCGGGAATCTCCACAGCATTTAATGCTGCGACTTCATCATCGCGCAGTTCGGACAGAGGTATGGCGCGTCGATCGAGGCTGCGCAGGCGCTCGTATTCCTCGACATAGAATCCAGCGGAGAGGGGCGGTTTGATCTCAGATCCTCAAAAGGCGCACGGCCGACGCCTTCATCCTCGACGGCGGACCCCAAGGATCGTGCGCGGATGTTAGCTCAAGTTCGTCCGATGGAGACTTACTAGCGAACGCAATGGCCGCGTCGTCCTAGCTTTGCTAAACGCGGCGTTGAATGGTTACATCTGCGGACGCGGGTGCGAGGGCATGCATGACCCTAGAACCGGCAGCTCTCGTTGAGGGTTACTCGTCTTCTGCCCATGAACGCCGATACCGGCATGCGCCCTGAGGTGTGAGGGCAGACATCGAGTATGCTTCTGTCGTAAAGCGAGGCGGATCGCCGCCTCACCGTGCAACTATCTCGAGGCCCAGGACGAAGCCAACCCTGCCGCGCGAGCGGTTTGGTCCACCGGCCATCATGAGACACTCGCATGAGTGGAATCCACTGAGCAAAGCCGCCGCTCGCAAGCTTATGTACACTGAGCAGCCCATACCCACGTTGTTCCGCTCCAAGCATGTTCAGCCGCCGAAATTTCCTTGTCGTTGCGACGCTCTCTCTGCCATGTATTCTCCACGCCGGACCGAGGCGTTTCGGCAAATTGCACGCGGCCTTCGCACAGCTTGAGGAGACCAACGGAGGCCGGCTCGGAGTTGCTGTGCTCGACACTGCCACCGGCGAGCGCTCGGGCTACCGCGCGGATGAGCGGTTCCCCATGTGCAGCACGTTCAAATTCCTACTCGCTTCCGCGGTTCTGAAGCGAGTGGACGGCCATCGAGAAACTTTCGACCGCGCCGTCGCGATTCCTTCGAAGCTGCTGTTCAATTCTCCGCTGACTGAGCCGCACGCCGGGGGTACGATGACTGTCGCGGCTCTTTGTCAGGCCATTCTGACCAGAAGCGATAACACGGCAGCTAATCTTTTGCTAGAAACGCTCGGCGGACCGTCAGGCATCACAAGCTTCTCCCGCTCCCTTGGGGATACCGTGACGCGTCTCGACCGAATTGAGACGTCTCTGAATGAATCACTCGCCGGGGATCCGCGTGATACCACGTCTCCCACGGCCATGGCCGATGATCTGAAATCCGTGCTGCTCGGAAACGTGCTCTCGCAGCGTTCGCGCGACAAACTGGCGCTTTGGATGGAAGCGAGCCTCACCGGCCTTGAGCGCCTACGGGCCAAACTGCCCGCGAGCTGGCTCGTAGCCGACAAGACAGGCGCGAATGGCGAGCATACGAGCAACGACATCGCCGTCATCTGGCCGGCCGGCAAGCCGCCCATTATCGTCGCGGCCTACATCACCCAGTGCTCCGGACCCGAGAGCAAGCGTGCAGCCATGCTCGCAGAGATCGGCCAACTGGTGAAGGAGTCCCTCGGTTAAAACGGCACGGACGTCTAGAAATATCGATAAATCGCCGGAAAAACCATTGAAACACACGGTCTTGCCGTCCGGGAATGTCCGCTGCGATTCTCAGGCAGCCAGTTGAAAGTGGGGGGGCATTTTTGGGAATATCCGACGAAAATCGATTTGCGATGACCCAAAAGATACAAATTTCGCGCAAATAGGCTGAAAATTGGCTCTGCAACGGGTCGGCAGGAGTCCACGGGGGACCTTCACCGAATATCATACTAACCGTTGCACATTGTCCAATTTGGCGAAGTTGCGGTCGAATGTAACAACCGGCAAGTGGCCGGCTTTTCTCGCAATCTCCAACACGAGACAGTCCGAAAACGCGACAGATGAGCGTTGACGAAAATGGGCTAGTGCCGCAGTGACAACATCCGCGTCCTGAAGGCTCAGCTCGCTGTGATTCAATAGCATCTCAACGGCCGTTGAGATCTGCGCACGAGAAAGGTCATATACGGAGTCCAAGACCCATAGTGTTTCCGCTAGAACCAACTGAGACACCCACGCTCCCTTGGCGATGGAAGCCTCAGCTGCACTAACCTGGCGGACATCGTCACGGGCGAGCAGCCTCACGAGGACATTCGTGTCAACCGCGAGCATGTTTCTTTCGAATGGCCTTGCGAAGTGCGGCCTTTACATCGGACACAGTCTTGTTATTCGGCGTGCCTTTCGGAAACACTGCCTCGTGAACATCGGACGAGTTGAATCGTCCTGCCCGACGAACGAAAACGCTGCCGTCTTGTTCGTGCCACTCAAGCACGGACCCTGGTCCAATTCCTAGCTTCTTACGTACTTCGACCGGAACGGAAATCTGGCCTTGCGCAGTTACTTTGGATTGCGGTATCGACATGCGGGTACATTACCCCGGTAATGCGAGATCGTCAAAGCGCCGTATTGATCTGCAGGACGGCAAGAAGCGCATTCTCGATGCAGTCCAGAATAAAATCGCCGGCGCGCGGATACGCGTTCCGACGCCGGCGCCGGCCAGGGGAGGGCAAGTAATAGATCTATTCGGGGCCTTGCGTGCAAGCTTGCAGACCGCGCATGGCGCAAACGGAGCCGCTAAGCCTTCCAAATCCTCGCCGCATCAACGGAAGCCACCCAAGCGGGCGTCAAGCAAGCCGCCTCGACTTCGCCACCGCGCCTAAAACCGGGTCCAACGAGTGATGCGCTCTCTTCCGCCACGCAGGCCCAGGCTGGCCCCAGGGCTCCCCCGCCAATTGCGCAGCTTGAATCTCTCAATCGACCGGTCGAGAACAGTTGCCGCCGCGGTTGTGGTAAGACCGAACTCAGTCACCAGTGCTCGCGGCGCTGCATTTGCCGGGATTTTTGGCGCACCAGTCTTTGTTATCGCATTGTTTTGGGTGGGCGCCGCACCATGCGTCATCATGAGATTGTGCCGTTGTCGGACCGCTCGACATGCAGCCTGAGCCAGCCACCAACATCAGCGCGACGCCAAGTGAACACATCAGGTGATTAACGGATTTCATGCAGTTCTCCTCGTGAAAGACCAACGATTTGCGGCGAGCATATCGTCCTCGGCGGTGCCCCCTACATTCTCGCGAGCCGATTGACGAGGTAGGCTCTCGCCGACGTCGGCAGCCCGTAGCAGAGCGGTCCGGTCCGCCGGCTGGGAAAATGCAAATAACTTTAATCGTCATCGTCTGCCGCCGATGCCGGGCTGAAGTGTTTAAATGCCCTAGAGCGCCGGCGCCGGCGCTATTGCCGGGATATTCGCACTTGAACTACCGCCGCCAGTTTTCTTTCCGTCAGCCGCGCCCGACGCGCATGCGCGGCTCAGGAGCACAGGTTGCCGCGAAAGCGGAGTGCATAATCGCCCCCTCTGATCTATCGGCGAAAGCTAGTTTGCAACCAAGAGGTAATCCACATGAAGGCAGTCGTTTTTCATGGGATTGGCGACATTCGGCTCGAAGATGTCTCCGATCCAAAAATTCAAGAACCCACTGATGCCCTCGTTCGCATTACATCGTCCGCCATTTGCGGGACCGACCTTCACATGGTGCGAGGCACCCTGGCCGGCATGGAGCCCGGCACTATCCTCGGTCACGAGGCGGTCGGCGTGGTGGAGCAAGTCGGAAGTATGGTACGCAACTTTGATATCGGCGATCGTGTCGTGGTGCTGTCGACCATCGCATGCGGTTTTTGCAGTTATTGCCGTGAGGGATATTTCTCGCAATGCGATAACGCCAATCCCGGCGGCAAGCGGGCCGGTACCTCCTTTTTCGGCGGGCCTGGGCCCAGCGGTCCCTTTCACGGGTTGCAGGCTGAGCGCGCACGGATCCCCTACGCGAACATGACGATGGTGAAGTTGCCGGACGAGGTCAACGATGATCAGGCAATTTTGATTTCCGATATCTTTCCGACCGGCTGGTTTGGGGCGGACCTCGCTGACATAGAGGATGGCCACACAGTCGCGGTATTCGGTTGCGGGCCGGTGGGCCAATTCGCGATAGCCTCGGCAAAGCTGATGAACGCAGGCCGCATCATCGCTATAGACCATCGTGAAGACCGGCTTGCCATGGCGCGGCACCAGGGTGCCGAATGCGTCAATTTCGATCAGGAAGAACCGGTGCAGACAATCCTCAGCATGACCGGCGGCATCGGGGTGGATCGAGCGATCGATGCGGTCGGCGTCGACGCGGAGCATGCGCATGCTGGCCCGGCGGCGACGGCCGCGCAGCAGAAAGAGAAGCAATACAAGAGTCAGGTGCAACAGGTTGCGCCCGAACAGAACGTACAGGCAAACCAATGGAAGCCCGGCGACGCGCCGAGTCAGGTACTGGATTGGTCTGTGAAGGCACTGGCAAAGGCGGGCACCTTGTCCATCATCGGCGTGTATCCGCAGACCATGGACGCCTTTCCGATTGGTGAGGCGATGAACAAAAATGTGACGCTGCGAATGGGCAACTGCAACCATCGGCGCTACGCTCCGTACCTGATCGAGCTGGTGCGCACCAAAGTCATCGACCCGACCCAAGTTCTTACCAAGGTGGCGCCGCTCTCGGGGGTCATCGAGGCGTACAAAAACTTCGATCGGCGCGAATCGGGCTGGATCAAGGTTGAACTGCGGACTGTGGCTGGGGCGCGCGGCCGTCCGACAGATAGACCTCACGGGCCGAATGCACCCCGGTCCGCGGCATACTGAACTAGATCGACGTACGTTGGCTTTCGTTCTAGATTCGATAGACGGGAGGGTCACCCGAGGAACTCAATGCCTACCGAGACATCGCCGCAATATCCCATTCCTCCAATCGCAGCGGGCGGTCTAATTCACGTGATAATCGACACTCCCGGCGGCAGCGGAAACAAATACAAATATGATTTGAAAAGCGGGCTATTCAGACTCAGCCGGATCTTGCCAAGCGGAGTGCATTTTCCCTGTGATTTTGGCTTTATCCCCGGTACTGTCGGGGACGACGGAGATGCGTTGGACGTCGCAGTGATCAGCGAGGTACCAAGTTTCGTCGGGTGTTTAATGTGCGTGCGTCTGCTCGGCATCATTGTGGCGCGGCAAACCGAGAAAGCGAAAACCATTCGTAATGACCGACTACTGGCAGTCCCCGTGACACCGGTGAACAAGCCGCGGCAACGAGGGATCCATGACGTCGCCGTAGAGCGGCTTGCTGCACTTGAAGAGTTCTTTATTCTCTACAATCGGGCGCAGGGCCGAGTAATGCATCCGCGGTCACCGCGTGTCCGATATGACATCGAAAGCGCAGTACCCGGTCATCCTCGATTGCCCAGAGCGCGCCGTCGCATTCAGAGCAGGTAAAGGTCGATTTTTCTCCGAGTTCTTCATTAATCTCCATCCCAGAAGCCTCCTGCGCGGCTATCGCCACCTCCAGTTTCAAGGAGGACGGTATATCCGGCATTGCGCCTGCGGGCACCTGAACCAATTCGCTCAATAGACTTGGCAGCTTGCCGGCCGGTACGCAATGATCGACGGCCAGAGCGTTCATGGCGCTTCGCGGCATACTCGGAACCGCCGCGTCCTGCGGATCTTGTACGACGGTCAGGCCGCCGCAGGTTTTTATCGCGGCGAGACCAGCCGCACCATCATTGAGGCCGCCGGAAAGGAGCACGCCGATTACGCGTGTTCCAAAAGCACAGGCAGCACTGCGGAACATCGGATCAATCGCAGGCCGCGAGAGATTTTCGCGGGGACCTCGGCGTACCAAAATATGATGCTCATGCACCAGCAAATGTGCGTCGGGCACAGCAACATAAACGTGCGCTCGCCGCAACGGTTCGCCGCTTTCTGCGGATTTTATCGGTAGGACGGAATACTTTTCCACAATGTTCAGCAGGCTTACGGTGGGTCCTAAGTGAGTGGTGATGAGCACCGCGGCGGGTAGGTCCACGGGCAAGGAACGAAGTAGTCCTCGAATCACTTCAAAGCTGCCCAATGAGCCGCCAATGACGATGACATCATGTCCGAACGAATCCTTGGGTAATTCCATATTCAATGACCTTCTTGGCAGTTGGCCCCATGAGCGCTCGCGTTGCTCAAATTTTCATATGTGCAAACGCCTAACACAGCTATTGCCGCAGTAAAACTTGTATCAGCGCATCGGCATTTATCGGCTTTGCAAGACAGGTATCGAAACCCGAAGCAATGGCACGGTCCTCAATGGTTTCGCCGGTGTAAGCGCTGATGGCGACCGCCCGGAGCGGTTCTGTTTTGCCAACTGCGCGTTCATGCTCGCGCAGACTACGGATCAACGTGTATCCGTCTTCTCCAGGCAGGCCGATGTCACTCAGCATAACATCCGGGACGTTCTCACCAGGAGTGCAAGCCTGCACTCGGCGCAGCGCCGCCGCTGCCGAATCGACCCCGATTACGTTTGCGCCGGCGTGCTCCAAAACCAGTGTCAGAGCGCTGCGTGTTGCTGCCTCATCTTCCACCAGGAGCACGCATTGTCCGGTTAATGGCTGAGACGCAGATCCATGCTCAGGCGGCAGCGCCACACGCTTTTCGGCAGCAGCAGAATCCGGCCGGGCCAACGGGAGCCGAACCTTGAAGCTCGCGCCAAGTCCCACACCCTTGCTCTCGACTGCAATCGAGCCGCCGTGCAGTTCGACTAACTGATGTGTGATCGAAAGCCCAAGGCCTAGTCCGCCATGACGACGCGCCGGGGCGGCATCCGCTTGCCTGAAACGCTCGAACACGTGCGGCAGGAAGTCAGCGTCGATGCCTTGGCCGGTATCACGGACACAAATTGCGACCTGGTGATCTTCACGCCGCAGCTCGATCGAGACGCTGCCGCCGGGCGGCGTAAATTTTATGGCATTACCCAGGAGGTTCCAGACCAGTTGTTGCACCCGATGAGGATCGGCGCGCACGCGACCGGCGATTGGATCGATGAACGTCTCGAGTTTGATCTGCCTTGCGTCCGCCATGGGTTGCACGACACTGACCGCACTTTGCGTGGCTTCAGCAAGCTCGATTTCTTCGATCTGAAGCTGAAGCTTCCCAGAGAGCATGCGAGACACATCGAGCAGATCCTCTATCAGTCTTGATTGCAGTTCCGCGCTCTGCTGGATCGCATGCAGTGCGTCCTCGGCGCGTGCCGAATCCAGCCGGGTAGTGGCCATCAGCCGGCTCCAAAGCAAGATTGCGCTGAGAGGCGTGCGCAATTCGTGCGAAACAGTGGCGAGAAATTGATCTTTCAGGGTGTTGGCTTGCTCCGCTTCGAGCCGTGCCGTTTGCTCGCGTTCGATGAGATCGCGCACTTCGTATTGTCTTGCCCTGGCGCGCAGTGCCGATTGCATGGTGCTAACCAACGCGAGCGTCGGAACGGGCCGGACGAGAAAGGTCACGTTTCCGATTCGACGCAGCAGGGTAGAGAATGGCGCGTTTGCGCCGATCGGGCGGTCCGTTTCGGCGAGCAGCAGCACGAGCGGGAAATCGGACCAGGGTGGCTGTTGGCAAACGGCCTCGCTGAGCGCCGTCAGGCCCGCTGACGTGAATGCCTCTTCGCTCAATAGGGCGGCTCCCGCTCCGTTGCGAATGCCGCTTGCAAGCTCGGTCAATGTAGAACACAGCTCGCAATTGATCCTTGCAGCACGCAGCACGCCGCACACGACGGATGCGTCGCGGCCCAACGGAGCCAGCACCAGGACATGACTTGCGTTTTGCCGCAGCGGCGCGCCGGCCGTTTCAGTTCTCGAGAGGATCGTCACTGCCGATAGCTCGGATCCGCATTTTTCAGCACAATATGGCGGTAATCTTTTAGGACTTCGCCAAGATGAACGCCGTTGTGCCCAATGGTCAATTCGCGAATATCGGTCTGGTGCTTGCCTTGCCTTCGCTTTACCGCGGTGAAGTAGCGGCGCAAATCGCCGGCGTGCTCGAAATAACCGAGCACCAAAATCGTGTCCGATAAGTAGCTGATATCGACTCCGACCTGGCCGCCGATACTCATGAATCCCTCTTGCGAACCGCACAGGATGGTGAGCACTCCGCTTCTGCTCAAAAAGGTCAGCAGCTCATGCAATTGCGCGACAAACAATTCACTGCTGCCGACCGCGTTGAAGTAGCCCGCGATGCTGTCAATCACGACCACTCTGGCGCCCTGCTGCACCGTTTCACTGACTTGCTGGGAAAATTCACCGGGTGCAATTTCGCCGGGGTCCAACTGGCGCAGCAGGATCCGGCCTGATTTAACCTGATCGCTCAACGCGATGCCGATCCCATTGGCGCGTGCCTTGTAGGTTTCGGGTCTTTCATCGAAGAGGAAAATGGCGCCGCGTTGGCCGCGAGTGGCCGCAGCAGTGATGAATAAGCTGGCAAGCGTACTCTTTCCCGCTCCGGAAGGTCCGACGATAAGTCCGGCGGTACCGAACTCCAAGCCGCCTCCGAGAGCCTCGTCAAGTTCACCGATCCCGCATGGCGCGAGCGCGAATTCGTCGTACTCGGGAATCGAATAGGCTCCCAATCGAGGATACACTTCCATTCTGTCGTGCAGGATTTTCAAATCGTGCACGCCGCCATTGCTCGGTAGCGATCGCGCCTTGATGATGCGGACCTGACGCCGCACATCGCCGTACGCCCGCGGCTGCTGGGAAAGATCGATGACGACGCCGCATAACGGATGGAATATGACTTCTGGAGCCTGACCACTTTCGGCGCCGGCCGGATGGTCCGCCAGCGCCAACACCGTGCAACTGCGCTCGACAAACAACTGCCTCAGTGTCACGACCTCCCGGTGATAACGCTGCACGCTGCCGGCGAGCAACTGCAGAATGGTGATCGAATCAATGACCGCGCGTTGAGGTTGCACTCGCGTGACCACCTCCTCCAGTTCTTTGAACACCGCTTCCAGCTCAAGCTCGACGGTCGGTAGGACTGTTTGGCGGGAGGCAACGCGCTCGGCGACGGTACCGGGGGATAGTTCGTGCACGGTTATGCCGTCGAGTTTCCACCCATGCGAGCGAGCGATGCGCTCCAGATGAAGTTTTGATTGAGACAATGTCAAATACACGCATCGTTCACCGGCACGGACGCCTTCACGCAAAAAGTGCAGCGCCAGGGTGGTTTTGCCTGTGCCGGCGACGCCCTGCACCATGTGCATCTCGTCGCGCGGAAAGCCGCCCCGCAATACCGAATCGAGGCCGCCGACGCCGGTCGCAGCGACCTGCGGAAAGTCCGCTTCATTGGGAATCGCAGCCATATTTGCTCTCTGTACCATGTTATCAACTCTGCACGGAACGCGGCATACGCAACCGCGCATCGTTTACGAACTGCGCGACATCAGGACTGAAATACTGTTCGTCTCTTTTCACGGCGCGTATCGCATGGACGAGTTCGTCGAAGGCGCGATGTTTGGTGACATACCCTGTCGCGCCGGCTTCCAGCATACGATTCACCATCTGCACGTCCGATAGCGATGAAAGCGCGACGACCTTGACCGAGCGCCTACGTCCGATCATTTGACGTGTTGCCTCGATCCCATCCAGTCCCGGCATGCTGATATCCATGACGACGACATCCGGCGCGAGTTCAACAAGTCGTTGCAACGCTGTACAGCCGTCTTCGGCGCGGCCTACCACAGCCATATCCACCTCGCCGTTGATGAGGACGTGCAGGCCTTCCAGTAGAACTTTATGATCATCCGTCAGAAATACGGTGATCTTCGGGCTGCATTCCGGCGCCGCCTCGAATGAGCCAGGTGCTATTTTCACGAGTTCTCGAAGCGTTGCGGCAATCTGTCGAGGTGCCAGCTGTTCTCCGGTTGATTGGGCCCTCAGCACGGCCGCAGGCATGCTTGAGAACACACAAGAGCGAAGATCCTGTACGAGTACCGTGGCTCCTGCGTGCGCCATCGCCAAGCTGCCGACGGCACCATCAGAGCCGGCCCCCGATAGAATGACCGCAATCGCCTCTTCTCCATATGTCTGAGCGATCGACTCGAACATGGCGTCTGCGCTCGGACGGACAGAGCTCACGCGCGGTCCTTCGATCAGGCGTACGCAACGCTCGGCGACCATGTGGACGCCGGGTGGACACACATACAAAATGCCCGCGCGCAGGGCTCCGCCACATTCGGCGTGGCGCACATCCAGTGCGGTCCAGCGCCTCAGGAGCGTGATCAGCCTGTCGGGATTCGATAAGCCGCGGTGCATAACAAGGGCAATGGCAGCTGGAAAGTCGCTCGGCAGTTCACCCAATATTTGACGCAGCGCCTCAAGACCGCCAGCGGACGCAGCAATGGCGACGAGTTGCGGGCGGTGCATGGGTTGAAGCCAATCTTTCAATTCAGCCGGCCTTATGGGGTTGTGAAGATCTTCACCACGATCTGAGTGTACGTGGGCTCAAGGCTGCAGTTGCAGGATGCGTCAATCGACCCCGAAAGTCAGTCTATTTACTGTGCAGCCTTATCACCAGAATTAATGGCTTGCTGCGCCACAACACACGCGACGCGTCCGGCGGTGCCTGGTGTCTTACAGCCATGAGTCCGCGAGCGGTTCGAGTTCTTATCGAGTTTGAACTCATCAGCTTGATGATCTCGATGGTTTGGCTTGCCGACAGGGCCGCGAGGCGGCCGAGCACCTCATTCCTGCGCAAGGTTGACCGGGTGAGGACGTTTGCGGCTTGCGTCCTACAAAATCAAGACTACAGTCATGCTCTAATAGATTCTTTTGGGGGCAAAATATGGCTGTCGAGGTTCACCGGCAGACATCGATGAGCGCGGCCGAATTCCCTATTATTGGGATCGGTGCATCAGCCGGCGGTATTGACGCATTCCATAGCTTTTTCAAGCACATGCCATCCGATAGCAACATGGCCTTCGTGATGATTTTGCACCTGCCCGCCGCCCGCAAGAGCATGCTTACGGAAATTTTGGCGCGCTGGACAGCCATGCCGGTAATCGAGGTTTCCGAGCGAGTTGAAATAAAACCAAACCATGTTTATGTGCCGTCGCCCCATGCGCTGGTTACCTTGAGCGATGGGCATTTGATCGTTGAGATGCCGTCGGAACACAACGAGCGGCTGCTGCGTCCGATCGATGCTTTCTTTGACTCTTTGGGCTCGGTGCTGCGTGATCGCGCGGTCGGCATTGTGCTATCCGGTACGGGAAGCGATGGGGCGCTGGGACTCAAAGCCATAAAGGAAAGCGGCGGCCTGACTCTGGCTCAGGGAAGGAGCGGTACCGCTCCGCAGTACGGGGAGATGCCCGCCGGGGCGATAGCGACAGGAGCGGTCGATATCATTGCGCCGGTGGAGGAAATGCCTGGACACCTATTGCGTGTGAAAGCCGCGCGCGCTGAAGCACCCGTATCCAACGATAGCAGCGTAAATAGCGACGCCCTGCGTCTCGAAATTTGCGCCATCTTGCGCAACCGATTGGGACACGATTTCAGCGGCTATCGCAGCCAAACCTTTATGCGTCGGGTGCAGCGGCGCATGCAGGTCAGAAGTGTTTCCACGCTCGAGGGCTACATCGACAAGCTAAAATCAGAAGCCGACGAGGCGTCGCTCCTATTTCGCGATCTTTTGATCCGGGTTACCAGCTTCTTTCGCGATAAAGACACTTTTGATGCGCTGGCAACTGAGGTCATCCCACGACTTTTTGAGCACAAAATGGCCGAGGATACCGTGCGGCTGTGGGTGCCGGGCTGCGCTACCGGCGAGGAAGCCTATTCGCTCGCCATCCTTCTGCGGGAGCGCATGGACTCCGTTTCAGCGCACCCGCGGGTGCAGATCTTCGCCACGGATATCGATGATTCGGCGGTCGCGACCGCGCGGCTTGGTCGATATCCGAAAACCTTGCTGGACGGCCTTTCTGAAACCCGGATTCAGCGCTTCTTTACCGGTTCAAATGGCAGCTATCGCGTAAATAAAGAGATCCGGGAGCTGTGCACTTTCTCGATGCACAATGTCATCCGCGATCCGCCGTTCTCGATGATGAGTTTAGTGTCATGTCGCAATCTTCTCATTTACATGAACCCGGAGCTGCAGGAACGCGTCATTCCCGTGTTCCATTATGCCCTCGTTCCCGGCGGCATTCTGCTCCTGGGTGGGGCAGAGTCGGTGGCACAGCACCCGGGATTATTCGCACCCGTGGATAAACAAGCCCGCATTTTTGCGCGGCGCCAGGGACGCAGTCCCGAACTGGCTCTTAACTGGTCGCGGTCGCAACTAACCCGGCACGGCGAGGCATTCGCAGCGGGCCAGAGCACCGATACGCGTCGCCCTTCATCCATTGAACATCGCGATTCGAATAGGAGTTCCGGATCCGACGGCGACGGGGCCTCGCCGGCCGCCCGATACAAGCCACTATTGGAATCTGCGACAGCGGACGCGGCCGGCGCTGCGCAGCTGAAAAGCGCGGTTGCAGGGCTCTGCGAGGAATTGCAATCGCTAAGCGAAGAACACCAAACCGCACTCGAGGAGCTTCGCAGTTCCAACGAAGAGTTGCACTCGGTGAATGAGGAAATGCAGTCGACCAACGAGGAGCTCGAAACCTCGAAGGAGGAACTGCAATCACTCAACGAAGAACTCCACACCGTCAATATTCGACTCACCGAGAAAATCGACGAATTGAATCGCACCAACAGTGATCTTCGAAATCTCTTCGAGAGCACGCAGATAGCCACTGTTTTCTTGGATCGCAATCTCATCATTCGCAATTTCACGCCGGCCATTGCGAGCATTTACAATTTGATCCCAAGCGACGCGGGTCGTCCTTTGACCGATATCGTGAGTCATTTGCGATACACGAGCCTGCGCGAAGACGTTAGCTTCGTGCTCACGATGCTCGAGCCCATGGAACGGCGCATAGTCCGGGATGATCGCTCGGCGCATTACATCATGCGTATCTTGCCGTATCGGGAACCTGATAGCGCTGTGAGCGGAGTATTGGTGACCTTCATCGATGTTACTAACATTGTGCAGGCGGAAGAAGCGCTGGTAGCGGCGGATGTGCGCAAGGATGTGTTCCTCGCCACGTTGTCGCATGAATTGAGAAATCCCTTGGCTCCGATCCGGATTTCGGCGCAGTTGCTCCAATCCCCCAAATTGAACGCGGAAGAACTTAAGCGTGCGCAGGGCATTATTGCCCGGCAAGTTACGCATATGAGTTCCTTACTCGATGATCTGCTCGATGTATCAAGGATCACCCGCGGCGCATTTCTTCTCAAAAAGGAATACAGCGATATTCGGGTGCTGATCGATGAAGCGGTGGAAGCCGTGCAGCCGGCCGTTGACGCGAAACATCACACCCTGCGGCTGGAGGCTCTGACTGAGCCGCAGTTGTTGGAAGTGGACCCGGTGCGCATCACCCAAGTCATCACGAACGTGCTCACTAATGCGGTTAAATACACTCCATCGGGGGGCCTTATTCATCTGGGCACGCGCATCGAGGGGCAGTTCATCGTGATTTACGTGCGTGACAACGGTGCCGGATTGACCGCTGAATCGATGAGTCGCGTATTCGATATGTTCACCCGTATTGACTCGGAAGTAGCGCGCGCCGAAGGCGGGCTTGGCATCGGCCTGGCGCTCGCGAAGGGACTGGTCCAACTGCATGGGGGCCGACTCGAGGTCAACAGCGCGGGTCCTGGGCGCGGCAGCGAATTCCTCATTTGCTTGCCGCGTTCGCTAATTGTGGAGCCGCCTACCATCGTAGCGGCGCCCGAGACCAAGGCCGAAGCCAAACCTCGGCGAATCCTCGTGGCCGATGACAACGTCGACAGCGCAGAGTCGATGAGCATGTTGCTGAGACTATCGGGTCATGAAGTACATCTTGCCCATAGTGGTGGCGATGCCTTGGCGCTTGCCAAGCAGGTACGACCCGACATTGGAATATTCGATATTGGGATGCCGGACTTGAGCGGTTATGAAGTTGCGGAGCGCATTCGTCATGAAGCGTGGGGGAAGACAATCAACTTGATTGCGGTGACGGGATGGGGGCAGGAATCTGACAAGGAGCGTGCTCGCACCGCCGGCTTCGATCATCACTTGACTAAACCGGTTGACCCGGAAAGTTTAGAGCTGCTATTCGATATCCCCAGAAGAAGCTGACGATATTGGACAAAGCTTGCTGCGCGACCATCGTTCGTCACGCGCGAGAGCGGTTCCCCGCATGTAGGCGGAGGACCACAAAAAATGAGCGATCCGGCCGTTCGCTTCAGGTGGCCAGTTCTTGTGCCGGCCGATCCCGAGCTTCGTGAGCGCTAGAACTTGAGCGGTCGCATTTGATTCGATTTGGAAGCTACCGCAGCCGACGCTCTGAACGCCATTGACTCAGAGTCGGCTAATGGCTTCGTGCCGTACTTCCATTTAAACCCTGACGCGATGAGTGCAGTGGGACGGTGAGACCGGCGACCACGGCGAGCAGGTAATCTGGATCGACAGGTTTTGGGATGTGAATCTGAAATCCGCCCAGGAGCGCGCTGTTTTCGTGGCCCTTATTGGCGAAGGCTGTCAACGCCACGGCAGGGAGCTGATCCGCCGTGTGACCCTCTGCGCGTACCCATTGGATCAGATCGAAACCATCCTGCTCTGGCATCCCTAGATCGCTGATCAGAACGTGCGGCACCTCTTTCTCTATTGCCACTATCGCCTCATGCACGCTGCCTGCCATCGTGATGCTCGCGCCCACATCCGCGAGCACCTTGCCGACCAGCCGCAGAGCATCCAATTCATCATCGACCACGAGGATGCGCACGCCATTTAGATGTACATCCGTCTCTATCCGATCGTGTCTTCCCTGCGCGGCGTGCTCGTATTCGGAGGGCTCCACATTTACGGGTCCAGAGGAAATTCGGACTGCTTGAACGGGCAGTCGGACGAGGAACGTCGCTCCGCGACCCTCGCCGTCGCTGCGGGCCTCCACGGTCCCACCGTGAAGTTCTACGATATGTTTGGCGATAGAAAGGCCGAGTCCCAGCCCGCCCAGCTTTCGCCGAGTACTGCTGTCGGCCTGTCGGAAACGGTCGAAGACATACGGGAGCAGGCCAGGCTCGATACCCTGTCCATTGTCGCTGATGGAAATGCGGGCCTGGGACTCTTCGCGATCCAACATGACTTGTACGCATCCGCCTTTGGGTGTGAACTTGACTGCATTGGACAGCAAGTTCCAGACGACTTGTTGAATGCGGACCTCGTCGCAAACCGAAGGACTCATGCGAGGGTCGATGCTAGCCGTCAGCTTGATCTGCTTGGCGTTTGCCGCGGGTCGCACGACCTCAATCGCAGCATTGATGACTGATGCAAGCTCGCACGGCTTGACCTCGAGCCGCAGCTTGCCGGTGACGATGCGCGATACCTCCAACACGTCCTCAAGCAGCTGCGCTTGCGCCCGGCAGTTGCGTGCAATGACTTCGGCTCCGGCCCGCACTTCTTGCTCAGTACATTGTTTTTTCTGCAAGATCGTCGCCCACCCCAGCATCGCATGTAGAGGCGTGCGCACCTCGTGGCTGAGCGTGGCGAGGAAGATGTCCTTTGAGCGGTTGGCCTCTTCCGCCTCTAGCCGCGATGCGCGCTCACTGGCGAACAGGGTCTCTCGTTCGCGCTCGAAGTTCTTGCGTTCGGTTACGTCGTAGAAGCAATTGATCGCTCCTGTAATTCTTCCCTGGTCGTCCATCAGTGGAGCAATATTCACAATGACGATGATCCGCGAGCCATCGGGCCGTTCGACCACCACTTCCCCATCACGCACCTCGGGCACATGACCACTCAGCACGTCGCCCATTGGGCATTGTTCGTGCGGCATGTGACTTCCATCGGAGCGGTACATTTTGAACGAGCCGCAAAAACGCTCATCGGTGTCCCCCGGTTCCGGATAGCGGCCCCACAACTCTGCTGCGCGGCGGTTGTATTCACGGATGACACCCGAGGCATCACAGGAGTAGACGGCCACCGGGGCTAAGTCGAACAGGGTGCGATAGCGCTCCTTGCTGTCGCGCAAGGCCCGAAGGTTTGATGTGTCCGCAGAAAAACCCGGTTCGAGCGAGGCGTTGGCATTCCCCGTAATCGCTGCAAGCTCCGGTTTCCGTTGTTTTGGACTGACGTTCTCCATCACAACTCCCTCATGATGTGGGGAAACGCCGACATTCTACGCGACATTCAGAGGGATCCACAAAGCTTATGGTTTACCCGACTCGGCCACTGAATCTGGCATCAACAAGCCGAGAGAGGAGGGCGCGACCGATGATTCGCTACAGTAACGCGCAAATCGCACCTAAATCTGCGTTCGCCGCTTACGCGCTTTGTAAATTTTATAAATCTGAGTTCGATTTCGACGGGCTACCCAACGTGCAGCCTCAGCCTCGTCATTTGGGAAATCCGGCGAAACTTCACGTGGTTTTGGATCCGGGTGATTTGCGTGCGCAGCGAACCAACAGTCGAGCAGCGCTTCGGTAATCGCAGCGGAAAAAATCGCGACCTACAACAGAGCTTACCGGCAGCGCCATACGCTTTCATCGCAACGTAGGGCGAATACTACGTGAGTCACATTGAAGCACGGATATGCGGTCCTGCCTGAACCGACTTAACTGCGGTTACCAGCTGCATCCAGTCAAAACGGGGTACTGCACCGGCGTGAACAGAGCGCTCCGGAACACGCTCAAGATCACGGGCATAGCGCTCGCGAGCCTTATTGTCATCGTCTTGGTGGTGGCCGCACTGTTTGACTGGAATACCTTAAAGCATCCGCTAGAACGCATGGCGGGTACGAAAACTGGTCGCACCGTCAGCATAGGCAAACTCGATGTGCACATCTGGTCTTGGACACCAACTATCACCTTGAATCAGCTCACCCTGGGCAATCCGCCTTGGGAGAACACACGCCCGATGGCGACCGTTGATCGGGTGGAAATTCATCTGAAACTCCTGCCATTGCTCAAAGGCGATGTCATTCTCCGGAGGGTGGCTTTGTTTTCGCCGGATGTCTACTTGCATCAGGACAAAAGCGGCCGGGCAAATTGGACCTTCGAAAATAAGGCCCCTACCAACGCACCCGCTTCGAAGCCGAGCAAGCTGCCGGCGATGCAAGATTTGCTCATCCGGGACGGCAAACTTACGCTCATTGATGAAATGCGTCGCTTGAAAGTGAACGGCAGCATTCAGGCGCAAGAGCAGAAATCAAAGCGTGATCCGACGCCGTTCAAGATTCAGGCGGCCGGCACCATCAATGATCAGCCTTTCGAATTGCGTGTCGCCGGAGGACCATTGCTGAATTTGGATCCCGAGCATCCCTACCCCTTCGATTTGCACATCGTCGCGGGCAACCTAAGGGTCGACTCCAAGGGGCGAGCGCTCAAGCCGTTCGATCTCGGTAAACTGGATTTCGACGTGGACCTGAGCGGCAAGGATATGGCTGAGGGCTTTTATCTGACTCAATTGGCCCTGCCCAACACGGCACCTTTCAAGTTGCATGCGCATATCGCACGGAACGACAAGAAGGTGGCCGTCTCCGAAATTGCCGGCACGGTTGGCGGCAGCGATCTTCATGGCAAACTCGACATCGATGCGAGCCGCAAGCGTCCCTATATGAGCGGGGATCTTGCCTCGAAGCAGCTTCGCATGAAGGACTTGGCCGCTTCATTGGGTACCCAGGCGAAGGGTGCCGATTCACTGGAGCCAAAAACGCCGGCGCCGGCTACCAAAAAAGGCATCTCTGGAAAAAAGTCCCAGCCGGCCGATCCCAATGCGCGTTTTTTTCCCGACGCGCATTTGCAACCCGATCGCGTGCGGGCGATGGATGCGGACGTCAAGTTCCGCGCGACATCGATCGATGCGGGCAGCCTGCCGTTGAAAGAAGTGGCTTTTCACGTAAAGCTTGATGAGGGCATCTTGCGCCTCGACCCGTTCGCCTTTGAAATGGCGCAAGGTCGACTATCGGGACAAGCGAAGATAGATGCCCGAAAAGACATTCCCGCCGTGCACATCGACATGCGCGTCAAAGACATCCAACTTGAACAGCTCAAAGGCAAGAAGGCCGGTGCCTCGGCACCGCTCGATGGCCTTGTGCAAGCACGCGTAGTCATCGATGGTACCGGCGATTCGGTCCACCAGGTAATGTCGGACGCCGACGGCCGTTTTACCCTCATTCTGCCTGACGGTGAGATCACTTCCGCTTTCGCAGAGTTGACCGGCATCGACGTATCCAAGGGTTTGGGCCTGCTTTTAACCAAGTCTGACGATAAGGTGCGCATACGCTGCGGCGTGGCCCAGTTCAAAATCGATGACGGGCTGATGAATGCGGAAGACATCACATTCGATACTCAAGATGTGCTCATCAAAGGCTCCGGCAACATTAACCTGGGATCGGAGGAGCTGCATCTCGAGGTCAAGGGTGAGCCGAAGAAGTTGCGTTTAACCCGCTTGCGCACCCCCATCGAAGTGCGGGGACACCTCGCCGATCCCACATTCGGCGTGAACGTCCCAAGTACTCTAAAACAAGGTGCGGTGGCAACAGCCCTCGGCGTCCTGGCGACCCCACTGGCCGCAATCCTAGCTTTCGTGGATCCGGGACTGGCAAAGGATCAAAATTGTGCGGCCATGATCGCCGCGGCGGAAAGCAAGGGTCCGAAAGTACCTCAATCGGGTGCGACCTCGCCGCAAAAAGTGGACCGATGAAGGGTCATCGCCAGCCGAAAAACGCATCGAGATCGAACCCAAGTGAAATTTGAAGCCAACTAGCGCGAGGGTGCGTCTGCGGCGAACAGTTGGGCGATATTCTGGAATGCCTTGAACTCGAGCGCGTTGCCCGTGGGATCGAGGAAGAACATCGTCGACTGCTCGCCGGTTTGATCCTTGAAGCGGGTATACGGCTCGATCACAAAATCCACGCCGTGGCCGCGCACGCGCTCAGCGAGATCTCCCCATTGGCGCGGCGTAAGTACGACCCCGCAGTGGGGCACCGGGACGCCCTGTCCGTCGACGGGGTTGAAGTGGCTTGCCAGCTTGCCGCCGCGGCCGAGGTTGGGATTCAAATGGCAGACGAACTGATGGCCGTAGAGATTGAAGTCCACCCACTGCGCGCTGCTGCGGCCCTCGCTGCAGCCCAGAACGTCTCCATAAAAGCGGCGCGCTTCCTCGATGTCGCGTACCTGAACGGCGATGTGAAAGGGCGTCAGCGGTTCATTCATAACCGAAAATCTTAGCAGTTCATGCCGTTTACAAAAAGGCGCACGCGATGTCGCGGGCGCCCGTGAGCATACCGCCCGCCAATCCGGCCGTGATGCCGGGCTAGTTGTTCTTAATTGCCCAACCCTTAGGAGGGAATGCCCCCGACCCACGTGCGCTGCACGTGCAGATCATCATCCAGCAGCACGAGATCCGCACGGTAACCCGGCGCGATCCGGCCTAGCTCGCGTTCCAGTCCTAGGAAGGCGGCAGGGTATTCGCTCGCCATGCGCGCGGCTTCGGCAAGTTCCAGGCCCAGCAGGGAGACCGCATTGCGTACGGCCGTGGCCATGTCGAGCGCCGTTCCCGCCAGGGTCCCATTCTCATCTCGGCAGACGCCCTCGATGACGCGGATGGTACGACCCTGCAACACGAAGCTGGTCGCCGCTGATCCCACGGCAGGCATGGCGTCGGTCACCAGCATGAACCGATCATGGCGCTTGCAGCGCAATGCCAGTTTCAGCATCACCGGATCGACATGGTGCCCATCGACGATGATGCCGCACCAGGTGTGGGTGTCGAACAGCGCTGCCCCGACGATGCCGGGCTCGCGCGGCGCCAACGGTGCCATGGCATTGAACAGGTGCGTAAAGCCCCGTACGCCGTGTGCGATCGCCGCCGCAGTTTGCGCGTAGCTGGCATCGCTGTGGCCGGCGGAGATCAAAATGCCGCTCGCGGCCAGTTGCGCGATCATGTCGGTCGTCGTCATTTCGGGAGCGAGAGTCAAAACCGTGCGGCCGCCGCGCAGGCTGCACAGCAGAGAAACGACCCCATTGTCCAACCGCCGCAAATGCTTCGGATCATGGACACCACGGCGTGCCCAATTCAAAAACGGTCCTTCGATATGGATGCCGAGCGCGCCCGCCAGCCGCGCATCGAGCGAGCCCTGTACTGCGCCGATGGCCTGACCAATGGTATCCAGATCATCGCTGATCAACGTCGGCAAAAACCCCGTCGTGCCAAAGCGGCGGTGCGCCGCGCCGATGGCGCGTATGGACTCGAGGCTCGGATCGTCATTGAACAGCACGCCGCCGCCGCCATTGACTTGCACATCGATAAATCCGGGCAGAAGAATCTGTCCCTGCAGATCGACGCAGGCGGCGTCACGGCAGCGTGGATCGTTGGGCGCGCTCAGCGCCTCGATGCGCCCACCCGTGAGCAGCACCGCCTGGCCGTTGACGATTCGATCACCGGTCAAGATCCGGCCGTTCAGCAGCGCGGTTCGCACTACATGGTCTCCGTGATCTTGTGCAAATGCAATGGACGATCGGGATCGAGGCCGCGGCGCAGCGACAGCGAGGCAATCATCCGGTAGGCGCTTTGCACCAAGAGTATCGGCGCAAGTTCCGGCGCCGCCGCGAGGCAGGGCAATAAAGTGGCGCCGGCGCCATTGCCTCCGGCAAGCAGCACGGGAACCCCATGGCGCGCCAGTTCGATGGCGAGGGCTTCGAGTCCCGGCCGTGTGGCATCGGCTTGGGAGATCAGCAGCGCGGGAAAGCCCTTTCTTAAAAGCGTGTAGGGTCCGTGCCGGAGTTCGGCGCTGCTGAATGCTTCCGCATGGATGCCGCAAGTCTCCTTGCATTTCAAGGCAATTTCCTGCGCCGCCCCTAGGCCAAGACCGCGGCCTACCACGTAGAGATTTTCTGCGGACTGAAGCAGTGTCAACGCCTCCGACCAGTCGGCCGACCAACTTCGGTCCATCAGGTCGGGTAAGCGGCTCACCTCGGCATCGAGCGAGGAGTCTTGAGTCCACGCTGCGACCAAACGCGCGATGGCCGCGAGGGAGGCAAGGTAGGACTTAGTGGCCGCGACGCTGAGTTCCGGTCCTGCATTGAGCTCGACCCTCAGATCAGCGGCCGCCATCAAGGGCGAATCAGAACTGTTGCATATGGCCAAGACGGTTGCACCGCATGCCTTTGCAGAGGCTGTGGATGCGAGCAAATCGGGACTGCGGCCGGACTGGGAGATCGCTATGAATAAGCAGCCGCGCACATCCTGAGTCACTCCATAGACTGAGCTCACCGAAGGAGCGGCCGACGCTGTTAGCACGCGTGCATGGGTTTCGATGAGATATTTTGCGTAAGTTGCCGCGTGATCGGAGCTGCCTCGGGCGCAAGTGATGACGGCGCGCGGAGCAAGCTTCCTCAATTCCGCTCCAAGCGCATGCATGGCCGCGGAATCGTGCCGCAGCTGTGCCCGGACTGCGTTGGATGCATCCGCAGCCTCCTGAAACATGAGCGTTCGTTCAACGGATTGCGAACGCTCTGCGATCATGTGCTGAGTTCGGCGACGAAATCGTACGTGTCGCCTCGATAATAAGATTGCGAGAACTCGATGGCTCTGCCGTCAGGCAACGAACCCAACCGCTCGACCAGCAGTCCCGCGTCGCCGGCTTTCGCCTTGAGAAGCTCGGCTTGATCGGATGTGATTAGTACGGCGCGCAGGCGCTGCAAGGCTCGCACCGGGCGATGGCCGGCAAGTTCCAAGGCTTCATACAAGGATGCGTCGACCGCTTCCAAAGAGGGCAGCGCCGTTGCAACGATGGTCGCGTACTCCAAGGCCATGGGCGCATCATCGGCATAACGTATTCGGTTGAAACGAAATACGGGTGTGCCGGGGCTCAGCCGCAGCGCCAGCGCTTCTTCGGGAGTCACTGTGCCCGCCGCACGTTTGAGCCATACGCTTCGCGGCGTGCGGCCACGTGCACGCATGTCCTCGGAGAAGGACGTCAGCATGGCAAAGTTTTTGTCGACTCGGGCCGAGACGAAGTTTCCCGCTCCCTGCCGCCTTACCAACAAGCCATCGGCCACCAATCCGTCCAAAGCTTTACGCACGGTGATTCGCGACACCGCGAAGTCCGCTGCCAGGTCGCGCTCGGAGGGAAGCGCATCGTCCGGGCCCAAAATCCGGCTATCAATGGCTTTTCGCAGCACTCGCTGCAGCTCCTGGTACAGCGGCAAATTGCCCTGACCGTCCAACGGACCCATTGTTTTGGCGAGAGATGTCATAGGTGCGGGGGGCACTTGTATTGTGGTCTTAGTCATCGAACAATACCAAATAAATACCACTATGAGAACAACAAGTAGTGACATTATAGATTAACCGTTTGTTTATATTCATTAAGTAGCTATCGAGGTTGTCTTTATTACGCGGCACTAGCAGATTTTTACAATTGGTATTATATTGGGTCTTAATTGGTGTTGGCTGCAGGCGGCAACCAGCGATCGGACACGGCGGCTTCTCAAACAAAGTTCGTGACAGGACAGGGGGCATCGATATGAGAGGGGACATCTATATGAATCGGATCGCACTGGCGGTCAAGTCGGCACTGGGGCTCGCGATGCTGGCGCCGCCGTCCTTGGCACTGGCCGCGACCGCTGCGTCCGACGACTCGGCGCTTCAAGAAATCGTGGTCACCGGCATTCGTCAATCGGTGCAAGTATCGCTGGACGCGAAGCGATCGGCAGTCGACCTGGTGGATGTCATCTCCGCCGAGGATATCGGCAAGATGCCGGATAAGAATATCGCGGACTCGTTGGCCCGGATACCGGGAATCACGACCAGCTCCGCAGGCGCCAACGAAGGCGGCTTCGATGAGAACGATCGGGTCAGCATGCGCGGTACGAATCCGAGTCTCACGCAGACCCTGATCAACGGCCACAATATCTCGTCCGGAGACTGGTTCGTACTGAACGAAACCGGCACGATCGGGCGCAGCGTGAGCTACACGCTGCTGCCGTCGGAAATCGTCAGCCAGGTGCGGGTCGAGAAGAGTTCCAGCGCATCGCTGGTCGAAGGCGGCGTCGCAGGTTCCATCGACATCATTACGCGCAAGCCCCTGGATTTCGCTCAGCCATTCACGCTGCAAGCTTCCGCCGGCGCCGTCTACGCAAGCCTGCCGAGCAAAACGGACGGACAGTTCAGCGCCTTGGGCGCGTGGAAGAACGATGCCGGCAATTTCGGCGTCATGTTGCAGCTCTTTTCCGAGACCCGGCATCTGCGCCGCGACGGCAGTGAGATTTTGGGCTATGAAACGATTGCGCCGGGCAGCGCCATTGCGACGTCGAATCCGAATCTCGCGAACGTGCAATACCCGGCGCTCATCGGTGCCACGGAGTTCACTCAAAAGCGCGAACGCAATGGCGGCATGTTCGACGTGGAATTCAAGCCTCTCGATAATTTGACGTTCGATTTAAACGCCTTTTCATCCCGCCTGCTGGCGCCCAACCTGAATGACAACTATCTGTTTTTCGGATCCAATGTTCTCGCTAAAGGGGCCGGTCAGGCGCCTCTGCCCGGGTACACAATTGCTGGGAATACGCTCACCTCGGCGACATTTGCCCCGGTCGCCGGCACGCCTTACGGTGTCTACGACCAAATCTCGCGCCCGAGCTCCGAGGCCACCTCGCACTTCGTCGACCTGGACACCACCTGGGCCGCGACAGAGTCGTTGTCGTTTTTCGGTCAGGTGGGCTATTCCTGGGGCGACGGCAAGACACCGGAGCAGGACGTCTCGGAGACCAATCCCGGCACCGGCGCCGGCGCAACCTATCAGCTCAATGGTCTCGGCGCCGCGCCGAATTTCGCTTTCGGATCGACCGACAACTCGACACCCACGCCGGGCGGCGTTCCGGTTCCCTTCGGCTTTATTTTCGGCGATCAGTTCGTGGACGTTAAAGACAGCGAGGCGTACGCGAAGATCGACAGCATGTACAAGTTTCAAACCGACATCTTCAAAGATCTGCAATTCGGCGTGCGCTTCGCGAAACATGATCGCACCTCGAACGGCGTGGTCGGTCAGGGTCCGACGGCCGCAGCGGCCACGGCACCATACCCGTCGACATTCTCGAACTATCCATCGAACTACGATACCTTCGGCGGCGACCATCCTTCAAACGTTTGGTTTTGGACGCCGGCGCAGCTCGAGGCCTATAACAGTCCG
>DATAVX010000117.1:0-81609 GCA_036267535.1 Steroidobacteraceae bacterium
TTTTCTATGTTGAGCCTAACCGCGAAATTTTGCTGCAGTAGATTCCCGCCGCGCAGCTCAATGCTGATGACCGTCACATTGGGGCGCGTAAATTTTGGCGCAACCAGCGAACAAGCGCACAGCGCGAGACTCAACGCGAAAATCTTGAGCAGCCGTGGCACCATGCCGCAAATGATACCTATTTTCCCGACCCGAGCTTTCACCATTGTAGGGCTGTGCGCGGCTGCAGCCGCAGGCGTCGCGGCGCCGCCCGCTGCGCCTGCCGGGCCCCAAGCGGTGGCATGTGTGGAGACGGGCGACGGCTACCTACGGGCGAAAATTGCGGGCGCCGTCGAGGCGCGCATCGATTGGCCCAACAGCGGCACGCGCTGCGAGGGGGAATCCCGCGACCGGCCTCCTGGAGTGCGCCTGAGCTTTCAACGAGACAAGGGCGCCCATCCTAATTTGCTTTTGGTGTTCGGCTTGACCGGCGTCAAGCGAGGCGAACCGGCACGTGAAGTCAAAGCGAACCTTACGGTGATCGTGCAGGGTACGAGCCGTATCTACGGCACCTTGGGCGATGGCCGATGTACGGTCGACTCATTGACCCAGCGTCCTCTCCCCGCCGCCGGTGCGTATCGCATCGAAGCACGCGGCTTCTGCACTCAGCCGGCGCACGCGGTGCACGGCAAGGGCGACGTGCTGGTGAGCACGTTCGAGTTCGCGGGACCGGTTACATTCTCCACCACAGAGGCCATATTATAATGCAATTTCGCCAAGGGAAATTTTTCACCGCGCGCGCCCTGTTGGCGATCAGCGTGCTGCTGGCCGCCGCGCATGCAGCAGCGGCGCAGGACGCCGCGCCGGAACCGCTCTCTGCATTCCCGCAAAGCTTGCTGGCGATTCGGACCAGTTCCGGGAAGGTGGTCAATTTCAAAATCTGGCTCGCCGACACGAGAGGCCGCGAGGAGCAGGGCATGATGTTCGTGCGCGAAATGGATGAGCATAGCGGCATGCTGTTCATGTTTCCGGAAAATAAGCCCGTCAGCATGTGGATGCACAATACTTACGTCCCGCTCGATATCTTGTTCCTGGATGCGCGGGGCAAGATCGATTACATCGCGGCGAATGCCACGCCGCGGTCCGACACGACCATCGGTCCGCCAACCCCGGAATTCGCCGTGCTGGAATTGAAGGGCGGCGCGTGCGAGCGATTCGGCGTCAAAATCGGCGATGTCGTCCTGCACAAGAACTTCAAGAAACCCTGAGCGGCGCGTCTTGAGGTTCGGGCAATCTGAACCAGCAGTTAAAGGCAATGGTGATGCGCTCGCCTTCGCCCTCGAAAGGCTTGACGTCGTGCAGCACCCAGGACGGGAACAACACCAGCTGGCCCGGCACGAGCGTCAATTGCGTCACTCCACTTGCGTACGGCCGTTTCATTTTGACGTTGGCAGGGTCCTGGTGCATGCCGCTCATCAGCATCGGGCTGACGAAGCTCAAGAGGCCGCTGCCCTCCTTGCCCGCATCGTTCCTGCCCGGATCGACGCAGTACACACCGCTCCAAGACGCATTCGGATGATTGTGCAGGCCGAAAAAGCCGCCGCGGCGCGTAACATGAAACCAGCTGTCATTGAAGATTTCCAATCGATTGACGGTCGCTAAGTCGTAGCCGTTCAGTCCGGCTATCAACGATAGGAGCTGATTCCAGCAGAAGGCCTTCAGCTCCTGAATCGCCGGATCGTTCACGCGAAACAGATCGAAATGGCTTTCGTACACCGCATCGTTGCGCTGAGTGATCGGTCGCGGGTTGGATCCGCCGGCGTCCTTTTCGTGCTTGAAGACATAGCGCTTGAGGCCCTCATTCAAGCGTTGCGGATCCGGGTGTACGGAGAACGAGAAAGGCACCGCAAACATGATCATGAGTTCAGGCGGTCGAAACATCATTGTTTACTCATCGCGACCCGGGCTTTCCGGATAGTGCTCGGCCAAGTCGCCGAGAGCTTCCTTCAAGGGTCCGAGCCAGGGCTCGAAATGGCGCCATTGATCCACACCCTGCGCATAGATCGGCTGGCGCACTTGTTCGGAGCTGGCAGTTTGGACGCCGCGGCGGGTCTCATGGAAACGCAGACACTGATCCTCGAACGGCAAGCCGCAGTATTCCAGCAAGCGATGCACCTCGCCCGACAGGTCGGCCACGACCCGCTCGTAGTGGACGCGATGAATCCGGCCCGGCAGCACCGCATCGTAATGCGCCATCAACTCGACGTAGTCGCGGTAGAAGCGCGCCAAGTCCGCTTGATCGTATGTGAACAATTGCCCCGCAGCGAAATGCTGCTTGAAGGCGGAGAAACAACCGCCGAGCGGATGGCGGCGCGCATCGATGATCGCGGCGCGTGGAAACATCAAGTGGATGAGGCCGATGTGCAGGAAATTGTTCGGCATCTTGTCGATGAAGCGCGGCGCGCCGCGGCGGCGGTAAATCCTCGTCTCCGCGAGATATCGATCCGCCAGCGCCGCGACTTGCGCGGCATCCAGCGAGCACAGCGCCTCGAGGGCCCGGCTCTCGTCCGCCTCGCCGTTCTTCGTCGCCAGTCCGCGGGCAATCGCGACCATCTCCGCCAGCTCGCGTGTGCCTTCGACGCGCGAATGGCTCGCCAGTATCTGCTCCAGCAACGTCGAACCGGCTCGCGGCAAACCTACGATGAAAATCGGATCCTGTGCCTGCGAGCCGAAATGCGCGCGCTCGGCGAAGAATTGCGGCGTGTAAATTTCCTGCGAGCGCCGCACATGCAATGAGATCTTGCCGGCATCGTAGTTGACCCCCTTGCGGCGCAGGGCGTTGCCGGCGGCATAGTGTTCGAAGGATTCCGCGAAACGGCGCTCGTCCTCGCGCACTTTGCCGAGGGCGAACTCGAGCTCCACTCGATCATCGGGCTTGAGATCTTGGCGCTGCAACGCCGAGCGCATCGCGTCGATTTCAGCGGCGTCGAAACGGAACGTCTTGAGGTTTGCCAGACTCCAGTAGGTTGCGCCCTTGGCGGGTTCGAGGGCCATGGCTCTGCGGTAGGCGGCAATGCTCTCGTGCGTTCGTCCTGCCGTTTTGAGCTCGAGGCCATAGTTCAGCCATTCCGCGTAGCCGGCGTTCGGCTCGGCGGCGAGCGCGCCCAAAGTTTCCATGGCCTGCGTATGCTGGCCGGTCATGCTGAAGACCGATGCCAACAGGTCGCGGTAAACCGCGTTCTGCGGATCGAGCAGCAACAGGCGCTCGACCAAAGGCAAGATATCCGCTGCCTTTTGCTGCGTCAGCAGCAAACAAGCGAGGTCATGACGAGCCGCGGAGCAGCCCGGGGCCAGCTCGAGTGCTTGGCACAGCAGCCTCTCGGCTTCCGCATAGGCCTCACGTCGCGCGAGTGCATCGGCGAGCATGCGAATCGCAGCCACATCCTGCGGCGTCTCGCGCAAGATCCGCCGCAGCATGGCCTCGGCAGCGGCAACGCGGTTGGCGGCGAGGGCGGCTGAGGGTTCCGCCAGCTGCCATGGCTGGGATGCCGTGGCCGCGTAGCGCTCGTAAGCCGCGTCGGCGCCGCGTGCATCGCCTAGGGCGGCGAGCTGCGAAGAAAGTTCGCGCCAACCATCCGCCAATGCCGGTTCGAGCGACAGGGCCTCGCGCAACGCGGCCACCGACTCGGCATCGCGGCCCGCCTCGCGGTAGGTGCGCGCCAATTCCAGCCGGATAGGGCCGGCCGCAGGCTGCGAGCGCACCAAGCCTTCCAACAGCTCGAGCGCAAGCGCAGTATTGCCCAGCTTGCGGGCCGCGGTGGCGAGCAGCAGGCTCGCTGCCGCGTGGTCCGGATTATTCTCGAGGATTTCTCCGGCCGCCCGGACCGCGGCAGACGGGTCCGCATCCAGCAGTGCGGATGCCGACATCAGTTTTAAATTCACGTCCGCAATCGAAGCCATGTCCTACGATGAAGCGGCGTCGGCTCATTTGTCAATCCGGCGCGAATCGGCCAGGTAGAATCGTGACTTTGGCCGGCAGTCCGGCCCTTCGAGGAGCAATCCATGAATCAGCCCAATCCGGCGGCGCTGGACGAGGCCACCATCATTCGCACGTTGCAGGCCTATCGGGAGGCGGCGGCCGCCGGCCGCGGCGCCGAATCCGAACAGCTGCTGGTGCGCGTCGCGGAACGCGCGCCGGGCCATCCGGCCGTGCTCAATGAATTGGGCGTGCTCATGATGGGCCGCAACGAATTCGAAAAAGCGTACTCGATGTTCAGCCGTGCCGCTCAGGCTGATCCGGCCCGTGCGCAGCTGTGGTCGAATCTTGCCGGCAGCTTGCGGATGCTCGGCCGGCGCCAGGAGGAACGCGAAGCACTGGAGCGCGCCCTGGGCGTCGAGCCGCGTCATCTGGCTTCGCTGCTGCAGAAAGCCAGCCTGTTGGAAGATCTCGGCGATACCCGCAACGCCGCGCGGGCATACCAAAATGCGCTGCTGACCATTCCAGCGGATGCCGCCGCGCCGCCGACGGTCAAGGAACTGCTCAAGCATGCCAAGGAGGCCGTTGCCGCCGATCAACTGGCGCTCGGCGCGGCCCTCGAGGAGAAGCTGGCCGAGATCCGTGTACGCCACGGCGGCAAGACGCAATCGAGGGTGGACAAGTGTTTGGAGCTGCTCAGCGGCCGGCGCTCCGCCTATTTTCCCCGCCCGACATTCATGTACTTTCCCGAGATACCGGCATTGGAATTCTTCGAGCGCGGCGATTTCCCCTGGCTGGATGCCGTCGAGGCGGCCACCGACGACATACGCACCGAGCTGACCAATGTTCTTATCGCCGACCGGGCAGGGCTGCAGCCTTATATCGACTACCCCGCCGGATTGCCTATCGATCAGTGGAAGGAGCTGAACCATTCGCGCCGCTGGAGCGCATATTTCCTGTGGAACCAAGGCACGCCGGAGCCCGCGCACATCGCGCGCTGCCCGCGGACCATGGCGGCGCTGGCGCACGTACCGCGTTGCGAGGTGGCGGCCCGGGCACCGACGGTATTCTTTTCCATCCTCGATCCTGCGACGAAAATTCCGCCGCACACCGGCGTCACCAACACCCGGGTGACGGTGCATCTGCCGCTGATCGTTCCGCCGGATTGCGGCTTTCGCGTCGGCGGCACCACGCGCGAATTCGAAGTAGGAAAAGCCTGGATGTTCGACGACACCATCGAGCACGAGGTGTGGAACAACTCGGACGCGCCCCGCGCCATTCTGATATTCGACATTTGGAATCCATTCCTGAGCGAGGCGGAACGCGACCTGGTGCGGGCCGCCACGGAGGTGGTCGGCAGCTACTATCAACCGGCCGGGGTCTCGCCATGATCACAACACATGCAAAACGCTTCGCCCTGAGCACGGCGATTCTGGCTGCCTGCGCTGCCGGGCGCGCGCCGGCTCAGGCTTCTGACGTGCACAAAGCGCTGGCGCCGTGCAGCGGCATTGCGAACTCGGCCGACCGCCTCGCCTGCTATGACAAGCTCGCGGGCCGCGCTTCTCCGCCGCCGGCGACGCCTTCAGCCGCTGCTGCCGCGTCTGCCGCGTCTGCGCCGGCAGCGGTCCGCACCGAGGAAGACTTCGGCCGGAGCAAGGTGCAGGAGGCTGCCAAGTCCAACTCCCCACCTAAAATCAAAACCGTCACCGCGAAGGTCGCAGGCTTCGGCCGCTCGCCAAACCTTCGCACCCAGATCACGCTAGACAATGGCCAAATTTGGGAATATCAGGATGACCCGGATCCGCTGCTGTCCATCGGCGATACGGTGACCATCAAACACGCGATGCTCGGTTCGTTCATGTTGCTGACGCCGACAAAAGTCAGCCACAGGGTGCGCCGCATCAACTAGCGGCCGCGCGCCGAATTGCGCGCACAAAAAAACGGCGGGCAATGAGCCCGCCGTCCGAGTTTCAAGACTTGCGTTTAGAACGTCACCTACGTCTAGAACTTCCCCTCCAAGTGCACGTACAAGAATCGCCCGGTCGGATCGTAGGTCTGCGTCCACGTGTTGTTATTGCAGGGGCCTACCGGACAATTTGCCGAGAGGATTATCGGCGGGTCTTTGTCCAGCACGTTGTTGGCGCCGACGCGGACCGTAAAGTTCGACATGACCGAGACCGATGCAGACAAGTCTAGGTAGCTGTACGTCGGAACATGATCGAAGCCCGGAAACACCGTTGACGGTGAAGACAGCAGCGAACTCTGGCTCAACGCATCAACTTGGGTGGCGCCGATAAAGCGCCACTGAGCGTGTAGATCCAAGCCCTGCCACGGCGTCGCCCAATCCGTGCTGAAGATGTGGCGCCAGTGCGGCAACGGGTTGAGGCAGGTCACACCTTCGAATCCGGCGCAATTGTACTGCGCCCCGGGCACTAGCGCCCCGGTGACGGGATCCGGCACGGAGGTCTGCGGTTGTGTGACATTGGAAATGGTATCCGTGCCCTGCAAGTTGAATATCAGCTTGCCGAACGTGTCCATGTTGAAGGAATAGTGCAGATTGATGTCTACACCCTTGTTCTCCACCAAACCGCTGTTCTGCGATAGCGTCGCAACGAATCCGGCATTGGTCAGCCACAGAGAGCCGTTAGCCGGGTTACGGTGAATCTCGCCGCACTGGGTCGGATCGCCTGTCAAGCCGCAATTCGTAATGATCGAGACGCCCGATTGCTGCTCGATGGCGCCGGTGATCCTGATGTCGTAGTAATCCAACGTAGCCGAGAAGTTCGGCAGGAACGTGGGCTGGAAAACGACGCCGTAGGACCAGGTATGTGCCGTTTCAGCATGCAGATTGGCGTTGCCGCCCGTCTGAACGTTGAACTGACTGGCCGGGTTCACACCGAGGGTGCCATACTGCGCCGCGGTGACCCCCGTGCGCGCGCACTGCGCCGCGGTCAGAGAAGGCGTCGCGCCGAGCCCCGGTCCACCCCAACATGGGTCGATGCTGCCGCCGGGTCCGATGGTCGCCGTGGTAAAGAGCTCCGCAATGTTCGGTGCGCGTACCGCCTGGTTATAGCTGGCCCGGAAGCGGACGTCCCGGATCGGTGCCCATTCGACACCAATTTTGTATGTGTTGGTGGAGAAGCCCAGGGTGTACTTCGAATACCGGTAGCCGCCGTTGACCGTCAGCTGTTCCGCGAACGGCATTTCGTCCATGATGGGCGCGTTGAACTCAGTGAAGACCTCAGCGACGTGGAAATTGCCGGCCAGCGGCAGCAGCGCTCCCGCGCCTCCCGCGATGTCGCCCAACAGGTTTTCTTCGTCCGGCTGCAACACAGCGCTTTCCGAACGATATTCGGCGCCCATATTGACTTGCAGGCCGCTCTTGGCCCAGGGTGCCTGCACCCCGTACTTGCCGAGATCGCCGGTCACGTCCGCATGAACGACGTACTCCCGAGCACTTCCCTGCTGTAACGCCGGAGTTGATAAGTAATTGAGCTGCGCTGCTGTCACGCCGCCCGGCACCCAAGGATTGTAGGGCACGCAATTCGCAGGTGCAGGGGGTCCGCAAGCGATGTTCCCGGCGCTGTTTATCACGGGGTTTTCCGCCAAAGCGAGTTTTGCGGCCGAAAAATTGTTCAAATTGAGCTGTTGCTGGTCAGTGATGCCGACCTGAGCATAGGCGTCGTACTTCCATGCGCCCAAGAAATCGCCCTTGACGCCGAGAACCTCGTGGAAGTCTGTGTTCGTAAAGTCGGTCAAACGCAGACCGCCCTCGATGTTTCGCCGCTCGAGGTAGTAGCTCAGAATGCCGCCTTGGGCTGCGGGAGGCTGTCCCTGCTTCGCCAGATTAGCATCGCTACACAGAATGCCGCGCTCCTGCGCCGTGATCAGCGGGTTGCCTGTCAAGCCGGGGCCGACAGGGCCGCAATCCAGACCAAGTAGGTTGTTGGCGAAGTCGCCGCCCGGTGCGATGCCTCCCGTCGTCTCATTCCTCATGAACATGAATTCGTTGTACACCTTGACGTGCTCGTTCACGTCATAGTTGATGAACGAACCGGCGGTCCAGCGCTCGGCGGGCCGCTGGAAGAAGTTCAACGCGCCGAAATTGAAATTGTCAGCCCCGGTGGCAGCGCGAAGAAGGCCGGTCTTCGGATCAACGGTCTGATTCGGGAAGACTTTCCCAGGACCGCTGTTGTAGGCGATGATCGTACCGCCCGCGCTCGTTCCCGATCCACCGCAGACCACACCGGCGGCGGCGGAATGCGACAGGCTGCAGGCGCTGTAGTCAAATTGCCCGCCAATGTTCTCGGCCTGGTTGTTGTAGGTCGCGTACACCGTGGCATTGCCCGCGCCGTCGGCGAAATTCGAACCGGCGATGAATGACACATCCTTCTGAAATCCGGAATCCACGCTGCCGGTGGGCGCGTTGAAACCGCTGCCGGCCACGAGGTTCTGAAATTGAGTCTCGTGATTGCTGTGGTTGAACATGCCGTACTGGGCGTCGATTTTCACGCCTTCGTAATGGGTGTTCATGATGAAGTTCACGACACCCGATACGGCATCCGCGCCGTACGTCGAAGATGCACCGCCCGTCAGCACTTCCACTCTCTCGATGAGTTCGGCGGGAATCTGGTTGATGTCGGTGTAGTTGCGGCCGTCCGGAGCACCGGGGGCGACCCGCTTGCCGTTGACCAGCACCAGGGTGCGTTGCGGACCCAAGTCGTGCAAGTCGAGGGTCGAGGTGCCATCCGCGCCGTTCGACATGTTGCTGCCCTGGCCGGCAAATACCTGCGGCAAATTGTTGAGGATGTCTTCAACGCGGGTGAGACCCGACTGTTGAATGTCAACATTTGTGACCGTGGTGATCGGGCTGGCGGATATCAGGTTCGCGCTTTGAATGCGCGATCCGGTTACGACCACCTCTTGAATCTCTGGCGCCGCGGCCGCCGCGGCCGGCGCGGTTTGCGCGTAAACGGCCGGAACAGCGGCACTCGCCGCGGCTGCGGTGAGGACGGCGTGAACCGCGTGCTGCAAAATCCGATTCTTTCCCATCTTGGTTGCTCCCGAGTTAATTCAATTCAGTCCTGTCTTCCCGCGGCCGGGCGGCCTAAAAGCGGTCCGCCTCCGAGTGCCACGTCGAGTTATGGGCCGATTACAACATGCCTATTATATGTTGCCAAGTCGCATCGAATGGAAAACCGCCGGCTGACGGTGCAAACCGCGTTTTCCGGCCAAATTCAAGTGAGATTTTTACGGCCGTAAGGGAGATTGCCCTATCAACACGGCGGCACGGACCAAAAAAACGTCACTTTTTTTGACGAAATGAGTGTTGTTATGACGCAACAGTCGCGCAAAACCGCTAGCTGGACCACATTCGATGCAAGTTCGCGATCACGAACTCGATCTGCGTGCGGTTCTGCCACTCCATTTTCAGGCCTTCGAGCGCGCGCACTTCCCCCAAGGAATACAACAATTCTCGCTGCAGCTGATCGGCAATTCGGCTCTCGATGAAGCTAATCATCACGATCCGCTCCCCCGAACTCACCGGCACGACCTGATGCACCGTCGTCGAGGGATAGAACACGGCCGATCCCGCGTGGCCCTTGATGCTGACCGCTTCGGTGCCCAAGTGAATGAGCAACTCGCCGCCCTGATAGTCTTTCGGATCGCTGATGAAGATGGTGCAGGAAACGTCGGAGCGCAGCGGCTCCGCTCCCAGCGGCAAGAATGCCGCATCCGTATGCGGCCCGTATTTCATACCGGGGGCATAGCGGGCCAGGGTTGGAGCAGCTACTCGGCGCGGAAAAATGAAACTCCTGGCCTCTTCGCTGCGTTGCAGGGCGCCGAGCGCGATCTGCGAGGCCTCCTGCGCCACCGCATCGCCCGGATCCGCGATCACGTTCTGCTTGACGACGTTGTGCGGGTTGGAGAGTTTGCCGTCGACAAACTTGGCCCGGCGCGCGATTTGAGTAACCGAGGCAAGCTCGGCTGAGTTCAGAAAATTCTCGATTCGCAGGAACATCAGCTTTCCTTAAATGGTCTGAGACGGCAAATCAAGTCTCGCTGCTCTCCAGATAGGTCCGCAGCTCTGCGAGTTCCTTCTCATAGTGGCGCGCCCGGCCCGATGATCGCTGATAGAGAGGCTCTCTCACCTGCCAGACACTCGCGGTTTTGACCGCGCGCCCCGGCGCGACCGTGAGACAGCGTTCGTCCCAATCAAGTCCTAGGAAGGACAGCAGTTCTTGGACCTCGAGTTTAGGCTCTCGAACCAGCGCATCGTAGTCAACGTCCAGAATATCGGCGCCGTACAGCGCTTTCCAGTGCCTCATCAAACGCAAATACTGCCGGTAGTGGTGCCCGATATCCATGAGATCCAAGGCGTAGCTCATCCGCTGATCCAGGTGCAGGAAATAGATGGACAGGCAATTGTCGAGTGCGTTGCGCGTCGTATGCACGATCTTGGCATCGGGAAACAGCCGCTTGATCAGACCGATATTCAGGTAATTGTCGGGGCGTTTGTCGGTGACATATGCCGCCGCCGGAAACATCTCGCCCAGAGTGTGCCGATACTCGGCGGCCAGGGTCTTGAGCCGCTGCGGCAAGACGGCGGCCATCGATTGGGGAAAGGGCGCCAGGTCGATTTGTACCGCATTCGGCAGAAAATCAAGTTCGCCGCCGGCGGCAAGCAGCGGATGGCCGGCGAGTAATTGTTCGGTCAGCGTCGAGCCCGAACGGTACATCCCGCAAACGAAAATCGGGCGCGGCAGCGTTTTCGAGGCGCTGGCGGCAATGGCACCGCTGGCGGCAATGGCACCGCTGGCGGCGCTGGCGGCGGTTGCGGCCGCGACCGGCCTTGGTCCCTCTGCCAAGGCGGCGGGAAATGCCGCGATCAGGCGCTCGGTATACGCATTCGCGAGCCCGCGGTCATAGCCGGGCGTGCCGGGCGGGGCGCTTTGGCGGCTATGGGCATTGGCTGCCGAATACATCTCGAACGCAGCGGCATAGGCTTGACACTCGTCCAACGCTCGGCCGAGCGCGAATTCGAGGCTGGCGCGATCCGCCAAGGTAATGTCGGTCCGCGTAAGAACCTCGCGCAGCCGCCCGATCAAAGGATCGTTCAGGTCCGCATACGCCATCAGTCCGGCGTAACGCGCCAGCACGCGCGGCGACTGCGGATCCAGAGCGAGCAGGCGTTGGTAAACCCGCGCCGCCATTTGCCGCCGGCCATAGTCTTCGTGAAGATTGGCGAGATTGAACAGCGCCGGGGCATAGTTGGGATTGTGGGAAAGAGCGGCTTTCAGTTCGCGCTCCGCGGCGTCGTCCTGACGCAAGTGATCGCTATAGATGACGCCGCGATTCAGATGCACCTCCTCGGGCTTCTTGACGCCGCGATCAAGCGCCTGCTGATACGAACTCAGCGCCGCGGCGAACTGCCGTCTCCGACGCTGCAGTACCGCCAAGTTGTACCAACAATCCGGCAGGGCGGGCCAACTCTTGAGCAGGCGCTCATAGGCGGCAATCGCCTCGGGTATATGGCCCTGACGATCGAGCAGCAGCGCCTCCCTGAGCATCGGTTCGTGGGATTCCTTTGGGTTCGTCTCTTTAGCCATGGGATCCCAGTATAAACGGCGGCTCGCGAAAGCAACCTGCGGGTGCGAAACTCGCGGCAATGAACCATTTGCAGGAATCGGTGACATGCTCGCCGCAGTTATTTCCCTACTCGATGGATCTAGGCGGCGACAGCATATCCTTCGTCACTCTCGCAAAAGCCGACTATGAGAAAGCGAGTTTTCTCGACGCTCGGATGCTGACGCCGCAAACCCGCGCACGCTCATTGCCGTGGGGCGAGATCGTTCGAGCCATCGAATCAGCGCAGCTGAAAGAGCGTTTGGGATTCATCTTCCACATCGGGCATGTGGGCTCCACCCTGCTCTCGCGCCTCATCGGTGCCCACCCGTGCGCATTCTCGCTGCGCGAACCGATGCTGTTGCGCGGCTTCGCGCAACTCAAGAACGAGCCCAGGCACCTGCCGGCCGCGTGGGGCAGCGACGGCTTCGAGGCGCGATTGACCGGCACGCTACAGTTGTTCTCGCGCACCTTTGAGGACCGAGAACTCGCCGTGGTCAAGGCGACCAGCGTCGTGTCCGAACTGAGCGCGGCCCTTTTGTCGCGCGCCTCGGCACCGAAAGCCATCATGATGTATGTCTCGCCGGAGAGCTACATTGCCACGATCCTCGGCGGCCCGAATTCGCGGCAAGAAGCGCGAATGCTGACTCCGGGCCGATTGCAGCGGCTGCAACGGCGCATCGGGTGCGAGGCGTGGCGTGCCGAACAACTAAGCGAGGGCGAAACATTGGCACTGGCATGGGCGTGCGAAATGTCGGCGCTGGCGCAAGCGGCCAGGTCGAGTGCCGCGCGCCTGCTGCGCGTCGATTTCGATCAGTTTCTGCTCAACCCCTCATCCCTGGTGGAAATCTTGCGACATTTCGACATCGAGGCGGCCGCCGCTGAAGTGCACGCCATTCTCCAGGGACCCGACATGCGCCGCTATTCCAAGGCGCCCGAGTATGCCTACGATGCTGCCCTGCGGCTCGAAGTATTGAATCAAGCGCGCGCTCTGCACGACGCCGAGATCCGCCGTGGACTCAACTGGCTGGGGCAGGCTGCGGCGCGATTCGAGCCGGTGCGTCAAGCAGTGATGCTGGCCCCGTCGCTGTGACCTTGGCGCATCCAATCAAGATCATTAAGAAACCTTCATCTAGGCCGGTTGGGGGCAAACCCAGCTGCGTTGTCGTCGCACTGAAATAGGCATCAGCTTAGCTATTTGAGTAATAATGCCGCCGTTGGCCGGGTCTGTTACATGAGCAGCAATTCCGCTGCGTTCCAAAACTATCGAGGAATCACAAATGCAGAGCAAAAAACTGTCGAGCGCCGCCATGGCTGCCGCCGCCGCGATGCTGTTCACTTCCGTCATCAGCACCACTGCATTTGCAGGGGATGCCGCCACCGTGAAGTGTCAGGGCGTCAATTCCTGCAAGGGGCAATCTGAATGCAAGTCGGCGAAGAATAGCTGCAAGGGCATGAACAGCTGCAAGGGTCAGGGATTTATGTCCATGACCAAACAAGCTTGCGCCGACGCGAAGGCCAAGGCCAAGAAGAGCTAAGCGCTGCAGCATTGACTTGGGGGCCGGGCTTTGGCGCCCGGCCCCATCTTGATGAAACTCTCCGGATTCGGCCTTGGCCTGCGAACCCCCCACTATGAGGCCATCCTAAACGAGCCTCACGCGATCGATTGGCTCGAAGTCATCACGGAAAACTATCTGGTTCCCGGCGGCAAGCCGCTACGGTATTTGGAACGCGTTCGAGAGCGATTTCCGCTGGTGATGCACGGTGTATCGCTCTCCATCGGCAGCACCGATCCCATCGATTTCGACTACTTGGCGGAGGTGCGCGCCCTGGCGGCGCGCATCGAGCCGCACTGGATTTCCGATCACTTGTGCTGGACCGGAATCGAAGGGCGGAATTTGCACGATCTGCTGCCGCTTCCCTACACGGAGGAAGCATTGAATTCGGTGGTGGCCCGCGTCTGCCGGGTGCAGGAGGCTCTCGGCAGGCAAATGCTGCTGGAAAATGTTTCCAGCTACTTGAGCTTTCACGCGGACGAGATGAGCGAGTGGGAATTTCTGCGCGAGGTCGCAACGCGTGCGGATTGCAATGTCTTGCTCGACATCAACAATATCTATGTCAGCAGCGTCAATCACGGCTTCGATCCGGTCAGGTACCTGCAGGCCATGCCGAAATCGCGCGTGCGTCAGTTTCATCTCGCGGGCCACAGCAATATGGGCGGCCACCTGATCGATACGCATGACCATCCCATCGTCCAACCGGTCTGGGATTTATACCGCGAGGCGCTACGGCTCTTCGGTGAAGTACCGACCATGATCGAGCGCGACGACAACATCCCGGAGCTTCGCGAATTGGTCGGCGAACTGGACGTGGCGCGCGAGCTCGCTGCGCAGCATTCGCGGCAAGCGGCGTGATGAGCACGAACTTCACGCTGCGCGAGCTGCAACGCGACCTGCAGCGGTACCTATTGGGCGAGACCCGCGCCGTGACGGCCGCCATCGTCGATGCCCCGCCGCTGCCGGCAAGGGATCGCCTGGCGATATATCGCAACGCCTATCAAGTGCGGCTGATCGATGCCCTGCACGAAACCTATCCTGTGGTTCATGGACTCCTCGGTGACGAGGCTTGGGTTGGCATGGGCGAAGCCTACGTGGCGGCGCACCCGTCCGTGTTCCGCTCGATCCGCTGGTATGGACGGGAATTGACCGAGTTCCTTAGCGAGGCGCCGCCCTACGCCGATGCGCCCATTCTTGCGGAGGTCGCACTGCTCGAGTGGACTCTGGCAGAGGTATTCGATGCGGCCGATGCGGAGCCTGTGACGCGCGAGGCACTCGCCGCTGTGGGACCTTCCGCCTGGGGCTCGATCACCTTGGCCTTTCACCCCTCGCTGCGGCGCCTCAACTTGAGCTGGAACAGCGCGGCAGTCTGGAAGGCCATGAGTCTCGACGAGGTACCGCCCCCGCCGGATCTCGCGGCCGCGCCGCTGCCGTGGCTGCTGTGGCGCCAGAACCTGCAGAATTATTTTAGATCGCTGAACCCTGTGGAATCAGCCGCGCTCGATGCGGCCCTGCAGGGCTGCAATTTCGGTGAGATTTGCGAATCCTTGAGCGCCCTGCTGCCGCAGGAGGAGATTCCCCCGGCTGCCGCAAGCCTGTTGGGCACTTGGGCGGACAGCGGAATCATCACCGGTCTCGATTCAGAAGCTTCCTGAGCGGCGCTGCACGGCCTTGTCGAAACCGGCACTCCGCCGACATCGTGAATTTGCGCCTGTGCGACCGCGTTCCGTTCGAACGATAGTCCGCCAAAAATAACGTCGATATCGATGCCGCTCGCAGAATGCCTGAGCAGCAGGACTCGAGAATCTCGCGCGAATTCGAGGCCGCTTGCCATTCGAGGCACGATGCCATGGCGCGCCGCGAGCGCAATCGTCCGCTCCCACTCAGTTTCAGCGAGAATCGCCAAGGCATCGATATCCTGCGTGAATCGCGGCCGACTGAGAAGCGATACCGCAATTCGAAGCCGCACGCCGCTCAACGGCTGCGATATCCCGCAGCCGTTTCCAGCGCTCCAGATAGGCGTGCGCCTGTTCGGACGATATCCAGCTCATGACCGATCATACACCGGCAATGAATCAGAGCAGGCTGCCGCCCCCCACCATTTCCTTGCGCAGCAAGGGAATCGGCGGGCCGCCGTAGGAGAGGAACTTGTCGTGGAATTCGTGCCAGCGGCTGTGATCATCGGCGGCCGGCGCTGCACCCGGCGGCGCGGTTTTGGCCAGCCAATCGGTGCGCAGCTTGCGAATCATCAATTTGCCCAGCGTGTAGTTCAGGTAAGCCGGATCATAAGTGCCGCGCGCCGCCTGCTGGCGTGCATTGCCGGGATCCTGAAAAGCCTGTTCTCTGAACATTTTCTCGGATTGCGCGACGGTCATCCCATGCGTATGCAAGCCGATGGCCGACAGCAGGCGCACATCGCGCAGCAGTGCCTCGCTGAGCTGCCCGATGTGCCGTTCCGGATCGCCCTTCGCCAAACCTTCATCGACCATCATCTCTTCGCAGTAATGCGCCCAGCCTTCGGCGAAGGCGTAGCCCACCCACAATCCTTCCAGCTTGTCGGGGTTGGCATTCGAATGCAGAAACTGCAGGAAGTGACCCGGCCAGACCTCGTGCACCGAGGTGAACAGCAATGCCGCCTCGCCGGGAATGTAGGCCGCTTGCTCGGCCTTGCTCCATTTCGGATCGGGCGGCGCGATGTTGTAGACCGATACCACGCCTTTGTCATACGGACCTGCGGTATTGATGAAGGCAGCGTTGGCACGATTGTAGGGCGGTGCTTCGGCCACCAAGGCTTCGTCCTTGGTCGGAATCGAGACCACGTTGTTCTTGACGATGAAGTCCTTGAGCATCTTGAGCTGGTCGCGCGCTTGTTCGAGCGCGCCGCCGCTCGGCTTGTGCGCTTGCATTTTCGCGACACACTGGGCCAGCGATGCCTTCGCCGCATAGGTGGCGCACTCCGTTTTCAGCGCCGCGGTGTTGCTGTCGAGATCGGCTTTGCCCGCCGCCTCGATCTGGTCGAGCGGCAAGTCCACCTGCTCGGTTTGCTTCACCATTTGCGCAAACAGGTCCGCGCCGAATGCATACTTGTCGTTCGCTTTCTTGCGCTCGCCCATCAAGTAGTCCTTCAAGCCGGTCATGGCCTGCGCCGCCACGGTGTCCGCATCCTTGAGCTGCTTTTGCAGGTCGGGATCGGATACCGGGGCAAAGACTGCCTCGACATTCTTGGAATAGAACTCTGCCAGTCCGCCGAATTCATCGATTCCCAGTTCGACGTAGGTCTTCGGCATCGGCGACTTGAGATTTTCCTTGATGGAGGCGGCAACCCGGGGAATGGCCTGCGCATATTTGATGTAAGCCTTCATGCGCTTGTCGAGCGGCGCGTAGTTGCGGCTCAAATACACGTCCGGATCGATTTGACCCAAGTACCACGCCGGGTTGCTGAACGGGAACTGAGTCTTCTCGATCCAGAAAAGGTCCTTGTCCACGACCGCCAGCAAGTATTCACGGTCGAACCGCTCTCGCGGCTCCAGGCCTGCCGGATCGATGGCTGAGAGTTGGTCGTGCTGATCGTGCAGCCGCGCGATCTCGCGCTTGATCCCATGGGCGCTCAGATCGGGCAGCTGGCCGTCGAATTCATGCCGGCCCGCCTGCACGGCAAAAGCGGGTTGGGCCAGCATGTAATCTTCAATGAAGGCGTTGGAAAGCTTGATCCAAGTCTGACTCGCGGCCGAGGGTTCCTTGGCTTTCGCGGGCGGCGGCGCCGATTGACCGCAGCCGGCTATGAACAATAGAGCGCCCAACAGCGTCGCTCCCTTGCAGTACTTCCACATAGCTATACCCCCATACTTATTGGTCAATCTTCAAGCGATTCGCTAATAGTCGTACTTCCCGCCGCGCTCCAAGGCGCGCTTATAGGCCTCGCGCGCGTGAATGCGCTCGAGAAAGGCCATCGCCTTCGGACGCGTGGCATTCAAGTCCGCTCGCGTCACGGCAATTTCCAGCGGAAAGCTCATTTGCACATCTGCCGCCGTGAACTGTTCGCCGGCAAACCACGCATGGGTGCCGAGCTCGGCTTCGATGTAGTCCAGGTGGCGCTTCAAGTTAGGTGCGATGAAGGCGTTGGTCACGGTGGCGGCGATGCGCCGGGAAATCGCACTGATCGGCCAGGGCGCAGGATTCGTCGCGATCCGGTCGAACACCAGCTTGAACAACAGCGGCGTCATCGCCGAACCTTCCGCATAGTGCAGCCAATAGGTGTAGCGCAATCGCTGCGCCGTGCCCGAGGGCGGTACCAAGCGTCCGCCGTCGTATTTCCCCACCAGGTATTCGATGATCGCGCCGGATTCCGCCACCGTGTCATTGCCATCGACAATCACCGGCGATTTCCCGAGCGGATGCACGGCCAACAGCGCGGGCGGCGCCAACATGGTCTTCGCGTCCCGCTCGTAGCGCTTAACCTCGTACGGAACGCCGAGTTCCTCTAGCAACCACAACACCCTCTGCGACCGCGAGTTGTTGAGATGGTGGACGACGACCATCCACGGATTGTAAACCCTAAGAGTCGGCCGGCGCGAACCAATCGGCCTTGACGGAACTGAATTCTGGCAACGCTTCGCAACGCGCGGCCACCGCGCCCAATGCGGGATAAGCCAGCACCTCTCTATTGATGCCCAACGCATCGCTCAAAAAGGTATAGACGCAGGTTGCGGTGATATCGGCCTGGGTGATGCGGTTGCCGACGAGCCACTGGTCGCTGCGCACCTGGCACAGCCGATCCAGCTCGGCGAGCGCCGCGTGGGTTTGGTTATGGCAGCGCTCCACCCAAGGTCGATAGCGCTTCTCGGGCGGCCGGAATGCGGTTTCATACACCTGCGTCACGCCCTTTTCCGCCCCGCCGATGGCAATGGCGATGACGCGCAGCGCTTCCCGTCGCAAATCGCCTGAGTGCGGCAGCAGCGCCCGTTCGGGACCCACGGTTTCATCCAGGGAATCCAATATGGCAGCGGACTCGATCAGAGTTTCGCCGTCCGGCTGAACCAACGTAGGTACTCGCCCCAAGGGGTTGAACTGGCGGATCAGCTCGAAATCCTTGCCGACGGACCAGTTGCGGTGCTCGAAGGGCAGCTTCAGAAAGTTCATGCTGACCGCCACGCGCCGTACGAAAGGCGAATCGAACATGCCGATAAGGATCATTCAGTGTCCGCCCTTGACGTGCAGGCCGGCCTCGGCGAGAGCCTCCGCCAACCGCACTTCGATGCGCGCAGCGTCGCTGCGCTTGATGTACTGCAGATGCATGGTGGGTCCGGTCAGAACTTCAATGCCTCGTTTCAACACGCTACCCGCCGCGCGAATGCCCGCCTTGTGCTGGTCGAAACGCTGCGCCGGGCTGTATTTGCTCATGCCGACGTAAATGCCATACGACCCGTGTCGGTCGCCATAATCCAAGAGCACCAGGTAGATGTTCGATCGCCCCGTGGCAGAGGCGTTGAACTTCAGCGCAGCGTCATAGACCGCGGGCAGCCAATCGATGTAGCGCATCGGCAGCCATTCCGGAATGGTGGCCGCCGCGCAGGTCCATAGCTGTTCGAGCGCGCGCTCAATGTTAATGGACATTGCTCCGCGCATCCAGAGTTCGTGGATGCAATGCGCGCCGCCAGGCCCGTCGCCTGCGGCGTAGGCTTGCTGCAACAGATCCGCGATCTCGCTCTGCGGCAGATTCTGCAGCGGTCGGCCGGCCGGCGGAGTTTTGGCGTCGGTGCGCAAGCTCTATGCATTATAAGCGATCGGCCCTGCGCGGAGCAGTCAGGGGATACGCAGCGCATCTCCTTCCGCCGTCCATCTAATCTCGCCCCTGCAGGGCTCCAACAAGTGCTCCACCCCGGCCACCAGTCCCTTGGTTCGCAGCAATGCAAAGGCTCTGACTTGCACGCCCGGCATCGAGTCGCGTACGCGCGATGCCGCCGCCAGGAGCGTTCTGCCTTTCGTAACCACGTCATCGATCAGCACCACGCCGGCGGGGTAAAACGGCGGCGGATCCATTTGAAACGAATCGTAGTGCAAGGCGACACTGGGGCGCGCTCCTTGCGCGGCCGTCGCGGATTTGCGCACCGCGTGGATCCGGTGCAGCCCGGACCATGCCATGGCTCCCAGGCCCTGTCGTACAAGGGCTTGCGCAAGTTCCCCCGCCACCCAAACGCCGCGCATCTTCGGTGCGCTTCCGGGCACCGGCACCAAGACGTCGCCGGCGAGAAAAAAGCCGCCGAGACACGCGGGCAGCCGTGTTTGTTCCCGCACCCGCACGGCATACTTGGTCATGAAGCGCGCGTCACACTCCTTCAACAGCGCGCGCAACAGCCGCGAACGTTCGCAGATCGCGCTATTGCCCGCGGGCGAATAGACGTAGCAAGAGGCGAAGGCGACCGACCCGATCATAGCGAATGATCGTTGTCTCGCTTGTGCGCGGGCTCATCGGGGACAGCCGCCGCTTCGGCCAGCGCTTTGCGATACTCGAGCCACGTGCGGACGGATTCCAATTGGATCTCCTTGTGATTCTTGGGCTGCGCCGGTTGCGCGGATCGCTGCAGCCGCGCCTCGACTCTCGCCTGGTGCTCCGCGCGAATGCGCTCTGCGACCACGCTGCGATAGCCGTGCCGTTCCATTTCATATGCCGCGCGCGGAATGTGCGGCTGCGGCTCGCGGTCGATGCCTTGCGCCTGCAGGGTTCGGTGATCTATGCGTGCCGCGACGTGCGCCTGCCCGAGCGCGGCATTGGCAGCCGCCGCCCAGCGTTGCCGAACGTGCAGCAGTTCGCCGATGCCCGGCCCTAAGCCAGCCTCGCGGCGCTTCGCATCGTTCCACTCCAGTGCGGTTTTGGCCCCCAGGCCCTCGAGCGTCACCTCGCGCGTGGTCGCGAGCAGATGTGCGTGGAAATTGCGCGGATCGCTGCCGGGATAATCGCGCGGTGCATGGATCGCGACATCGAGCGCGAAGCGATAGCGCTCGACCAATTCGCGCGAGAAGCCGGCGACCAAGTCCAAACGCCCCTCAGGCGATAGTTCCGGCGGCAACGCCACCAGATACTCGCGTGCCACCCGCGCGTTCTTGCGAACTTCGGCCTGTTCCGCAGTGTTCCACAGGGTGTCTCGATCCTTGGCCCAAGACACATCGTCCGCGGCGAAATCGCTCGGCAGAACGATCTCCTTGTGCAGGACATCGCGGCGCGCGGAATGGTCGTAGGTCCTGCCGGTGCGCTCGTCACGAATGCGTTCGCCGGCCCGATAGGCAGCCGCGCTGACCGCGCTGCTTCCTGCTCCACGTCCGAAACTTCTGAGGTTGAGAAAATAGAGGGCCATGCGCCCGCTAACGCTTTTTTATGAGCCCGAAGAATTCCGGATCGAGTGCATAACCGGCCGCGCTCGCGCTGAAGCCTTGCCGCAGGTGCGACAGTTGAATCGCTTCGGCCTCCTCGGCCCGGATCGGCATGAACCCGCCCGGCTCACAATGAAGCTCGTCATCGCTGAACATGCGGCGGCAATGTTTGCAGTGATTCGCCCAGTACGAATCGGCTTGACCCGCGCCGCGCGCCAAGCTAAAGCCCGGCGACAGTGCGGCGAGGCGCCGGCTCACCGACCGCGGCAGATCTGCGACATAGAACAGGAAGGCATTCCCGCCTGCCGTCTGCCATCTGCCGTCCACCAACATTTCGTGATTCGGCGGCAGCGCCAGGGCGAGAACATGATTCCGCTGGCCGCAGTGCGCGCACTGCGCCTGCGTTTGCGCAATGTAGTAACTCGGTGAGCGGATGTTGGCATCGGGTATGTGCATAGCTATTGCCTCGCGAAGTCAAGCTTGAGCCAGATCCGCGATGAGGCCCCCTTGAGATAACCGCAAAAGTCCGGCAACTGTTCGAGTTCGGAGGCCATGACCGCGGTTTCCGTCACATGCTGTTCGGTAATACTGCGGGAACGGCGCGCGCCGCGGCTTGAAAATCCGCTTTCGCGGTCTCTGCCGCGCGACACCTGACGCCTGAGCACCTCCCGCTCGCCGATCAGACGCGAGGCAAATTGCGAGGTGCCGCCGTGTTCGCTGCCCGAGCAACGTAAAATGAGCGTGTTGCCGCAATTTTCTACGATTGTGTTGCCGTCGCCCTGGCCATACGTGGCGGATATCTGCGAAATCGATTGAAAGCCCAATACGCAGCGGCACCCGAATTTGCGCAGCCTTGCCAGTGCATCCTTGAGTCCGTCGATGGCACCGAGCGCATCCAGTTCATCGATGACGAACCATAGCCGCTGGTCCAGATGTTGCGATTGGCTCATCGCCTCGAAGATCGCAAGATGCATCCAGGTGGCGATCATCGATCGTAATGCGGCAATCTGGCCGGCGCGGTAGGGAATGAACAACAGACTCGGGCAGGTTCGGTTCCTTATCCAATCGCGCACCGAAAAAGCTGCTGCGCGTTGCCGCTCGATATACTCGAACGCGGCGATCGCCGAACCCATGACGGAGCGGATCGATCCGAACATCCGTGCGTTGTCAGGATCGAGAAAGGGCTGCGCGGGGGTTCCTGCGACGATCGGCCGAAGCTCCTCCGCCGGCGCGATCATGCTCAAACGCCATAGATCAACGGCCTGAGGACGGATGCAGAAGCGGCAATGCCGCAATATGGCACCCAGGAACGTGCGCGCATAACCGCGCCATTCGCTGGCCGCGGCATCACCGCAATCCGGGATCAGTCCGCGCGCCACCTGTTCGACATCGAAGCTTTGCTTGATCTCCGCGAATACGTCCCACCGCGCGGACTCAGGCTCGAAGGGATTGAGAACGATGTCGCCGCGATAGCGGTCATAAAACCGCTCGAGATAGCCGGCATCCGGGTCCGCGAATACCGCGCGATCGCCGCGTGCTATCGCCGCGCCCAGCAGCTTGCGAATGGCCGTGGACTTGCCGGTGCCCGTCGTGCCGATCACCTTGAAGTGCTTTGACTCATCGGCCTGTGGAATCGCGACGCCTGCCAGCAGCAATTCCGTCTCCGGCTTACGCCGCGCGCAGCGCCGCTGCCGCCGGGATCCATCCTCGATCAAGACGCCGCGCTTGTGCGTTTCACGCGCCGTAGGCTGCATCCGTCGCGCGATCAATTTCGCGCCTCCCACGGCGGCGAGCGTCAAAGCAGCGGTCAAAACCAACGGATTCATGCCTCAGTAGCCCTCGATCACGTAGTAATCGCCCGCGTCGCCGTAGGTGGGCGCCTTTCGATCCACCCGAACACAGAGCCGCTTCGCGTCGCCGCAGTGCCGCCACTTGATACGGCCGCCTTGCTGCTGCAGTCCGTTCAAGTTGGCGGCGAGCTCGTCGCGGCGCGCGCGCAACGCCGCGACATCGGCGGCGGATGGCAGTACCCAGCGCGCAACGGCAATGGGAGCCGCCGTGCACAGCATCGCCGCCGCAAGAGTCCAAACAGTGCCGCGCACCGCGTGGCCGCTGCGGATTTTTTGCAATGCCCGGCTCGCGCGCGTCACTTCCGCGCTCAGCATCCGCAGTTCCTCCACCATGGTGCGCCGGATTTCATCCCGCACGACGCCGTCGAGGTCTTGGGTGTGGGCGCGTAGTCTTTCGAGCTGCCCTTCCGCCAGTTTTTGATGCGTTTCGGCGCTCTCCATGAGCAAGCCCAATTTGAGCGTGGCATCATCGAGCGTTGCGGCGCGTTCAGTCACGACTCGCGCCCAAGGACCGTTGCGGCGCCGAACCAGCGGATCGCACCGCGGGCTTGGCGTCCTGCCACGCATTTCTCGCATCCAGCCGCACCCGCGCCCAGGCCGGATCCGAGGCGTACTTGAGATAACCGGACAAATCAGGCAGCTGCTCGACCTGGGAAGCGAGCACGGCCGGCTCGATGCCGAAGTGCTGGGTCCGGGATGCCGATCCGAACATGTCGGTAAAGCGGCGGCTGCTCGATTCGCTGGTGCGCAATACTTCGCGCTCGCCGATTAGCTGCGAAGCGAAACGAGCGGTGCCGCCGCCCTCGCTCGATGAGCAGCGCAATATCAAAGTGTTGCCGCAATTTTCAACGATCGTGTGTGCGGCGCCTTGACCATACGTGGACGAGACTTGCGCGATCGATTGGAACCCCAAGACACATCGGCCGTTGAACTTTCGCAAGCGGGCGAGCGCATCTTTCAGGCCGTCGATTTGTCCCAATGCATCCAGCTCGTCGACCACGAACCACAGCGGCGCGTTTCCCTCGCCGTGATCCATGGTTTCGAAAATTGCGAGCCGCATCCAAGCTGAGATGGTCGAACCCAGCGCGGCGATTTGCCCGGCCTTGTAGGGAATGAACAGCACGCCCGGCTTCTGATCGTCCACCCAATCCCGAATCGAGAATTGCGGCGACTTTTGCTGCGAAATATAGTCGAGCGCGCCCACCGCCGAGCTCGTCACCGAGCGGATGGAGTCGAACATGCGGCTGTTGTGCTCCTCCAAGAATGGCTGCGCGGGAGTGCCTCGCACGAGACGGCGCAACTCGGCGGCATCCGCGATCACCAGCAGCCGGTACAGCTCGCCTACGTCGGAAACGCCCCCTTCGCGCGCTTGCTGATTGACTGCCGTGAAAAATGTTCTTGCGTAGCCGCGCCAACTTCGGTCCGCGCCTTCATGATCGGGTATCAGCGACCGGGCCAGCTGCTCCACGTCATATGAATTCCTGACCTCGGCGAACAGGTCCCATTTCACCGATCGCTCGTCGAAGGGATTGAGAATGACGTCGCCCCGGTCCTTTTGATAGAAGCGGCGCAGGTAGCCGCCATCAGGATCAGCTATGACCGCGCGATCGCCGCGCGCCAAGGCGCCGCTCATGATTTCCTGTACCGCCGTGCTCTTGCCGGTGCCGGTAGTGCCGATCAGCTTGAAATGTTTGGCCTCATCCCGAGCCGGGACCGCAACGCCGGCGAGCGTAATCGCCGCCTCCCTGCCCGCCTGTTTCCAGAACGAGGCCTGACGCGGTACTCGCTCCTCAACCTGCGAACCTCGCTGATGGACCTTATTGCTTGCGGCATCCTCGGCAATGACGCGGCCGCCGGTATAGCCGAGAACCGCGCTCGCAGCCGCGGCAACGGCCACCTGGATGACGGCATGCGAAGCGAAGATGGCGGAGCCGGCTGCCGCAATGCCGGTCAAAGGCAGCGCGACCAGCGGCGACATGACGTATTGAGAAAACGTGGCGCGTGCCCTAGCCAGGCCGGCGATCATCGGCCCTTGCACGGCCGCGTAGCTCAAGGCGAATCCCGGCCAGCCATGCAGCAGGTCCATCATCCGCGCTTGCGCTCCGGCTCGAACCAAATTTCTTTGATGAATCGTTCGTGGCGCTCGAGGCCGAATTGAATGACGACATCGACCAGCAAGTAAAGCAGGCTCTTGATGTCGCCGCGCGCCAATTCCCGGCCGCCTGGATTTTGCTTTACGAGCAGCACCAATTGCTCGAATGCCAGTTCCGCGCTCGTGGCGTGCACGCTGGTGATGGACCCCGGATGTCCGGAATTGACGTTGCGTAAATAATCGAATGCCTCTTCGGCACGCAATTCGGCCAGGAGGATCCGGTCGGGCTTCATTCGCAGGCAAGATTCCAACAGCTGCTTCGGCGTGACCCGCGCCGCGCCCTGATCATCCTTGGAATAGAACAGCCGCACATGATTCGGATGCCGGTCCAGCACCAGTTCTTGCGCATCCTCGATGGTCACCAAGCGTTCTTCGCTCGGGATCTCCCGGATCAGCGCCTTGGTCCACGTGGTCTTGCCCGATCCGGTGGGTCCCGAAACCACGATGTTCTTGCGGCTGCGGACGGCGAGGCGCATGAACGCTTCGAAGTCCGATCCGGCCAACAGATGCTTGAGTTCCTGCTCCGTTGCATCGAGCCTGCGGTCGGCCGGTTTGGCGCGCCGGAAAATGCCGCGGCCAGCCAACTCCTGGATGCTCCAAACTTGCGCCGCCGGCCGCCGTATGGCTATTGCCACGCATCCGGCGCTGGTCGCCGGAGGCATGACAATCTGCACGCGTTCTCCACTGGGCAGCGATGCCGACAATAGCGGCGAGGCCGGATCGATGCGCTGCTGGGTGGAATTTGCGATCAGCTTCGCCAAGCGATGGCACCAATCGAAATCCGCGAACGGCAGTTCCTCACGGCGCCAGCCGCCCGGTGTTTCCAGAAACGCTTCGTGCGGCCTATTGATGCATAGCTCCATGACGTCGTTGCTCAAGAATGGGCGCAAGGCTCGCAGGTTGAGCGCGAGCGCCGAGACCTCAGTCTCCGCATTAGCGGCCGGAAGCGGCGGACTTGAGTTCATAGACTGACCGGAAATCCAGATCTCGCGCGACCAGCACTTGAATCCGGTCGCCCTGATGCTTCAGCACAGTCGGCGGGATGTTGATGGTGCCCTTCAATACTTCCGTCATTACATCCTGCGTCGCTGATGGGTTGACGATCACAGCACTGCTGCTGCTGCGGCTCGACTGGACGGCCGCCTGGATTCCGCCATCGATCACTGAGACCAGCATGGCGGCGCCGAAACGTTCCCAGAAATGGTGTTCTACCGTTCCGGGAAGGCCGGCACGGCCCAATTCATCCGCGCCGGGCGATGCCAGCGGCACGATGACGCCGCTCGGCGTGCGCGCCTCGTTCCACAGCACGAAAACCCTCGCAGAGCCCTGCTGCACCTGCCCGCGGGTCTCGCCCACCAACTTGGTGCCGCGCTCCAGCAGAACCACGGCTCCGTCGACGCCGAAGGCATCCGTGGCCATGACGCACGTGGTCATGCCGGGCAGCGTCGAATCAATCGCCGTCTCCAAAGTGCAGTCGAGAAATGCTCCCTTGGGCAGCAACAATCGCTGAGTCGGCAACAGCTGCGCATGTACCGCAGTGGTTACGCTGGGCCGCAGCAGCGCACCAAGCTCGCCGGCTTCCTGGGGACCTGGAACAGCCGATGGCGGTAGCGAGCCGCCGGCCGCGATCGGCACTGAGCTCTGCGCTGAGAACACGGCACCGGACAACCGGCGCTCGAGTGCGAGTTCCGCGGCAGTCTTTGCCGGCGGTGCGCCATATGCGGCCGATACCGGTGTGGCCGCGAGCGGAATCTCGCGAAGCGGCACTTCCCGAAGCGGAATCGAGTCCGCCGCCGCGGGCTGCGGCTCCGGATCCTTGGGCAGCCCCGGCCGCACCGCCGCCGGCGGATCGATCCGCCCGAGGCTGGGCAACGGCATCTCTCCCTGCGCCCGTTTTGCCGATAGTGCCTGGGCGTTTTGGCGCGCATGAGTTTGACGGCTCATGGCATTGGCGTAGTACCACGTAAGCATTCCGAGACCGAGGACGCTCATCAGTCCGATGGCGAGAATATTGCTGATGCGCGATTGCATCGAAGGCGCGTGCGCCAGGCTTACGCCGCCGCGTTCACCACGTACCTCCGCGGTTTCCGGTTGCGGCTCCTTCATGGCACGCCTCCTTGCACCCGCCGCTCGACCTGCGGCGCCACAGTGCCCGACTCCAAGCGCTTGCCGCCGCCGGTAAACCCGGCATTCACGATGCACCCGGTAAGCTTCCCGCGGCGGACGATGAAACGCCTCGCCACGCGATGAATGACGATGTCACCGGCATCGACGCTGAAATTCAGCAACGATTCGCCATCATCGTCGCTGCGCACAAAAATCGCCGGCAAATCGGCGTTCGCGGCAAACGTCAGGCGCGTATGCACGCCGTCATCCGATGCAGCGACCGGCCTTAAGGCCGGTTCGCCGCAATACCAGTAATCGATGTTCTGCGGCCGATGACCCGATGCCGTTTCGAGCTGCGAATCCAGCAGCTTCGCTGCGGCGTCCGCGGCGGCCTTCACCGGTGTCTGTGGATAGGTGAATCGCAATGCATAGATGGCATCGTCGTCGCTTGGGCGCTGTGCGACGGCGCTATAGTCGATTTGGTAGTGCCTGCGCGTCGTGAGCACCGTGATATTGGTCGCGACCTTGGCGGCTTTGGGTTTGAGGAATAAGTGATTTTCCTCTCCCACGAATGCCAGCCCCTCCATGTCGCCGGCGCCCAAACCCACGAATGTCTCGCCCGGCTCGAACTCCAAATCGATTTGATAGCCTGCGAGGCCCCGCAATTTGTAGACTTCGGCGGCATCATAGGCGGCGGTGCGGATGCGGCCGTCGACATCGCCCTTGGCCGGCACGGTTTCCGATCGCACACCATGGCTCAGAATCGGCGCCAGCAGGACCGTGCACAACAGGCGCCGCATGCTTGCCCGACGCGCACTCATCGGGCGGCCTCACTGATGACTTCAGGCTCGGTGCGGAAATCGATGATCTTGAATCCCAGCGGATTCCAGCGGCGCGTCTTCGGATCCTTCGCCGCCTCACCGTAGGCATATTGAATGGTCGCGAGCCAATGGCTGAACGACTCTTCGGCACCGGTCCCTTGGCGCGCCGCTTTGAGATAGCGCACTTGGGCCAGATCGGACAAGCCGCTGGCGCGCGTGAAGAAGCTGACGGAATTGACCTGCACGCGCACGCTGCTGCCGTCCTTGTGCACATTCAGAGGCGAGTTCGGATTGGTCGCGGTCCACAATGCATACCAAGCCTGATTGCGCTGCGCGGAATGAAAAGCTCCGCATTCCTCGTAGTCACTCTCGGCAGTCGAGAAATTGAAGCGCTCGCAGACGCTGACGTAATGGCCCAGAAAATATCGGGTGACGGCCTCCTCCGCAGTGGCGTGCCCGACGAACACCGGCACGACGTCGACGATGCCGGTGCTGCCGTCGACCCGCACCAGGTAAGGAATGACTTGCTTCAACGGCATGAGCAGCAGCACGGCGATCGAGCTGGCCACGGCGCATAGCCAGCCGGCGCCCGCCACCCACCAGGCAACCCGGGTGCTGCGCCGAAACTGTTCGACGCGATCGGCGTCCCAGGACTCAGCGGTCCCGAAGTAGTCCTTGCATGCGACGGCGGGAGTCACGGCGACTTTCCGGCCGGCCCCGCCGCGGGAGTTTTGGGAGACGGCGCGTTGATCGGTTGCAGATGCTTGCCGCAGCGCACGGCAGGCGTGGCGCAGGCGCTGAGTGCAACTGCCAGACACAGAATCAGGCGCATAAATTTCCTCGAAGGCGAGTTGGAGTTCATAGGCCGCGACGCGAGTTGCCGCCCAGCGCGCCGCGCACGCTGCGGCCCGTGTTGCGCGCCGCGTCGCGCAGGGTCCGGACGACCCGGGGAGCGGAAAAACCTACAGCCGGCTTCGCCAGGGCGGCAGCGCCGCGTGTGGCCCAAGAGAATCCGCGGCTGGTGAGGCCGAAAGAATTGAGCGCGGCGCCGCCCGCCAATCCGGAGGCGATAGGCATCACCTGGCGCAGAACCAGAAACACCAAGAGCGCGACGAGCATCATATTCAGGACGTCCACGGTCAGAATGGCAGTGCCCCGCGCCGCCGTCTGCGCCGCGAAGGATTGCACGATCCGCAAGAGCAGGGCGGCCACCATGACGGTGAGCACGGTAATGAGTGCGTAGTTGGCAAGCTGGGCGATCCAAGCGCTGAAGAATCGGCGCGTGGCGTCGAAGAACAACAGCGCGAAGAACAGCGGCCCGAGTGCCAGAAGCACGGCGAGCGCGATGCTCGACAGCGCGATCAAAAACATCGCATAAACGCACAGCACGCCCATCAAGCACCAAACCACACCGCCCGCAAAATAGAACCCGACGTCTGTCCATGAGACTGCCTTGTCCCACAGGTTGTCGGCGACGGCTCCGCCGCTATTCCAAATCGCGTCGATGGTGGCCACCGGGTCGTTGGCACCCACCATGGCGGCTGCAAGTTGCACCGGAGCGTTGTAGAACGTATCGACGATCAGGGTGTTGTAGAGCCAGAGCCGCAGGCCCACCCCGAGGATCAGGGCGATCAACGCGACACGTTTTAGTCCCGTTACGAATGGCTCGGTGATTTTTCCCGTGAGATGCAAGTACCCCCAGGACATCACGTAAATCGTCGCAAGCGTGAGCACCGTGGGTTCCAGGACGCCGGCCAGCCGCGAGGTGTTGTCGCCGATGTAGGCGGCAAGCTGGGCGTTCAGCCACGACCAAAATGTAGCGAAGAATCCCATCGGTAATCACGGAACCGGCTGGAAGCGCGAATCGAACCGGCCATGTCCGGCGATGGCCTGTTCCCGGGCTTGCTGGCGCAACGCCGAGGCCTGCGCTTCCGTCGATTGATTGAGGATCTGCAGCTTGGTCTGCTCGTTCTGCAACATCCCGAGCTCGCCATTGATCCTTGCCTGTAGATCCAATATCGCCTTCTGGTCCGTCGCCGTCGAAATCGCCCCGATCAAGTTTTGCAGCGAGGCGAATCGATTGCTGACGTTCGCCAGCGCTTGGTGCGAGAGCGCCTGCTGCATGGCACTCCACTGGCGAACCGCTTCGACCTGTTGCCGCGCGCTCGGCGACAGACTTGCGAGACGCTGCGGCGATAGGATGGTATTGGCTGCTATCAGGCCTTGTACGTCTGAGGATAAAAGAGTGAAACTACCCGAGCCCTGCAGCGAGCCCGTAACCTGCGCCCAGTCGGACGGCAGATAATTGCGGACCGTTCCTTCGAGGAGTTCCGCCATGCCGCGATCGCCGGTCATGGTCTGCAGCGCCTGCTTCGCCTGCACAAGTTGATCCTTGGCGGTCGCCAGTTGCTGCGCCATGGTTTGCACCTCCTGGATCAACTGCACGATTGCCGGCGCGTCGATGACCGCCCATTGAGCGTGCGCCGCAGGCGCGCCGGCGCACCAGACAACCAAGCAGACGGCAACCCATTGAAACTTGAAAATCCGCATCGTTGTCTCCTTTCAGTTTGCGTGTTCAGCCAAAAACGGCGGCAGCCATGACCTGGGATCCGCACCAACCGCCGAAATGATCCGGTGCATGCGCTGAACTTGATGAGCGCGGCCGGATATCACCGCCAATTCCGCTTCGAAACCTTTCAGGTCGAGCTGGCACACGACGCTGTGGTGCGCTTGCTTGATCAGAAACGTGCGCGAACCCGGCTCCAATTGATCCTTGATCAGCCGAAACTCCCGCTCGGTGAGTCCGAAACCTTGTGTGTATTCGCTCAGATCGGCGTCGGCGTTCGGAAAAAAGATCTTGGTGGGCGTTTGTTCCACCAGCGTGCGGCAAATCGGGCTATCGAGCACGTCGCTCGGACTCTGCGTCGCCAGGCACATCACCGCATTGAGTTTTCTCCAAGTCTTCGGACCATCCTTGGCAAAATTCTCGAAAGCCTGATCGGCCAGCAATCGCCAAAACTCGTCCATCCAACAAACGAAGCGGCGACCGTCGAGCAGCTGGCGCACCAGATGGAACAAATACAGAGTGATGGGTGAACGGGTCAAGCGATGGTCGAGGAATTCCGTCACGTCGAAGCCGATCAGCGCCGCACCGGACAGTCTAGAGACCACCTGGTCGCGCGGATTGTCGAATACCCAGGCGTAGTCGCCGCGATGCGATTCGCACCAGCGTGCAAGCCTCGCATGCAAACCTTCAGGATCGGTGCGATCGAGAAATTCCACCAGACGCGACAAGCGCCGTGCCGCCGGTTCGAGCATCAAGGTGCCACGCAGCGCTTGGTCCAAGTCGGCGCTCCGGCGTACCGCACGCCCATCCTGCTGTGCCGATCCCGATTCATCCCGAGCCAGCTCGCGCAACCAGACCTTGAGAAATTCGACATTCGCCGGTGTGACAGGCAGCTGCAGTGGATTGAAGCCGGTGGGTTGGCCGTTTTTGAGAGGCAGGTAGTCGCCGCCCAACGCACGCACCAGGATCTCGAGGCCGCAATCTTTGTCGAAGATCACTTGGGTGGCGCCCTGCCTGGTGAGCATGGCAATGAGGAAGCCGATGAACACCGTCTTCCCAGACCCGGTCGGTCCGCAGACCAAAGTATGGCCCGTATCCTTGCGGCTGCCGCCGTCGGGATCAAATGGATCGCTGGCGTGCAGCGAGAAATAGTATGGCGAGCGTGCGCTGCTTATGAACATGCCCAGCGCGTCGCCCCAATGGTTTCCGTACGCGCGGCCAAGCGGGTAGTTGTGAAATGGCGCCATGCCGGCAAAATTGCGCGAGGTGATCGGAGCCTTGCGCGGCCTCACGGGAAAATTACCCGGCAGCTGCGCCCAGAAGGCGGCTTCCAGCGCCAGGTCCTCTCTCGCTACCAACATGCCGGTATCGGCGAGACAGGTGCGCGCCAATGCAATGGAGTCATTGAGCCCCTTGAGCCGAAGGCCAGGGTCGTCCGAGCAGCCATCCGCCACATCGGCGATCACCTGCAGCGAGAAGTGATGTTCCCCCATCACGAACTCGTTGCTGGTCAAGGCATCCAATGCGTCCTTGAGTTCCGCCGCCTGCGACACGGCGAAGTCGCCGGCATTCGCCATGCGGTTGAATTGGCGCTGCAGAAGTGATTGGCCGGAAGACTTCGCAAGGAAGGCGAAAGACTGCGTTGCAACGAAGGCGAAAGGCGCGGACAGCAGCCGGTTGTACATCCCGACGGCGCTGGGCGTCGGATACTCTTTGATGCCCAACATTCCCGCTACCCGAGTGCCGGTGGGCATGCGGTACTCAATGGCTTCCGTGCCGAATAGGAGGCGGGACGTCGCCAGCGCTCGATTCAACGGCCCGACCGGCAAGGGCATGCGCTGCCACTCGCCGTTGACCAGCAACCCAAGGTACTCGAGCAAAGAGGAACAGGTCAGCTTGCCTGCGCGGTAGACGCCGAGCGGTTCGGGATCGTAGCGTGCCAAGGAAGCGAGCAAGGTCTGGGATAACTTCTCGCATGCGTCGAGCGCGTCCAATAGTGTCAGGCTCGATCCCCTGCGCTTTGCCCGCGACAACGCCTTCGACACCAGCGAAGATGCGACGCCCGCAGTCGGCCGATGCACCGTCGCCAGATAAATCTCATTGAGCATCAGCGTTTCGTTGGCAAGTCGATGATGGTATTTACGATGCAGGCCGTCGGCGAAGAAGGCATCGGCTTGACCGGCCCGCGCCGCCGGTTCGAATCGGGCGCGATGACGGATGAGGTGCGTCCAAAGCGCCACGTTGGGGCTCGCGATGTTTCGCCACAGCACATTCAGGCGCTCGTGCCAATTGTTGAGTTCATCGTCATCGCTGCTCTCAAAGCTGGCGCCGCCGAGCCTGAACGCTTGCACATAGTCGCCGGATGCCATGCGCACAATCGACGGCGCGACATGTGCCGCGTACGGGATGCGTTCCGCCGCGCCAATCTCGCGCTGCAAGACCGCGGGACTCCTCAAGATTTCCATCACTCCCACGGCCTCGCCCGACGCCCGCGGCGGTTCGGCAGATCGATCATCAACGGCGAGTAGCTGCTCGCCTTCCAGAGGCGTAAATTCGCAAACAGGGCCGGTAACCGGGCCCGGCCCCAGAGCAGCACCAGATCGAAGAAGCGCGCGTCCCGGGCGCACAACAACATGCAGACGCCGTGGATGGGCGCGCACAGCAGCAAGATCAACAGGTTCTTGGTGAGAAGAAACGCCTCCAGAGTGAACACCATGTTGAACAGCAGCGCCGAGTAGGTCACTCCCCAGCGCATCGAGGGTCGGGTCGCGCCCACGAACAGCGGGTCGGCGGTGAGACCGGCGTTGAATTCGCTCATCGTCCTAAACTCCGAACATCCCGCGAACCCATGTAACGATTTGCGGAGCGCCGAAGCCTATGCAGATTCCCAGGATCGCGCCCAGACACCACCCCCACGAAAGCCGGTTCGCCATGGCCATCCCGCCCAGCACCATGACCAAAATGATGGCCACCGGAGTCAACCAGGCAAGAATGTTCGACTGCAGCGAACTCGCGCCGGTCATAAAGGGCGAGGCCTGCGCGAGCGCCAACTCAGGGGCAATGATCATGACCGCCAGCAAGTGAATCCATGCGAGATGGCGCATCTCTAGATCTCCGTCTCCAGTGCGTCCATCTCGCTTTCGCTGCGTCGCGCGGCCAGCTCTTCCCGTTTTGCCCTGCCGGGAGCGCCGAAACGAAAATTCTGAATGACATTGGAATGGTCGTAGTGCTTCTCGCCTTCCTTGTCGGTCCAATTGTTGGCACGAATCTGCGCTTGCAGAATGAGCTGATCGCCCTTGCGGGCGTGCTTCGCAATCGCCTCGCCGAGGTTGTCGAAGGCGACGAAATAGACGCTGGTCACGGCCTCGCGCGCATCGCCATGGGCGTCCTTGCCGGCATAGTCGTTGCCGACCAGGCAAATGCGTGTATAGGTCGTTTCGCCCTTGGCGGCGAGTTCCGGGTCCGTGGCGAGGTTGCCGACGGCGGTGATGGTGAAGCTATTCATGGTGACTCCTGTTGGGTGGGTTGCGCGGCGATCGAGATTCCCGTCGCGTGGCAATAGTTTCCCGGGAGCGAGCGGGAACTAGAATTCAATTAATTGCCGTGATCGCCCAGAAACCAGGCAGCACCGGCGGGAACCTCTACGCGATCAGCTGATGATCATCGCGCGGCCGGCTGCCACTCCGGCAAGCCGGCGCGCCAGAACACGAAACCGACGACATCTGCCACCAGCTCGTCGGTCTGGGTCTTGGTCGATCCGATGCCATGCCCCGCATCGGCATCGATCCGCAGCAATACGGGTTTTTTCGTACCGGAAGCCTGCAGCGCGGCGGCGAGTTTTGCCGGCTCCCACGGCGCCACTCGCGGATCGTTGAGTCCGGTGGTGATCATGACCGCCGGGTACTGCGTGCCCTTTTTGACGTGCTGAATGGTATCCATGTCGTACAGATTCGAAAGACCGGCTGCGTTCTTGATGGTACCGAATTCAGGAATGTTGGCCGGTCCACCCGCGGTGAACTCGGATCGCAAACTGTTGGCTGCGGGCACGAGGTCCAGCACACCGGCGAACAAATCCGGCCGCTCCGTCATGGAGCGTCCCATGGTGATGCCGCCGGCCGATCCGCCGAGGATGAATAGTTTCGACGGGGTGGTGACCCCGCGCCCGATGAGATACTCGCTGCACGCGATGAGATCGCCCCAAGTGTTGTGCTTGTTCGCATCCTTGCCGCCAAGCCGCCACTGCTCGCCAAGCTCGCCGCCGCCGCGCACGTGGCACACGCCGTAAGTGATGCCCTCGCGCATCATGGCGGCGCGGCGCACAGAGAAATCGGCGAGTTCGGAAATCCCGTACGAACCGTAGGCTTCGATGATGGTCACCTGCGTGCCCTTGGCGTTCTTCGGTTGCACCAACGACAGCGGTATCGACGTGCCGTCCGCGGCCTTGGCCTGCAAATCAGCGGCCACATAGTCGGATCCGGCAAAGTCGCCGTGCGCGCCGATCTTCAGATCGCTGAATGATTTGCTGCCAGGACGGTAGGCAAACTCGGTGGGTGGTACGACCCAGCTCGATAAGTCGAAAGTAATTCCGGGCGTGCGCGGATCGGCGAAGGCCTCATTGATATGGCCGCGAAAGGGCAAGGCGACCTCCTCGATCGCGGTGCTTCCGGCGGGAATCCGCAACAACTGCGAGTAGGCGCTGTGGCGCGCCAGCACGTAAAGCGCGTCCGCCGCCACGTGAATCCCCTCGATCACGCGGTCGGCTTGGGCCGGCACCAGGGTCGCGGCGGCGCTCAAGGGCTGCCCGGCACGCACGGAAAGAACCTTGAATGTCGGCGCACCCTTGTGAGACAGGAGAAAAATCTCCGGTCCGCGCATGTCGACGCCGGTTATCTCATCGTCGCGCGCGATGAATTTTGTCCATGCAACCTTCGGATCATTGACCTCTGCGGCCGGCGCCAGCCACATCGCGATTTCATTCTGCACACCGTTGATCGACAGTGCCGCCGCCACGGGTGCGCCGACGCTGATGGCGATGGCGGGAGACTCGACCGGAGTGAAGGCCGGACCGTGGCCCAAGGAGGAGCCCAGAAGCGGTACAGGCTCGGATTTCAGATCCCAGGCATCCGCCGAGGCGTTCAAGTACTTATCGGACGCCGGTGCATGGGCGGCGGTTTTTTTCAGGCGAATGAGGTACAGCAGCTTGGAGTCATCGCTCCAAGATGTCGCGCCGAATTGCGCGCGGTCGATGGGACCCGCAATCTCGGCGCCGCCGGCAGCGTCGTAGACCGTGATCGACGCATCCTCCGAGCCGCCCTCGGAGATTCCCACGGCGACTTTGGCGCCGTCGGGTGAAGCTAAAAAATAATTGATGGCATAGGGCCTGCCGCCGTTGGCGGCACGCAGCGCTGCGACATCGACGAGCTTGCGCGTGCCCGTCGCATCCGCGACCATGAGGTCGAAATTATCCGAACCCGGCGCACGCTCCTCGTAAAAGCCGCGCGTTCCGAAATGCACGTAGCCCTGAATGAGACCGAAGCCTGCGGAAAATTTCGCTGCATCGGTTTTGAGTTGCGCGAGTGGCTTGATGCTGTCGAGCAGCGAGCGCGTATAGCCGCCCTGCGATTTCATCCACGCGATCGTGGCCGGATCGAGCGCTTCCATGTAGCGGTAGTTGTCGGTGATCTTGCGGCCGAACAAGGTCTCCTCGACAGGTCTGAGCGGCGCCGCCGGCGGCTTTTTCTCCGCCGCGAACGAGACGGAGGATCCGAGCAGCAAGACCGATGCTATCAAGGCAAACCGGGCGTCGCGCATCGCTTTGATCCTCTGGTAAGAATGGGTTGCGATTCTACGAGGCATCCCAGACCTGAGCAAACAGGCGCGCGAAGTCCTTGCCCTCGCCGAAGGACCAGCCCTCGGGCGTCACGCTCAGCGGTGAAATGAGCACGTCCTCGGGCCGCATGACCGGATTCTTTGCGAGCCGTGGCGCGGATTTCCCGGCTCGAAACGAAGTTCGTACCAGCGGCATAGGCCAACTCCGATGTCTCTTTGCGATTCCCGCGATTATAGTGGCGATCCTGCGAACCGATATCAATAAGAATGGGGTACTGACAATGATGCTCGAATCTCGTCACTGGCTGCTGCGCACCGCGGCGCTATCGCTCGGTGCAATCTGCTTGTCATCGCTCGCGCATGCCGCGGCCGTCGCCACGGTAGAAGTCGATGCGCGCGACGCGCCGCGCGGCATCCAGCGCGTGCATCTGACCATGCCGGTCGAGTCAGGCAATCTCACGCTGCTGTATCCGAAATGGCTGCCGGGCGAGCATGCGCCGAACGGTCCGATCGGCGCTGTGTCGGACCTTAGGTTTTCCAGCGGCGGCAAGGCACTTTCTTGGCGGCGCGACGACGTCAATATGTATGCCTTCCACGTGACCGTTCCGGCCAACGCCGCCTCGCTCGAGGCCTCTTTCGAAGTCCTCTCCGAGCACGATGCCAAAGCGCCCAACGCCCTGCGGCTCGCCACTCATTCTGTTGCGATCATTCTTTGGAATGAGTTGATGCTCTACCCAGCCGGCGTGCAGTCGGACGATATGCAGGTCACGGCGCGCCTGCGCCTCCCCTCGGGCTGGGAATTCGGCACTGCGCTGCCGCGCGCGGGCGGCGCGGCGGCCGGAGGTGATGACATCCAATTTGCCCGGGCGTCGCTCACAACTCTGATCGATTCGCCTGTGTTGGCCGGGCGTTATTTCAGAACCGAAGCGCTGGGCGGAACGCCGGCCGTGTATCTGCATTTGGCCGCGGACAGTGCCGCAGCGCTGGCGATGCCATCCGACATCCTCGGCCAGTATCGCAAGCTGGTGCAGGAAGCAGGCGCACTGTTCGGCGCGACGCATTACAACGAATATCACTTCCTGTGGAGCTTGAGCGAGCAAATCGACTTCGAGGGCATCGAGCACCATCAATCGAGCGACAATCGCTCCACGGAAAGAACGCTCATCGACGGCGACATGCGCCGCAGCTCCGACGCCGAGACGCTGCTGCCGCATGAATATACGCACTCGTGGAACGGCAAGTACCGCCGCCCGGCAGGTTTGGCGACCGGCAACTACGACTCACCGATGCGCGGCGAATTGCTGTGGGTGTACGAGGGTCTTACCGAGTACATCGGCATGGTCTTGAGTGCACGCAGCGGCCTGGCTTCGGCCGCCGACGCGCGCGACGCCTGGGCGGATGCGGCCGCATGGGCGGAAACTCGCAAGGGCCGGGAATGGCGTCCCTTGGCCGACACTGCGATTTCCGGGCCGATCATCTATGACACGGCGCCCGAATGGCAGGACCGAACGCGCGGCTCGGATTTCTACGTCGAGTCCGCGCTGCTATGGCTCGAGGCCGACACTCTCATCCGCAGCAAGAGCCGCGGCGCAAAGAGTCTCGATGATTTCTGCAAGCTGTTTCATGGCGCGCCCAGTACGGCACCGAAAGTGGTGTCGTACGATTTCAACGACGTCGTCAAGGCCCTCAACACCGTGCTGCCCTACGACTGGCGCGGATTTTGGACCGAGCGGCTCAATCGCCTGCGCGCGGCTGCACCGCTCGAGGGCCTCAAAGCCGGCGGCTGGCACTTGAGTTTCGACAGCGAGCCGACGCCGGAGCAAAAAGGCGTGGAAGCCATTGAGAAGAAAACCAATTTGCAATATTCGCTGGGATTTGACCTGCGCGATGACGGCGCGGTGATCACCAATATTCTGCCCGGGTCTCCCGCAGATCTCGCCGGCATCGCACCCGGCAGCCGCTTGATTGCCGTCGATGGCCGCAAGTACTCCAAGGAAATCCTGCAGGACACGTTGAATGCCGCGGGCACGGGCGCCGGTGCGCGCTCAATCAAATTCCTGATTGAGAAGGACGACATGTTCAATATCGCTGAGCTGCGCTACGCCGGCAAAGCGCGCTATCCGCGGCTGGAGCGCGACGCCTCGGTGCCCGACGTACTGAGCACCATTCTGGCTGCTCATTCCTCACTGTGACAGAATGGGTCGGCCGAAAACATCGACATCACTGAGGGAACGAGCATGAAACCGAGCCCCCGACCTTCGACCCGAGCATTGCGCTGCGTTCTGGCTGCGATTGCCCTGAGCGTGGGCGTCTCCACCGCCTCGTTGGGCGAGGACGGCCGCGCATCCAAGCACTACGTACTCCCTGCAACGACCGAGAATGTCCAATGGGGCTGGTACGACATCACCGAAAAGCCCAAGCTCACGGTCAAGTCGGGAGACACGGTCTCCATCGAGACCCAGTCCCATTCCCTCGGACAGATCAAGCCGGGCGTCGAAATGCCCGAGATCGTGAGATTGCGCAAAGCCAATCCGGGCGGCGGCCCTCATTCGATCACCGGACCGATTTACGTCGATGGTGCCGAACCCGGCGACACGCTCGAGATTCACATTTTGAAAATCGTGCCGAAGACTGACGGCTTCAATTTCAACGTGCCGGGCAAGGACTTCCCCACCGTCGGACTGCTTGCCTCGGAATTTCCCGAAGGCTTCGTGCGCTACTTCAAGCTGGATCTGACCAAAATGCAGACGCAGTTCAAGCCGGGAATCGTCATCGACTTGAAGCCCTTCCCCGGAACCTTTGCGGTGGGCGTCGACCCGAACGAACCCGATGCCAAGGCCGGACCGCCGGTTCACGACGCCAAAGGCCGCACCAGCACTTTACGGCCATGGAAGAACGGCTCCAACATGGATGTGAACGAGCTGCAGGCAGGTTCGACTATTTATTTTCCCGTGTTTCAGAAAGGCGGCTTGATCTGGACCGGCGATTCCCACTGCCGACAGGGCAATGGCGAGGTCAACCTCACCGCGCTCGAATGCTCGTACAAGAACATCGAAATCAAGCCCATCGTCCGCAAGGATATGAAGACCGACTGGCCGTGGGCAGAGACAAAAAACGACTGGATCTTCATGGGCTTCGACGAGGACTTGAACCAGGCCATGAAGATCGCCGTCGAGCAGACCGTCAACTGGCTGTCGAAACAAACCATCGTGCCGATGAGCCGCGAAGAGGCCTATTCGCTCACGTCAATGGTCGGAGATTGCCGCGTGTCGCAGGTCGTCGATATCCGCAAGGGTGTGCACTGCATGATCCCGAAGTCAGTGTTCGTGAATTACAAGCCGCATACAGGGTAGCAACCGCACTGATTTAAGAGTTTCATGAAGCATGCACCGTTTCTCTTGAGCGCTGCTCTTGGCCTAGGCATGGCTGCACACGCAGCTGCGGTAGAGACGCAGCTCGAGGCGCCGGGTCCGGCAGGCCCATTGAAAGGCACGATGCTCGCGCCGGACGCTGCCGCTGTGAGGGACGCCGCGGCCGGCGCAGGCGCCGTGGTTCTCATCATCCCGGGTTCCGGCCCCACGGATCGCGACGGCAACAACACCAGCGGCGTGCTCGCTGCACCCTACCGGCTCCTCGCGCAGGGCCTGGCTGCACGTGGAATCACCACCGTGCGCATCGATAAGCGCGGTCTGTTTGGCAGCGCCGCAGCAACGCCGAATCCCAACGCAGTGACCATCGGCGACTATGTCGCGGATGTGCATGCATGGAGCACCGTCATCCGCCAAAGCACTCGAGCCTCCTGCGTATGGCTGCTGGGACACAGTGAAGGCGGCCTGATTGCCATGGCAGCCGCCCGCAGCCCGGATGTGTGCGGTCTGCTGCTGGTGGCTGCGCCGGGCAGGCCTTTGGGTGTGATCCTTCGTGAGCAGCTCAAGGCCAATCCAGCCAATGCGCCGGTGCTTGGTCAAGCGCTGTCCGCCCTCGACGCGTTGGAGGCCGGCAAGCATGTTGATACGACCGGCATGCATCCGGCGCTGCTACGACTGTTTCGCCCGGAGGTTCAGGGATTTCTGATCGACGCCTTCACCTATGCCCCTGCAAAACTTCTTAAAGACTATAAAAAACCCGTTCTGATCATCCAGGGCCGGCGCGACCTGCAGGTGCAAGAAACAGACGCACAATCCCTCAAAGCTGCCGACCCACAGGCATCGCTCGTGCTGCTCCCCGACGTGAATCACGTTCTGAAAACCGTTGCCACCGACGATAGGCGCGCCAATGTCTCGACCTACGGCGATGCGAGTTTGGCCCTGGCCCCCGGCGTGGTGCCGGCGATTGCCGATTTTTTACGCATGGCCGGATCGACCGACATGTAGATGTCCTGCACCAGAACCTGACCCTCTCCCGGGTCTGTCACCATCGTTTCCACCTTCAAGCGAGAGCGGTTCGTTTCGCCAGGGCGTGTTTCCAATGACCTGACTTGAAGCGCCAAATGAGCATCGAGCCTTTGAGCATGTAGTCGCCGATGATGGAGCTGTACACCCACATCACCGGCAGGTGAAAGAATGCAAACGTGGCCGCCAACGCGCAGCGCACGCCGATCAGCCCGAGGAACGAGGTGATCAGCGGAAAGCGCGTGTCGCCGGCGCCGCGCAAGGAGCCGCCGATCGCCATGTCGACACCGAGCAACGGCAGCATCGCACCCATGATGTAGGTGAACTCCGTCGTGCGCAGCACCGCGATTTCGTCCGAGCCTAAGAAGAATCTCGCCAAAGCGGCTGCGTTGAAGCAAATGAGGAAGCCGATCAGCGACATCGCCCCAATCGCCATGCTGCAGGCGCGCCATCCGCTGCGCGCTGCGCCCTCCACATCGCCCGCACCGAGGTGCTGGCCCACCAAGGTCGCGCCGGCGATCGAAAACCCGCTTCCCACCACCATGGCTGCGTTCAGCATGTTGGTGCCGACATTGTAGGCCGCGAATGCCTCGGTGCCGTAATGATGGCCGATGAGCGACATGAACAAGAAGAAGCCGAATTGCAGCACGAGCTGTTCGAGCGCCACCGGATAGCCGATGTGCAGCAGCCGCTGGTAGCGCAGTCGGTTGAAAACGTCTCCCGGGTGGAACTTGATGGTCAATTTTTGGCGGGTCCACAAGAACACCAGCACCGCCCCGCACAACACGAACGACAAGCCGGATGCGAACGGTGCGCCGGCCGCGCCCATCTGCGGCGCGCCCCAGTTACCCAGGATGAAGGCATACAGCAGCGGCAGATTCACCAGGTTGACCGCCAAGCCGAACAGCAGTGGGGTCCAGGCATTGCCGGCGGCGCGTAGCGCGCTCGACAAAATGATATCGATTGCGAAGCCGATGATGAACGCCGCGAGCCAGAAAATATTGCGCGAGGCCAGCTGCGTCGAGTGCTCGTCCAGTCCAAATACGCCGGCGATCTGCTGCGAGAACAGCATGCCGAAGACCATGAGCACGAGGCCGACGAGCGCGCCCAGCATCAGCGATGCGGAAGTAATGCGGCTCGCCTCCTCGCGCTGTCCCGCGCCCCAGGATCGGGCCACCAGCGCCGTGGTGCCGACGCCGATCGCCATGAGCAGCGCCTGCAGCGCAAAGAACACGCGCTGGCCCGCGCCGACGGCGGCCACCGCCGGTGCTCCTAAGCCGCCGACGAATTTGGTCTGCACCATCGCCACCATCGAAAACATGAGGTTCGACATGATGGAGGGCACGGCCAGCTGCCAGATGGTGGACCGCTTGTGTTCCTCCGGCGGCGCCTCCGTTTCATCCGGTGTCGTCATCGGATGCGAGGTTAGATCTTCAAGGCGGCGGGCTTTTTGATCCACATTGTCAGCAGCAAGTAGTAAAAAACACCGATCCCGATCCAAGCGAGCCCGAGCTTCTTGGCAAGAAGATCCATCTCGTACAGCACGAACACGATGATCGACAGGCCGATCATCGGAAAGACAAGGTGCCGCAGCCAGTCGCCGCTGCGCCGGCGGATCAAGTAGTAATTGATGACCGACAGATGCAGCAGCACGAAACTGGTGAGCGCACCGAAGTTGACGATGACCGTCAAACTGTCGACACGATCCGCAAAGAACAGCCCGACCAGCAGCGAGATGACGGCCACCACCAAAATGCTGACGTACGGCGTTTTATAGCGCGGATGCACCTTGGCCAATACCGCGGGCAGCTTGCCGTCGCGCGCCATGGCAAACAGAATCCGAGACACCGCGGCCTGCGCGGCCATGGCATTGGCGATGGCGGAGGCGACGACGATGGCAATGATGGTGATCAGGCGCAGCCAGGTGCCGCCGGCTCGTTGCGTAATTTCATAGAACGCCGTCTCCGGCGAGGAAAAGCGCATCCCGGTGCTCAAGTCGGTCGCGATCCAGGTTTGCAGCATGAACAGCGCGCCCACCAGCATCAAGGACAGCACCGTGGCGCGGCCGACGGCATTCGCGCCGGCGCGATTTTCCTCCGACAGGGTCGAGATGCCGTCGAAGCCGAGAAACGACAGCACCGCGATCGAGGTGGCGCCGGCCACGGTCGATAGGGAAAACACCTTCGCATTGTAAATCGGCGCCAGTGTGAGCTTGCCCGCACCCATCCCCCCGTACAGCGCGGCGAGGCCCACCACCACGAACAATGCCAGCACCACCAATTCGAACAGCAGCATGTAGCGGTTCACACGCGCGGTGAACTGGATGCCGATCAAGTTGACCGCGGCATTGAACGAGATGAACACCGCGAGCCACGCCCACGCAGGCACACCCGGCAGCACCGGCCGCAACGCCACGGCGCTGAACAGGTACAGCAGCGAGGGCACGAGGATATAGTCGAGAAGAATCAGCCAGCCCGAAAAGAAGCCGGCGATTTCATGCAGCCCGCGTTGCGCATAGGTGTACACGGACCCGGCCAACGGGAAGGCACGCGACATGGCGGCGTAGCTCAAGGCGGTGAAGAACATGCCGGCGAGGCCGAGCAGATAAGCCAGCGGCACCATGCCCTTGGCGTCGTGGTAGACGAAGCCGAACACCGAGTACGGTGCGATCGGAACCATGAAGATCAGTCCGTAGATGACCAGGTCCTTGGTCGTGAGCGCGCGGTGCAATTGTTCCTTGTATCCGAATTCTTCAATCGACAAGCGCGCGCTCCTTAATTGATGCGCAGTTTATCCCAAGGCCCGGCGGTTCGCGGGCTATGATTGGAGTCGCGCAACCACCATAAGATTCCGTACAATGCGTAAACAAGGGCCGGCCGGCGATGACCACAGCTGCACATCGACACACCATCCACCAGCGGCATCATGGCTGGGATCGCAGCATTGCCGCCGTGACGCGCATCGCACCGGGAGAGTCGCTGGAGTTCGACGTGGCGGATGCCTCCGGCGGGCAACTGCGCGAAACCTCCACCGTCGCCGATGTTGGGCGCATGGATTTCGGCAAGATCAACCCGGTAAACGGTCCGGTCTACATCGATGGCGCCGAACCCGGCGATGTCTTGAAGGTGACCTTGCTGTCGTTCGCGCCATCGGGCTGGGGCTGGACCGCCAACATCCCCGGATTCGGCCTGTTGGCGCAGGACTTCAAGGAACCAGCGCTGCACGTTTGGCGTTACGACGCGAAGACCCTCGCGGCCGCGCTATTCGGCCGATGGGGCAAGGTACCCTTGAAACCCTTCACCGGAACGATCGGCCTCGCGCCGGCGGAGCCGGGATTGCACAGCATCGTCCCGCCCCGCCGCGTCGGCGGCAACATGGATGTCCGGGACCTTGCCCAGGGCACCGAGTTGTTCCTGCCGGTCGAGGTGCAAGGGGCCCTATTTTCGGTCGGCGACACGCACGCGGCGCAGGGCGACGGCGAGGTCTGCGGCACGGCGATCGAGAGTCCGATGCGCGTGGCCCTTAAGTTCGATCTGGTCAAGCAGACGCCTTTGAGCTTTCCCCGCTTTCGAACGGTGGGTCCGGTGACCCGCCACCTGGACGCCAAAGGATACGACGTCGCCACCGGCATCGGCCCCGACTTGATGGAGGCGGCGCGGGCCGCCGTTCGCTCCATGGTCGACCTGCTCATGCATCAGCACGGCATGCCGGCGATCGATGCCTATCTCTTGTGCAGTGTCTGCGGCGATCTGCGCATCAGTGAAATCGTCGACCTGCCGAACTGGACGGTGTCGTTCTATTTTCCGCGCGTCATTTTCGAGTGACGCTGCCGCGACACGCGTGCTCCGAGTCGCCCTCTCGGTAAGTTTGCCCACGAAACAATGGCAAGCGGATCATCGCCGCGCTTCACACGGAGTGCCGGTACACCAGAAAGCCCGAGCGCTCGGCGACTTGAGCGTACAGGCGCATTGCAACCGCATTGGTTTCATGCGTCTGCCAATAGACGCGCGGCGAGCCTGCGGCCCGGGCGTGCCCGTATACGGCGTCAATCAATGCGCGGCCGACGCCTCGGCCGCGCACCGCATCGGCGGTAAACAAGTCAGCGAGGTAGCAGGTGGGCGGGATTTGAATGGTGCTGCGATGATAGAGAAAATGCGCAAGACCGACCAAGCGGTCGTCAGCCTCCGCGACCCGCGCGTGCACGGGCTCGTAGCTATCGAAGAAACGCGACCACGTCATCCGCGTAACCTCGGGCGGCAGCGCGGTATCCCCGGATCTGCCATAGAAGGCGTTGTAGCCCTCCCACAGCGATTGCCACTGCGCGAAATCGGCGCTGCGAAGCGGACGGACTTGAACCGATGCGCCCAACCTTTCCCCTAGAGGCCGCCGATCGATCGCTTGATCTCCCTGATGCGGGCCTCGTTGCGTTTGTAGAACGTCCACTGCTTGATGCGCTTCGACTGCACCAGCTGTGCCTGGCACAGAATCCTCATGTGCTCGCTCAACGTCGGTTGGCTGATGCCGAGTTTTTCGGCAATCAGGACCGCGCAGACGCCGTCCTTGACCAGATCGCCGTCGATCTGCGGCCGAAAATTCGCGCGCGGCCGCTTCAGCCACCCCAGAATCTGCAGGCGCCGGTCGTTGCCGATCGCTTGAATTGCGTGCAAATCAATCATATAGTTAGTTTGCCAATTCCCTATGAGCAATGCAATGATCTCCGCCGCTGACATTCGCGATGCCTATGCGAGCATCGCGCCGCACATCCGCCGCACGCCCGTCGTCGAAGTCGACGCCGCCGATTTCGGCGTCGTCGCAGGTGCGCTGGTGCTGAAACTGGAACTGCTGCAGCACGCCGGCTCCTTCAAGCCGCGCGGCGCCTTCACCAGCCTGCTCACGCGGACAATACCGAGCGCCGGGGTGGTCGCGGCATCCGGCGGCAATCATGGCGCTGCGGTCGCATATGCCGCCATGAAACTCGAAGTAGCCGCCAAGATCTTCGTACCCAGCATCGCCTCGCCGGCGAAAATTCAGCAGATCACCGATTACGGCGCGCAGCTGGTAATCGGCGGCGAACGCTACGCCGATGCGCTGGCCGCGAGCGAGGCTTGGGTCGCATCCTCGGGTGCGATGCCGATCCATGCCTTCGATCAGCGCGAGACCGTGCTCGGCCAGGGGACGGTGGGTTTGGAGCTCGAACAGCAAACCCGGATCGACACGCTGCTGGTCGCGGTGGGCGGCGGCGGGCTCATCGCCGGTCTCGCGGCCTGGTACGACGGCAGGATCAAAATCATCGCCGTCGAGCCGGTCAAGGCGCCGACGCTCGCTCGGGCGCTGGAAGCGGGGCGTCCGGTCGATGCGGAAGCCGGAGGCATCGCCGCGGAATCGCTGGCGCCGCGGCGGGTCGGAGAATTGGTGTTTCCCATCATCCAGCGCCATGTGAAACACAGCATTTTGGTGTCGGATGACGCCATCCTGGATGCACAGCGGCGCCTATGGACGACAATGCGCGTGCTTGCCGAGCCCGGCGGCGCGGCGGCGCTCGCCGCACTCACCTCGCAGCAGTATGTGCCTGCCCAGGGGGAACGTGTCGGGGTGCTGGTTTGCGGCGGCAACACCGCAATCGTGAATTTCAAGCCCCACTAGCCAGCTTTCTGGCTTCGTCAATCAGCGGATCCTTGGGATCCAGATTCTGCTGCACATGCAGCAGCGCTTCGCGTGCGCTTGCCGCCGACGCAGCCTTGTCGCCCAAGGCCAATTCGCCGCGCGCCCTCAAGACAAGTGCCTCGCCCATCCACGCGGACGACTTCGGATCAATCGCTTCCAGTGTCGCTCTATCCAGTGCCGCCTGCGCATCGGCAACGGCAGCCTTGTACTGGCGCTGCGCCAATTTGATTTCCGCGCGCAACGCGACGATCTCGCGCCACCCGGGACCGCGATCCTTGAGGCCGGCGGGCACCAACGTGGCGGCCTGCTGCACGCTGTCCGCCGCTCCCGCGAGATCTTGCTTGGCCAGATTCAGGCGTGCGTGCGTCAGCAACAGCCGTTGCGCGTCGCGGCGCCACCCGGCCTGCGCGAGATATTTTTGCTCCAACGGCGCAATGATTTCCCAGTAGCTCTCCGCCGCGGCGATATCACCGCGATTGAGCGCGGCGCGAACCGCGCCTGCCCGGTAGATCGCGATCGCCGAGGCAAAGCCACTTTTTTCGGCTTCATCCGCGGCTTGCATCAAGCCATTGCCGCCGGCATCGGGCGACCCCGCCGCGGTACGCGCCAGCAGGAGCGAGGCACTCAGGTAAGGCGGAAGGTTCGCAGCCGAACCGGACCTTTTCGCTCGTTCCATGGTCGCCGTCAGCAGCTCGAGCGACTTCTTGGGCTGTCCTCCGGCCACCAGCGCCGTGCTGCCGACATTGACCATGGCGTAAAACGCATCGCTGTCGTCGCGTCCCACGTCGGTAACGATCGCCATCACGGCCTGCTCGGCAGACCAGGCCGAACGATAGTCGCCCGCCAGGCTGAGCGATCGTGCGTATTCGTGCGCGATGCTGGTATAGCGGGACGTGCGCGTGATGCCCGCTTTCTCCAGGCCGGTCATCGCTTCGCGCATGGCGCGCGTCGCGCGGCCGTAGTCGCCCTCACGCTCCGCAATATAGGCGGTGGCCATCGCGCACTCCCCCTCCTGCTCTGCATCGACAATTTTGAGCCGCAGCAGATTGGCAAGACCCAACGTCACTTGCTCATGCGCCAGCTTAAGATCTCCGATCTCAACGGCGTCTTGCGCCTTGCTGCAGGCAATGTCGGCGTTCAGGTGCGGATCGTCGAGCCGGCGGCTGATGCTTTCGACCTCGTTCATGACCTCAACGGCACCCTTTTGGTCGCCCGCATCGATGTAGCGTCCCGACAAACCCATCAGCAGCGACGCTTCAATCGCCGGATCGGTTTTAAATTGGCGCTGTATGAGCTCACGAGCGCGATCGAGCCGTTGCCCCACGGCCTCGCGCGGCGCCTCGCCCAAGCTATCCCCCAGCAAAAACTGCGAGAGTTCCACCTGTGCATTGGCATGGTTGAGCTCATATTCGGCGGCATCACGCTGCTCGCGCGCCTCGAACAACTGGACTAGTCCGAACGCAATCGCCGCAACCAAGGCGGCCGTGAACAGCGCGCCCGCCACGACGCCGCTGCGGTGCCGCCGCATGAACCTGGCAATTCGATAAGGAACGGTGTCTGCGTGCGCGCTGATCGGTTCGTGATTCAAGTAATGCCGCAAATCATCGGCGAACGCACCCGCGGACAGGTAACGCTCCGGTGGCTGCTTCTTCAGCGCCTTGGCAAGAACATTGTCGAGATCGCCCTTGAGCGCCCGCGCCTCGATGCCCGCGCTGGACGCGACACGTGAGGCGGGTGCCGGCTCCTCGGTCAACACCGAACGCAGGAGTTCAGCGCTCGAACGCGTGTTTGCCCGTACCGGGTGCGTTCCGGTGAGACAGACATAAAGAGCGAGCCCCAGCGTATAGATATCGGTCGCAGTGGTCACCGGCTTGCCGAGTAGTTGTTCCGGCGCCGCATACTGCGGCGTCAACGGACCCAAACGCGATTGCGTGATCGCGGCGGCAGGATCGTCCGCATCGATCAGCTTCGCGATGCCGAAATCGAGCAGCTTGACGTTACCTTCACGCGTCACAAAGATGTTGGCGGGCTTCAAGTCGCGGTGCACGATGAGATGGCTATGCGCATGCCCGACCGCTGCGAGAACATCCAAAAATAGCCTGATACGATTTTCGACTGTGAGCGCATTTCGGGCGCAGTACGCATCGATCGGCTCCCCCCGTACATATTCGAGCACCAGGTAGGGCTGAGACTCGTCCAGCATCCCCGCATCCAGCAGCCGCGCGATGTTGGGATGGTCGAGCTTGCCCAGCAGCTTGCCCTCGATGCGAAACCGCTGCTCGCCGGCCTGACCGATCCAAGCCGCATGGACGAATTTGACCGCGACGAATCCCTCGAATCGGCCGTCGTCGCGCTTTGCCCGCCACACGCTGCCCATGCCGCCGCGGCCGATTTCGGCGTCGATGACATAGGGCCCGATACGCCGCCCGATCAGCGTCGCCGTGACCGTGCCTTCGGGCAAGAGCGATGGGCCGGAAAGAAATTCGGAATAACCTTGCTGCGCCCGCGCCTCGAGCAGCTCGGCCACGCGCACTGCCAGCTCGGGATCGCGAGCGCGCAAACGCTGCAGCCACGCGGTCCTTTCCTCATCGGACAAATCGAGGGCCTGATCAAGATGCTCGCTTAAGGTTCGCCATGCCTCACTGGACATGCAACCGATTGTATACCGGCGGCGCTATTTGCCCTGCGGCGTCTGCGCGTCCTAAATCGTTCGTCCGCCGCGCACGGTGAGGCGGACGCGCGCGAAGGCGGTGACATCTTTCGAAGGATCGCCATCGAGCACCACCAAATCGGATCGGCGCCGCGGGCTGTCAATGCGCCGCTGAGCGCGGCCGCAAAAATTGCGCCGTAAATAATGCGCTATGAAATGGACCGAAGCGGCATGGATGACTAATGCAATGCGGGGCCCATCAAGATACCAGGCCTTCATGCGATGCAATAAAAAAACACGGCGCAATTCGCCATGCGGCCCGTTGTTTGCGCAATCCTGCAGCCCAAATTGTCATTTGGTCGCGCGATTGCGGGATTTTACTAACCGGTCCGTGGACGGTAAAATAGCGGCAATTAATTAGAATCCGCACCTTGCAATCGATCGGGGAAGCCAAAGATCGAACGCAACTTGCCGCGAGTTTGAAGGGTGGGGCGAATGAGTTTTGATGTCCTCTTGATCGCTGTCCTTGTGGGCGGAATCGCACTTTCGGTCGCCTACGTCGGAGCGGAATATCGCAGCTGGCGCGCACACGGCGCCGCGCAGCGGCGCAGCGCGGCCGCGCTTCGGGATCTGCACGCCGCAAGATTGGCCGAGCAGCACGACCCGCAGCTGCTTCCCAGCGTCTTGCAGATGCAGGAATTCGGCGCGGATGAAGCCGCGAATCCCGATCAAGCGGCCGGGCTCGACGCGGCGCGCCGCGGTGCGGCGCGGGCTGACGCTTCGCGCGTTTATCCGTTCTCGGACCGCCGCAAACGCGTTAGGCAACGCGCCTCTTGAGCCGCGCCGCTACGGCTGCACTCATGGTTGTTCTCCGGCGACACCGAGAGTGCGGGCCAGGAATCTTGCCGTAGCCTCGTCGGCTCGCACCCAGGAAGCATGGCGCAAGAAGCCGTGTATCTCATTGGGCAGTACCAGTTCTTCGAAGGGGACATCGTGCGCCTCGAGGCGCCGCGCAAGATCCACGGTCTGCTGAAATCGCACATTCCGGTCATCATCGCCCTGGATCAACAGCACCGGCGACTTCCAATTCTCGATTTGCGCATCGGGCGAGGCTTCCCACGCGACTTCCGTCGCCTTATCCCGATCGCCCTTCTCGTACCGCGTGACCTGCCGTCCGGTCAGCTCGTCCATGAGACGCGACCAGTCATGCACGCCATGCAAATCGACGCCGGACTTGAAGATGTCTGAATTGCGTGCGAGCGCAAGAGCCGTGAGATACCCGCCATACGATCCGCCCCAAATGCCCAGGCGCTTGCCGTCGACGGTCGGCAGCGATTGCAGGAAGCGCGCGCCGGCCACCACATCCTGGTATTCAGAAGCGCCCGCATAACCCGCGTGCTCAGGGTGATGAAATGCGCGGCCGTAGCCGATCCCTAAGCGATAATTCACCGACAGCACCACGAAGCCGTGCGCGGCTAGATACTGATTCACGGCATAGCCGTTGCTGTAGTAATCCATGTAATGCCACCCCAGCAGCATTTGCCGCGGCGGACCGCCGTGCACGAAAATGACGGCGGGTTTTTTTTCGCCGCCTTTGGCGCTTGTATCGAACAATTGTCCATGCACCAGCGTTCCATCGGCCGCCTTGAACGTCACCTGCTTGGGTGCGATGAGCCGCGCGACCGGGAACTCTGAGTTCGCCGCTGCGGCGAGCGTCATGCGATGCGATCCGTCGAGAGCCGCCATCGCCACGGTCGGCGGCTGCTGCGGACTTGCCGCGATGAACGCAATGCGCTCCGCGGCCGCGGCGACCGGAGTCCACTCCAGCGTCTCGCCCGAGGTCAGCGCCACGGCACCCGGATGATCGACTGGCACGCGAAATAGGTGGCGCCGGTCGTCATCTCCTGCCGTGGTGCCGGTGTTGGCATCGTAAATCATGTAGCGCCGGTCGCGGCTCTCGGCGACATGTTCGACCATGAAAGCGCCTGGGGTGAGCAGGACCGGCGCGCCGCCGGCCGCCGCTACAGAGTAGAGGTGCGGCCAATCATCCAAATACGCCATGAATACGATGCGATCGCCCGCCCCCCAATGTAGGTTGGCTTCCCCCGCAATGTCGGGAAACGACCCTGCCAGTGTGTTCGGGCTCTTCCATACGGCGTGGCCGATGCCATCGCTTGCCGAGGCAACCCAAATTGCCCAGGGGCGCGGTGCGCGTGTCAGTACCGGACGCGGCGGTCCGCCATCGCCGGGCCGGCGTGCGAATGCAATGCGGTTGCCGTCGGGCGACCACACGGGTGAAATATCGTTGCTGGTGGAGGGCGCAAGATACGTAAGCGGCGTCGTCTTGGAGGAAAAAATTCCGATGAAGGAGTGATCGCCGCGGTCGGATACGAATGCCAATCGACTGCCGTCAGGCGACCAAGCCAGTCCACCGTCCTTGCCCCGATCGAAGAACAGGCGCTCGGCTTTGCTGCTTCCGTCCAGCGAGGCGGCCCATACATGAGCATCCTTGGTATAAGCAATCTGGCCGCGTGCCGAAATGATCGGCTCATCGCCCTCATCGATCTTCACGGGCGCGCCACCGTTCAGCGGCACGGCCCAAATCGCGGTAACCGGCTGTTGCGGCGAGGAACCAGGATCGGGCGAGAGGTTCCCCTCCGCGGGCCAGTTGGCATCATGATCGCCGCCCAGCACGAACACGAGGCGCGTGCCGTCAGGCGAGAATGTCAATTGGGTGATTTCCTGGCCGTCATCGTCCCGATATTGGGTGACCTGCGTCGGCGTGAAGCTCGGTGCGCGCGCCATCCATACATTGCGCACGCCGTCGAGATTGCAAACCCAGGCGATGACATCGCCGTGCTCTGCGGCTGCGAGTTCCGCGGCGAAGGGGTAGCTCAATACCTGCGCCATCGAGAACTCGGAACGGGCGCCCGCGTTGCTGAGCGGCAAGATCATCATCGCCGCGCTCAATGCCAAGAATCTAAATTTGACCATGTACATGCCTTTTGGGGGACCTTAAGTGGGATAAAGAATACTAGCCCTCAAGGTCGCTGGGCGACATCCATTTGTACAGAACTCAAATCAGCCACTGAAAACGCGCGAGTTGCTTCGCAAACGAGATGACCGTCAGATGCTGCTGAGTCTGTGCATCGAACAGGTAGGCCACACCGCCGATGATCATGCTGTTCATGATCAGGGCAATCGCGAAGGCAGCGAGTTTTGCGGAAATTCGGGTGTTCATGGTCGTCTCCTAAGATTGACTGCGTTTCATCGGGGAGTAGTTTCCCCACGAGCATCGAAGCAAGAGCCGTGCCAGGTGCCCTTTCGCGATTAAATCGCTATTTTTGAAGGAATTATTTTTTGTCCGCACTTTCAGCGCAGGAGCGCGGACACTGTCCGCGGACAACGCGGACAGCACGGCGGACGTAGTTTGGCGTCAGATCGGACGGTTTGAGGGTTTTGCGGCGGGCGTCCTGGAGGATCGACGGCGCCTGGCGACCAATTCGTCCGTGATTTCGATGACGGCGTGCTTGCCCGTCGCACCGACATCCTTGCGGGCTTCCACTCGCTGATCGGCAAAACGTTCGCGCTCGGCGACGCTCACCCGCTTGATGGTGGGCTTTTCCCAGTAGGCTGCCAGATAGCTCGCGACCGCGACCGCGCCGATCTCTTCGCGGAAAAATCCGAGGCGCAGCGCATGCACGACGCGGCCCTGATCGAGTCCCGCCACTGAGTACAAGCGATACTCACTGAAAATATCCAAGTTCGGAACGGCGTCCGGATCGAATGCGTGATCGGCGCTCGCCAACTGAATGACGAACCATCGCGTTGCTTCGTGATCTTCGAGTTCCTTCGGCGTCAGTGCGCGGAGGGTTTGCGTCGATTCCAGGCTCTCCAGGGGCTCATCGAGCTTTTTCACTTCGCGCGGCGCCGGCATCGGCGCGGATGCCACAACCACGTGCTGCAATGACGTGAGCTTGTTCGCCGTGATCTTGTTCGCCAGCCCTCGTATCCTCGCAGCAGCGGATTTGCGCGGATTGGCGATCGATTGCGGAATAACCGGCGGCTTCGCGGCAGGACTCGGCGCAACACTTTTCGCCGCCGCAGGTTTTACTGCAGGCTTTGCCGCTGGTGCGACCGGCGATTGGGGCGTTCTCGCAGCCGCCGGCGGCGAGGTTGACGCGGTCGGCGGCGTTGACGCCGGCGGGGCGGCGGGCACACTCGGCGCGGCCGGCGCACTCGGCGCGGCCTGTGCCGCTTGCGCGGCTTGTTGCGCCTGTGCTGCCTGTGCAATCAGCGCCGTCAGCGCCGTGCGCACGGGCTGTAAAGCCGGTGCCGGCGGCAATGCCGCCGCGGCCGCAGTGTTGATCTTGGGCCGGACAACGTCGGTCAGCACCGGCGTTGCGGCGACGGGTTTCGCCGCGCCGTTCTTCGATTGCTTGGCGGACACGACAACCTCCGTGAGCACGGGGGCATCGAGGATTGCCAGCGGCACTTCGACTTTCGCAGCGGCCTTGGGCGCAGTGCTCACGGCCTCGTTCCGAACCGGCGCGGCCGATGCTGCGGGGCGTTTCTGCACGCCCGGCAAGGGGACATCCAATTCCGGCAATTCCCACTTCAGCGCACGTGCCTGCGACGCCGCAGGCGTCGGGGGAGGCGCGGCTGTCGCCGCCTGAGCAGGCGCGACGTGCAATGGTGCGCTCGGCGGCATGACCAGCGCCGGCGTCGGCCACGCGATGTCCATGGATATTTCGGCTTCCGCATTGGCGGCAGCCTTGTCTTGCATTGCGATCTTCTCAGGCGCGCGCTTCTCTGCTGCGGCTGGTTTCGCGGCTGTTCTCTCCGAGGCGGCTTTGTCGATCACTACACTGTCGGCGGGCTTTTGAACGGGGCGCCGATTCTCGGCTTTGGCCTGCATGCCGCCGATGACCCGCAAATCCGAGGGGCTGGCGGTCGCCGTCAACGCGCCAGGATAGGTATCTCGAACCTCGCTGAGGATGGCGTCGGCCTCGTCTTCGGTCGCAAAAGGACCGAGCCTGAGCCGATAGCGTGTACGTCCATCTTCGGTCACTTGAATTTGATAAACATGCGCATCGAGGTAGCTGCTGGTAAACGCCTTGGTCGGCAGGTTGATCGGCGCAGTCGAGACACTGAGATTGATGACGAAGGGTCCGTCCCCGCCGAGACGAGGCGCTTCTTGCACCGGCTGAAATAAATCCTCGATGCTGAGATGCCAGATCTCGCCAGCCATTGGCGCGTTTATCGGCGTTGCCATAAATCCCTTCCCAGGAAAGGTACCGGTGCTCAAGATATTGACGAAGAGCTCAGAATGAAAGCGTGATCGGCGTCTCTTGATGGCGACACGCGCGCTGTTTATGTCAAGGGCCACTCGCAACATAACCGAAATTCGCCTGAGGCCGCGGCGCGAATCGGCTAACAGCAAAGCAATAAGTCGTATGAGGGAATTTTGCGCGAATTAAGTAAAGAGTTAATCTCTGGGCCTACAATGGCGCCGCGCTTACACCGTCAGAGGCATCAGATGCTCGTTCAGGATCGCATCACGACCACGGCACTCCGCCTCCTCTTTGTATTCGTATCCGTCTTTGCACTTGCCGCCATCGGCATTTCGATGCATCGCCTTGGGGGAAGCCTGACGCTTTCCTATTTGCCGAACGGCATCGCCGTGGCGGTGACCTATCGATTCGGCCGACGCGTCTGGCCGGCGGTTTTCTTGGCTGGAATTGCGATCGAACTATGGAATCACGAGCCACTGCCCGTCTCCATCGGAGTCGGCATAGGCCTTGCCAGCGGAGCATGGTTCTCGGCTTGGTTGCTGGAGCGCGGCGGATTCGACTCGGCCTTTTCCCGCGCCAAGGATGTCTTGATATTCATCGTGGCCGTGGGCTTGGGTATGACGCTCGCTCCGATCTTCAGCCTTCCTGGCTACTACCTAGCGGGAATGAAGGAATTCGCCACGGACTTCAGTCACTGGATTCGCTGGTGGAGCAACGCCATCTCGGGTGCCTTGCTGGTGGGTCCGCTCTTGGTGGCTTACCGCCGCAATAGCTTCGAGCGCTTCACGGCGCATTGGGCCGAGGCGGCATTGTGGCTGCTCGGACTGATCATTTGCTGTGCCTCGATCATGTGGGCGCCGGGGAGCCTCGGTCGACCGTTGATCGTGGTGTTCGCGATTCTGCTGATCGTGGTGAGCGCCATGCGATTCGGCCTGGTGATCGCGGCCGCTGCTTCGTTTGTGATCTCGACCATGACCGCGATCAGTGCGGCGTTCAGCATCGGCGCCTTCGCGCAGTTCGACCAGCTGCAAGGTCTCGTTACGATCTGGTCTTTCATTGTCTCACTGTCGGGCCTGAGCATCGTTATCACGGCGCTGCTCGGCGAGCGCGAAGCGGCCGCTTTGGAGGTATTGCGCGCCGAACAGCGCTATGCGCAGATTTTCAACGGCAGTCCGCAGCCGCTGTGGGTGCATTCCCGCGATAGCTTGAGATTTCTGGTGGTCAACGACGCCGCCACGCGCCAGTACGGCTGGAGCCGCGAAGAGCTGTTGTCGCGCAGCGTAGAGATACTCTCTGCGGAGGCAAAGCAGCCGGTGCTGCCGCCGGTCCACGATGCCTATGTGACCGCGGATCTGCCGCTGGAACCCTATGAGACTCGGCACCGGACAAAAGACGGACGTGTGCTTGAAGTCGAGGTCTGGACGCAATCAATCGATTGCGGCGGCCAGCCGGGTGAATTGGTATTTGCCATCGACGTCACCGAGCGGCGCGCGTTCGGTCAAGCGCTGATGGAGGCCATCGGCGGCGAGCAGCGGCGCATCGCCCAAGAGATGCATGATGGTCTTGGGCAGGAACTGACCGGATTGGCGCTCTCCGTGCGCGCGCTCGCGAATCGGGCACAGAAGGAACGGGACGCGATTTCCTTCGACCTCGATCAACTTGCACTGCTGGCGACGAGCTGCATTCAAGATGCGCACCGGATTGTGCAAGGCCTGTCGCCGCTGACCAATGCCGACGGCAATCTCGATGCCGCGCTCGACTTGCTGGCGCAACGTAGCTCGATGAGCGGTACGCGAGTGCGGTTCGAAGGCCGTCACGAAGCACCGCCAATGATCGAACTGAAGACCCGCAATCACCTGTATCGCATCGCTCAGGAGGCGGTGCAGAATGCCTTGAAGCATTCCGGCGCAAAGAACATCGCTATCGAACTTTGGTCGCGCCCGGGCGATCTTAGACTTTCCATCATCGACGATGGCCGCGGTTTAGAGGCCGATGCCGATACTCGCACCGGCCTCGGCATGCGGACGATGCGCTTTCGCGCGAATGCCATCGGCGGCAGGCTCTCAATTTCGCGCAACGCCAATGGCGGCAATTCGGTGGTGTGCGACGTGCCGACCAAGCCGCTGCTGGCCGCCACCGCTTGAGATGACCGCGCCTGGAGCGGCGCGGCCGATCATCATTGCTCTCGAGTTGCAGGTCGATCGGCCCGCAGTCGACCTTGCGGGGCACCTGCTCCTCAAGTTGGCCCTATAAAGGGCCAGGGACGCCGTCGCGTCCCTGGCTTTTTTGGGCGGCAAAGATCGCCGCAATAACGCAATGCTCGGTCGTTGGAACTAATTTGAATTCCCGCCGCTACGACCACTCGAGAAGCTCCCACCGGTAGCCGCTTTCATTGTAGGGCTGGGCAATGGTCGAATCGGCAACATAGTAGGTTCCCTGGCTTTCGCGAGCGACCCACCTCCCCACTTCGGGCGCGAACCAAATCGTTTCGCGTCTCACCGAATCGGTCCGCGAAAAATCGCTGTGCTTGAACCTGATGAGGTTGGTAAAACGCAGTGCCTTGAACCGGCCGGCGGGGACGTTAATCGTCTCCCAGGCGAGAGCTTTCATCGTCTGATCCCAAGGCAGTGCGCCTTGGTCGGCGGGCGTCTTGTAGTTGGTGCTGATGCGAGTTTGCCAGCCTGGCTCCAACTGAGCCGGCCATAGGGGAATCGGCGTTTCGTACACCTGCACTTGGCTCCAGTGCGGATCGACCGCCACCATGCCCCACGGGTCCTGGATCTCGCTCGGCAGCGATCCCCCGGCAGTTTCCCGATGGCCGGTGTATTTTTTCAACAGGGAGGCGCCCCACCCCGGCTTTGCAGCGGCCTGCGCCGCTTGGTAGCTCGAGTCTATTTCGACCGTGTGATCGACAGTACCAACCCGGTCCACCTGTTCATCGAGGACCGAACGCGTGAAGATGTCGTGCTTCGCGTAGCGCCACGATTGACCTTGCATGGGTTTACGCACATTTTGCGCCGGCAACCCCGCCGCAGCGGCCGCCGGTCCGCGAATCGCGCATCCAACCGACAATGCCGCAGATGACAATAAGAAAAACCTTCGTGTCACTTGAGCCATAAGGCACTCCTGGATGCAATTTTCTCAAGACCATCCAATCGTACGACCGCGGCGGCGAAAGAAGATTCCTTCGAGCTAGCTCGTTGTTCCGGGACGAGCACCAGGGCGATGTGCCCTGGTCCCGTCATTGCCTTCCAAGTGCTTGGCCTAGAACTTGTAATTCACGCCAAGCGAAACCGCCTTGGGTCGGCAGCCGCCCCAGGTCGTATTGCCTGCACTGGTGTAGTCGATGATCGGAGTGGTCGTGCCATCGTGACAGTCCGTCTTGATGCCATGGCTGCCCGCACCCAGATCGTAGTGCGCATTGCCGCTGTTGATGGTTTCCGCCACGTCGGCGTACCAGTACAGCTGCTTATCAAAGTGATGCTTGTACGCCAACGAGAACATGTTTGCCTGATTGTTCGAGTTGTTCGGATTGTAGTTATGCTGTCCGCCCGGGTCTCCCGGCGTTCGTCCGGCATGTGCCCAACCGAGGTTCAAGTTGTCCCTTGGCGTGAGAGTCTGGGTTAACGCCAGCCATGTGCCAAAGCGCTGCCGCTCGTTCTGGAATTCCAGCGCGGCGGGAAGCTTGCGCATCATCTTTTCGTAGATACCGTTCACCGTCAGGCCAAAATCGAAGACGTACTGCGCGCCGAACTTGTACGCTGACTCGTCGCCGATGTCGCCGACGAACTCCGGCGTCGCGTTGACGCAGTAATACGTCGAGGCGCTGGCCGGCAAGGTGCAGGACCCTGTGGCGCCATAAGCGCTCGCAACGAAATTGAACTGATCCCAATTGAGATACTGCGACAACGGGCCGCCTGCACCCGCGGACGGATCGCCTTCATTGAGCATGGCGGCATATCCCGGTGCATTGGATCCGATGCCGTCGCTGTTGCGGTTGACATGCTTGTGCAGTTCATAGGCCGCGGCCAGGTACAAATGCTCGCTTTCGAACTTCAGGTCCACGCTATACGCATTGTCGAAACCGCCGTCGTCGCAGGCAAGCAGCAGGTTGCCGCTGCCGGGTACATTGCCGCCCGTGCAATTGGAGTCGCCGCCTGCCACGCTCAGGTCTTGGTCGGCGGTGCGGTTCTGGCCGGGCGAGAAAAACAAATCGAAGCTCACCGGGCCGTATTTTGGCGATTCGTACCAGATCGCATGATTCATCGCGGTATTGAACTCGAGCCGGTTATCGCCGCCGGTATTGCCGATGATTATTCCCATGTCGCCGACCATGCCGGCGAAGGGATCCAGGCGCCGGCTCATGTTGCCGTACGGAGTCGCACCGTGACCGAGCTTCAGCGAGCCCCAGCTCGGGCTGCTGAAACCCAAATAGGTCGTACCCGACCCGATCCCGCCTCTGACGCCGGCCGTCTGCGCGGTGTAGCTCGTGGTCACGCCCGGCGAGTCAGCCAATGCGACGTTCGCTTCAATCTGGATGACGAACTTCGTATCCTCGAATCCGGGAATCGCGTGACCGCCCCGCCAGCCCAGCGTGGCCGTATTGCTGGCAATCGCCGGCTGCCAACCCACGGGTCCGAAGGGCGTACCTTTAACCCCGGTTTGCGGAAAGGCGCCGTTGACCGGAGTATCACCGTAGTGATAGGCGACCATTCCATCCATGCCCTTGGTCGAACCATCGACGGACGCGTCCAGCGTTCCGTAGAAACCCTTGATGAATTTATCGAACATCGGCTCGGCAGTGGTTGCCTTCGAGGCCTTCGCGACCACCGGTGGCGGTGGTGGAACGGGAACGACTGCGGGCGGCGGCGTAACCACCGCGGGGGGTGGTGCGCTCTGTTGCCTGCTCAACGCTTCGACTTGCTTCTGCAAGGCGTCCATGCGCTGCATCATCTGCCGCATTTGTTCCTTGAGCGCTTTGTTCTCCTGTGCATCATTGGCCAAGGCACTGCCCTGCACGAAGAAGTTAGCGGCGCATGCTGCCAGCGCGATCAGCATAGGCCTCGCCAGTCTTAGATTTAGCATCTTGATGATCCTCATAAAGATCGTTTGTTCGAATCGATGGATTTAGAATTCACTCCCGCTTGATGAACGCGCGGAGATGAGTGGACGATCGAACATACAAAACGCGGCTGCGCTTTGACTGACCCCATTCAGTACCCCCTTGTTCAGACAGCAAATCAAGCCGACGGAGTGCCACACCGCTTCAGTTGTTTTCGTGGTATACCATATATGATTAACTCTGCGATGCAAAGGTTTTTCTTTGCTGCACAAAGTCATGCTCTGCGCAGCCGAGCCGTTGCTTTGGTGCGCCCAGTAGGGAATCCCAGCCGGCTGGACCGGCCGGTTAGGCGGGTGGGCGTGCGAAACGTTGTGCCAACGCAGGAAGAACCAGTAGATTCAGCAGGGTCGAGGTGCACAGACCGCCCAGCACGGCGACTGCCATCGGACCCTCGATCTCCTGCCCGGGTTGATTGATGCCGAATGCCAGGGGCGCCAATCCTAACGCGGTGACCGCGGCGGTCATCAAAATCGGCACAAAGCGTTCGTTCGCGCCGCGCAGCACCAACTCAGGATCCCACGCCGCACCTTCGGCCTCGACCAGATGCTCATAGTGCGCGAGCTGCAGAATTGCGTTTCGTGCGCTGATGCCGAACACGGTGATCAGCCCCACCACGGTGCCCAATGAAATGCCGATTCCCGTCGCTGCAATCGCCATCACGCCGCCGATCAGGCTGAAGGGCAGGTTGGCAAGAACCAGCCAGCTGTTCGCGCGCCAATGAAAAGAGATGAACAGGATCAGGACTATCAGGGCGAGCGCGAGCGCCGAATACAGGACGAGTTCGAGTCGCGTTTGCGCCTCTGCCTCGGCCGCCCCGGCGAATTCGATGAACACTCCCCGAGGCAGGGCGACCGAGCCGGCAATCGCGTTCTGCGCTTCCTGCACCACATGCTGCAGTGAGCCGTTTCCGACATTGAATGTCACGCTGACGCGCCGCTGGCCGCCGTCGTGCTCGATGCTATAGCGATCCTGAGAAAGAGAGATGCGCGCGATCTGCGAAAGCGGCACCGGTCCTGCGGGACTGGTGATCATGAGCTTTGCCAGCTGCGAGGGCTGATGGCGCAGCGGGTCGGGCAGTAACAGCACGACATCGACCGTGCGCGTTCCCCGAAAGGTTTGGCCTACCAGAGATCCGGCGTACGCGGTCTCGATGGTATCGAGTACGTCCTGCGCGCGCATCCCCGCCGCCGCCATGGCCTGCGGCATCAATTCGATCGCGATCGCCGGCGTACCGTTCTGGCGCTTGAACTGCAGATCGACAACGCCGGGAACCTTGGCGAGCACGCTCAAGATCTTGTTGCCGGTCGAGTCAAGCGCATCCAAATCATCGCCGATGACCTTGACAGCCACTTGCGCCGTCTCGCCGCTCAGGCTTTCACTGATGCGATCGCCCAAGAAAGTGACCACCTCGCTCTGCAAGCCGGGGTAATTCGCGAGGATCTTGCGCAGCTCTTCTTCGGCCACGTGCTGATCGACTTTTGCCTCGGCTTTCAGCTCGACGTGGAATTCCGTGCGGTGCGGACCCCACGTGTCCTCGCCCAGTTCCGCGCGCCCCACCTGCTGCTCGATGCTTTGTATATAAGGAAGGGCCAGCACTTCGGCGCTGATTCTTTTTCCCACGTCGAGCATGCTTTCCAACGAGGTGCCGGCGGCCGAGCTGCTCACCTGCAGTACGAAATGACCTTCGCGAAACTCCGGCATGAACGTGCCCCCCAGAAACGGCAGCGCCGCAAGCGCTGCAATCACCAGGCCGATCAGCACGGCGGCGGTTGCACGAAAGTGAATGACCACCGAGCGCACCGCGGATCTCTGCCAGGACTTCAGGCGCGTAAGCCATGCCGCTTCCGGACGGGCATCGTGCCGCCGCAGAAACAGCGCGCACAGCGCCGGCGTGGAGGTCATGGCCACCAGCAGCGAAGCGAGAACCGCAAAGATGAACGCCAATGCCAGAGGACCGACAAAGCGGCCTTGCACGCTGGAGGTGAACAACTCCGGCAGGAACACCGCCACGACCACGGCGGTGGCATAAATGACCGGTCCGCGCACTTCCAATGAGGCGTCTCGCAGCACGTCCAGTCTTGGCTCAGGTTTGCTTGAGCGGCCGTTCTCGCGCAAGCGGCGCAAAATGTTTTCGATCCCGATGATCGCGTCATCGACCAGCACGCCCAAGGCCACCGCGAAGCCTCCGAGCGTCATGGTGTTCAGCGTGTTGCCCATTCGATCGAGCACCGCGATCGCCGCCAGCAGAGACAGCGGGATGGCCGTGAAGGCGATGAGCGCGGCGCGCGCGTCGCGAAGAAACAGGTACAACACCGCCAAAATGAGGATTGCCGCGATCAGCAGCGAGTTCTTTATATTGCCGAGCGCGCGCTCGATGAAGTTCGCCGGGCGATGCAATGCCGGATAAAGGATAATTCCCTGCGACTTGAGCGTCGGCGCCAGCTCACCCAGCGCTTTCTCGACCGCCAGGGTCGCGGTCAGCGTGTTCGCACCATACTGGCTCGCGAGCGACATCATCACCCCGGGCTTGCCCATGATCAGCGCATCGCCAAACTTGAGTGCCGGCGCGACCTTTACCTGCGCCAGATCGCGCAGCAAAATGGGCGTACCGTTGCGCTCCACTACCACCGCCTGGCTGAGCGCATCGATGTCGGGCTGCGGGGTCGGCGACTTGATAAGCACGCGTTGCCCCGGTAGGTCGATGAAACCGGCGCCCCGCACCGGCAAGGCCGCATGCGCCGCATCGGCCAATTGCGACAAGGTAATGCCGAAACTCGCCAGCTTGGACATGTCGGGCTGTATTTGAATTTGCCGCACATCGCCGCCGAAAATGAGCACGTGCGCAACTCCCGGCACGGCGAGCAAGCGTGGTTTGATGACCCAATTTGCGGTATCGCGCAACGTGTAGGCGTCGACTTGCGTGGAGATGAGCCCGATTTTCAACAGGTCCATCGTGCTGGAGACCAGCGGCGACAATTTCGGCGTGCCGACCCCCGCCGGCAGGCTGCTGCCAAGTTCGGAGAGCCGCTCGGAGATACCTTGCCGTGCCACGTGCACATCGATGCCGTCGACGAAGTTGATCGTCACCACCGACAGACCCGGAATGGATTCCGAACGCAGCGTCGCCAGGCCTGCGGCGCCGTTGACGGCATTCTCGATCTGCTTGGTCACCAGCTCTTCGACTTGTTGCGGGGCGAAACCCGGCGCCTCGGTCTGAATATCGACTTGCGAGGGAACGAAATCCGGAAACACATCCAGCGGGGCATGCATGGCACCCCAGCATCCGAGTATCAGTGCGAACAGGCTCAGCGCGGTTACGGCGCCGAAATGACGAACGCAGAGACTGACAAGTGCGCGCATTCCTAGTCCGCGCCCGGGTTGGATTCCTGCGCGAGCAGCTGTGCCGCTCCCGTGGTGACGACCTTATCGCCGGCCTTCACGCCCTGGGTAACCACATAGCCATCTTCGAAGGGTTTTTCACCGCTGATTTCGGTCTTCACGAAACTACCGGGCGTTGCCTCGATATAGCACCAGTACTTGCCGTCGCTGATCACCGTCCCCTTCGCGGGAATGAGCACTCCGGGCAGCGCGGCACCGATCGGCGCCCATGCGATGAGTCTTTCGCCCTCGCCCAGCTCACCGGCGCGCAGCACCGCAAAGAAGCTGCGCCCCGGAACACTCGCATCGGCGGGCGCGGACCACAGCGCGCTCACTTTTAGGCGTTTTCCTGCGGGGGCCGAGCCCAGCCGCGATATGCTCAAGGTCTTAGGTAAATCGCCCGGCAAGGATCCCAACGGAAACGTCACGCGTATCAATTGCATGCCGCCGCCGGCGAGTTCCTGCAGCAACCGCGAGTTGCGCCCGTTGCTCCACGGCGGCTTCTGCCCATAGGTTGCGGAGAGCCGCTGTCTCGCCAAGTTCAACGCGGCAGAATCGACGGCCAATTGACGAGCATTGGTTTCCTGCACATCGGCCGACAGCGCGCCCGCGGTGCCCGCCAAACGCTGCGTTCGCGCCACGGCCGAACGGCTCTGCTTCTCAGCCGCTTCCGCGCTGGCAAGTTCAGCAACCGCTTGAGCGATCGACAGGTGCGGGATCACACTGCCGTACCCCGCGCTCTCTTCAGCGTAGTCGACCGTCTTGGCGGCCTCCGTCTCCAATCCGATTTTCTCGATTTGTGCGGGCGTGAGGTTCAGTCCTTGGCTCGAGTCCGCGCTCTTCGGTGCCGCCGCTTTTGCCGCGGTGCTTGGCTTATTGCCGTCAGGCTCCTTGGCGCCGTCCGCAGTCTTTTGGCAACCGACTGTGGCCAGCAGCGTGCAGCAAATTCCCGCGGCCATCAGCTTTCGCTGTGCGATTTTAGTACTCATCGGGCTTCCTTGATCGAATTCGCGGGTGCCCGCACTTGCCAACCCCCGCCTAAAGCCTTGCACAGCGCAACCAGCGATTGAAAGCGCGCGAGCTCGTACTGGCTGAATTGCTCGCGTGCCGTGTACAGCGTGCGTTGCGCCTCGAGCACGGTGAGAAAATCCCCCGCACCGGCCTTGTAGCGAAGCGACGCGCCTTCGAACGCGCGTTCGCTTTGCGCGAGATTTTCCGCCTGCAGCGCTTTGGCATCGTCGAGGCGGCTGAGCGCCGAGAACGCATTTTCCACGTCCACCAATGCGGAAAGGATCGCGGCCCGGTAGGCCGCGATGAGTTCTTCGTCCTTGGCCTGCGCCTCGGTCCGCAATGCCTTCAGCCGGCCGTGATCGAATATGGTCTGCGTGATGGAGGCACCGAGACTTAAGCTTGGGCCCACGCCGCTCAAGCTGATCACTGCCGCGTTCACGGCGGGATTCTGCACGCCGCCGGCGGCGGTGAGACTCAGCGAAGGAAATAGCGCGGCGCGTGCCGCAACCCAATCCGCGTCAGCCGCCAACATATTGGACTCGGCCATGAATATGTCGGGCCGGCGCGTCAGTAATTCCGACGGCAATCCGCTGCCTATCTTCGGTTCGCGCAATGCATCGAGCTTTCGGCCCTCGACTGAAAAATTCTCCGGCGTGCGTCCCAAGAGAAGTGCCAAGGCCGCCAGCGCCTCCGCCTCCTGGCGCTTGAGTTCCGGGAGCACCAAACCGGCAGCTGCGAGCGCTGCCTTCTGCGTAGCGAGTTCCACGGGGTTGGACACGCCGACGTTGAATCGTGCTTGGACCACGTCGAGCAATTTCTGAGCGGCATCCAAATTCAACCTGGCGATATCCAATCGTTCACGCAGCGACAATACTTGAAAATAGCCGTCGGCCACCGCCGCTAGAGTGGTGAGCGCCACCGTGTCGCGATCGGCGCGCGCCGCGTCCGCCAATCGGCTCGCGGCACGCGCAGTCGCGCGATTCTCGCCCCAAAAATCTACTTCGTAGCTTGCGGATAACAAAGCCGCCCAATCCGTCTCATGCGCGCTTCCGGCGGAGGAATGGCCGGCGAGATAATTGGCGTTACCGCCGGCGTCAACGCTTGGAAGGATCGCGGCGCCGGCCCGCCTGGCGCGCGCGTCGGCCTGAGTCACCCTGGCGCGTGCCATGGCCAGATCTAGGTTGCTGCTCGATGCCAGCCCGATCAGGGTTTGCAATTCAGTGCTGCCGAACGCCTCGTACCAACGAGCGCTCGGCCAGGACCCATCGCCTGCGCTCCCCGCAAAAACCGCCGGCAAAGTTGGCGGCGCCTGCCGGACTTCATGCAGCGCACAGCCCGATCCGAACAAGCTCACCGCGATAAGGACGGCGCATACGGGCTGGCTCATTGTTGTGAACCTTTCTAAAGCGCCGTGAGGATGACGCCGCTCGCGATCAGAACCGACCCTACGCCCACCTTCCACGAAAGCTTTTCCCCCAGCAACAACACCGCGAACAAAACCACGAGTACCACACTGAACTTGTCGATTGGAGCAACCCGCGAGGCAGGCGCCAGTTGCAGGGCGCGAAAATAGCAGATCCACGACAGCCCCGTGGCTATACCCGAGAGAATCAGGAAATACAGGCCTTTGTGGGACAAAGCACCCGGCGCCTGCCATTCCTGCCGCGCCGAGACCAGCAGTGCACTCACCGCCAGGATAATGACGGTTCGATAGAATGTCGCGAGGTCCGAATTGATTTCGGACACGCCGACTTTGCCGAAGATGGCCGTCAGGGCTGCAAAGAATGCGGAACCGAACGCAAATGCGCGCCAATCAAGACTCATGGGCGCGACTATGCGCGCACAGCGGCCGGCGTCGCAAGGCGGCAGGGCACGCGCCGCTGCGTGCCCTGCCCTGGATTGGACCGCTACCGCACGTCGGAACTAGCAGCCGATCGAAGCCTCAATATCGGGAAACACTGTTGTCGAAATGTCCCTTGAAGAGAAAAGGCAAGGGCGCGATCTGTTCCTTGCGCACCGCTTCCAAATCGTTGGGATCGAGCCCCAGCGCCTGGATGATGGTCGGCGCGACTTGTTGATTGCTCACGGCACTCTTCACCACCGAGTGCTCGAGGTCGGGGAATGCCACCAGCAAGGCGGTGTGAACGTCGTCTTCGTTGAAGCCGCCGTGCTCCGAGAGCTTCGAACCTCCGGTGAAAATCACGCCCGTGTTGACCTTGAGAATGATGTCCGGCGTGCGCGCATCCGCGCCTGGGTTGTCGAACTTATTGCGCAGCGCTTGGCCTGCAAAGATTTCCTGGATCCCGAGCGCCTGCTGATTGGCCGGCGTGCTCAAGTTCGCGACCACTCCGGGCGTGAGCGAGGGATCGGTGAGCCAAATCAATGATCCATCGTCGGAAATGTCGAAGGCATCGGCGGAACCGATGGTTGCTGCCGGTTGACCGCCGCCGATTCCACGGCGTTTGCTGCCGTCAATAGGCGATTGACCATGCTTTGCACTGATGATGATCAAGGTCGAATCAATTAGCCGTTGAGCTTTGAGCTCTTTGACGAATTTGCCGATCGATTGATCGATGAAATCCAACTCGCCCGCCAAAGCCTGACCTGGGGTGCCCAGCACGTCGGTATAGCCGCCCTTCAAGCCCGTCACCGGATCCGTGGCCAATTTCTCTCCGACACTGACCGCCTGGAAATTCGTGCCGAACAGCGCCGGCACTCCCACCCGGCGCGTACGATCGTGCGTGAAGCCGTCGATTTGATTGATTACCGCCTGCACGTGCAGCGAGTCGTAACACTTGATGTCATCGAAGCTATTGGTCCAGCCGTCGTCCGGTGTCGGATCGGCGAACGGCACGGGCGCGCAGCCCGGAAACTGGGGCAACGCCACGGGAATCGAATTGATTTCGGGTCCATAGAAATCATCGACGCCTTTGCCGCTGGGACCATTGGTCCACTCGTAGGAAGGATGTTTGTCGGTCCAGGCCGTGCGGCCGCCGCCCGCCTTCACCACTTCGAATATCGTGTTCACACGCAGATATTCGTGCGGCACGATGGTCCTGCAGCCATTGTTGGGATTGCGCACCAGAAATTTCGGATTGAGGCCGCCGCCGGCATCGAGCCGCGTGAGGTCGATATCAACGGCTTCGTCCCAGGCCACGTTGGTGCCGATTTTTCCCGGACAGCTTCCGCCCGGGTTTCCCAATCCGTCGGTCAACGCCGGCGGTGACAGCGCACGGTTGTAAGTATCGTCATACCATAGCCCGGTGGTTACGGGCGAGCCCCCGGTAACGAGGGAGGCGAGCCCCGGAAAGGAATCCGAGGGACTCGAGGTGGAATTGTTCGTATAGGTGACCCCGTGCCGGCTGAGTTCTGCGAGCGCCGAGTCCGGATGGGCCGCGACGAAATTGGACAGATCAAGCGCGTGTAAGCCATCCACGCTGATCAACAGCACGTGGCGGACATCATGCTTGTCGAGAGCCTCGTCGGCAGCGGCGGCGCAGGCGCCAAGAATCAACGAGGCAGCGATCGTTGCGCTTAAAATTGATCGGATCATTGGAATTTCCCCTGATAGTGGTGACTTCGGCGACGCGTCTGGCATCGTCGATCGTTATCAGGTTAAATTTGCAATGTGACAGTTGGGCGACACATCCGGAACCTGCCGCCGCAAAGCGGTAAAATATATTTTTCGATATTCTTGGGGTTTTCCGGCGCATAGTAATTGACTTTGTTCCGCAAAGTGACGGACTCAAGGAGCTTCTCATGAGATTGACGCGAAAAGCCTCGGGGCGAAAGGCGGCATTGAGCCTTGGCGCGGGATTCTTCATCGCTTGCGCCGCCGCCGCGGCCGCGGCCCCGAAAATGGAAGTGCTGCAGCACTGGAAGTTGGGCGGCGCGGGCGGCTGGGATTACCTCACGCTCGACGACAAGGGCAGACTGTTCATCAGCCGGTCGACCCGCGTCGATGTCGTCAACGCAGAATCCGGCAAGATCATCGGAACCATTCCGGATACCCAGGGCGTGCACGGCATCGCCCTCGCCGATGCTTTGAATCGCGGCTTCACCAGCAACGGCCGCGCAAACACCGTGACCGCCTTTGACCTGGCCACGCTCAAAATCATTCAGGAAGCCAAGGTCTCAGGACGTAATCCCGACGCGATTCTGTACGAACCCGCCGGAAAGCACGTGTTCACATTCAATGGCGCGTCCAAGGACGCAACCGTGCTCGATGCGGCGAGCTTAGTCGTAGTTGCCACACTCCCGATGCCGGATAAGCCGGAGTTCGCGGTCAAGGATGGCCGCGGCCAGATCTTCGTCAACATCGAAAGCGACCCGGGCCAGATGGTGGTGATCGACAGCAAAAAGTTGACCGTCAAGAGCACCTGGCCCCTGCCCGGCTGCAACAGTCCGTCGGGGTTGGCCATCGACGCTGCGCACCGGCGCCTGTTCTCGGTATGCGACGGCAAGGTGATGGCGGTTACCGATGCCGCAACCGGCAAGCAGGTGGCTCTCGTACCCATCGGTGAGCACCCGGACGCCGCCGCCTACGATAAGAAACGCGGCCTGGTTTACAGCTCCAACGGCGAGGGTAGCCTGACTGTGATTCACCAGGACACGGCCGATCGTTATTCGGTGATCGAAACGCTGCCGACGCAGCGCGGCGCGCGCACCATGACGCTCGACGCGGCCAGCGGCAAGGTCTATCTGGTGACGGCTGACTTCGGGCCGGCACCGGCCGCCACGGCCGAGCAGCCTCGGCCCCGGCCGGCGCTGATCCCGGATTCCTTTGTCCTGCTGATGGCCGGCGAACGTTGAATGATCCGTGGCCCGAGCAGGCGGATCATAGCCAGCGCGACGACGCCGTAGGCCAAGTAGTCGCGTAAGGATTCCGGAGGCTGGAGCGTCGCCGGATGCACGCTGCCCTGCAGGCCGTTGTTCCACAACGTCGCCGCCGCATGCACCAGTTCATTCAAGCCAAACAACACGTACAACAGGAGAAACACCAGACGCGTAAGCCCGCGGCAGAATGCGTGCAAGCGAGCGCCGCTCAACGGGATGCGCCTTGACTTAGCCGCATGAAGTTGCATGACCACCATGAGGCACAACAGCACGCCGAACGCGGCGTGCAGATCGATGAACGGCCAGGTAATGGCGTTGGGCCACGCGTCGCGCAACAGGCTCGCAGTTCCCACTGTACTTACAGCCAAAGCGAGCGGCATGCCGCTCACATCGGGCTCGCGCGCGTCCAATCTGTCAAACTTGATCGCGGCCATGTTTCTCCGTCACCACCAACCATGACTTTGTACTGCAAAGTACCACTCGATGTGTGACAGGGGCAATCGCGAATGGCCGACCATGAGCACGTTTCTTGACAGCGGATCGCATTTGAATTGCAATCAGAGCCTAAGCGGCGTGCTTTGGCGCGCAAATTTTTGGAGAGGCCGCTGACCATGACAGAACTGCGACAGGCCCTGGACGATATCAACGCCATCCGCAGCCAGGTTGCGCGCGGCACTCAGTTCCGCGGTTACGGCCCGCTGTCCGTCGCCTCGACCGGGATCCTGGCGATGGTGGTTGCGGCCGCGCAAGCTCATTGGGCTCCCGCATCGCAGCATGAATTGAAGGCCTTTCTAGTCATTTGGATCGCCACGGCCGCCGCGGCGGTGCTTATGTCGGCTATCGAGACCGTCTTTCGAGTAAGGCGGGTGCATTCCGGCCTCGCCGTGGAAATGATTCAGGCCGCCGTGGAACAGTTTCTGCCTTGCATCGTTGTAGGACTGCTGCTCACCGTCGTGCTGATTGGGATCACACCGCAAAATTCCTGGATGCTACCCGGGCTTTGGTCGGTCATGTTCAGCCTAGGGATATTTGCATCCTGCCGTTTTCTACCCTGGCAGATGTTTGCTGTCGGCGCTTGGTATCTGGCCGCGGGCCTGATCTGCCTGTGGGTTGCCGCTGAGCACCATGCATTGCTACCCTGGGCTATGGGCATACCCTTCGGCATCGGGCAGTTGCTCGTTGCCGCCGTCTTGCGCTTTGGATTCGAGGACGCCGTTGAAGAAAGTTAAACGCAAAGTACCGGCCGCTTCGCCTTTTGCCTATGATGGCCTAAGCCGCGTCATTCACGAACGCGCCCGCCTCGGCGTGCTGACCTGCCTGGTCACTCATCCCCGCGGCCTGCCCTTCCCCGAGATGAAAAAACTCTGCGCCTTGACGGATGGCAATCTGAACCGCCATCTGCAGGTGCTGCAAGAGGCCAACCTGGTGAGCCTCGCCAAGGGTTCCGACCGCGATCGGCCCCAAACCCTGTACCGCGTGACCACCTTAGGACGGAAGCGCTACTTGGAGTACCTGACGGTCTTGGAGCAGGTCATCGTCGACGGCGCTGCCGCTACCAAGCCAGCGCTGCCGGAGCGCAGCTAAACCACATCCATTCGCCTTGACGCCACGCTTGCGCGCGGTACGGGTACCCATGCTGTCAGCCATTCCGCTCCCAGGTGCATTGCAGCGCTACCTCAATGGTTCGGTGGATGCTTTCTTGAGCAGCCAGCCAGGACCGCGCAGCGACTTTGCGCGGCCTTTGCGGGAAGAAGCCTTGGTACCTGCGGATTCCGTGTCGTGGCGGATATTGAAAAACCCAATCACATTATTCGTGGGCGGGACCGCGGCCGTCATTCTCGAGCTCGCGGAACCCGCGGTTCGCGCGGGCGTGTGGGAACACACCTCGTTCCGCAAAGATCCTTTGCGCCGCCTTAGACGCACCGGATTGGCCGCCATGATCAGCGTGTATGGGGCGCGCAGTGTCGCGGAACCGATGATTGCGCGCGTTGTGCAAATGCACGCATCGATCAAGGGAACCACGACCGCCGGGATCCATTACTCTGCCAGCGATCCACGATTGCTCACCTGGGTCCATGCCACGGCGTCGTACGGATTCGTAGAGGCTTACTGCCGATACGTCGCTCCTTTGAGCACAGATGATCTGGATGGGTACTATCGGGAAGGCGTTCCGGTCTCACGCCTGTACGGCGCGATCGATGCACCGCGTTCTGCCGCGGAGATGCAGGCGCTGACCGACACCACACGTCCCCGCCTGGCGCCCTCCCCCATCATTTTTGAATTCTTGCGCATCATGCGTGAGACACCCTCGTTGCCTCGGCCGCTGCGCTGGATGCAGCCCATGCTGCTGCGGGCTGCGGTGGAGCTGATCCCGGTAGAGTTGCGCGAGTTCCTGGGATTATCCGGCTATTATGCTTTGCGCGAGCATGAACGCCGGCTGACGAAATGGGCGGCCGCGGCCGCTGATCGCATCGTGCTGGCCGCGAACCCTGCGGTGCAGTCTTGCCTGCGCCTCGGACTGCCGATGAATTATTTGTACGCGTAAGAACGGCCTCAGCGCGCACCCACCAAGTAGCTGCACAGAATGATGAGCAGCACAAGCGTGGCGATGGCGCCGAAGCGATAATCCCGCGCGCGCACAAAGTAGACGAGCATCGCACCCACCCGCACTACGGGCAGCAAGATGAAGAGCACGATGCCGGCGGTGGCGACGCGCATTCCCGGCGCGCCTGATGCCAGTGCGATCGCAAGACCCGCCGCGACGACGGCGGATGCGAGCAACGTACCGAAGTGCAACAGTTTTGAGAGCAACTGCTCCAGTTGGACCGCCAGTGCGAGCTCGGTTTTCAAAGTCCGCGTGCCAGAAGGCTCACGCCGAAAGCGGCGAGCATCATTTGCGCCGCCAGCACCAGCAAAATGCCGATGAACATCAGACGCAGTTTGTGGTTCGAAACAGCCATGAGGATGCGCGCGCCGAGCACCGCGCCGACGACCGATCCCAAGGCGACCGGCGCCGCGATCGAGCTGACGATTTCACCGCGCGCGAAGTAGGCGCCGGCGCTGGCAGCCGCCGTGACGCCAATCATGAAATTGGACGTGGCCGAGGAGACCTTGATGGGGAGCCTAAGTGCTGTGTCCATGGCGGGAATCTTGAGCACGCCGCTGCCGATGCCGAGCAGGGCCGAAATCAGACCGGCACCGTACATCAGCGCCATGCCGAACGGCAAACGCTGTACCGAATAGGCGATCTCGCGATCCGGCCCGCGCTCTGGATAACTCGAGTCAAGGCGCAGTGCCGCCCAACGTCCGGGGCCGGCGGCCGATGAAACGATCGACTCCTTGCGCCTCGCCATCATTTGTTGCGCGGACAGCAGCAGGACGAGCGCAAAGATCACGTACAAAACCGGCGTCGCAATCAATCCAGCCAGAAACACGCCGCACAGCGCGCCGGAGGTGGTGGCTATTTCCAGCAAGACGGCGAGACGAATATTGGTGAGTCTCTCCTTCAAGAAAGGCGCCGCGCTGCCGCACGAGCAGGCGATCACGGATATCAGGCTCGCGCCGATCGCGGCATGGATGTCGATGCGGCCGAACATGGTCAGAATCGGCACGATGAATATTCCGCTCGCCATGCCGAGCATGCCGCCCAGCATGCTGGTCCCGAGCGCAACGGCGAAAAGCCACCACTGAAGGCCGATTTGCACTTCAGCCAAGGGACGCGCGAGTTTCCCTGCCGGCGGCCTGGCGCCGCGCCAGGCGGGTAACAAAGCGGATGTGATCGCCGCGGTAATACAGCCTTTCGTAATCGACCGGCTGGCGACCGCTCGAAAAGCTGGTTCGTTCGATCAAGAAAATCGGGCTGCCGGCGTCGATGCCGAGCGCACGCGCCACCGTGCCATGCGATGCCACTGCCGCGAGCCGATACTCCGCTTCGATGAGCGGCATCGCATATTTCTGCTCGAGCAGCGAAAAAATGGGCTGATTCTCCAAATCGTCGGCCATGATCTTCTCGCCCAGGCCTTGCGGCAGATAGGTCTCATCGAATGACATCGCGATGCCGTCGGCGAAGCGCACGCGCTGAATGCGCGCCACGGGCGCACCTCGTTGCATCGACAGCTGCCGCGCCACCGTTTCGCTGGCGGCAACCAGTCGCCGGTCGAGCACTACCGCGGATGGCTCACGTCCCGAGCCCCGCATGTCCTCCACGAATCCGGTCAATTCGGTGAGTTCCTGGGTGATGATGGGCTGAATGACGAAGGTGCCCTTGCCGCGGCGAATCGAGATCAGACCGCGCGCAATCAGGCTTTGAATCGCCGTACGGATGGTGCTGCGGCTGACTGCGAACCGCTCGATCAGCTGATCTTCCGACGGCAAACGGGAACCGGAGGGCAACAGGCCCTCGCCGATATCCTTGCGGAGGGCTTCCTCGACCTGCGCGTGCAGGGGCATGGGCGACCGGGGATTGATATCCACCAAGACATTATGACATCATGATGTCGTAATGTCATCCGGCCGTTTAGGGCCCGGATGTGTCAATTTTGTCGCTAGGCGATGCCCGCCAGCACGTTGGCGACGATCCGATCACAGTGATCCCCGCCGAATTCAAACAGGTCCGGCTCGGCAAGATCCAACTCCAGCGTCAAGGATTCACGCAGCAGATTCTTGGCCCGGAAATGGCGGCTTCGCACCGTTTCCTCGGGAATCCCCAAAGTCTCGGCGGCCTCGTCCACGGTCAGTTCCTCGACCGAGCGCAGTACAAAGACGGTACGGTAGCTGTCCGGCAGCTCATCCACCTTGCGCTCCAACAATTCGCGGATCTGCACCCGTGCTGCTGCGCTGTGAGGCGAATCGGCTTCATCGACGATCATGTGAGTTGACGCGACATGGCGGCTCGCACTGACCATTGGCGCGAGATTCTCCCGGCGCGCAGTGCGCCGCATCCTCGCGAAGCATTCATTGAGCACGAGCCTTGAGAGCCAGGTGCCGAGCGAGGCTTCGCCACGGAAACTCCCCATCGAGCGGTAAGCGCAAATATAGGCGTCTTGCAATGCATCTTCTGCCTCCGTGCGATCTCGCAAGGTGGCGCGCGCCAGCCGATATAAGCGGCGGTTGTAGTGCCGCATCATCCGCTCGAATGCTGCCGTATCGCCCGCGGCGATGCTGCTCGCGATCGAGCGATCTTGAATTGCTGCCGAACTTCGCGCCGTCGCAACTTGTTGCATCGATCCGCCTCATTGCACCCTGATGGTTCCCTTCATATTAGGGTGGAAGGTGCATGTGTAGGTGTACGCACCGGGCCTACCAGCGACCCATGTCCACTTCGCGGTCGGCGCAATGCTCTTGGAGTCAAAGGCCTTGTCATCCGCCGTGGCGGTATGCGGAAACAAGTCCTTGTTCTCCCAGGTCACCCGCTCGCCTGATTTCACCGTCAGTTCCGGCGGGTCGAAACCCACGATCTGCATGCTGATCACGTGGGCTGGGGATTTCGGCTTGAGTTTCCTCTCACCGGTTGAAGCCGCAGTGCCGGTCAATGCCAGGCTGACAACTGCGGCTCCTGAGGCCTGTATCCAAATACGCACTCTTGAGCTTACTTGCGCTCTTGAGCTTACTTGCCCAATTCGCCTTGCAGTTTCTTCGCATGCTCCAAGTGAGCGACGAACGCCGGCCGGACCTTGACGAGCAACGCCTTGAGTTCCGCGTTTTGCGCGCTCGGGATCAGCGTCGTGTCTACCGCATCAATCACGGCTTGGTGATAGGCAACTTCATGATCCACATAGGCCTTGTCGAACGCGCTGCCGCTGAGCTTCTTGAGCGCCGCCAAATTGTCATCGCCGCCTTTCTGCAGCGACTGACTGGTGGGATTGCTCTCCGGAGTGACGTGCAGTTTGTTCACCAGTGCGGTGGCTGATTTGTTGACACCGGTGTGATCGGTAATCATCAGTTGTGCAAATTTCTTTACATCCGGGGACTTAGCCTTCGTCAGAGCTAACTTGCCTGCGTCGATATCCACTTGATTTGCCGTCACCACGATGGCGGCGATCTGCGGGTCGGTCGGACCGGCGGCATAGGCCGAGGTCACTGCGAAAGCTAAAGCTAGAAATCCGCCCATGGCGGCGCGGTTGATTTTCATTGTCGAATCTCCAGAGTAATGGGAATTGAAAGCAAAACCTGATCATTCGCACTCTAAGTCGGTGCGCCTATGACATTGGATGCAATGAGCGTTCCGGGCGTTCCGGGCCGCCATACAGTGCCGCCGGCGGCGCGATACTGAATGGACGCGCCTTGAATCCACGGCGAAAATCGCCCGATGACCCGATACCGCAACGAGGTCTATATGACCGCCAAAACGCCGCGCTTCTGCGTTATTTTCGACCTCCAATGGCGGGTCATCGAGAGCGTCAAGTTCGAACCGCACAGCAATTTATTGGCGGCCATGGCGGCGGCGATCGAGCGCCAGGCCGGCGCGGGATGGCAGACCGAAGGCAGCCACGAATTCGGCTTCGTCTTTTTGCGGTGTGACGGCGAGCGTCGCTTGCTGATCTTGACTGAACGCGATCCGTACGACCTCCGGCCGCAGTCCTTCTCGCCGTTCTCGCAATCCTTTGCGCCGCGAAGCTAGAGGATCTATGCTGCGCCGATGCGGCCGGCGTTCAATCTCATCATGCGTGTTGTCAGCAGCCTAATCGGCGTCGTGATGATTCTCATGGGGGCTGTCTGGATGCTGCAGGGACTGAACATCGCATTTCGCGTCGGCTTCATGGTGGGCAATTATCATTGGACCATCTATGGCGCGATTCTCGCCTTGGTCGGCGCGGCCCAAGTGATCTGGAGCAATACTCGACAGCGGGCCTAGCGCGCTCCGCGATTATTCCGTCAGCGGATGTCCCTTGGGCAGTTGGTGCGCGTACCAAGTCGCGAGCCGGTGCCGAATGGTCTTCTCGCTGACCTGATCCTCCGGCATGGGGGCGATCATCTTGTCGTGCACCAGCAAGCGATACACGTACAGCGCCTTGAGGCTGGCCGAATCCGTGGCCTCGAATTCCACCGCCTTGCGTCCCTCTGCGTATTCGACGCCTTTGTGCAAGGCTGCCTTGAACAGCTCCGATTCGTGCTTGAGCTTTTTCATCAGTGGTCGACGCCTTTCCAGAAGTTAGGAGTATCGACATAACCGAACCGCGATGGGTTCCCCTTCACCAGCGCATCCGCCGTTTGATTCCACACGCTGGCATGCGCGCTGTTCTGATTGTCCGATATGACGGTGTGATCGAGCAGGTAAATGCTGAAGGCCTGATTACGTTTATTCCTGATTGTCCCAGCGTGCTTCCACCGCCTATGTGCCGATCTGCGATCCGATCATAGCACCGGCCATGGTTGCTCATGCCCGATAGCGGCAGCGCGCAACCTCTCATGCCGCCGGCTAAGCGCCGGCTTGCAAATGCGCGAGCGGAATTCGCGCCGTGCGTTTGATCGTCGCCAGCACCACGCTGGACTGCATGTCGCGCACATTGGGTACGCGGATGAGCTTCTTGAGCACGACGTTGCTCAGTGCCTCCAGATCCTGCCCGTACACTTCGAGAATGAAGTCATAGCTGCCGGTCATGGCGAAGCATTTCGTCACCTCGTCCATGAGCTGAATTTCCCGCTCGAACCGCGCCACGGTCTCGTCGGTATGTTCGGTCAATTTGACCTGCACGATCGCGAGCACGGCGAGTCCCACGCGCGCCGGATTGAGCATCGCGGTGTAACCCTCGATGGCCCCTGCGGATTCCAGCGCCTTGATGCGCCGGGCGCAGGGCGTGGCGGACAAACCGATGGATTCGGCGAGATCTACCACAGACAAGCGGCCATCGCGCTGCAGTGCGTCCAGAATCTTTGCGTCGAAACGATCCAGCTTCATGTTTTAGCCATCTTTACGCGAATATTTGGTTATTATCACTAATTATTAACAGATTTTGTGGTCTTTTTGGCGAATTCGGTCCTACTGACTGGACTAGGCTGCGCTGCATGATTGCAAGTCCCTTATCCCCGCAGCAGAAATCCAAGCCCGGCGCAATCGACTGGCGCAGCGTGCTGCGCCACGTTGCCGTTTCACGTGCCTTGGATGACTTGGAAGAATTCACGCTGCTCAAGGACCGCAAAGTTCTGTATCAATTTTCCGCGCGCGGCCACGACTTGACTCAAGTGCTGCTGAGCACCCAGCTCACCGGCGCGCAGGACGGCGTCGCCGGCTACTATCGGTCGCGCCCGCTGTTGCTCGGCCTTGGGTTGCCGGTGGAGGAAGCGCTGTCATCGACCATGATGCGCGCCGGCGGCATGAGCGATGGCCGCGATATCGGCGTGGTCTTCAATATGCCGCGCAAAACGGGCGCGTGCGTGCTCCCCGTGTGCGGCGGCGTCGGCGCCCAATACACGCCGGCCGTAGGATGGGCCCAGGCATTGCGTTATCGCCTGACTCAACTCGGTGAGCAATCCTGCAAGAACAGCATCGCGGTCGCGCACGGCGGCGAAGCCTCGACGGCCACCAACGGATTTTGGGCGGCGCTCAACATCGTCAGCACCGAATGCCTGCCCTTCCTGTTCTTCATAGAAGACAACGGCTATGGCATCTCGGTCAGCTCACAGCACCAGACGCCGGGCGGCAACATTGCGAGCAATTTGGCGAGTTTCCGCGGACTGCGCGTCCTCGATGGCGACGGCTCCAACCCCGTCGCAGCCGCGGCATTGATTCAAGACGCCGTCGGCGGCGTGAGGTCCGGCGAGGGCCCGGCGTTGATCCGGCTTCTGGTGCCGAGACTTTCCGGACATTCGGGCCAGGATACCCAGACCTACAAAAGCGCCGAGGAAATTGCCGCGGAGAAAGCGCGCGACCCTCTCGCGAAACTGCGCGAGCAACTGGTGCCGCATACCATTTCGGCGGCGGACTGGGACCTTGAAATATCGCAGGCCCGCGCGCTCATCGCAGAGATCCTCGCCAAGGTCGAGCGGCGCGCCGTCCCCGATCCTCGACGCATTCAACGCTATGTGTTTTCCGAAACCCATGCGGATGGTTCCATCGACCTGCAACAACAAGGCGGACTGCGCAATGCGGGCGTCGTGCCGGCGCCGGGCACCGAGCGGGCCGAACCTCGAGGCCCGCGTATCAATTTGGTGACCGCCGTGCGCCGCACGCTCGAACACGAGCTTGCCGCCAATCCGCGCATGCTGGTCTTTGGCGAAGATGTCGGACGCAAGGGCGGCGTACATGCGGCCACCTTAGGACTGCAAGAGCGGTTCGGCGTCGAGCGGGTGTTCGACACCAGCCTGTCCGAGGAAGGCATCATCGGCCGCGCCGTCGGCATGGCCGCCGCCGGGCTCATGCCGGTCCCCGAGATTCAATTTCGCAAATACGCCGACCCCGCGGCGGAACAGCTCAATGACTGCGGCACCATGCGCTGGCGCACGATGAACCGATTTGCAGCTCCGATGGTGGTGCGCATACCCGGCGGCTTCTTCAAGTGCGGCGACCCCTGGCACAGCCAATCGAACGAAGTGCAGTGGCTGCATGGCGTCGGCTGGCGACTGGCCATGCCGTCGAATGCCCAGGACGCGGTGGGATTGCTCCGCAGCGCATTGCGCGGCAATGATCCCACGATATTTTTCGAGCACCGCTCGCTGCTCGACTCCGTTTCAGCGCGGCGCCCCTATCCCGGCGACGATTTTGTCGTGCCCTTCGGCAAGGCCAGCCTCTTGCGCAAGGGCAGCGACCTGACGATAGTTACCTGGGGCGCGATGGTGGAGCGCTGCGAACAAGCCATCGAGGCGAGCGGCAAGTCGGCGGATCTCTTGGACCTGCGCACGCTGTCGCCGTGGGATCGCGAAGCCATACTGGCTTCGGTGCGCAAGACGCGCCGCTGTTTGATCGTTCACGAGGACAACATGACCGCCGGATTTGGTGCCGAAATCGCCGCCGTGCTCGCCAAGGAAACCTTCTTCGATCTCGATGCGCCCATCGAACGCCTCGCCATGCCGGACGTTCCGAGTCCGCACAACCCGGTCTTGCTGGACGCCGTGCTGCCGAGCGCCGAGACCATTGCCCGGTCGATCGTCAGCTTGACTGAAATTTAAATGAGCCGCATCGAGGACGTGCTGGTCCCGCCGAACGAGGAAGGCACGCGCGCCACGATTCTGCGTTGGTGCAAAGCCGTCGGCGACACGCTCGCGAAAGACGAAGCGCTGGTGGAGTTGGAGACCGACAAGGTCACCGTTGAGGTGCCCGCACCCGTCAGCGGTACCTTGGTTGAAATTCTAAAAGCCGAGGGCACCGAGGTCAGCCCGGATGAATTGCTGGCACGGGTCAGATTGGCGGACGAAGCCGCGCCGGTAGCACAACAATCCGCCCCATCCGCCGCTAAAACCGAAAAGCCAGGCCTCGCAGCCACGGCGCGCACGGATTCCGAATTGCTGAGCCCCTCGGTCCGGCGATTGCTGCACAAGCACGGGCTCGCCGCCGACGACCTTCGAGGCACGGGCCGCAACGGCCGCATCACGGCGCAAGATGTGGCGCGGCATGTTTCTCAGTCGCAGCCGGCGGCGCCGGCAACAGCTTCGCCGGCTTCACCTGCTTCGCTCCCTGCCGCCGCCGGCACGCTCATGCCGCACACCGCCATCCGGCGCCGCGTCGCAGAGCACATGGTGCGCAGTCTCGCCGATGCGCCGCACATCACCACCTTGTTCGAGGCCGACTTGAGCCGCGTGCTAAAGCATCGCGCCCTGCACGCCGCGAGCTGCGCAGCGCGCGGCGCGCGGCTGACCTTGACCGCGTATTTCATCAGCGCCTGCGCACGAGCGCTGCGCGCCCATCCAGAGGTCAACGCGACGTTCCGGTCCGACGGGATGGAACTGCACGGCGACATCAATATCGGCGTGGGCACGGCGCTCGGCGACAAAGGATTGATCGTCCCGGTGATTCACCGCGTACAGACTTTGAGCTTATTCGAGATCGCGCAGCGCTTAGGGTCGGCGGTGGAAGCGGCGCGCGCCGGCAAACTCTCGCCTCAAGACGTCCGCGGCGGCACCTTTACCATTTCGAATCACGGCGTGGGCGGCAGTCTGCTCGCCGCGCCCATCGTCATCAATCAGCCGCAGGTGGCCATTCTCGGGGTGGGCAAGGTGCAGCGCCGTGTCTGCGTCATCGATGCGGACGGCAGCGAATCGATTGCCGTGCGCTCCATGTGCTATTTGACGCTGACCCTCGACCATCGGGCCCTCGATGCATTCCAGGCGAACGCTTTCTTGAGCTTGGTCGTCGATGCGCTGGAGAAGTGGCCCGATTCCGCCGAACCGCTGCTGACTGCGTAGCATCTGGGTCACGAATTACGCGTCGTGGACCGGTATGCTGCAGTCGACCGGCATTCCTTGTATTCAAAGCAGGAGCACGAGCATGGGCGCAGCAGTTGCGAGGCGGAGTTTCGTCATTGCCCTTTCTTGGACAGGAATCGCTTCGCTGCATGCGGCAGACGGCGGGACTCCTTCGAACGAGGATTTGCGCCATGTGCGCGCACTCGCGGAGCCTCGAGTCTCGCCGGATGGAGGCCGGGTACTCATTCGGGTGACCGATGCCACGGCGGACGGGGGCCGTCAGCACCTGTGGCTCGTGGATGTAGGCACGAACACGGCACGCCAGATCACCTATTCGCCCGCGGCCGATAAGCAGGGAGAGCACGAGGGCCGCTGGCTGGGTGATGGCGGCAGCATCCTATTTCTGGCGAAGCGCGCGGAGCATGCGCAGCTGTTCCGGCTGCCCATGTCGGGCGGCGAGGCGCATGCTTTTGATCTTAAAGTCGCGCCCATCATCGATGACTCCGAGGAGCCCGACGCGATTCCGCCCAGGAAGCTGGGCGACGCGCCGGCCAAGAAGGAGCCGCTATCGCTGGACGTCGAGAAATATGAAGCCGCCCCCGACGGCCGCACCATCGCCATCATCGCGCAGGACCCGCAGACGCCCGGCGAGAAGAAGCAAAAGGACGAGAAGGCGGACGCCCTCTGGGTCGATCATGACAAGCACCGCAAGCGGCTGTACCTGCTGGATGCGGAGTCCGGCAGGTTGACGGCCGTCGAGATACCGTCGGACCTGGCCAAGGTTGCGTGGGCGAAGAAGAGCGACCGCCTGATTGCGCTCGCCGAGGGCCCGAATCACGCGGCAGACCTCGGGCCGGCCATGACCGCATGGCTCGTGGAGCGGGCGAATCCGTCTCACCCCGCGCAGCTCACCGAGCTTCCGGCCACCATTCGAGGCGGCGCGTGGTCTGAGGACGGGTCGCGCCTTTTCTTTAGGGCCCAGGCGAAGGCGGATGCCCCGCCGGGATACGACGATCTCTTCGAATTGAACCTCAGTGATCGATCGATACGGAATGTCGCCATTAACCTTGGCGGTTCGCTGGGCAACGAGGATCCGGTGTCGGTGGGATCCAGCGTGTTCCAAGAGGTGCAACGGGGTTTTCGTACCGCGTATCTCAATATCGGCGGCACTAAAGCGGAAGAGCTGCACTTCGATCGCCCGGTCGTCCGTGCACTGCACTGTGCCATGAACGACGCCCTCTGTGCCTGGCTTGGAGAAAGCGGAACGCAAGCCCCGGCGCTCTACTTTGCCTCACAACCCGGCCAAGGAGCGCGGTTGCTCGACACGCCGGGTCTTCTCCCGGGCAAGTGGGACACGCCCGCGGTACACGCCGTTCGATGGAAGAACGAGGGTCTCAATATCGAGGGAGTGCTCTATCTGCCCGCCCAGGTCTCCGGCGGCAAAATTCCCCTGATCGTCGAGGTTCATGGCGGGCCCACCGGCGCCTTCATCGATTCATTCTCGCCGTTGGCCGCGCACTTGCTGGCGCAAGGGTGGGCGGTCCTCTTGACGAATCCGCGCGGCAGTACCGGCTATGGCGCCGCGTTCGCCGCCGCCAACAAGAATGATTTGGGAGGGCGCGATCTCCGGGACATCATGGCGGGAGTAGACGCCGTGATGCGGGCGTATCCCATCGATCCGGACAGGCTCGCCTTGATGGGGTATAGCTATGGCGGCGAAATGGCAGCGTTCGTAGAGGGCAAAACCGATCGATTCAAGGCCGTCGTGAGCGCCGCTCCGGTCATCGATCAGCAGAGCGAGTACGGTACGGAAGATGGATCCTGGTACGACCGGTGGTTCTACGGCAAGCCCTGGGAGCATCGCGAGGACGCGTGGCGCCAGAGTCCCTTGGCCTACGTCGCCCGCGCCAGGACTCCGTTCATGCTGATACAAGGTGAGGGCGATACCGTTGATCCGCTCGGCCAGAGCTTGGAGATGTATCGGGCGCTTCGCCAACAAGGCGTGACGGTGCAGCTACTGCAGTATCCGCGGGACAATCACGGTCCTTTGGGGTCGAACATGTACGGATTTCCGAGTACGGAGCCCTGGCATGGATT